>JBEKOE010000001.1:0-197807 GCA_049522075.1 Candidatus Acidiferrum sp.
TGGCCTTTAACCTCTACCGCTTGAGGCATCGCCGCGCTCCCCAAGGATGTCAACAGAGCCCCCGTATCCCCTTTGTTTTGAAATACTTCACAAAAATAGGCGGGGGAGGGGGTTACTCCATCGCCAACACTTCCCTCCCGAATCGGAACGACCGCCGCTCCCATCCCCAAGAACAAAGAGAGCGCCGCCGAGTTCGCTTGGACTAACTGGTTATCGCAATTCGTGGATGATCTCTTTGGCTGCGTTCGCTCCCGAAGCGCCTGTCAAGCCATTTCCCGGATGCGTGCCATTGCTGCACAGGAAGAGACCCTTCACCGGCGTCTGGTAGCGCGCCCAATCCAGCACCGGCCTCATCGTGAACATCTGGTCCAGCGCCAGTTCGCCGTGATAAATGTGCCCGCCGGTGAAGCCGTAAATTGTTTCCAGATCCTCCGGCGTGACCACGTGCGCCGCTTCCACGAGGCTCGCCAGGTTTGGCGAGTAGTTCGCCAGCGTTTTGATCACGATGTTGGCCAGTTCCCCGCGCCGCTGGCTCCAGTTCCCTTCTTTCAGCTTGTACGGCGCGTACTGGAAATACGCGGAAAGGACGTGCTTCCCTTCCGGCGCCAGCGTGGAATCGAGCAGCGATGGAATCGTTACATCCAGGTGCGGCGCCGCGGAAATATCGCCATATTTTGCCGCGTCAAACGCCTTCTCCAGGTATTCGAGGTCCGGCCCAATGTGAATACGTCCCGAAAGCGCTTGCCGCAAGCCGTCCGGCCCCATGGCATCCGCGAGCGCCGGAAAATTCGGCAGCCCGCCCAGTGCCAGATGCACTTTCGCTACCTTGCCCAACGAACGGTAATTCCTGATGCGCGTCGCGAACACAGGATCCAGGTTTGCCGGGTCCAGCAATTGGAAAAATGTCCGCTTTGGATCCACGCCGGAGACCACTGCTTCGCTCGCGATCTCTTCGCCGTCCGCCAGCACCACGCCGGTGACGCGTCCTTCCTTCGTACGGACCAGTTGTACTTCCGCGTTGGTGCGAATTTCCGCGCCGGCTTTCTTTGCAGCGTCGCCCAGTGCTCGCGTGAATTCGCCCAGCCCTCCGCGCGGGAATGCCGCCGAACCGATGGGATGCGCATCCGCAGCGGCGCGCAGCAGCAAAACGGCCGTGGATCCCGCGGACCAGGGTCCCAGATTTGTGCCGAATATCCCGCGCGCTGCCACTGCCGCGCGCAGCAGCTCCGTTTCAAAGAATTCCGAAACGAAATCCGCCACGCACATGGGTCCCCAGCGCAGCAAATCGAAAATGCCGTTCTTGCCCAGGCTCCGTATGCCGCGGCCCGTCTGCAGCAGGTTCCACAAATCCAACGGTGTCGGCTTGTCAATCTCCGGCGGCGTAATGGACGCCAGTTTCAGAAACACGCCGGAAAGCTCTTGCAGCGCTTTGGCAAATTCGGTGTAGCGCGAGCCGTCTTTCGCGGAGATCCGAGTGATCCCGCCAGCCGTCTTCGCCGCATCGTTATAAAACACGATGGCCTTGCCATTCAGCCCCAACGCGATCAACCGCGGATCGGGGTGGAAGATGCCGAACTTGAAACGCTCGAGCCGCATATCGCGCGCGATGTCCGCTCGCAGCGGCCCCATCGTGTGCGCCAGCGTGGAAACCTTGAATCCCGGATGGAACTCCTCCGTGACCGCGCCCCCGCCCACCACTTCGCGGCGCTCCAGCACCAGCGGCTTGAACCCGCCCTTCGCCAGATAATATGCGGTGATCAGCGCGTTGTGACCCCCGCCAATGAGCACTACTTTCTGTCCGATGGGCATGGTCAGTTCGCCGCCTTCTTCCATTCTTTCAGGATGACCTGGCTGGCGATGCGCCCGTTTGCGGCCATGATGCCGCCGCCCGGATGCGTCGCCGAGCCGCACATATAGAGGTTGCTGACCGGTGTCCTGTAGTACGCCCAACCCGGCGCCGGCCGCAGGAAGAAGAGCTGCTCGAGCGAAAGCTCGCCCTGGAAAATGTTGCCTTCCGTCAGGCCGAATTCGCGCTCCATGTCCAGCGGCGTCACGAACTGTTTGCCGATGATGATGTCCTTGATGTTCGGCGCGTGTTCGGCGATGGTGTCAATCACGTTGTTGCCGAAGGCTTCTTTCTGATCGTCCCAAGTGCCTTCGGCCAGCTTGTATGGCGCATATTGCACGAAGCACGAAAGCACGTGTTTGCCCGGCGGCGCCACGGAAGGATCGGTGAGGCTCGGAATCACCATGTCGATGTAAGGCCGGCGCGAGAAGTGGCCGTACTTCGCATCGTCGTACGCGCGTTCCATGTATTCCATCTTCGGCGAAATGGACATCGCGCCGCGGAGGTGCGCGCCCACGCCGGGCAGCGCCCTGAAATTCGGCAGCCCGTCCAGCGCCAGATTTACTTTGCCGGAGGAGCCCCGGAATTTGTATCGCCGCACGCTTTCCAGAAAATCAGAAGGAAGATCCTTCGGCTCCAGGAAAACTTCAAACGTCAGGTGCGGATCCACGCTGGAGGAAACCACGTTGCACCTGATTTCCTCGCCGGATTTCAGCACCACGCCGCATGCGCGGCCATTCTTCACCAGAATCTTGGTGACCGCGGCCTGGGTGCGGATTTCGGCGCCTGCTTCGCGCGCCGCCGATGCAATCGCCAGCGAGATGCCGCCCGTACCGCCGCGGCTGAAGCCCCACGAACGGAACGCCCCGTCAATCTCGCCCATATAGTGGTGCAGCAGCACGTAAGCCGTGCCCGGCGAACGAATGCCCAAAAACGTGCCGATGATTCCGGATGCGGACATCGTCGCCTTCAACACGTCCGTCTCAAACCACTGGTCCAGGAAATCCGCCGCGCTCATGGTCATCAACTGCACCAGCGTGTAACGTTCGTCAGAGGAAAGCTCGCGAAAACGCTGGAAAAGAAAATTCAGTTGCTTCAAGTCCCTCGGATTCAGCGTGGTCGGGTCCGGTGGAATCATGGAAAGCAGCGGCTTCACGAAGCGGCACATCGGCGTCATCAGCTTCGAGAATTCGTCGTACGCTTCGGCGTCCAGGCGCGAGTGGCGTCGGATTTCGCGCTGCGTTTTTGCATGATCGTTCACGCGCCACAGGTAATCGCCGTTCAGCATCGGCGAGAACGTGCCGTCGAGAGGAAGGATTTCCAGACCGTGCCGCGGAAGATCGAGTTCGCGGATGATTTCGGGGCGCAGCAGGGAAACCACGTAAGAAAGCTCGGAGAAAAGAAAGCCGGGAATGATTTCTTCGGTAACTGCGGCGCCGCCAAGAACTCCACGGCGTTCCAGAACCAGCACCTTTTTCCCTGCTTTGGCCAGATACGCGGCGTTCACCAGACCGTTGTGACCGCCGCCAATGACGACCACATCATAAAACTGGGGCATGCGTTGTGACTCCGCTATGTAGAAAGGAGCGAAATGAATCGAGGAACTCATCATTCTACTGAGAGCCTGCGCGCCTTTCAAGAGAATCACCGGGATTTTTGCACTCTCCAGCGCTTGCAGCCGCCATGAACTCGAAACTATAATCCGAAGTTAACCCGGCAGCCCCTGCCAGGTTCTCCTGAATTTTTCGTGCGCCAGCATGGGAGGGAACGTGCCCGTCGGAACCGCTTTTCACGAAAGAACTCTCGCGCTCTGCGAGAGCCTCAACTTCAAGGAATGGTCGGGCTACTACACCGCCAGCGTCTACGAAATGACGCATGACCACGAGTACAACGCCATTCGCAGTACAGCGGCCTTGATCGACATCACACCGCTCTTCAAATACCGCGTCACCGGCAACGATGCCACAAAACTCGTCAATCGCGTCATCGCCCGCGACATCAACAAGGTGGCCATCGATCAGGTCATTTACTGCTGCTGGTGCGATCCCCAGGGCAAGGTCATCGACGACGGCACCGTCACCCGCCTCGGTGAAAACGACTACCGCTGGACCGCGGCCGATCCCAGCCTGCGCTGGTTCCGGCAGAATGCCCTCGGCTTGGATGTGCAGATTGAAGACATTTCCGAGAAAGTTGCGGCGCTCGCGCTGCAAGGTCCCACCTCCGGCAAACTGCTGCACACGGTTGCGGACGCCGACATTGCCACGCTGAAATATTTCCGCGTGACCCACGGCAAAATCGCCGGTGTTCCCGTGGACATTTCGCGCACCGGCTACACCGGTGACCTGGGCTACGAAATCTGGGTCAACTGGAATGATGCCGTCAAAGTGTTCGACGAGCTGATGAACAAGGGCAAGCCCTTCGATATCCATCCCGCGGGCATGGTGGCCCTGGATATCGCGCGCATCGAAGCGGGACTGATCCTCATCGAGGTGGACTACATCTCCAGCAAGCGCGCCCTGATCGAAGATCAGAAATACTCGCCGGGCGAAATCGGCCTCGGCAAGCTTGTGGATTTGAAGAAGGAAAGCTTCGTCGGGCGCGAAGCCCTGGCGCTGGAAGCAAAGAAGGGTGGCCCGCGGCGCAGGCTGGTGGGACTGGAAATCAATTGGAGCGAGGTCGAAGCGCTCTACGAAAAAATTGGTATGGCGCCGCAAGTGCCGGGAACGGCGTCGCGCGTGGCCGTTCCGGTCTATCGCGGCGGGCGGCAGGTGGGCAAGGCCACGTCCACGACCTGGTCGCCTACTCTCAAACGCATGATCGCGCTGGCAACCATAAACCGGGAAAGCGCCAAGGTGGGTCAGATGCTCAGCATGGAATTGACGGTGGAAGCCTCGCGCAAAACGGTTTCCGCCAAAATCGTGCCCTTGCCATTCTTCAATCCACCGCGCAAGACCGCGCCACTCGCGCTCTAAGTACACCGACCACGGCCGCATCGAGCCCCCGCAAGGGCATCTTACGGATTCAGCCGGTTGTATTTCTTCAGCACGGCGCGGAGTTGATCGTGGGGCAGCGCGGTGACGTGATGATTATCTCTCCCAGTCATCGAATCGGCTGCAACCATCGCGTTGATGATCGACTCTTCCGTCGCTTCCACTGTGGCCGCAAACAATGGCGCAAGCTGATCGTTCGGCAACATCTTCACATCCAGCACGTGGTCCGTCGCAGCGGCCCCGGGATTCGCCGTTGAAAACGCGATGAAAATGTCGCCCGAGCCGTTGTCAGAAATGCTGCCGTTCCGGCCCAGGCCGAGGGAGACGCGGCGTGCCAGGCGCTTGAGCTGATGCGCCACCAGCGGCGCGTCTGTCGCCACGACAACAATAATCGAGCCGCGCTCGGAAATCTCTGACGGCTGGTAAGCGTACGGATCTTCCGACCAGATCTCGCGCCCCACCGGAATGCCGGCCACGCGGAAATTCTGCCGCGATCCGTAATTGCATTGCACCAGCACGCCGACGGTGTAACCGCCATCTTTCGCCGTTAATTCGCGCGAGGACGTGCCAATCCCGCCCTTGTAACCGCCACAAATCATCCCCGTGCCGCCGCCAACGTTTCCTTCTTCCACAACTCCGCCATGGGCGGAATCGATGGCGTGAAACGCATGCTCGGGTTTCACGTGAAAGCCGTTGATGTCGTTCAGCCAGCCGTCCCAAGTTTCCGCGACCACCGGGAGCGACCACCAATCATCCTCGGGTCCCGCTTTGTGATGCGCGACGATCCATTGGATGACCGCGTCGCGCACCACACCCACGCTGTGCGTGTTCGTGATCATCACCGGACCCACCAGAAAACCGGATTCTTCCACCCAGGTCGTGCCGGTCATTTCGCCGTTGCCATTCAGCGACCACCAGCCCGCAAACACGGCGCCGTCAAACGATTCTTTCCCGCGCGGCAGGATCGCGGTGACACCCGTGCGCACCGGCCCTTTGCCGACCTCCAGCTTTCCTTCGCCCGAGATCAGCGTAGTGTGGCCGACGGTTACGCCCGGCACATCGGTGATAGTGTTGAACGGGCCGGGTGTCCCATCAAAGGGCACGCCAAGATCGCGTGCGCGTGCTTTAGCTGCGTTTTTTTCCTGTGGACAAGAAGGAATCGCGATAAGAACAGAGGCGAAAAACAAGGCAAAGAACTGCAGATGACGGCGCATGAAAGGCATCTCCCAAATGATCGAGCGAATGGATGACGATGAAGTGCTGCCAAGAAGAGTAGCGCGAGCCGCTCAGGCGGGAAAGACTTTTGCCAGTGCGTGCTGCAATGCCCCAGCAACGAGCCGGCACTCTTCTGGTGTGATGATGAAGGGTGGCGCAAGGAGGACGTGGTCGCCGCGCGAGCCGTCCACGCAGCCCTGCGTGGGATAGGTGAGAACGTTCTTTTCGAGCGCGGCCTGGCGAATCTTCTCGGCAATGCCTTCCTCCTTGTTAAACGGTTCGCGCGTGGGCTTGTCCTTCACGAATTCGACTCCTTGCAGCAGTCCCAAACCGCGCACCTGCCCGACGTGTGGGTGGCTTTCCAGTACGGCGAGCGCCTTGCGCAGCGTTTCGCCGGCAGGAGTCACGCGATCGAACAATTTGTGCGCTCCCAAATAGTCAAACACCGCATTCCCCGCAGCCATGGACACCGGATGCGACTGGTATGTGAAGCCATGCATGAACGCCGCGGTGCCTTTTTCGAAGGCTTCGACCACGTTCGGTGCCGCAAGAACCGCGCCAAGAGGCGCGTAGCCGCTGGCGATGCCCTTCCCCGTAAGAATAATGTCCGGCTCGAGGCCCCAGTGCTGGCTCGCAAAGGGCTTGCCCGTGCGGCCCATCCCGCTCATGACCTCGTCGGCAATCAGCAGGATGCCATGCTTGCGGCAAATCTCGGCGAGGCGCGCGGTGTAGCCATCCACGGCGGCCGCGGCCCCAAGCGTCGCACCGACAACAGGCTCAAAAATAAACGCGGCGACAGTGGAGGCATCATTCACCTTGAGAAATGCATCCAGATCGTCCGCGCAGGCAAGATCGCATTCCGGAAATGTCTTGTCAAACGGGCAGTGGTAGCAGAAGCAAGGAGCGACGTGGCCCCACTCCGGAATCATCGGCGCATACGGCGCCCGCCGCGCCACGTTGCCGCTGACAGACATCGCGCCGAGCGTGCTGCCGTGATAACTCTGCTTGCGCGAAATCACGCGGTAACGCGCGTTCTGCTTGCGTTCCAGAAAATATTGCCGTACCAGTTTGAGCGCGGTTTCCGTCGCCTCCGAGCCGCCCGAAGTGAAATAGACCCGCCCGCCATCGTGGAAATTCTTTGGAGCGAGCGCTAGCACACGCGCCGCAAGCTTTTCAGCCGGCGCGGTGTGAAATTGCGAGGTGTGCGCGAAGGCGATATTGTTGGACTGTTCGGCCATGGCCTGGCCGATCTCCGGAACGCCGTGGCCGATGCTGACAACCGCAGCTTGCCCGGAAGCGTCCAGATAGCGGCGGCCATCGGCGGCAGTAATCCAACTGCCTTCGCCGCGCAACGCAACCGGATACTGTTTTCGGAGATTGCGGGAAAATAGCGGCGAAGAGTGCGTGTCCGTACTCATACAGTGATTGTAGCAAACCAGGCGGCGCCTCCTGAAGGTGACCTCACGGTACAGTCGTGTAATACTCTTTCGCGGGTTTGGAGGATTCCACTTGCTCACGCGTTTCTGTTTTCGTTCTCTCATTCTTCTTCTTGTGCCGGGTCTCGTCACCATCAGCGGGAGTCACGCGCAGTCCACGCAGGAGCCGGTGAAAATTGCCGTGGATTTGCGCGACGTTGCGAAGCACCTTTTTCACGCGCAACTCGTGTTTCCCGTGAAGCCCGGACCGCTCACTCTCGTCTACCCGAAGTGGATCCAGGGCGAGCACTCGCCGACGGGCCCGATCGTGAATCTCATCGGCCCAAAAATGCGGGCCGCGGGACAGCAAGTCGCATGGCGCCGCGATGATCTGGATATGTACGCTTTTCATCTGGAAGTTCCAGGGGGCGCCAGCACGCTGGAGGTGGCGTTGGATTATTTGTCGCCGGCGGAGGCGAACGGGTCGCGAGAGACTCCTTCTGCGACGGTGCAAATCGCGGTGTTGAACTGGTATCTCGTCACGCTCTATCCGCAAGGGGCGAAGACCGACGATCTGACTTACGCCGCGAGTTTGCGCCTACCCGGAGGGTGGAAGTACGGCACGGCGCTGCCGGTGGCGAAGGAGGCAGCGGACGCGGTGGAGTTTGCTCCTGCTTCCTTAACCACGCTGATCGATTCGCCAGTGCTTACAGGAGCCTATTTCCGCACAATCGATTTGGCGCCAGGACAGAAACCTGAACACTTCATCCATATCGCGGCGGATGGACCCGCGGCGCTGGCGGCCAGCCCCGGCGAGGTGCAGCAAATGCGCCAACTGGTGGCAGAGACCGGAGCGCTTTTCGGCGCACGACACTATCGCCGCTACGACTTCCTGCTCTCTCTGAGCGACGTCATGCCTCCCGAGGGCGTCGAGCATCACGAATCCAGTGATGACCGCACCCCCGAAGCGCTGTTCCTGGATCCGGAGGTCCGCGAAACACAGATGGATCTGCTGGCGCATGAATTCACGCATTCCTGGAACGGCAAGTACCGCCGCCCCGTGGGCCTGGTCGCCTCCGATTATCAGACGCCGCTCAAAGGTGATCTGCTCTGGGTCTATGAAGGACTGACGCAATATCTCGGAGTGATGCTGGCGGCGCGCAGCGGCTCCTGGACCCCTGAATGCCTCCGCGAGTATCTCGCGGCCACCGCAGCGTATTTGAATGACTGGCCGGGACGCGCGTGGCGGGATCTGCAGGACACGGCGATTTCCGCGCAGATCCTTTACGGCGCACCGGCAGGGGGGACTTCGCGGCGCCGCAGCATTGATTACTATGACGAAAGCACGTTCATCTGGCTGGAGGCCGATACTATAATCCGCCGCGAAACCCGGGGCAAGAAATCACTCGATGACTTCTGCCGGAAATTTTATGGCGGCGAAAATACCGGACCAAAAGTCGTTTCCTATACGTACGAGGATGTCTTGGCGGGAATGAACGAAGTTTTGCCCTACGACTGGCGGGGATTTTTTGCCGAGCGCCTCAGGTCTCACGGGCCGGGCGCCCCGCTCGGCGGGCTGGAGAATTCCGGCTGGAAAGTGGTGTTTACGGATGTTCCCAACGAACACGTGAAGGCGGAAGAAATCGTCACCCAAGTGGCCGCGTACACCTTTTCGTTGGGCTTTGACGTGCATGCCCCCGGAGGTGATTTGAGCGACCGCATTCTGGACGTGATTCCCGGCTCGCCGGCGGATCAGGCGGGGCTGGCACCTGGAATGCATCTGGTGGCGGTGAACGGCCGGAAGTGGTCGCCGGAAGTATTGCACAGCGCCATCCAGTGGGCGAAAGACCACAATGAACCCATCGAGCTGCTCGCCGAAGGCGCCGATTATTACAGGACCTACCGCATCGAATATCACGGCGGCGAGCGTAATCCGCATCTCGAAGCGATCAACGGGAAGAGCGATGTGCTGGGCGAGATCGCGCGCATGAAAGCAGCTCCGGTCAGCGTACCGAAGACATACTAGTGCCGTTCCGACTATTTGGGCCAAATGACGGTCCAAGCGTCTGCCGCGAACACGAAGAAAGCATTCTCGAAGGGATTTGCTGGAACAAGTTGGAACGGCACTAGGAAATCCTCTGGCGGGAAGGATTGCCGCGGTTGACGCAAAGCTCGCACGCATTGGTGCGCACAATCGGCCGTTGGAGTCTGACGGCTCTGATGGTCAATTCGATTGTCGGCGTCAGCATTTTCAAATTGCCCGCCGATCTGGCCGCGCGGTTGGGTGGCCTCAGCCCGGTAAGCTGCCTGGGCGCGGGCGCGGGAATTCTCATCATTGCAGGATGTATCGCGGAAGTTTCTTCCTACTACGAAGAAACCGGCGGGCTGTATCTTTACGCACGGGACGCCCTGGGGCGCTTCGCGGGGCTGCTGGTCGCCTGGCTGACATGGCTGACGCGCATCGCCGCTCCGGCCGCGGCAGCGAATCTTTTCTGCACCTTCGCGGCGCAGTTTTTCCCCGCATTGGGAGCGCGCCTGGGCGAGCTGCTCCTTCTGGGAGTATTGATCGGCCATCTGGCATTGCTGAACTACATCGGCGTAAAGACCGGGAAAAACGTCAGCAACTTTTTCACCGCGATCAAGGTGGGGTTCTTGCTGTTCTTCGCGATGGCGGCGCTGCTCGCTCTGGCGATCAAGCCGGAACTTCGCGTGGCGATTGTGTTTCCCGCTGTTTCCGCGAAAAGCTGGTTTGAGGCCATGCTGCTGCTCGTTTATGCCTACGGCGGCTTTGAGGGCGCGCTGTTTGTCGGCGGCGAAACGACTAATCCCAAACGCGACACGCCTATCGCCCTGCTGACGGCGCTCGCCGTGGTTTGTGTAATCTACACGGCAGTGCAGTTCGCCGTCGTGGCCATCTTGCCGAACGCAGGCGCGTCCCCGCGCCCCCTTGCTGATGCCGCGCAGCGATTCTTGGGACCCGCGGGCGGAATCGCGATCGCGCTGGCGGCGCTGGTTTCCGCGTACGGCTATTTGAGCGCGAACCTGTTGCATGCGCCACGCGTCACCTTTGCTCTCGCCGAGCAGGGCGATTTCCCCGCGTTCCTGGGCGCGGTTCATCCAAGATATAGAACGCCCTATGTTTCTATTTTTCTATACGCCGTTTTAGTTGTCGCGTTCGCGGCACTGGGAGATTTCGAGTGGAACGCCATCCTATCGGCGGTCTCGCGCCTGGCGGTCTATGGCGCGATGGCAGTGGCAGTGCCCCTCTTGCGGCGGCGCAGAGATCGCCAGGCGCAATTCGTTCTCCCTTGGCCATATCTTTTCGCGGGACTCGGTCTGATCTTTTCTCTGCTGCTGCTAACACAGATGGGCAAAGGCGAATTTGTAATTGTAGGAGCGACGTGCGTGGTGGCACTCGCAAACTGGCTAGTGGTGCGGAGGTGATTTCATGACAAAAACGCGTACTGGCGATGCCTTCATGCCCGCGGATGATTACGGCCGGGCTATGCCGAAATTCAGCGTTAATCTGCTCGTGCGAAGCGTGGAAAAATCGCTGCCGTTTTACCGAGACATCCTTGGAGCGACGGTGCGCTACGCCGATGGCGATTTTGCAGCATTGGCGCTGCTGGGTATCGACTTCATGCTCCATGCGGACCACACTTACGATCATCATCCGCTTTACCAGCGATTACGGGACGCAGCGCCGCGCGGAACCGGAGCGGAATTGCGTGTGCTCGGCATTGATCCCGATGCAGTGGAAGCGCGAGCGAGGGCCGCGGGCATTACGATATTGCAGCCCGCGCAGGATTTTCCGCATGGCTGGCGCGACATCATGCTTGTGGATCCTGATGGGTACATCTGGGCCGTGGGCTTGCCGACTGCCAGAGGGAAATGATCAATCAGAAGCGAATCACCCACCTTGGATTCGCCGTGCAATCGTGACATCATGCACTGTTTTGGGGATTGTTGGGGAAATCGCTGTACGGGTGGAGGCACAATGAGAAATCGCATAGCAATGCGCAGTGGAATTTTGGGCATCGCGCTGGGCATAGCTTTGGCCGCACATGCACAGGCGCAAGCACCCGCGAAGCACGCGATCACGTTTGACGACCTGATCAAAATGCATCGCGTCTCGGGATCGCAGATCTCGCGCGACGGCAGATGGGTGGCCTACGCGGTGTCCACGCCGGACATGGAGTTAAACCGCGGCGTCAGCAATATCTGGCTCATTCCCGCGGCGGGCGGCGAAGCCATTCAAGTGACCCAGGGCGGCCGCGACACTTCTCCCGCTTGGTCCCCTGATGGCAAGATGCTGGCGTTTCTTTCCGCGCGCGACGGCACTTCCCAGATCTATCTGCTCTCGATGGAAGGCGGCGAAGCGAGAAAACTAACGCAGCTTTCGACGGGAGCCGATCTGTTTAAATGGGCGCCGGATGGGAAGAGCATCGCCTTCACGTCGCCTGTGTATGTGGGCTGCAAAGACGACGCGTGCAACGCCAAGCGCGATGAAGAAAAAGAAAAGAGCAAAGTAAAAGCGCACATTTATGACCACCTTCTCTACCGCCACTGGGATCACTGGTCCGAAGGCAAGCGCAGCCACCTTTTCGTAATGCCAGCCGACGGCAGTTCGCCCGCGCGCGATCTTACGCCGGAAGCGGACTACGATATTCCGCCGGACGAGCGAGGCGCTCCCAGCGACGTCAATTTTTCGCCCGACAGCAAGGAAATTTGTTACACGACGGTAACGGACAAAGTGGAGGCGATCAGCACGAATGCCGACCTGTTCGTCGTGTCCGCCTCCGGTGGCGAAGCGAAGCGCATCACTTCCAATCCCGGGTTCGATGGGAATCCCGTGTATTCGCCGGATGGACGTGCGATCGCCTACCATGCGCAATTGACTGCGGGATATGAGGCCGACCGGTGGCGCGTCATGCTGTACGACCGCCAGACGGGCAAGAGCGCGGATCTCACAGCCGGTTTCGACCGCAGCGCGAACGATTTGGCATGGTCGCCGGACAGCAAAACCATTTACTTCACCGCGGAAAATGAGACTCTCCAGCCGATTTATGCCCTAGAGGCGCGCGCCGGCGCGGCGCCGAAGAAACTGCTCGATGGTTATAACGGCGCATTCTCCTTCAACGGCGACGCGACCGTTTTGGTGACGGAGCGGACCAGCTTGACTTCACCCTCGGAATTATTTGTCGCCGCGGGCGATGGCAGCGGCCTGAAGCAATTGACGCATCACAACGACGCCATCCTCGCGCAAGTGGAAATGAATGCGCCGGAGAGCTTCTGGTTTGAAGGGGCCGAGGGGACGAAAGTGGAGGCGATGGTGGTGCGGCCCCCTGGATTTTCGCCCGCGAAGAAATACCCGATGCTCGTGCTGCTGCACGGCGGGCCGCAGTCCATGTGGGAAAACGCGTGGGGCTACCGCTGGAATGAGCAAGTGTTCTCGGCTGCGGGCTACGTTACGCTGATGATCAATCGCCGGGGCTCCACGAGCTATGGGCAGAAATTCACGGACGAGATTACCAACGATTGGGGAGGGAAAGCATACGTTGACATAATGAAGGGAGTGGACGCATCAATCGCGAAGTATCCCTTCATTGACAAAACGAGGTTGGCCGCAGCGGGCGGCTCCTACGGCGGATACATGGCGGACTGGCTGGCGACGCACACGGAACGGTTCAAGGCGATCGTGAGCCATGCGGGCGTGTACGACCAAGTGTCCATGTACGCGACCGAAGAGCTGTGGTTTGGAGAGCACGACATGCAAGGTACGCCGTGGACGGCGCCGGAGAATTACAAGAAGTGGTCACCGTCTACCTACGCCGCGGAGCTCGGCAAGTACAAGACGCCGACGCTGGTGGTGGCAGGCGAACGGGATTACCGTGTGCCCTACACGCAGTCCCTGGAATTCTTCAGCGCGTTGCAGCGCCAGGGCGTGCCCTCCAAGCTTTTGATCTTCCCGGATGAAGGACACTGGGTGCTGAAACCGCAGAACAGCCAGCTCTGGTACAAGACGTTCCTCGATTGGTTGGCGACCTACGTGAAGTAGTCGCGAGGGAGGAGCGAAGCCGCAGGGGCAGCGAAGGCGCCCGCCTCAGCCCTTCGCAGCTCAAAGTGAAAAGGCCGCCGCTAGCGAGGCAAGGTGAATCCAAGAGCTGATCCGAGGATCTGCCACTACGTCCTGTAGAGAAAACACACTTGCGGAGTTGCTTGCGACGTTAAAGCGGCGGCAAGCCGCCGCACTCCAAAATGCTCGGCCATGACTACCAACTGTCGCGCAAACGCGGTTAAATCTCCGCGAGTTTCCGCAGTGCGCGCCGCAGAAATCGAAACAGGTGATACAGAAGGAAGAGCGATACGCCGAAAAGCACGCTCACCACGATGATCGCGGCCGTGGGATGCGCCGTCGCGAACCAGATCAGCCAGACCGCCAGGAGATCTTCTCCAAAACTGAGCGCCCAATTGCTGAAAGGTTCCGGGCTCATGTTCACGGCAGCACGCGCGCTGGCCTTGGTGCCGTGGGAGGTAAGCGCGATGCCTCCCGCAAGCAGCGCCGCTCCCCAACGCCAGACGTCGGGGGCCGCTGCGGTCGCGCCGAACGCCAGGAGTGCCGCAGCCGGCGGCCGGATGAATGTATGAACGGCCTGCCAGATCGAATCGATATAAGGAACCTTGTCCGCCAGGAATTCCAGCAAATAAAGGACCGCCGCGATTCCCAGCACCACGGGATGCGAGAGGATGCGGAGGTGCTCGGGCAGTTGAATGACGCCAAAGCGCTGGAGCAATCCCAGAGTCGCGACGGTGGCATAGAGATTCAGGCCGGAGGAAAAGCCGGCGCCAAGGACCAGGCTAAGGGTTTCGAGAGGGTTCATGGCCTTTCATCACGCGGGATCTGTCCATCGGGGAATATCTTAACTTGGAATCCGAAGTTGCAGAGAGATTCATCGCACAGAAAACGTGCGATGAAAAACCGTGCCTCCGCTCCGGGACGGCCAAAAGCGTCGTCCCTCCGGTCGGAATGACAAGTTTTGGGTGATAGGCGATGAGGGAAATCGGCACACAAAGCGAACGCCCCGGCCGTGACCGGGGCGTTCGGGAAAGCTAGGATAGCGGGAGGCTACGAGCTACTGGCTCGACAGCATCAGCCGCGTCCAGCCGGTGGTGTTGACGTCGCGGAACAGCGGCGTGCGCGGCGGCAGTTTGATCGGGTCCAGGAAGTCTGTATCGAAGTTGTAGCCACGAGATGGCGGGCTGTAAACGGTAGTGCAGCACTTGTAAGTGCCGTTGGCCTGCCGGCTGTAGTATAGCTGGACGATAGAACCCTTGTAGTAGAGGGACTGTCCACCCCAGTCCTCGAGGTAGCGCAGGAAGTTGTGCACACCGCCGTTGGTGCCGAAGTCCTGTGGGACTGTGGCGCTGGTGGTGCCGCCGGGCAACGGAAAAGTGCCCGCAACACCGGCCAGGATGGCCATGCGGTAGTAACTGGTGACGGCAGTGCGGTTTGATGGGCACGACGTGTCGTCACCGCAATAGGGTGTGCTGAAGGAATTGACATCATTCCAGTTATTGGAAAGGAGGGAGACGGCGTCCGCAGATATGGAAGAAGCCACGTAGGGGTCAGTCCAGTTGGAGCCACCCCCAGCCGAATTCGTGTTGTAGTCGCCTTGGACATAGACGGGGTTTTCCGTGGCAATCGCCAAGCCGCAATTCTGACCACCAGGGCATGCACCCAAGGCGGTCAGGTTGTTGGCGTTGACGATCTTGACGGCGCGACGGAAGAAGAGCGGCGGGTTTTCCCGCGGGGCGTTGGGGTGGGCCGCAACCAACATGGGCCAAATGTTGTCAGTGGTAGAGTAGGAGGGAACACTGGCACAGTTGTCGTTCGTCAGGAGGCCAGTGCCGGAGAGCCCCGCGAAAATGCCTAACCTGCCGGGGTTCGTGGCTGAGTTGGTTACGTTAGCGAGCGTATCGCCCGCATCATGGATATACTTTTGGCTTGCGCCGTAGTAGTAGAGTGATCCCAAGAACGTATTATCGGCGTTTTCGTCTTCTCCCGTATCGAGGGTCTTGTTGGGGCAGCCGTTTGTGACGTCGGTGGAAGCGTTGACGATATCCGTCCAACCATATTCGCCCGTTTCATGTGTGCTGTAGGAAAGCGGAGGCCAGCCGCCGGAGATCGTCTGGACGGTAGAGTCTTCGTAATTTCCGCGGCGGTCAGAGATATAGAGCACGAAATTGTTCGTGGCGTAGTTGGGATCCTTGGTGCCTTGGCCGCTAGTGACGACGGTGCCGATCTTGCCGGCAAACCAGTTGGCCAGGTTCTTGCCGTCGATTTCGATATAGCTCATCGCGCCGTTCAGCGTCGGCCGGTTTGCAGCAGACATGGTGTCTTCGCGAAGCTCGCCCTCGCGCGTATCGAAGAGGACGTTCGGCCAGAAGTCCTGAGGGTAAGGAACCCATGTTCCTTCGAGGGTTTTCGTGGTTGGATCCACGCCGCAAACCACATTGATCGGAGCCTGGGAAGGCACGTTTTTGCCGGGGTTGCTGGATTTCAAAGCGCCGGTGACCACATAACTGGGCCACAACGAGCTGGGATTGTCGCGGATGCGTTCCAGACGGATGATGGCGTTGGGATGAGGGTCCATGCAGCTTTTTGCTGCACCGGGTGTGGAAACGGCAGTCATCGTACCATTTGCCCAATACGCGGAAGCATTCTGCGGGCCAATCTGAGTGGTGTTGGACGGCGGGTTGGGGATGGCCCAAACGCCGGCTAGTGGCGATCCCGGCGCCATTGCTGCATTCGTACCAGGCCATTGCGGATTGAGCGTTGCTCCGTCCAGGGATTGTGGGACCGGGTTGATGTTACGCCCGACGTATCCGTAGCCGAGGATTTCCGCGGTCACGTCTTTCCAAGTGCCACAGGCAGTGCCGTTGCCGTAGCTGGTTTGCTCTTCAATCTTTATGAAGCCTTTAATGATGGGGAATCCAGTTGGCAGCCAATATCCGTCCACCGGCGTCGTCGTGTTGTAGGCGCCTCCGACTCCGCCGGCCGCGCCGGATGTAGCCAAAGGAAGCGCCCCCGCACCAGTGGTGTTCTTGGCCAGGTTGGTGTATATCGCTTGCAAGGTGCCCCCGGCGGTAGCCCAGTTGGTTACTGGAGTGGCGGTCATCAGGCTCAGGTCAAAGGGGGCCGTGCCGCCATCAATGCACGGCAGATTCGTGATGTCCGCCGCGTTGTCCGACAGCAGAATCCTCAGGCTGGCTTGACTATAATAGCGCTCCGCTGTAACGGTCATGGATTCACCGCCCAAGGCGCGGCGATTCAGGTCCACAGCCTGCGTGGCGCCGTTTCCAAGAAGGGCAACGGCAAGGTTAAGCTGTTGCGCGCCCGTTTGATGCGTAGGGTCCTTGCTGCCTTTCCCATCGATCAGGTTGTGATTGTAATCGGCGGGGCTGGGGCCCGTGGAGATCGTGGGCCACGATGAATTCCCTGACCCTGTCAGTGGGTTGTAGCTTCCCTCGCTCATGGCGAGGGTCCGGTAGCTGCCGCTTCCGGGATTCGTGGTGATGCTCACTGTTCCCGTGTAATTAGTTGACGTGGAAAGGCCGTTCGAGAGAGTGGTGCGAATGACATCCTTGTACGCATCCACCTTATCGGACATAGTGAGCGTGCTTCCATTCCCCTCCGCGAGGTAAATATTCCCATTCGAGTGGGTGCGCCCGCCAAATTTGAAGTCAGGCCCCGCGAAGAAGCCGCAGTCCACACCACAGAAAATACCGAACGAAAATGCCCCAATGCCCACCGCTTGCGTGGTGCGCTGGAGTTTAACTTCGCGACCCGCGGTCGTTCGAGCGTTGACCGTGAGGGTGTATTCGGTAACCAAAGCCGGCAAACCTTGATAGGGGCCAATTTTGACTGTTGAGGTTGTGGGGATAGGGTTTCCGTTGGAATCGTAGGTGGTGGTGGAAGGCAGAGCGACTGTGTAGCCTGTTTGGCCGCTACCGGTCATGAACGTGATTCCCGAGATGACGGGCGGGGGAGGAGTGGTTTGCAGGGCGTTGATCTGCGCCATGGTCGGCGCATAGGTCTCCGCAAACAAGTTCCCCAGGTTTGCGGTCAACTGTTCCATGCCCGCTTCCGCGCCATAGAAGGCCGAGACGTCGTCGTTATTGGAACCCGCCAACTGCTGGTTCGAGATCAGCAGTATGCAGAAGCCAACCAGGAGGCTGGACATCAAGAACAGCAGGAGGAGCGCCGTGATGAGCGCTACGCCCGCGTCTTGGCGAGAGCGAAAAGACTTTTGATGGTGCTTTGTTTGCATTGCCAGCTCCTCTTAGAAGTAACGATCGACGTAGGCCAGGCTGCGGAGGCTGACCTGCGTCATCAAGTTATTCCGCGCATAAGTAGTGTTATTGCCCTGATGGACGGTGTAGCTTGACCGGGCCCCCAGATAGACATTGACCGAACGTATCTGCGATTCCGAATTGCCGGTGGGAACGGTGGGTTGATTCGAAGGATTGGTGATGCCGTCCACGAAGTTGTACGTGAATTGCAAATTCTCGAGGGTCTCGCCGACGACCACCGGGGGGTACATGTTGACCTGCCGGATGAGCCGGACGAACGGAGGACTGCTCACGTTGTCGAGGTAGTAGGAGATCATCCAGACGCGGGTGGCCAGCACCGAAGGAAAACAGGAGTTCGCCCCACCGCAGGTGCTGGAGGTCTCCAACTGCTTGACTGTGCCACCGGGATCCGAGCGCCCATTCAATCCAAAGGGGTCACCCGCAGCGAAGGTTAAGGTATTGCTTGCCAGCGAAACACCCGTGACGCAAACCAGGGTGTTGCTCGAATTCTCCAACAGGATGAGGTCGCCGACCTGAACCGTGATGCCGGCGGTTGTCAGATTGATGCAGGCGGGATCAAATTTGACTGTAAGGGTGGTGCCGGCCAAACTTATTGATCCATTGGGGCATTTGGCCGCGTCATAAACGGGAAGGTTGTCGAGCTTTAGAGAATTGTCCTGATACAGCATGGTGATTTCGTCGGTTATGCCGTTCGGGCTCGGATTCGACGCGGTGCCAGCAGCAGCGTCCGGAGAGGTAAGAGCGGGCCCCAGGGAATTGCCAGGCTCCACGGCGGGTATGGTGGCATTGCACGCGGGAAAGGTCGTGGTCCCGCCCAACACGGGACGATTGATCAGTGCCGTGGTTCCACAACCAGAACTATTCGGGGTGAAGGGGATGTAGATGCCCCCGACGGGAATGCCTGCGCCCGCTTGCTGGAGATCCTGTTGAATCAGGTTTAATCCAGCCCGCAGATTGTCCGTCATATCCGCCGCCTGGACGACCACCTGGTTGGAATAAGTGGCATCGCGGAACACTTGGACGGCAGCATAGAGCAGGATCAGGGTGACGGCCATGGCGATCATCAATTCGATCAGCGTAAAGCCCGCGATTTTCTTGATTGACTGGAGTTTCATCGTAGACCTCACGAATAATTGGAAATGTAGCTGACGAGCACGTATTGGGAGGACTGTCCCTGAGATGTCCATTTGATTGTGATGGTGATTTGATTCAGGTTAGGCGTGCTCGCTGTAGGAGCGATCACAATTGTGCGCGTCATCCACGGGTTCAGATTGATTACGACGTCATCGGCAGTTCCGAAAACGCCGTCGGGGCCCGGGCCGGTCACGATCACGTCGGGAGTGGTGGTATCGTCGTCTTCCGTGCCAAACAGGCCGTCTGGCCCTGACGCGCAAAGGGGTTGCGGACCGTCCTTAAAAACTCCGCCTTTGCTCACGTTGGCAATTTGCGCCCAGTTAAGGACCTTGGTGTCGCGCGCGGTAAAGATCGTCTCCAAAGCCTCCTGCGCCTTTTGTTGCGCGATGTACTGAATCTGGGTCTGGTAGGAAGCCCGGAGACCCTGGGTGAAAACAGAAACGAGGGAGAGGACGCCGAAGGCCAGGACAGCCATGGCAATCATCACCTCGATCAAGCTGAACCCTTTTTGTGTGCGAACTCTGCGGCCTCTTTGCATGGTATAACTCCCTATTCCGTCCAAGCGGGCGTTCCGCCGGTGTAGCTGTAAGAGCGAACGCGGCCAGTGCCACCCATGATGGTCACTGCGCGAGCCGTGGCTGGCTGACTTGGAATGCCCAGGAAGATCGTCCCGTTCAGCGTGTTGACCTTGGTGCTATCCGTAAACTGGCCCTGGGAATTGAATTCCATGTAAACGGGGCCGCCACTGACACCCGCGATACAAACTCCATAATTGCCGGCGCAGGTGCCAAAACCCATCGGGGTATCCGATTCACCGGCCTCCGAGGTAAATTGGACTTTCGTAGGAAGCGGCATGGTGATGGCAGTCTTATTTACTTCGGCGCTCCCAGCGTAAGTGCCAGCAAGTACCTGGTATGTAATGCTTGGGGTGGTAGCCGAGGTGTTGAACGTAATTTGGACGTCGCGGCGTTGGCTGATGGCCAACTGCCGGGCGACGCGCAGCTGGCTTCTGACGATGTCCATGGCGGAGTTCGCCTGATAGCTCGACATGGTGCCGAAACTCTTGAAGATGGTAATGCTAGCTAAAATGAACATGATGCCGAGTACGATAAGGCCTTCCAGGAGAGAGAAGCCCTGCTCGGTTCTATTTTTGTGACTCATGGGCGACTCCCTTTCGCTAAAACATTCGTCCCCGAAATGGCGGTATCGACAGATTGCCAGGTGTTTCCCGGCGCCCTTCCCCAGCCATTTGCTGGGTTAAGGGGCAATCACGCCAACCTGCGGCGCTGGCTACACCCGCCCCGTCGATACTGGGACCTAACTAGTGATAACTCACCGAAGTGTGAGCCAGCAACTGGACGAAGGTACTGCTTTGGAGCAGTGGGGGTGCACCCGTCCGCGCTTCCTAGCGGGACAGTTACTGAGGTTTGGGTGCATGAGAACAAACTCACATGGGCAAGAAATCGCCACGTTTTCGTCTAAGCGATTGTTTCGCAAGGAAATGCGCGGCATCCAACGGCTTTGCAGAGGGACTTTCAGGAGAATCTCGCAGCATGCCCTTGGCGGTAAGTTTGGCGAAGGGTCCAATCGCGATAGTACTTTCGTTGTTGCCGTTCTGACACCGCTCAGCGAAGAAATGCGACAATTCTAGGTCGATTACAGCTTGACGAGATACCCGAAGCACAGGCTTCGAGCCGATGGCGAAGAAGGGTGCGGGGGGTTGAAGCTGTTGAGTGAGTTTCCGCAATTCGGACACGATAGGCAGATTCTGGCCTTCCGCTAGGCTGCTGCCAGACGGCTTTGCCCGAAGCTACAAGCCGCCATCCAATAGAGACTCTGACTTTGGCTGCTGCCTGGGCCACGTTTTTACCTCACGAGCAGCACCACACGTCGCCAGCGACAGGTTCGGTAGTGTTTCGGTCCCCATTCCCCGCGCGCCCATCGTGCAAGATTCCCCTGACGAAGTCGAGCAGTTTGTAGCGTAAGCGTTTGTAATATGAGAAATTATGGAGAGAGCGCCCGTAGCTCAGCTGGACAGAGCAGCGGACTTCTAATCCGCGGGTCGGGAGTTCGAATCTCCCCGGGCGCGCCATTCCTCTGTTTGCACTCGTTGGAAGATCAGATCAGGTGGCTTTCCGTGATGCCTGTCCCGATTGCGGGGCAGAGGGGGCCTATCTGGACTTCGCTCCAGGATTCGCGCTTCAAGGATTGGCAGAGGCGTCGATCAACGGCAGCTAGCGGTAAGAATGACGCCTCGCTGGCTGGACTAATTACTCGACCTGGTCACACCCACGCCGACTTTTCTGAGGATGTCTTCCATCAGGCACCATTTTGTGAAGCCCGATTGCAGCAGGTTCGCGCCAACGAACGCGGTGAACCAATACCAGTTGTGATTCACCCACGTTCCCAGCGCCAGCGACACCAACACAATTGTCCCCGCGATAATCCGGATGTATCTCTCCATTGTCATTTGCCACCTCGCTCACTCATGTAATAAAGAACTGGGACCGCCATACGCGAAAGAAACGTCGACGCCACCTCTCCCGCCATCAGCGAAATCGCCAGTCCCTGAAAAATCGGATCAAAAAGAATGACTCCCGCGCCCACGACAACCGCTGCCGCCGTTAGCAACATCGGCCGGAACCTCACCGCACCGGCATCTACTACAGCTTCCTCCAGAGGCATGCCCTGTTCGCGCCGCAGTTTGATGAAGTCCACAAGGATGATCGAATTCCGGACAATAATTCCTGCGCCCGCGATGAATCCAATCATGGACGTCGCCGTGAAGAACGCGCCCATCGCCGCATGAGCCGGCAAGATGCCCACAAGCGTCAGCGGAATCGGCGCCATGATCACCAGCGGCGTCTTGAAGGACTTAAACCACCCGACCACCAGCACGTAGATCAGAACTAATACCGCCACGAACGCCAATCCCAAATCGCGAAACACTTCATAGGTGATGTGCCACTCGCCATCCCACTTGACGGCGAGCTTCTTCGCATCGGGCGGCTGAATGGCTGTGAATTGCTGGATCCCGTAGCCTTCGGGAAGTTTCAACGCGCCAATCTTTCTTCCGAGCGTGCCAATTGCATACACAGGGCTCTCTTCGTCGCCGGCCACATCTGCGGTCACGTAAACCACCTCGCGCTGATTCTTCCGGTAGACGTTCTTGTCGATCGTTCCTTCCTGCACTTTTGCCAATTCGCCGAGCGGCACCATCGCGCCATCCGGAGCATTCAGGTACACGCCGCGCAACGCTTCGACGCTCGAACGGCTCTCGCGCGAAAATTGCACGCGAATCGGCACATCCTCGCGTTCACTGGGCACGTGCATCAGCCCCACTTGTGCGCCTCCCAAGGCCATCGCTACCGAATGCGACACTTCGGCCGGCGAAATGCCCCGCAGCGCGGCCTTGTCTTGCTGCACTTGAAAATCCAGCTTCTTTTGGTCCGCGACGACGTACCAGTCCACATCCACGACCCCCGGTGTCTCCTCGAAAACCTTACGGATCTGCCGCGCCAATTCGATCTGCCGCCGATAATCCGGCCCATACACTTCCGCCACCAGCGTTGAAACAACCGGAGGTCCTGGCGGAACTTCCGCCACCTTCACGCGTGCATTCCATTTCTTCGCGGCCTCCTGGATGGGGCCGCGCATCTCCTTCGCAATTTCGTGGCTTTGGCGCTTGCGATCATCTACCGATCGCAAATTGACCTGAATGTCGCCTTGATTGGCGCCCCGACGGAGGTAGTAGTGCCGTACCAACCCATTGAAGTTGTATGGCCCGGAGGTTCCAGAATAGATCTGGTAGTTCAAAACTTCCGGCTGTGTGTGCAGGTACGACCCGATTTCCTGCTCCACCGCGAGGGTGCATTCGAGGGGTGTGCCCTCCGGCATATCCACGACCACCTGGAACTCGCTCTTGTTGTCAAACGGCAACATCTTCACGCGAACGGCCTTGAAGGCAACAAGAGAGCAGGCCAGCAACAGCAGCACGACAACCGTTGCCAGGAACGCCCAACGCTTCCGAGCATTCTGAACTAGCCCGCCCATCCACTTGCGGTAGAATTTCGTCGTTTTGCCTTCTGTCTCACCTTCGGCATGTTTTGCGGTATGTCCGCGCAATAATCTCAGCGCGGCCCACGGCGAAACGACAAATGCGACCATCAGCGAAAACAACATGGCTGCGGAGGCCCCCACAGGAATGGGCCGCATGTAGGGACCCATCAGCCCGCGCACAAACGCCATTGGCAGAATCGCGGCAATCACCGCAAAGGTTGCCAAGATCGTCGGATTGCCGACCTCATCGACCGCTTCGACCGCAACATCACTCCACGACCTGCCCTGATTCCCCGGCAATCGAAAATGCCGCACGATGTTTTCAACCACCACAATGGCGTCGTCCACCAGGATGCCGATGGAGAAGATGAGCGCGAACAGCGTCACGCGGTTCAATGTGTAGCCGTAGGCGTAAAAGATGAACAGTGTGAGCGCCAACGTTACTGGAATGGCCAGCAGAACGACGCCCGCTTCCCGCCAGCCCAATGCCAAGCCAACCAGAAGCGTCACCGAAATAGTTGCGAGGAAGAGATGCTTCAGGAGTTCGTCCGACTTGTGTTTGGCTGTTTGCCCATAGTTTCGCGTGACAGTCACTTGTACGTCGTTCGGGACCACATAGCCGCGCAGCGAATCCACTTTCGCCAGCACATCCTGCGATACATCAGTTGCGTTCGCCCCTTTGCGTTTCGCCACCGCCAGGGTTACCGCTGGGTAGGTCCCGCCGGGTCCGGCCTCGGCTCCGCCTGTTCCGAAATATACGTAGTCCCCTGGCTCCTCCGGCCCGTCCGTGACGCTTGCCACGTCGCCGAGGTAAACCGGGCGGCCTCCTTGGACCGTCACCACAATCCTTCGCGCTTCTTCGGCAGTTCGCAGAAAGGTTCCCGCTTCCACCACGAATTCCTGATTTTCCTCGGCAAACGATCCGGCCTGAAGGCGCTGGTTGCTCGTCTCAAGCGCCCGCGCGATCATCAGTGGGCCCAGGCGGTACGCCGCCAGCTTCTGCGCATCCACCGTGACCTTCAGTTCGCGTTTCTGGCCTCCGAGAAGCGTCGTTTCCGATACGTTTTCAACCTGTTTCACGCTCTGTTGCACTTCCGCCGCGATTCGGCGCAGCGCAGCCCCGTCGTAGTTCTTTCCCCAAAACGTCATTGCCAGCACGGGAACATCATCGATCGAGCGCACCTTGATCAGCGGCTGGTTCGCGCCCTGCGGGATTCGGTCGAAATTCGAGAAGAGCTTGTTGTAGGTGCGAACGATCGCGTCCTCTTCTTTGATTCCCACGTAAAAACGCACAATCACCAGCGCGCCGCCCGGCTGGCTGGTCGAATAGAGGTACTCGACGCCGGGGATTTCGTGTAACAGCCGCTCCATGGGAATCGTCACGCGCTGCTCGACTTCCTGCGCTGATGCTCCCGGCATGTTCACAAACACGTCGAGCATGGGCACGACGATCTGCGGTTCTTCTTCACGCGGGGTTTGCCAGATGCTGAAGACTCCCAACAGCAACGCCGCCGCGATCACTAGCGGCGTGAGAGGGGAATCGATGAAACCGCGCGCGATTTTTCCTGCCAGCCCTCGCTTCACGGGCGCTTCTCCCCGCCGGTCGGCGCTCCGCCAGTCTTCTTTCCATCCAGCTCCTGGCTGCCCGGGTTCAGCACCACCACATCTCCGTCAGTCAGTCCCGACAACAGTTCGACCCGCTCTCCCGTGCTTTTTCCAAGGGTCACGACGCGCCAGTGCATCAGACCTGCATCATCCACAACATAGATCCCCCGCAGTTGCCCTCTGCTCACGAGAGCATCTCTTGGTATCATCACGGCAGGCTTCTCTCCCCGCGCAAAGTACGCTCGGCCAAACATCCCCGACTGCACTCCTGTTTCCTTCGGTAAGTCCACACGCGCCTTCAACGTGTGCGATGTCGCATCCGCCCCAGCCTCAATCTCAGCCACCTTGCCCGCCAGAGACTTTTCCGCCAAGCCATCCAACTGCACGCGCGCCACGTCATTTTTCTTAACCGTGTTCAGAGCTTCGGCCGGGAGCGTGGCCTCCAGTTGATAGCGCGAGGTGTCCTCCACCACAAACAGCGGCATTCCCGGCGATACCAACGATCCCGGCTCCACAGTCCGTCGAAGCACTCGCCCATCGAACGGCGCCACGATGCGCGCATAACTCGCCACGCTTTCCGCTGCGTGCATTTCGGATTCAGCTTGTGCCACACCCGCTTCCGACTGACTTAACGCCGCCTTTGCTTGTTCAAGATTTGCCTGCGCGGCTTGCTGTTTCGCGGCAACTTCGTCGAATTCCTGGGGGCTTACGGACTTCTGTTCCTTCAGGTAGGCATACCGGTCGTAGGTTTTCTTCATGACATCGGCCTGCGCTTGTGCCGCCGCGACCGCATTCCTTGCCTGCGCTACAGCGGCAGTTGCCCCGCGCGAAGCTGCCTGTGCTGCATTCCGCCTCGACACCATTTCTCGTTCATCCAATTGCGCGAGCACTTGTCCGCGCTTCACGTTATCGCCTTCGCGAACCGCAACCTGTAGTACCGTCCCCATGGTTCTCGCCGCCAGTTGCGCTGTGGACACTGCAATTACACTTCCCGGAGCTTCCAACTCGTCCGCTACGTTCTGCAGCCGTATTTTTTGCACGTGCAAACCCTGGATGATTTCAGCCTTTTGTGGGCCGGTTTCATTTCCTCCACCGCATCCTGCGGCAAGCATTCCAGTGGCGATTAGAACGAAACGCATTTGTTGCCACATCCTCTTTCCCTCACTCTCCGTCAAGCTCATGGTTTACCCGCTCCTGTAATAAGCGCCGACTCCGGCGTCAGCACACCCGCGGCCCGCTCCAGTTGCGCCCCTGCCACTTGCCAGTCCTGCAGCGCCGCCAAATATCCCGTCGCCGCATCGAGCTGTGCCGTCTGTGAACGCAACAATTCCGTAACGGTTGTCAGTCCGGCTTCGTACCTGTTTTGCACAATTCGCAGACTCTCTTTTGCTTGGTCTGCTGCGTCGCGCGCTGCCGCTGCTCGTTGTGCCGCGGCATTCCCGTCCAGATACGCCTTGCGCACTTCCATCTGCACGCCCGAACGGAACCATTCCACCCTGTGTTTCGCCTTGTTTTCCTTCGCGACAGCCTCCGCAACCCGCGCCTTTTGCGCACCACCGGCAAAGATGTTGAAGTCGAGTCGCGCACCTGCGGTCCAGTTCGTTCCCGAAGGGCCGCCAAGGGCCATCGCATCGCGCTCCGTACTCCCAAACAATCCGACTATTGGCCCGAACTCCGCTTTAGCCGCTTTCCTCTCATCGCCCATTGCTGTCTCCTGTAATTGGGCTGCGCGAAGGCCAGGCCTTTGCTCCAGAGCAATATGAATCCACTCCTCAATGGTTTTCGCAGGCATTCCTGGCTCGACCAAAGTCTCTGCAGGCTCCGCCGGTGCGTCCAGCGCCGTTCCCATCTCCCGCGCCAGTTGCATCTTCGCGAGCGCCAGATCGTTCTGCGCCCGGATTTGACGGTCCTTCATCTGCGAAACAAAAACCTTCGCGCTGAGCAAGTCCGAATCCACCAGCAATCCTGCCTTGTGCATCGTCTCCATGCGCTGCGCGCTCGCTTCCGCTGTCTTTACCGCCTCCTCTGCGGCTTTCGCGTTTTCCTTCGATACCAGCACGCCGTAGTACGCGCGCACAATCTCCAGAATCAGATCCTGCCGCGCCTGTTCCGTCTCAAAGTCGGCCGCGGTCACCAGGCGTTTCGCGCTGCGCTGATGAAACAGGGTTTGCCCCGAATCGAACAGCCTCCACTTGCCATCAAGCCGGGTTTGAAAGTTGTCTAACGGGGTTGGTGTGTTCAGCATGTTCAAGGCAAAATCCGTCGCCGAAAATTGCCGCTGCGTCAGCTTGGTTCCGAACACATATACCGGGTTATTTCCGCGCGTGAAGTCCTGGTGGAAATCGATGCGCGGAAACCATGAGCCCTGCGCTTGTTTTTGCCTTGCCCGCGCGGCCTCGGCTTCGTCGGCGCTTGTTTGAAACGCCGGATTCTGTTGCAGCGCCAAGCGCACCACCTGCTCCAACGTGAGCGGCGGAGCGCTGCCCTTTTCTTGCGCACGTGCAAGTGGTGTCACACCAACAAAGAGAATCACTGCGCTAACCAGCGTTCGGACCGAGTGTGCAATCCATTCACGATTCATCGGATGCCTCAAGCGGAGACTCGCTCCGGAATGGGCGCTGACTGGAGCCAACTCAACGGTTCTTCGTGAATCTCGTACACCGTCTCGAGTACCGCGTTTTCTTTCAGCATCGCGCCAACGGAGCAGTATTTTTCTTCGGAAAGCTGAAGTGCCTGTTCCACTGCGGCCTTGTCGATCCCAAATCCCGTCAGCACGTGCCGAAGACGAATCGCCGTGAACACCTGCGGCGGCCGCTCCGCCTGATCCGCTTCCACATGCACCTCATACCCGGTCAGCTTCTGGCGGTGCTTTTGTCGCAGCATGGTGACGACATCGAACGCCGTGCAGCCGGCCAGCGCGGCGGCAACAAGTTCAATCGGTTTTGCGCCTGTCGCTCCAGCGGCGTCGTCCAGAATGATGTGGTGGCCACTTCCGGTTTCCGCAATGAATTGCCGTTGCGATCTCAACGCCTGCGTCAGACTTACTTTTGCTGTGACCATTTCCTTTTCCTCTTGCCGGGCCTGCAGTGGAACAAATGCAATCTAGGGGGATTTGTTACAGGTAAAACCGCGCTACGGATTCCTTGGAGCGAATGGAAGGCCAGGCCGTTCTAAGTACTTCTATTGCAATTGGTTATGGCCGGTCGCCGGAAAAACGAGGGTGGCTATGCTATCGTGAGGGACAATGCGCAAAGAGATCGAACAAGCCGTGGCGCTCCTGGACAAGCATGACCCCCAGGCTCTAGAAAAGGCTTTGGAGTTGCTTCAGGGTACGGTCTTCTCGTTCAGCATGAAGGTTTGCGGACAGCGCGAAGATGCCGAGGACACCATGCAGGAAGTCCTCGTGAAAGCTCTCCCGTACCTCCCAAAATTTGAAAGCCCCCGCGCGCTTCTCGTCTGGCTCTACAAAGTTGCCAAGAATCGCTGTTTAATGACTCACCGGAAGAGCAAGTTCGCACCCAAGCAGGACCTTTCTCTCGACGAACTCATGCCCGATCGTCACGAACTCGCCAATCTCGCCAAGGAAGGTCCCGTTAACCCGGAATCCCTGGCCATCCGCAGCCAGCAGGCCAGACGCCTTCGCGAGGTGATTCAGGAACTGCCTCCGCAGTACCGCATCGTTCTCGTATTGCGGGATATGGAAGGTCTCACTGATGAAGAAGTGGGCGACATCACAGGCCTTCGCCCCGGAAATGTTCGCGTGCGCCTCCATCGCGCACGCCTGTTTGTTCGCCAGAAACTGGCCCGGCAGAATCACCACCCCGGTGCTCCAAAAAAAGCCGTACCTCGCCCTCGCCCGGCCACGGCAACTTCAGAAAAACGCCCCGCTTCCTGCAAAGCCCTCTTCGCCCAACTCTCCAACTACCTCGACGAACAGCTCGACGATTCTCTCTGCGTAAAGCTGGAACAGCATCTCGATGGTTGCGAACCCTGCAAGGCCTTCCTCGCCAGCCTCGAATCCACCATCGAGCAACTTCGTCAAGTTCCGGCGAAGTCCTTTAACAAAGCTGCCGGAGCTAAACTTCGCCGCGAACTCCTCGCACAAATTCGTGGTCTATCCTAACGCACCGCTGGACCGAGGATGACGCGCGCTCGGCAGATGTCCACCGCAGCAGGCATCCAAATCAAGAATCCCGCGCGGCATTTTCTTTGGTCGCCTGCAAAAACCCAGTTAATTCCCCTCTCCTATTTTTTCTTCTTTCTGTACTCTTGCGCGATCGCCATAATGTGGTCCAGGGTCGGCTGCAGTTGCTGCGGATCGCGAATACAAGTGAAGAACATGGAAAGCCCTCCGAAATCTCCCGGCATGCCTCCGAGAAATCGGTAGTCCGCGGGCAGCGGTGGTCCGCCAGGCTGGCCTGCCGCGGGAATGACCTCGGGAAGTCGCACCGCATACATACTGCCGCCAGCCAGCGCTTGGTGCTGATACCGCAGAAGCCAAATACAGTTCCCAGATTCCAGCATATAGTTGGCGGAGACCACGGCCCATTGCCCTCCGTCGTGCGCCGCAGGTTGCTGGCAATCCCAAAGACGCGCCTGGGGAACGTAAACGGTAGGCTCCGCAATTCCGTACTCACCAAGCAGCACCTGCTTCAAACCGCGCTGTTGCGCGAAACGTCCGACTTCGGGAAGAGCCTGGTTCCAGTCGAGGTTCGAATCATTAACCATGGCGTAGCCCGGCCGTCCCATGCTGAGCGTGTTCAGGTAAGGAAGATAGTTCGGGTAGGCGCGTATTGCCGTGACGATGGAAGCCAGCACGAGCGCCATTGCCAGCCAGTTCCCGAAGCGCGCCGCTTGCGGCTTCGAGTCCCGCAGCAGTCCCAGCATGCGCGGGAGGGGAGCAAGCAGCAGGACAACTAGCGCCAGCGCCACCGAGAAATGGCGAATGCTGATGTCCAGCCGGTTCAGCATGCAGGCCGCGACGAAAATCGCCAGGGAAATCCAGACGCTGCGCCATTGCAGCTCCATGCCCGCGGGTAACGCTGGCTGAGCGGTTGACCGCCGCTTCACGAGTAAGGCCGCCGCGATGGCAAGAAGGAGCAGCAGAAGGAGCGTCAACTGCGATTTCAAAAGGAAGAGCACAGGGAAATAGAACCACACTCCGTGGGGATAAGCATGGCCGAGGATGAAAGTGGGCCGGCTCGAAGCACTCATGGCAAACCCGGCCAAGCCACGCAGGTAGAGCCACACCGGCATGAGCAGTCGCCGCAGGACCAGCGAAGCGGGAAAGTGCGGGATGATCTGGAACGAATCAGTTGGTTGGTTCCAGGAAAGGACGAAATACACGATGTAAACGAACAGTGCAGCCCAGAGAGTCCCCTTTGCGATATTGCGCCATGCTTGCCGGCGCCAGCGGCGCAGTTCGGTCTTCTCAATCGGTTGCTCCGGTAGAGGCTTGAATCGCAAACTCAGTGCAAAGCCAATGAACACGAAGAACAACAGTCCCGAAGAAAATTTCGAGAGCAAAGCCCCGGCTAGCGCCAGGCCAAACTTCACAATTGTTCCTCGCGTGGGAGAACGCCACATGTTCGGCAGTTGCCAAACCGTCAGCACCCAGAAGAGCGTGACGGCGATGTCCGTAATCACCAGCGGCCCAAATGCGATAAAGGCCGGCATGGTCACGAAGGCAGAGAGGCACAGCAGTCCTCCCCAGGGGCCGCCCATCCGCGAGCCGCATCTATAAAGGGTGAGGCCGAGCAACAAGGTCATCAGCAACATTGGCACCCGAGCCCACATCAGCGTGGAGTAAGGATCATTCCACCGCATGAGGAACCAGTGCCCGAAGACCCATTCACCCAGGAACTGGCGGAAGATCTTGCTGCTGACCGTCCAGGAGAGGTGGGAATAGTCCGCGTGCGCTCCTCGCAGCGCCAGCGGCAATGCGGCCACCACTTTCGCCAGCGGGGGATGCTCTTCGTTCATCCGCATATCTAACTTCTGGAGATAACTCACCCCAGCCCCGATGTGCGCGATTTCATCGAAGGTCACGGACTCCCGCCTCGCTGCCCCGCCCGCAAGCAGCGCCATCAAGGCAAGCAGCAGGACCGCCGCGATGGTGAAGTAGATTCGTCCAGGCGTTTTCAAGTGCGTTGACCTCGTGCCACTCACTACTTGTCATTCCGACCGGAGGGACGGCGCTTTTGGCCGTCCCGGAGCGGAGGTGCGGTTTTCCATCGCACGCTTTTTGTGCGATGAATCCCTCTTCAACTTCGGAATTCAGGTTTATTGGTGGTTACCCGGAATCCTCTACAGTAGATACGGCTGCAGGGCAAAAAAAGTTTCTACTGGCCGCGCCCGAGCAGTTATGGATGAACTCCCGTAATCTGCAAATCGATGCGGTACACACTGCTGCTCGCCGTGATAAAGAGCGACTTGCCATCTTTCCCGCCCCAGTTCAGGTTCGCAACACGTTCCGGCATGAGTATCGTCGCAATGTGTTTGCCCGCGGGAGAGAAAATCCACACGCCACCGGGTCCGGAGCCGTACAAATTCCCTGCTTGATCGACTTTGATCCCGTCGGGACCTCCCGGGCGAGGATCGGAGGTGGCATCGAAGAAAAGCTCTCCCTCGGCCAGCGTGCCATCCGCTTTCACCCGGTAGCGCATCCAGGTCTTCTGCGGTTCGGAATTGCTGACGTAGAGAAATTGTTCATCCGGCGAAAAGACGATGCCATTGGGCCGCGGCAGATCCTGGATCAGAAGCTGCAAATTTTCCCGCTTCGGCGGCGCGCCAGGTGCTTGTTCCAAAGCGCCCGCAAGACGATAGACGCCGTTGACCGTCAATTCCTTTGCCGGGTCGCTGTCTTTCTGTGTGGGCAGACCGTAGGGAGGATCCGTAAAGTACAGGGAGCCATCCGATTTGTAGACGAGGTCGTTGGGACTGTTCAGGCGTTTGCCCTGGTAGCTGTCGGCCAAAATGGTGGCGTGTGCCGGGTCGCTGAGCGATTCGATCCGGTAGACGTCGCGCTGGCCATGTCCCGCGACGGTCAGGCGCCCGCGTGCATCCAGGGTCATCCCGTTCGATCCCGGTTCGTGGCCGCCGAACGTCGCCGTTCCTTTGAAACCGCTAGGTTGCAGGAAGATGCTCGCGACACTTCCGGGCTGCAATTTTCGGATGCTATTGCTGGGAATGTCGGCAAAAAGCAGATAGCCCTCGTGAATCCATATGGGGCCTTCCGTCCAGGTGTATCCGCTGGCCAGCTTGTACAGAATGGCACCGTCCGGGATGATGTCGTTGGCGGCGGGATGCAGCCGCTCGACTTTCGCGGGACTCTGCTCAGAGGCAAAGGAAGGCGAGTTCCCGTGGTGCAATATCGCAACGCCGAATCCGACAGCCACCACGGCAAGGAAAGCGGCTAATTTGGAATGGGCCAAGGAATGTCTCCCCTCTTTGCACTCGTGCGCGGCGGCGTGCCTCGCACTCAGACGTTCTTAACACAGTTTTGGGAGACAAACACAAGATTTGATTTAGTCGCTGGCAATTTCGTCCAGCAGTTCCCCGCCGGCAGCGCGCAATTGGATTCGCATTGCGAGCTGGCCGTTCGCGTGTGTCGAGCAACTCAGACACGGGTCATAGGCCCGCACGACTGCGGAGACGCGGTTCAACATGCCTTCCTGGAGTTTGGTGCCGTCAATAAAATGCTCACTCACCTGCTGAATGCTGCGGCCGATCGCCAGATTGTTGTGGCCCGTGGCAACGATCAGGTTGGCCCAAACTATGGCGCCTTCTTCATTCACCTTATAGTGGTGAATCAGCACACCGCGCGGAGCCTCGATCATGCCCACACCTTCAAGCGAGTTGACGCCGGCGGTGGCGCGAACATGCTTGTCCAAAATTTGCGGGCTGTTGAGGAGCATCTCGATTTTTTCAAGAGCGCAAAGGATCTCAATCAGCCGCGCGTAGTGATTCAAAAATGCGCTGTGCGCGGGGGCGCCAAAGCGCTGGTGAAATTCCTGGAATTCGGCGTCCGCTTTGGGAAAACCGCACTGCTGCGCTACATTCAATCGCGCCAGGGGACCGACGCGGTACACGCCATCGGGAAATCCCTGCGGCTTGAAATACGGCGCTTTCAGATACGATTCACGCAGGCTGGCCTCACCGATCCAGTTGGCGTAGTCCTCCGCGGGAATGTGGTCGGCCGCGATTTCGCCATCGGCCTTCCGGAAGCGCAAACCGCCTTCGTAGAACTGCAAGTTCCCCGGCGCATCGACAAGCCCGGCATACATCGTGGGCGCGGAACCGAAATATTCGATCTCCTCTTTATAGGAGTCCAGCGCGCCCTTAAAGAAAGCGATGGTGCGCTCGGCAATCGCTTTGGCGGCAGGCAGATCCGCCAGGATGCGATCACGCGCGTGGGCAGAGAGCGGCGCGCCCACACCTCCCGGAACGATCCAGGATGAGTGCACGCGCTCTTGCCCGAGACTTTCAATAATTTGCAGACCGAATTTCCGGAGTTCAATGCCGTCTCGTGCGAGTTCCGGATGCGCGGCGATCACTCCCAGCACATTGCGGGTGGCGATATCGGAATCCATTCCCAGGAGAAAATCCGGCGACGAAAGATAGAAGAAGCTGAGCGCATGCGATTGCACCATTTGCGCGCAGTGAATCAATTCCCTCAGCTGTCTTGCCGTCGGAGGAATCCGCACAGCCATGATCGCGTCGCATGCCTTGGATGACGCCAGCAGGTGGCTGATGGGGCAAATACCGCAAATCCGGGCAGTGATCCCCGGCATTTCATAATAAGGGCGTCCCTCGATGAACTTCTCGAAACCGCGAATTTGCGTCACGTGGAATTCCGTTCCCGTCACGTGGCCGTTGTCATCCAAATGAATGGTAATCTTGGCGTGCCCTTCGATGCGGGTCACCGGATCGATCGTGATGCGCTTCATCGGAAGCTCCTTATCCAAACTTCACCGCCAGGGTCCCTTCACGCTTTCGCCCGTCCAAAAGCTCCGCGATCACGTTGGAGATCGCCTTTGCGGCAGGCGGGCAACCGGGCAGGCACATGTCCACCTTCACGAATTCACGCAGCGGGCGAGCCTGCTTCAGCAATGCGGGCACGCCATCCGTCGGTATGATTTTGTTTGCTTGCGCGCCTTCGACGTACACCCGCTGCAGCAGCTGTTGCACGGGGATAGAATTGCGCATCGCCGGGACGTTGCCGGTGACCGCGCAATCTCCCAAAGAAATCAGCAGCCGCGTGCGCTGGCGAATCTTCTTGAGCTTGTTGAGGTCGTCTTGCGAACTGACCGCCCCTTCGACCAAGGTTACGTCTACATCTTCGGGGAATTCCTGCGCGTCCACCAGCGGGCCGTAGACCAGTTCAATCTTCTGCGCCAGCGAGATGATCGCGGCATCCATGTCCAGAAGCGACATGTGGCAACCCGAGCAGCCGTCCAGCCAGACCGTCGCCACCTTGACTTTCTTCATGCCTGGACTCCTCTCCTGCGAACCAGCGAGCTGATATTGTCGTTTTTCTTAACCATCTCTTCGACGGCCCAGCCTTTTTCCGCCAGCGCTCCTGTCGGGCACGCTTGCACGCACTTGCCGCAACTCGTGCATCCTTTTGCGTCGCCCCATTTCTGGTTGAGATCGCCGACAATCCGGGAATGAATGCCGCGCGAAGTCACTTCCCAGACGTGCGCGCCCTCGAGTTCCGCGCAAACGCGCACGCATCGCGTGCACAAAATGCAGCGGTTCTGGTCCAGAACGTAACGCGGATGAGACAGATCGACGGCCAGTTTCGGGTAGTTGTACGCAAAGCGCACCGTGCTGATGCCCATTTCGGTGGCCATGGCCTGCAGTTCGCAATGACCATTCGAGACACACGCCGAACACACGTGATTGCGCTCGACGAAAAGCAGTTCGAGCGAAACTCGCCGGTATTGCGTGAGTTTGGGCGACACCGTGGTGACCGACATTCCGTCCTGCACCGGAGTGGTGCAGGCCGGGAATAGCCTGTCGGTCCCGGAAATTTCCACGATGCAAAGCCGGCAAGCGCCAACCGGCGTGAGCCCTTCCAGGTCGCAAAGCGTCGGGATGCGTTTGCCGTTGGCTCGCGCGGCCTGCAGGATGGTCTGGCCTTCAACGGCGCTGATTAATTCGCCATCAATTCGCACGGAAAATTTTTTCTGCGGCAAGGCGTCTCTCCTTTGTCTAGCTCACGTTGGCGACTTTGACGTCGCAACGCAGGCACCGGCACGTTTCATCCAGCGTCTCTTCGTGGCTCAGGCCCATGACCACTTCGGCGTTGGAACGAACCCGCACGACCGGAGCCAGCAGTTGGCCGTTGTTCCGGTGGTTGGGACTGGGAACTTCTGGAGTGTCCTGGCCGAATTCAAAATTCGGCATGATCTCGGCCCAACGGTCAGACTCCATGAGTTTCATATCAATGTTGCGCGCTGCTTGCTTGCCGTAAGCCATGGCGTTCGACACGTTCGAGGCGCCGGTGATCACGTCGCCCCCGGCGTAGAACCCTGCGCGGCTGGATTCCAGCGAGAAGCGGTCCACGTCAATCGTGCCGCTCGGCTTCAGACTCAACCCCGAAGCGCGCGCGAAATCGAGGTCCACGCTTTCGCCGATCGCAAAAATCACGGAATCGCACTCGTACCGGCGGATTTCGTCGGTGGCTACAGGTTTGCGCCGCCCGGAAGCGTCGTACTCGCCAAGGGTGGTCTTCACGATCTCAATGGCTTTCACATTTCCGGCTTTGTCGCCAATCACGCGGTGTGGCGCGGCCAGGAACACGAACTGCGCTCCCTCATCCTTCGCGGCCTGTGTTTCTTCCTCGATGGCTGGCATGTCCTTGTGTTCGCGCCGGTAGAAGACGGTAACTTCCGCGCCGCGGCGCAATGCCGTGCGCGCCGAATCGATGGCGGCGTTTCCACCGCCGATGACGGCGACGTTTTTCCCGATGGGTACTCTCTCGCCTTTCGACACCGCTTCCAGGAAGAGCAGCGCGGGATAAACGCCCTTGAGCTCCGTGCCCGGCTGATAGACCCAGGATTCCCTCCAAGTCCCTATGGAGATGAACACGGAATCGAAACGGTCGGCCAATTCATTCAGAGGCACATCAAAACCAACACGCGTATTGAAGATGAATTTCACGCCGAGGCGCTCGATCAGTTCGATTTCACGCCGCAACGCCGCCTTGGGCAGGCGGTACTCTGGAAGCGCGAAGCGCAACATCCCGCCGGCTTCCGACTTGCTGTCATAGACCGTGACCTCATGGCCCAGCATCGCCAGGTAGAACGCCGCCGTCAGCCCCGCGGGGCCCGCGCCGCTAATCGCGATCTTCCGCCCGGTGGGTTCCAGTTTGCGCGATAACACGCGCTGCAGGACTTCTTCATAACGGTCCGAGAAGAAAACCGAGTCCGCGATGAAGCGGTGCACTTCGCGCATGTTCACCGGTTCGTCCATCGTCTGGCGCCGGCAGCGCGTGTCGCACGGATGCTGGCACACCCTGCCTGTCGAAGCCGGCAGAGGATTTTCCATGATGACCGATAGAAACGCCTCATCCAGCCGATTCTCTTTGTACAGTTGCAGGAACCGCGGAATGTTCATGTGCAGCGGGCAGCTATTCTCGCAGGGAGAGAGCGCCAGTTCTTCACACACGCCGGCCTGGCAGCGCCGCGCAACAATGTGATCCTCGAATTCATGATGGAAATGACGCAGGGTGGTAAGCACGGGATTGGGCGCCGTTTGCCCGAGCCCGCAAAGCGAACATTCCCTGATATAGCGGCTCAACTCATCCAGAAGCCCCAGGTGATTCACGGTGCCGGCGCCTTCGGTTATCCGGTTCAGGATGCGCAGCGATTTGTTCAGTCCAACCCGGCATGGCAAGCATTTTCCGCAGGATTCGGAATGGGTGAACTCAATGAAATAACGCGCGACATCCACCATGCAGTTGTCATCATCCATCACCACCATGCCGCCGGAGCCCATGATCGAGCCCAGTTGTGCCAGGCTTTCATAGTCCACGGGTGTGTCGAACATTTCCGGCGGAATGCAGCCCCCGGACGGCCCGCCGGTCTGCACGGCTTTGATCTGGTGGCCGTTTACGCCGCCTTCGCCGATGTCGTAGATGAATGTTCGCAGCGGCGTTCCGAGCGGCATCTCCACCAGGCCGGTGCTGCTTACTTTTCCGACCAACGAAAATACCTTCGTTCCGGAGCTCTTCGGACTGCCCGTTTCCGTGAACCAGGCGGGGCCCAGGGTGACGATGGGGGCGATGTTGTACCAAGTCTCCACATTATTAATGTTGGTGGGCTCGCCCCAGAGTCCCTTCTGCGCCGGGAATGGAGGCCGTGGCCGCGGCCGCCCCGCACAGCCTTCGAGTGAAGCGATCAGTGCCGTCTCTTCGCCGCAAACAAATGCGCCTGCGCCCTCCACCAGTTCGATGTTGAATTTGAATCCGCGGCCCAGGATGTTGTCGCCCAGAACGCCGTGTTCCCGCGCCTGTTCGATCGCCCGGGTCAGCCGGTGGACGGCCAGGGGATACTCCGCGCGGATATAGATGATGCCTTCCGTCGCGCCCATCACGTATCCACCGATGATCATGCCTTCAATCAGCGAGTGCGGATCGCTTTCAATCTCATTGCGGTTCATATACGCGCCGGGATCGCCCTCGTCCGCGTTGCAGATGATGTACTTCTGGTCGGACTTGGCCTTGGTCATGAATTCCCACTTATTCCCCGTGAGATATCCAGCGCCGCCGCGTCCGCGCAGCTTTGAAGCCTTGATCTGCTCGAGGATGTTCTCCGGGCGGCCGTCGATCAGGACTTTGTACAAGGCCTGATAGCCTCCGACGGCGATGTACTCTTCGATGTCATCGGGATTGATGAACCCGCAATTGCGCAGAACGATTTTCTTTTGTCCCTTAAAGAACGGCACTTCGTTCCAGAGAGGAATCTCCGGGTAGCCCCGGCCATATTTCAACTTCGTGGTAATGTGATCCCATTCTTCGACCTTGCAGTACGCCAGGTCGTTAGCAATATTTCCGCGGGAAAGCTCATGCAGGATGCGCACGGCGTCATTCGCCTGCACACGATGAAGAATGACCAGAGGAAGTCCCGGCAGGCGGATATTCACCAGTGGTTCCTGAAAACAAGCGCCGAAACACCCGACGCTGGCCAGAACCACGTTCATCCCGCTCCGGTCAATGGTCTCGGCGAAGGCGCGGTACAGACCTTCGGCGCCATTCCCCCGGCCGCACGTGCCCATGCCGACAGCGATGCGCGGCACCTGCGGCGCCAGTTTTGCCATTCCTGATTCGCGGACGGCAGTAAATGCTCCAATATCCTGAATTCGCGGCATCACTCACTCCCCCGCTCGATCGTCTGGATCTCACGCTGCAGCGTGCGCTCATTCGCGTGGCCGCAAATGTGATGATTCACTTCCACGACCGGCGCCAGCGCACACTGTCCAAAACACGCCACGGTGCGCACCGTGAATTTCTGGTCAGGTGTCGTCTGCAGGATCTTGTCAGCACCGCCGCCGTCGCCTTCATCTTCGAGGGCCAAACCGAGTTCCAGGCGCAGGCTCTCCAGGAGATTGCGCGAGCCGCGCGTGTGGCACGCCGTGCCGCGGCAGATGCAGATGGTGTTGTCGCCCTGCGGCTGGAGGTTGAACAAGGCGTAGAAGGTGGCAACGCTATAGACGCGGGAAAGCGGCGTCTGCGTTTTCACCGCAATATACTCCAGCGTTTCCATGGGCAGGTATTTGTGCTGATGGTGCTCCTGAACGGCTTCCAGGATCCCCAGCAGTGCGCCGGGGCGCTCATTCTTGCTGGCGATGACCTGATCGATGAAAGCGCGTTCCCCCGCGTCGAGAAGTTCCTTGGCCATTTCGTGCATAGCACTCCTTTCGCAGGTACTTGCGCACCCTCCTGAGCCTGGGGTGTCGCGTCATGAACCGGTGCAGTCTTCCAGCGCTGCCGCGTCCCTGTCCGCCAGAGAAGAACGCGCGGGTGCTGTTCACACCCACTTCGGCCATCGATTCTGAGCTACGAGGAGCGAGACAACCTGGAAGAGGTGCTCCTCACTGCTAGATTGGGCATGCCGTGCGGTTCAGGCCCTGGCAGGAACTTGGCCCCGTTTACTGGGTACCACCGGCCGTTGCCCAATCTTTTCTCACATATCCAAAACTCGATACTGCTTGAGCCAGCGTTCTCCGTTCTTGCACACGCACTCTTAACGGAGGACTATGTCCTAATTCACATCAAACCTGTACACCCACCTTTTGGATGTTAAGCGTCTGGAAGGGGCGAGACCGTGATGCGAGTCACGAGGGAGGGTGACTCGTAGCAGAAGGCGAAGTTTCTTTCCGCGCAAACACTGTGGGCTCTTTGGCCACATTTCCATCGGACGACTCTCTTTTGTGGCCAATGAACCGCCTCTCCCCCGTTTTCGTGCCAATTTCGCTGCTGGCAGAACCACCAAATTCGACCCTGTCACATTTGCCAGTGACAGATGTCACAGACCTGTGTGTTCCGGGTTTGACAGATTGGTGAAGTCTCCCACCGAAAGGACCCCGTCTATGTCCACCGCCACCCACCACAAGCTGGAAATGCTCCGTACCCTCCCCTCCGATGCTGCCCGCCAGATTCAATGGGGCTTTGCCGACCGCTACGACCTCCAAATGTTGGTCCAGTCTGTTCGAGCCGTTGCCCGGGGAACCGTTGCTCGTTTGGTAGCGCAGGGTGGCCGCAATACCCACGAGTGGACCCCTGCCAAGGCGGAGATGTTGGAAGCTTTTGACCAGTCGGGCATTACGGCGGTTTTTATGGATCCGGAGCAAGGCGGATTCATTGCGGGGCCCCGGAACCTCGCGCTAGCGCTTGTGGCCTTCGAGTTGGCTTGGGTGGATGGAGGCGCTGCCACCGCGAGTCTCGCCGGATGTCTGGCCTTGGCTCCGATTCATGAACGCGGCACCCCGGAGCAACAGGATCGTTACATGAAGCTTGCGGCTCCCCCGCAACCCGGCGAGGATCGCAAGCCGTGGCGCGGCGCTTTCTGCCTGACCGAGCCGATTCCCTATGTGGGCGTGGACACCGGCATGCTTGACGGCAAGGTGCGCATCGTCGAGTGGAAACCCGGGCAAGAACCTATTCTCCAAGTGGAGAAGCGCGGCCGGTTCATCACCAACATTGGCTTCGCGAACTTCGTGACTGCCGCGGTTGACTCTGGCGATGACCGAATCAAGGGAAGTTGCATGGTCATTTTGGAAGAGGGCGATCCGGGCATCTTCGATCGTGGCACACCCACACGGAAGATGGTCCACCAGCTTTCCTCAACGGGGGATCCGATCTTCAATCTGCGGATTCCGGCCAGCCGTATTGTGGGCGGGTACGAAATCAAGGATGGCGTCCTGGTACCGCGCTACAGCCATAGCGAGGTCATTGAAGCGGTGTTCCGGCGTACCCGCGTAACCGTGGGTGTGATGACCGCCGCCAAGTTGCTGTCCGCCGTGGAACCGGTGATCCGGTATCAACGCGGAAGATTCCGCGGCGCCGCCACGGCCACTCCCGGTTCCGTAAGGCACGAAATGGGCCTGCAGGCGCGCGAGGATGCGCTCCACCGGCTGGTGGATGTGTGGGCGACGGGTGAGGCAAGTGCTTCGCTGGCATTTGCGGCTGCGCGTGCATTTGACGAGCTTGACCCACTCGAGCGGGAAGCCGACCGCATCCTCGCCGAGCGTGGCGTGAGCGGCACGCGTGCGAAAGCCAAGTTCCTGCGCCAGGTTTCCGATGAAGCTGCGGCGCTTCTGCGGCTAATGCCGGGCGACCCACGCAAGGAAAAGTTGCAGTCAGATGCGTTGATGCGTTTTGTGACGCTTGATTCTCTGGCGGATATACTGTGCCCTGCGGCGAAGTTGTGGAACACGGGCTGGGGTGCGCAAATGATGCGCGAAGCCGTGAGCCTGATGGGCGGCTACGGCATCACAGAAGACTGCCCCGGTTTCCTAGGCAACAAGTGGATGGATGCGCAACTCGAAGCCACCTACGAGGGACCTGAGGCGGTGCAGCGGCGCCAGCTATCCGTGACCATGACGAACCCAGTCTTTCTGGCGCAGTTCCGTAACTGGATCAGGGAGATGCGCGGCATTGCCTCGGAACGTCCCGGCACGGGCGCGTGCACTTTGGCAACGGCGATGACCATGTGGCTGTGGTCGCTCGAACGCCTGCAGCACTCCACAGATAGCGATGGCGGCAAGCTATATCAGAGCGCACGGCAGGGCGTCACTTTCCCGCTTGCCGATGCGCTCTGCTGGTTGCTGGCGGCGCGTTGTCAGATTCTCGATGTACTGGAACTGGATCGCCGCGGCGCTCAGGATAGTTCCGTGGCCGAGGGCCTGTCCGGGCTGGTCAATTTCCTGACCGACCTGTGCCACGTGCAGACCGCGCGTGCGGGAGGCGAAGCCGCCCGCATTTGCGCGGAACTCGTCTTTGGCTACAACAGGCACCCCGCCTGGGATGAAGAAGGCTACCGGGGGTGCTACCAGCAGGACGAACTCGACGCCCTCGAAGGGTTTTTGCCCGGGATCGCCGCTTGTGCTACCGATGTGATTGCAGGCGACGGCTCCCACCCAAGCAAGGCTGGTCCTTGCGCGAAGTGCAACGGCGCTGAGCAGTTCCTGACCTTGCACAGCAAGCTGGCCACGTGCTTGACGGGCTCGCGATTGGCAAAAGATCGCGCCGCCGAAGCCGTATCGAAGCTGATGATTCCGGAAGTGTTGGACTACCCCGCATGACCTCTGTCGGACCCGAGCCGGATGCCGCCATCGACCGGCAGCAGATGGACGTCGATATCGCTTGTGTCGGCTTCGGTCCGGCGATGGGCGGTTTCCTCACTACGCTCTCGCGCAGCTTGCTGAACCCGGACGGTTCCCCAAGGTTGCAGAGCAGTTGCTTGCCCGGCACGCCGCTCCAGGTGATTTGCTACGAGCGCGCTGACGGCCTGGGGTTTGGGGTTTCGGGAGCGGTCACGCGGGGGCGCGGCATCCGCCGCAGCTTCCCCGAGCTTGACCTTGCGCAAATCCCCCTGGCCACGCCGGTCAAGAAAGAGAAATTGATCTACCTTCTCGATCCCACCGGCGCCAGCAATCGTTCCTTTGCGTTGCGCAGTGCCGACAAACTGATTCGCACGTTTGGATCTCTATTTCGTTTTCGTGAAGACGCACTCGAACTCCCTCTCATCCCGCATTTTTTGCAAAAGCACGACGGCTTCGTGATGTCTCTCGGCCAGTTCAATCAGTGGGTGGCCGGGCAGCTCACCTCTTCGGGCTTGCTGCAGATATGGCCTGGCACGCCGGTGAGCGCACCGTTAATCGAAGGCCGCACCGTGAAGGGGATACGTCTTGCCGATCAAGGCACAGCGCTGGACGGCACGCCCCAAGATGGTTTTTTGCCGGGAATAGACATTCGTGCGGCGCTGACCGTGGTGGGCGATGGACCCGTAGGCGCTGTCGGCCGCGGCATTGATGCGCATTTCGGATTGCCGGCGGGGCACGAACATTCCGAATGGGCATTGGGCATGAAGATGGTGATCGAGCTTCGCGAGGATTCCGGCCTGGAGACGGGAACGGTCCTGCACACGTTCGGTTTCCCGGAGCCGGAGATTTTTGGCTTCCTCTACGCCCATCCGGACCGTCTGGCCTCCGTTGGCATCTTCATTCCTTCGTGGTTCCGCAGTCCCGTGCGCACGGCCTATCGCTATTTGCAGCACTTTGTTCTGCATCCTTATCTATGGCGCCATTTGCAGGACGCAACGCTGAAATCCTGGGGCGCAAAGTCGTTGCAGGAATCGGGGTGTCGCGGCGAGCCATTTCTTGTGGGCGACGGCTACGCGCGAATCGGCGAAGGCTCCGGGAGTACCAATGTTCTCTCCGGTTCCGGCGTGGATGAAGCCTGGACCACGGGCGCGCAACTCGCCGAGGCCGTTGTCGAACTCCTTGAAAAGAAATTGCCGTTCACGCGCCAAAACCTGGAAGCGACCTACGTGCGTCGCCGCCGCGCCAGTTGGGTAGACCGCGAATCCCGGGTCGCTGCCAATTCTCGCAACGGGTTTCCGCATGGATTGCTCAGCGGCCTTTTCGGTATGGCGCTCGCAGGCTTCACCGGCGGCCGCGTGGTGATTCCTCCGCCGTCTTCGCGGAAGAAGGGTGCTACGCTGGAGGAGCGCTTCGGTGCGCGCATCCCTCCGGCCGAATTACAGAAATTGAAGGATGAAGCCGCCGTGCACAGCCTGCCGTTGCACGACCAGATCATGAACCGTTGCGGCTGGCCGGAAATTCCGTTCGACGGGAAATTGCTCGTCTCTCAGCAAGACGCTTTGCTCACCGGCGGGAGCGTGCAAGCGCCCCCAGGCTATGCCAATCATGTGGTATTCCTTCGCCCGGATGCCTGCACCAACTGCGAGCCGAAACTTTGCGTGGAAATGTGTTCTGGCCAGGCGATTTCACGCGGCGAGAGCGGTGTGCCACAGTTTGACCGGGAAAAGTGCATTTTCTGCGGCGCTTGCTTGTGGAATTGCCGCGCCGAAGAAACTGGCGAGCCCGCTAACGTCGATTTCCGCGCCGGCGCCGGCGGCCTGCATTCCGCTTTGAATTGAGTTTCAGCACGAAAATTCGCGTACAGGGGAATTCACCAGCATGAGTAATGGATACCACATCGTTGTTTGTGGCAGCGTCGTGCCCGATCCGCTGCAAACCCTCGAGCCCATCGAAACACCCTCAGGCCCCGCCCTCAAGAATGAGATGCTGCTCCCCGCCGTGCTCGATCCCTGGGCCGCGCACGCGCTTTATGAAGCCGCCAATCTGGCCGCCCACTCAGCCGGAAGCAAAGTGTGGCTCGTCAGTCTCGGCGCAAAAGCCAAATTGCAGCAGGTGATGATGACCATTGCGCAAAAGGTCAGCTTCGAACTAGTTCCCCTCGATGGGCCCGCCAGCGGATTTGCCGATGCGCATGCCACGGCGGCGATTCTCGCCGAAGCCATCCAATCCATCTCCGGGCTCGATCGCTCGCGGCTGCTCTTGTTCGGCGGCTGGGAATCGGCCTCGCGCGGCGCGGGCGTCACCATGCAGTTGATCGGCGAACGCCTCGGTATTCTCGATCAATTCCAGGGCGTCGATCAGCTTACAGTGCAGCCTGATGGCTCGCTTGAAATTCTAGAGCGCATCGAAGGCGGCCGTCACCAGGTTTCGCTTTGCCAGGGCCCGCCCGCTTTGTTCGGCTGGGCCACCGGTAATCTCCCGGAGCCGCGCAACAACCCTCAGATCGGCATGGCCAACATGCGCGCGATCATGCCCGCTCTGCAACGCGCCAAGACCGTTGCCCCCGCCACTGAGGCTCTTCGCTATCGAAGCGCGAGTCCGCCAAAACAACAGCGGCAAACGCGCATCGTCAAGAATCTTTCCGCCGAAGAGATTGCCCGGGAAATCGTTGCTTGGATCGAGAAGGCGTGAGGAAGAGGCCATGACGAAGAACATTTTGCTGCTCGCTCATCTCGATGAATCCGGCAATGGACTGCCCAAGGCCGCATGGGAAGCGCTCGGTGCCGCTCTCGAGCTGGCCAGGCAACTGAATGCGTCCCTCTCCATTGGTTTGATTGGCGGCGATGTGCAAGCTGCCGCGGATTCCGTGGCTAACAGCGGTGCACAACGTCTGCTCGCTGTCACGGGATCAGACTTCGCGCAGCCGCGCTTTGCCAGCGACCTTTTGGCTGCCGATGCGTTGTGCCGCGCCGCTGCCGCAGACTTGATCCTTGCACCCGCAACGTCGCGCTTCCTGCGCGCGCTGCCCGGCTTGGCGCATCGCCTGAACGGCCGCGTGGATACGCACATCACCTCAGTGCAGGTGGCTGATGGCGCAGTCTGTGCGACGCGCTGGTTCTACCGGCAGCGTATCGAAGGTGTATTTCAGCGCGATGTGCGTCCCTGGATCCTGCTGCTCGATTCCGGATGCCAAGAGGCGTATCGCGGCGCCTCTGGAAAAGCCACCATCGAAGAGATCGCCGTGGCTCTGCCTCCAGAAGCCCGGCGTACAACCATCGCGGGAATCCGCGCCCCCAAATCCGATTCCCAAACGATTCGCCCCGATGCCGCCCTGCTCTTCGTGGCCGGCGCTGGCTGGACCAAAAAACAGCCCGACGGAAAGTCGCACCCGGAACAAGCCGAAACGCTCATTCTCGGTTTTCTTCGCGCGTCCGGGGCTTCGCTCGGTGGTAGCAAGTCGCTCGTGGATCAGAGCGGAGAGAACCAAGCGGTGCTGGGATTCATGACCCATTTGAATCAGGTGGGCCAGACCGGCGCCACTCCACGCCACCCGAAAGGCCTTTCCACGTGTTGCCATGGCGAGGAGCCCCACGTGGTCGGCTGGCGCTTCATCAACGAACGGCGCGCGATCAATCTCGATCCCAATTGCGGCTGGGCCCGCGGCAAAGCCGACGTGCTCTACGTTGCCGATGCTTTTGTGGTGATGACCAAGGTGAATGAGCTCCTGAAAAACCCTCGCTCGTAACGCCTCACCTTCACCGGAGTCTGCAATCGGAATGTCAATTCACTCGGCAGAAGTGAACGCACACCCACTCTGATATTCCTGACCAGCTGTCAGATCACTGGAACGGCTATCGGTATTGTGCTAACTTGGCTTTAGCAAATCGATTTTGTTGAGGCCTTCCTCTGGTGCATTGCGAGGTGACCCCAAAAAGACAGGAGCGTACGCCCGTGCCATCCAAATTTCTCCGCTCGCTTGCATTGTTTGCCTTTGCCGCGTCTTTTATCGCCACTTCAATTTCGGCACAGAGCCCCAAGCAAGCATCTATCTTCCGTGGTGCTCCGGTGCGATCCACACTCGCGGCTCCGTCCATCGAAAAGAAGGTGGATGCCTTGCTCCGCCAGATGACCCTCGAAGAAAAAATCGGGCAACTGGTGCAGTATTCCGTGGGCTCGCCGACGGGCCCGGGAACGGGCCGGGGCGGCTACTCGGAAATGGCCGCAACGGGCCAGGTGGGCTCTCTTTATAATCTGGAGAGTGTAAAGGACGCGAACCAGTTCCAACATGAGGCCGTCGAGCACTCGCGCCTACACATTCCTCTTTTGTTCGGGTTGGACGTGATTCACGGCTACCGTACGGTGTTTCCCGTGCCCCTCGGCCTGGCCTCCACCTGGGATCCGCAGATCGTGGAAGCCGCTTCCCGCCTCGCCGCCCAGGAAGCTTCCGCCGCCGGGGTGCGCTGGACGTTTTCGCCTATGGTGGATATCGCACGCGATCTCCGCTGGGGCCGCATCGTTGAGGGCGCGGGCGAAGATCCTTTTCTTGGAAGTGCTATGGCCCGCGCCTATGTGCGCGGTTATCAAGGCAAGCGCCTGGATGCTTCCGACAGCATTGCCGCCTGCGCAAAGCATTATGTGGGATATGGCGCCGCGGAAGCCGGGCGCGACTACAACACCACCGAGATTTCCGAGCACAATCTGCGCGAAGTCTATTTGCCGCCCTTCTACGCAGCTCTGGATGAGGGCGGCGCTTCCGTCATGAGCGCGTTCAACTCTCTAAACAGCGTGCCCGCCAGTGCGAATCCCTTCACCTTGACCGAGGTTCTCCGCAACGAATGGAAGTTTCCGGGAATCGTGGATAGCGACTGGACCTCCATTGCTGAATTGATTCCACATGGCATCGCCAACGACGGCAAAACGGCGGCCTGGAAAGCGTTCACCGCCGGTGTGGACATGGACATGGAGAGCAATCTTTACCATGAGCATATGGCCGAGCTCGTCAAAAGCGGCAAAGTGACCCCGGCGCAGCTCGATGAAGCGGTGCGCCGCATTCTTCGCGTGAAATTTGCGCTCGGTCTTTTTGACAAGCCCTATACCGACGAGTCGCGCGAAAATCACGGCGCGCTGCCCGCGGAAAGCCTGCAACTGGCTCGCACCGCTGCGGAGCGCTCTTTTGTCCTGCTGAAAAACGACTTCATCACTTCCCGTCGGGTGCTACCGCTCGCAAGCGATGTACCAACCGTCGCCCTCATCGGCCCGCTCGCCGATGATGCCGCAAGCATGCTGGGCGCATGGGCCGCCCGCGGCAATCCTCAAGATGTTGTGACGCTTAAAACCGCGTTGACCCAAAAGCTGGGCGCCGAACACATCAAGTATGCCCAAGGCGGCGAAGTCCTCGCGGCGAGTGACGCGCAAATCGAGGAGAGCGTTGCGGCTGCACGCGCTTCCGATGTCGCAATCCTGGCGCTGGGGGAGGACACGCCGGAGATGACGGGCGAGGCAGGTTCTCGCGCGCATCCCATGTTGCCCGGCCGGCAGCAGGAACTCCTCGAAAAGGTATCCGCCACCGGAAAGCCTGTCGTGCTGCTGCTCTTCACTGGCCGCCCGCTTGTGCTACCATGGGCGTTCGCGCATGTTCCCGCCGTTCTGGAACTCTGGTGCCCGGGCGTACAAGCAGGTCCCGCCATCGTGCGAACATTATTTGGCGAGGCCACGCCGAGCGGCAGATTGACGGTGAGTTGGCCGCGCGCCGTCGGCCAAATTCCCATTTATTACAACGCTCTCAACACCGGCCGCCCCCCAGGCAATCGCGATCTCACTCGCCCGCCAAAGGACGCCGACGAGCGCTTCGCCTCCCGCTATATCGATGAGCTGAACGCGCCCCAGTTTCCCTTCGGCTATGGCTTGTCCTACACGGATTTTTCGTACGGCGCGCCGGAGATCAGCGCGAAGCAGCTCAGCGCCAAAACTCTGAATGCAGAGCTGCGCAGGAATTCCTCTGACGCAAAACCCGTTCTGACCGTCACCGCAAATGTTTCCAATACCGGCAAAACGGCGGCCGACGAAGTCGTGCAGCTCTACGTTCGTCTGCGAGGCACCAGCGTCGAAGAGCCCGTGCGCAAGCTAAAGGGCTTCCAGCGCGTTGCCTTGGCTCCCGGCGAAACGAAGAAAGTCACGTTTTCCCTCGACGCGGATAGCTTCGCCCTCTGGGACATCCGCAACGAATACACCGTGGAGCCAAGCCTCGTCCATATCTGGGTCAGCCCCGATTCTTCGCGCGGTGAAGCCGTCGAATTGAAGATCGTCGACTAAGCAGCAGCTCGCATAAACCTGGGTTACGCGGCGTCTCGACACACGCATGTCCGATTTCGCACACGTTTCCGTGGCCTGGGATGTTACCCTCTAAAGGCCTATGAGCCTACTCTCTAAGTTTCTCCGCGACCGCACTTTCCACCAGCCCGTCAATTGGGGCGTCACCATCATCATGATTGGGCTGCACATCTGCGCCCTTGCAGCCGTTTTCTTCTTTACCTGGAAGGCGCTGATTCTCACTGTGGTGATGTGGTGGGTCGCCGGCAGCCTGGGAATCGGCATGGGCTATCATCGCCTCCTGACGCATCGCGGCTACAAAACACCCAAGTGGATTGAGTATTTCCTGACGACCTGCGGCACGCTGGCCATAGAAGGCGGCCCGATCGCCTGGGTGGCCACGCATCGCATTCATCATCAGAATACGGATAAGGAAGGCGATCCCCACACACCGCTCGATGGCGGAATCTGGTCGCACATGGGCTGGATTCTCACGGGTCGCGCCATGCACCGGGATCGCTCCGAGCTGCTTCCGTATGTTCCTGATTTGCGCAAAGACAAATTTCATTTGTGGATCAGCAAATGGCACGCGATTCCCTCGATTGCACTCGCGGTGGTTTTCTATTTCATCGGGGGTTGGCCCTGGCTAATGTGGGGCGTTTTTCTGCGCACCGTCGTCAGCTTGCACGCGACTTGGCTTGTTAATTCCGCCACGCACATGTGGGGCTCGCAACGCTTCGCCACCGGTGATCTTTCCAAAAACAGCTTCTGGGTGGCCGTTCTCACGTTTGGCGAAGGTTGGCACAATAACCACCACTACGCCCCGCAATCCGCGCGTCACGGCTTGAAGTGGTATGAGCTCGACATGAATTGGTACGGCATCTACACCCTCAAAACCATCGGCCTGGCTTGGGACGTCAAACGCGCCAAACTCGCCGAACTCACCGAAATCGAAGCCCGACAGCCTGTCCTGAGTTGAGCAGGCATCCAGCATCTCAATCGCGAGCCTGACAAGCCGCAGTGCACCATCTAGTGCCGTTCCAACTATTTCGGCCAAATGACGGTCCAAGCATCTGACGCGAACACGGAGTGAGTATTCTCGAAGGGATTTGCTGGAACAAGTTGGAATGGCACTAGCAGATGCCATCTTCCCGCAAATCTGGGAAGATACGCCTATGCGGCTTCTTCTTGTCGAAGATGATCACCGGATTGCGCGGTTCGTAGCCAAAGGACTCCAGGAACAGTCCTACGCCGTGGACGTTGTCGCCAATGGCCACGACGCGGTCTATCAGGCGGAGATCAACGACTATGACGTCGTGATTCTTGACGTCATGATTCCCGGCCTGGATGGCTTCGCCACCTGCCGCGCCATTCGCTCCGTCGGCAAGCACATGCCCATCCTCATGCTGACCGCGCGGGATGGCGTCGAAGACCGCATCCTTGGCCTCGATTCCGGCGCGGACGATTACCTGACCAAGCCCTTCGAATTTGGCGAGCTTCTCGCGCGACTTCGCGCGCTTCTCCGGCGTCCCACGGAACTCCGCTCCCCGCAAATCGTTGTCGGGGATCTGGTGCTGGACACCGCTTCGCAAACCGCGAGGCGCGGCGCGCGTTCCATTCCCCTGACGGCCAAGGAATACGCCTTGCTCGAATTCCTCGCACGGAATGCCGGACGCGTTGTGGGCCGCGCGGAAATTGCGGAGCATGTTTGGGATGAGTCCTTCGATCCCTTCTCCAACCTCATCGAGGTTTACGTGAATCGCCTGCGCCGCAAAATCGACGAGGGCAGCGCCAAGCCTCTTTTGCAGACGCGGCGCGGCAGCGGCTACGTCCTTGCGGCTCCCGCGGAAGCTGCTACTCCGGCAACGCGGAAGGCCGCGGGTGCAGGCACGCCAAGTAGCCCGAGGAAGTCGCATGCTTGATTCCGTGCGCGTGCGGCTCACGCTCTGGTATACCGCGGTCGTCGCCGTCGTTTTGATCCTGCTCGCTGTCCTCACCTATTTTCTTTATGCCCGCAACATCGCGCAGCGCACCGATAGCAACCTCGTCGAATTAGCCGATTCCTTCGCGACCACTTTCCATGCCGAACTCGCCGACGAGATCGGCCCGGAGGCCCCCAAAAAAGCCGCACGGGAAGCCATGGTGGAACACCGCTTCCGCGACGTCGTCTTCGTTTTCCAGGATTCGGAGGGCCATCCCCTTCTGAGCTCTCTCGATCTCCCTTCTGCCGGTTCATCGAATGGACATCTCAAGCCGGAGCTGTTTGCTTCGCGCGATTTCCAGACAATCGCCTCCCTGGCTGGTTCGGCGCATCCGTTTCGCACGATCCATGTTGGGAAGGGTGTCTATCGCACCTATGCTCGTCCGCTCTCGGCAGCGGGGCGCACCTTCATTCTCATTGTGCTGGAATCCCTGCATCCTCAGCGCGAGTTGCTGAAGGACATTCGCAATTCCTTCCTGGGGATCATTCCCATCGCGCTCCTGCTTGCAGCTCTTGGCGGTTATTTCCTCGCCCGCAAGAGCCTCGCTCCCGTCGCCTCAATGGCCTCCAAAGCGCGCACCATCGGCGCCGCGAATCTCCACGATCGTCTTGGCGTATCGAATCAACGCGATGAACTCGGACAGCTCGCCATCTCCTTCAACGATTTGCTCGACCGGCTGGAAGATTCCTTTGAGCGCCAGCGCCGCTTCATCGCCGATGCCTCACACGAATTGCGCACGCCGGTCGCGATACTTCGCGGCGAATCGGAGGTCACGCTTTCGCGTCCTGATCGCTCACCCGCGGAATATCGCGAAGCACTTTCCATCCTTCGCGATGAGTCCCAGCGCCTCGCCCACATCATTGAAGACCTCTTCACGCTCACGCGTGCCGACGCCGGCCAATATCCAATCACTCCGCGGGATTTCTACCTCGATGAACTCGCCGGCGATGTCCTTCACCATGCCCGCTCGCTTGCGCTGGCTAAAGCGATCACACTCACTCCTTCGATTGAGCCGGAACTGCTTTTCCATGGTGACGAAGCGCTGCTCCGCCGCCTGTTGCTGAACCTCCTCGATAACGCGATCAAGTACACGCCCAACGGCGGTAAGGTCACGCTCGAGTGCAAAAAGCAATCCGCGCAATATGTCGTGAGCGTGACCGACACCGGCCCCGGCATCCCACCCGATTTACAGTCTCGCATTTTCGAGCGTTTCTTCCGCGCCGATAAGGCCCGCTCGCGCTCGGAAACCGATGGCGGCGGCGCCGGGCTCGGTCTTTCCATCGCCCGCTGGATCGCCGAAGCACACCATGGCCGCCTGGAACTGGCGCGCTCCGACGCGTCCGGCTCAACCTTCACCGTCTCCCTTCCTATCTCGCAACAATAGGGGCGCAGCACGCTGTTCCTGTTTCGGCCAACATCTTATCTACATTGGTGGTGGGCCAGTTACCGGTTTGCCAGGCAATAAGACAAACAAACACAACTCATGCTTCAGCTGCCTATCCTGGTGTAGAATTGCCAGATTCTAAGTGAATCCCGTCAACAAGGAGATGGGTATGCGCGTTCGGGTCACACTGGTCCTGATTCCGTCCCTGTTGTTGGTAGCCACGGTCCTTTGTTTTGCGCAGCCGCAAAAACCGCCCGCAGCGGGACCGACGAAAGAGGGCGTGTTGACTGCGGAGGTTGTGGGCACAAAATTGATGCCTGAAAAAGTATTCTTCCGCGGACAGCTGACAAGAGTGCAGTCCAGCAATTCGGGCGGCGTGCGCTATTTGGATGATTCGCTGGTGCTGGCAGGGTTGGTGGAAAACCCAGGATGGGCAGCGGGAATATCGGATAAGTATCAAGGTTATCTTATTACGGAAGTCTCGATGGTAATTGGCGGGCAAATGCTGATGCCAGGAGCCTATGGCTTCGGATTTGTGGACGGCGGGAAGTTCGTCGTAATGGATTTAAGCTCGTGGGAGCTATTTACTGTAAGTTCCACTAGTGATGCCGAGTTGAAGAGCCCAATGCCGTTACAGTTTGTGGCAGGGTCGGACCCTGGAAAGTACCGCTTATATAAGGGGCGGGAATTTGTCGAATTTAAGAGGGTGAAGTTAGTGAGGATAATAAAAAGCAAAGATTAGGCCTGGTAAACGCCGTAATCGGAAACTGACCCAACGCCGTCACACGCACACCCTTGGATCGCCTTCGGTTAATCCTGCATTTATCTGCACTTTGCTAACTTCCGCTTAGGGAGACCATCGCCAACATCGCCGCTCCTGCTAGCTGGAGGTAAACGCGATTGCCAATTTGGTTCCCATTGCGAGAGTTCCCTTGATCCGCAAATCTCAGAGTTACCTACTCATGCTTGTCGCAGCCGCCGCCCTCGTAGCTCCTGCGGCCGTGCACGCCGCGCAGCAGCCCAATTCGCCCGCTCCACGACCGGAAGCCATTTCTCACGAGTCCCATGCATCTTCACAAGCTGTTCCGGCTCCAGGAGCGCCCGTGCGGCTGACGCTGCAAGACGCCCTAAACCTTGCGCACAAGAACGATCCGACGTATCACGCTGCCGTCACCGAGGTAGGCATAGCACGCGAAGACCGCGCACAATCCCGCGACGCGCTTCTCCCTGGCGTGGACTTCACCACGTCCTCGCTTTATTCACAAACCAATGCGACTACCGTCCGCTTCATCGCCAACAATGCGGCACATGAATACGTAAGCCAGGGCAACGTGCACCAGGTTTTCGATCTTGCATCTTTCTCTTCGTATCGTCGCTCCGCCGCGCTTGCCGCTGCCGCAAAGGCGCGTGCTGAAGTGGCTGGTCGCGGCCTCGTTGTTACCGTGGTCCAGAACTATTTCGCGGTCGCCGCCGCTGAGCAGAAACTCTCCGTTGCGCGGCGCACGGCCGACGAAGGTGAGAAATTCTTCGAGCTCACCCAGAACTTGGAAAAAGGCGGCGAAGTGGCGCACTCGGACGTCATCAAGGCGGAACTCCAGGTTCAGGATCGCCGGCGCCAGTTACAGGAGGCACAACTTGCCCTCCTGAATGCGCGGCTCGACCTCGCCGTGCTGCTCTTCCCGGACTTCAACGACAATTTCGAACTCACAGACGATCTCCACGCCAGCATCCCGCTGCCTCCTCGTGGGGAATTCGAGGCGCAGGCGGCTCACGAGAATCCGGACATCCGCGCGGCTCTTTCCGCCGTTCAGGCTGCCGGCCAAGATGTGAACTCCGCACGCGCCGGCTATCTCCCCTCTGTCAGCCTGGATTACTGGTATGGAATCGATGCCGAGCGCTACGCCACATACACCGCCACATCCGCCGGCGGCAGGCTCAATAATCTCGGGGCCTCTGCCATGGCTACCCTGAATCTCCCCATCTGGAATTGGGGTGCGACGCAGAGCCGCGTGCGCCAGGCAGAACTGAAACGTGATCAGGCCAAGCTGGAACTTTCTTTCACCCAACGCAAGCTTCTTGCCGAGATGCGCTCGCGCTATTCTGAAGCGGAAACCTCCCTGAACGAGATGGCCGGCCTGCAGCGTTCCGCCGAACTCGCCGCCGATAGCCTGCGCCTGACCACGCTCCGCTACAAAAACGGAGAAGCCACTGTCCTTGAAGTGGTCGACGCACAAACCACATTTTCGCAAGCCAACGCCGCCTACCAGGACGGTGCGCTTCGCTACCGTGTTGCCCTCGCGAATCTCCAGACCCTCACAGGAGTGCTCACAGCTCCATGATCAACCGAAGCCCAGTTCTCTTTTATTCTCGTCGGCAATGCATGCTCGGCAGTTCCCTTTTGATTGGCATCGCTGCGCTTCTTTCCGGATGTGGCGCTACCGAGAAAGAGCCCGAACCAATCGTCGCCGTGCAGGTCACGCCGGCAATACGCGGCCCTATCGCCCTTACTGTCTCGGCCGAAGCCGTGATTTCTCCGCTGCAGCAAGCCGTCATCACGCCCAAAATCAGCTCGACCATCAGCAAGTTTTACGTGCAGCGCGGCAGCCACGTGAAGCAGGGTGAGCTCCTGGCGGTCCTCGAAAACGGAGACCTTGCCGGCGCCGCGGAGCAAAGCAAGGGCGAGTTTGAGCAAGCCGAAGCGGGCTATGCGACCACGACGGGCGCGAGCCTCCCACAACAAATTCAAAAGGCTGAGCTTGATGCCGCCACTGCCAAATCTGCCTTCGACGCGCAACAAAAGGTTTATGACGCGCGCAAGGACCTTTTCAATCAGGGAGCCATCCCCCGTAGGGATTTCGATTCCGCGGACGTTGCGCTGGCGCAGGCACGCAGCCAGAACGAACAGGCGCAAAGACAGCTCGCCGATCTGTTGCGCCTCGGCAAGGAACAGGCGCTGAAATCCGCGAGCGGCCAGCTATCGGCGGCTAAAGGAAAGTATCTCAATGCCAAGGCGCAGCTCAGCTACTCTGAGATCCGCAGCCCCATCGAAGGCGTCGTCACCGATCGTCCGCTGTTCCAGGGCGAACTCGCGACTGCCAATCAGCCGATTCTCACGGTGATGAATGTCTCCAAGCTCATTGCCAAGGTACACATCCCGCAGAACGAAGCGGTTCTTCTGAAGGTGGACGACCCAGCGGAATTGCAGCTTCCGGGCGTTGAGCAGCCGATAAAGGGGCGCGTCATGCTCGTCAGCCCGGCGCTGGATCCCGGCAGCACCACCATTGAAGTCTGGATTGAAGCGCTCAAGCCGGGGCCGGCACTGAAGCCTGGAATGAATGTCGAGGTCACCGTCACGGCAAAGAGTGTTGATAAAGCGCTGGTCGTTCCCGCATCTGCGGTGTACAAAACGCCCGAAGGCGACGACTACGTGCTGCTCGCCGGGACCGACAACAAAGCGCATCTTGCAAAAGTCACAATCGGCATCCGCAACAAGGAGCTTGCCGAAATCGCTTCCGGCATCAAGGAAAACGATTCCGTCATCACGGCGGGCGGCTACGCGCTTCCGGATGGGACGCAAATCAAGATCGAGGCGGCGGCCACCGCGGAGGGCGAAAAGATTTCCACGGACCAAGGCGATAAGCCAGGAGAAAAACCCGGCAAGAAACCGGCCGCTACTACGACTCCTGCAAAGGGCAAGGAGTAGCGCCGCATGGATCGCCAGTCTGGGCAATCGTCTTCCAATTTCGGTCCTGACGCGGGCTCCACGGGGCCGGGCCAGCCCTGGTTCCGCCATCTTTCAAGACCCATTCTCTTTCTAACCATCAGTCTGGCGCTCGTGGGCGCTTATCTTGCGCTCAGTATTCCGATTGCAGTTTTCCCAAACACTGATTTTCCGCGCATTGTCATCGGCGTGGACAACGGCGTCATGCCCATCGACCAGATGCTCGTCACCATCACGCGCCCCATCGAGGAATCGGTCAACAGCGTGCCCGGCCTGCAAAATGTTCAGTCCATCACCAGCCGCGGTTCCGCCGAAGTGGATCTCTTCTTCGACTGGAACTCCGACATGATCCTGACGCTGCAGCGCGTGGATGCGGTTGTCGCGCGCCTGCAAACGGAGCTTCCCGCGAGCGCGAAAATTCAAACGCATCGCATGACGTTCGCCACATTCCCAATTCTGGGCTACAGCCTGACGTCGGAGAACGTGCCGCAAAGCAAGCTCTGGGAAATTGCCACGTACGATCTAAAGCCGCGGGTCAATCGCCTCGATGGAGTTGCTTCCGTGCTCGTGCAGGGCGGCCGCGTTCCGGAATTCCAGGTCTCGCCGGATCCCGCGCGCTTGCTGGCCGCCGGCGTCACCGTCACGGATATTCTGGAGGCCATTCGCCGCACCAATCTGATCGATTCGCCCGGCCTGCTCGAACACGATCATCAGCTCGTGCTCGGCCTCATCAGCGGCCAGGTGCGCACGCCGGAGCAAATCGCGCAAATCGTCGTGAAGACCCCCAACAATGGCGTTCCCCTTCGCCTCGGCGACATCGCCAGGATCGCCCCTTCGGAAGCGCCGGTCTATACCATGGTCACCGCCAACGGAAAGCCCGCCGTGCTTCTCAGCGTGAACCGCCAGCCCGAGAGCAACACCCTCGAGGTGGCCAACGAGGTCCATCAGAGAATTGCCGAACTGCGTTCCACGCTCCCTCCCGGCGTTCATTTGGAACTCTTTTACGATCAATCCACGATTGTGAGCGATTCGATTGCCAGCGTGCGCGACGCCGTCCTCCTCGGAATCATTCTTTCTTCTGCGATCCTGGTGCTTTTCCTGCGTGATTGGGGCTCTTCCTTCGTCGCCGCTCTCGTCATTCCCGTTACGCTTCTTTTCACCTTCATCGTTCTTAAACTGACGGGACAAAGTTTCAATCTGATGACCCTCGGCGGCCTTGCCGCTGCCGTTGGCCTGGTGATCGACGACGCCATCGTCGTTCTCGAGAACATCGTTCTCCATCGTGATGCCGGCGAATCGCGCTTCCAAGCTATCCAGAGCGCGCTCCGCGAAATCACCATCCCGCTCATTGGCTCGACGATCACGCCCATCGTCGTCTTCCTGCCGCTCATCTCCACCACTGGCGTCACGGGCAGTTTCTTCCGCGCGCTAGCCATTACCATGACGGTTTCGCTGCTGAGTTCGCTTTTCTTGGCCTTAACATGGACGCCGACGCTCAGCCAGTACTTCGTTCGCCGCCACGATACCGTTCCTGCCGGGGAACAAACCACCGGGACGCACTCCGCCTCCGCTCTGCTCGCCGCGGAGGAAGCCCATCTTTCCGGCTTTTTTGGGAAGGTCGTGTCCTTTTATGGGCGCGGCATGCAGGCGCTACTTCACAAGCCCGTTTTTCTGACCGTGGGTTCAGCGCTCGTTTTGGCGCTTTCCGTCGTTTGCTACTTGTCTCTTGATTCCGATTTGTTGCCATCCATGGATGAGGGCAGTTTCATTCTCGATTACTGGACACCGCCCGGAAGCTCTCTCGCCGAGTCCGACCGTATCCTGCAGCACATCGAGAAAATCGTGCGTTCTCAGCCCGAAGTGGAAAACACCTCGCGCCGCACGGGCCTGGAACTCGGTCTTTCCGCGGTTACGGAAGCGAATCGCGGCGATTTCACGGTCAAGCTCAAGAAGGACCGCAAGCGCGATATCGACGAGATCATGTCCGCCGTACGCGCTGAGATCGAGAAAACCGAGCCGGCGACTGTTGTGGAATTCGTGCAGGTTCTTCAAGACATGATCGGCGACCTCACCAGTGTGCCGGAGCCGATCGTCATCAAACTATTTTCGCCGGACGCGAAACTTCTGGCAGCCACAGCTCCCCAGGTTGCAGAAGCTATACAAAAGATACCCCACGTCGTGGACGTCACCGATGGCATCCAGAACACCATCAGCGGCCCAGCGGTCACCTATCAGGTCGATCCGCTGGTCGCCGCCCGCGCGGGTTTTACACCGGAGGAGATCGCCGTGGACGCTGCGGCAGTCCTGGAAGGTGAGCCGGCCGCCACTCCCGTAGTTCTGAACGACCGTGCCTACACCATCCGCGTGCGTTTCCCCGCGCAAAACCGCGCCTCGCTTGATCGCATGAGCAACACGCTCCTCACCAGCGCTTCCGGCCGCACTGCCACGCTCGGCTCGCTCGCCACGGTAACCCGCGATCTCGGCCAAACGGAAATTCGCCGCGAAAATCTGCAGCGGCTGGTCCAGGTCAAGGGAAGATTTGAAGGCATCGGGCTGGGCTCGGGCATGAAGGCGGTGCAGAAGGTCGTGGCGGACCTGCACCTGCCCTCGTCCATCCGCGTCGACTATGGCGGCTTGTATGAAGAGCAACAGAAATCCTTCCGGGATCTTCTGACAGTCTTTCTGCTGGCGCTCGTGCTGCTGTTCGTCGTGCTCCTCTTTGAGTTCCGGACCTTCTCGGCTCCCGTGGCGATTCTCGTTTCTGCGGTGCTCTCCACGTTTGGCGGTTTTCTGGCGCTTCTGGTAACGCGAACGACGTTTAACGTCGCCTCGTTCATGGGCATGATCATGGTCGTCGGCATCGTCGCCAAGAACGGCATCCTACTCCTCGATGCCGACCAGCGCTTCCGCGCACTGGGTTTCACCCCGGAAGAATCCTTGATTCAGGCGGGGCGCCGGCGCCTTCGCCCGATCACGATGACCGCTCTCGCAACAATCGCTGGCATGCTTCCACTCGCTCTCGCAATTGGTTCCGGTTCGCAGATGTTGCAGCCGCTGGCGATCGCCGTAATCGGCGGTCTGCTCAGCTCCATCGTTCTTTCTCTGATTCTGACGCCGATCATCCACTACTATCTGCACCGGAATAGCGCGACAGCGCCCGCAGCGCAGTTGCATGCCTCTTGAACGGCAAAACGAAACAGCTATTTTCCGTTGTCTATCTTCGATTTTCTATCTTCTATTTTCGGTTTTCGCTTTTTCCGCGGGGCACGCAGTTTACTTAGAGAGGTTGGGGGGAACGGGCTTGTTCCGCCACCATTCCTGGCCCTGCTGCGGCAAGGTGTAAACGGGATCGTAATACTCATAGCGGCGGGTGAGCGCTTCCGCATCGTCGGCTTCAATGCCCGTGCGGTAATTTTTCGTCCAGTAGGAAATGCCCAGGTGGCGGTCGTACTCCTTCACCTGGTTCACCCAACGCTTGCCCACGAACGGCACGTCACAGACCATGCGCGGCGTGGCAAACCCCGGCAAATATCCCATAATGTCGTGCTGCAGTTGTTGCGCTTCGTGAACGGCCAGGCGCCAGTGCTCGGCATTGGGAATCATGTCGCACTGATAGAAGTAGTACGGCATGATCTTGCCGTGATCCAGCAGCATGAAACACAAATCCAGTAATTCTTTCGGCGTCGTATTCACGCCGCGCAGCAGCACGCCCTGGTTGCGCACGTCACGATAGCCCATGTCCAGCAGTGACTGGACGGCTTTGGCCACCAGCGGAGTCACTTGGCTCGCGTTGTTCACGTGCGTGTGTACGGCAATGTCCACGCCGCGTTCACGCGCCTTTTTCGCCATACGGTCTAGCCCCGCCTGCACGTCGGCCTGCAAAAAGTGCTGCGGGATAGCGATCAAGCCTTTCGTTGCCAGGCGAATGTCCTTGATGTTCGGGAGATCCATCAGCTTGGAGCAGAACTCCTCCAGCATGGCGATGGGTGTGTTGGCAATGTCGCCGCCGCTCACCACAACGTCGCGTACGGAAGGCGTCACGCGCAGATAATCCAGCATCTGCTGGTAACGGTCCTTTTGCGGGATCTGAAACTTGAGCTTCACAACCAGCGGCACATCGTTCCCCACCAGATCCATCCGCGTGCAGTGTCCGCAATATTGCGAGCAAGTCGAGAGCAATTCCGCCAACACCTTTGTCGGGTAGCGGTGCGTCAGGCCTTCCACGGCCCACATATCCGTTTCATGCAAGGAATCGCGGCTGGCCTTGGGATGGCTGGGCCATTCGGGATGGCGGTCATCAAACGCCGGCAGCATGTAGCGCCGCACCGGATCATTCCACAAATCCTTCTCATCCATGGTGTTGAGCATGTGCGGCGGCACCAGGATGGACATCGTGGCCCGCTCCTTGATATCGCGCTCGAGGCTGGCCATCAGCGTCCCCGGAATCAGTTCGCCGAAAACCTGTTTGAGTTCCTTCAGGTTCTTGACCGTGTGGCGGCGTTGCCACAGCGCCGTCTCCCACTCCTCCCGCGTGACATTGCGGTAGCCCGGCAATCGCCGCCAATCCGGCTCCACAAACTCGCGTTTCAACGGGTAAGTGAACGGCTGCTCGCCGGCGTGCACTTTGCCTGCATCCTTCCAGGTTGGCCGGCCAGCTTTGGTTTCGGCCATCACTTTATTTGTTTCAGGCGCAATGATTTTCGTGTCACTCATAGGCGTGTTCCTGTATTCGGGGGACTTCCGCGTACAACGGTGTGTGTACAACTAAGGATAGCCGAGAGTGAAAGTTTGCGCCACCCCCGGGGAGGCCCAGTCTACAGTTCACAGTTGACAGTTTACAGTTCAAGACGTTGCCCGCGTGACTTGTGACTCGTGGTTCGTGAGTCGTGACGGGAAGACGAAAATGTCGGCGCGCCGACATTCTTTGAGTAAGTACAATAATAGTAATCACTTGGCATTTCTCTGGGCTTTCTGGATGCAGCGGGCGCGCAGGGGAATGACCCCCACCCCCGGGGGTAAGCATAAGTGCCCTTCGCAAGAGGTTTTACCGCAGAGGACACAGAGGGCACAGAGAAAGAAGGGGGAGCGGAGATCTGTCGAAGTGAGTGCATTCCCGAAGTGGAACGATTGGTCATACCACGGATACCCCCTACCCCCCTGTTTTTGCGTATGTACGGGAATGATTGGACTTACGGGTGCATTTCGTAGATCTACGGGAATGATTGGAGTTAGGCGGGGTTGGAAGTCGAAAAAGCGAAGGAAAAGCAAAAAGAAGAGGCGAAAGTGGTCTGGGAGCTGGACCGGGAGGGTTTTGCTTTGAAAGGCGGGCAGGCGCATGCCAAGCATTCATGAGGAATGGTACCACATTATTTACCAATTGTCAATAGATATTGTGAGGTACTATAATACCTCTTTAGAAATGTCCCCTAGACTGCAACCTCCTGAAGGAGGGCGCGGTGAAGAGGACAGCCATGAGTAGCAGGGAGTTGCGACGTGTCGAGGTCTTGGGGCAGGTGGCCCGGAGTGGACTGTTTGGAATTTGTTGACATGGCGGACGGAGAGAGGATATCACCTGAATACGTTCGCCGGGATTGGAGAGCGGCGGAGGGTGCTCCACCGTTGTTGTGTAAGGGTGGGTCTTGGGGTTCGCGCTGCTGTGCAGGCTTAAGCTTTATTGCGGTCGGTGTCATCCGCACTTTGTTACGATTAGTTGTTACCGGCGGTAGCTAGAACATCCATTCAAGATTGGAAAGGAATTTATGAAAGTAATTGGGCTGCAGTTCGCGCTCCTGCTATCGCTGGTTGGCTTCTATGTGGACGGTGGCGTTCCCGAAGACTACAAGGGCAAACCTTTTCAAGATTCCACCTATACAGCGGGCCCACAGAAGATACCGGGCCGCGTACAAGCCGCACTGTACGACTTGGGTGGGGAAGGGATTGCCTATCACGACGTAGACCCGATCAACCACGGCAGCGGCGAGTTGAATTACAAACCGGAACACTGCGAGGCAGGTGTGCCCGCGTATGTCTGCCATTTTCGCGAAAACGAGGGTGTGGACATCTCCTACGTGAAGAAGAATATAGACCTGAACCATGCCAACGGGGTCGCGCCGGAATGGCAGCAGCTGTACATTGGCTGGACGGAAGATGGCGAGTGGACCAACTACACGGTGGAAGTGAAGAAGGCCGGAACATACCGAATCGTCGCCATGTATTCCAATCTCGGGCAGACGATCCAGTTTTCACTGAATAATAGGCCCGCCGCAGACTGCAAGCTTCCTGTCGACACCCCAAAGCAGTTTCCTGTCCCGAACTCCCCGGATTGGCTCGTCTGGCACATCTGGAACAAGGCCGATTGCGGAGAGATCACTTTTCCTCAGGCGGGGCGACAGCTCCTGACCCTTCATTACAGGCAGGGTAACAACCTTGCGTATTTCGACTTCGTGCCTGCAGGTGAAAAAACCTCAGACGGGGGCGCTGCGAACGTTGCTCCCGCTTCCCTGGGGAGGTGACTCGACAGGCCGCCCGGCCGGAATTGTGTTGATGATTTTGAGTGCGGGCATCGCTGCCGAGGCTACCACTCTGGGAACTTGCGAACGACTCAGTTCCCCTTCGGCTTTAGCACGGCGGTACTGCGCTCGTCGCTCGCGATGATTCGGTAAAACGTCTTCAGTTGAGCCAACTTGTCCAGCGGCACGCTCAACTCCTTGACCACGAGCGTGCGCCTGTAAATCAGTGCGCCATCTTTCACTTCACACTTGCCGTGATAGTTCCCGAAGGAGTATTCCGCATCCGCAGTGGCGGGCAGCTCGTCCACTTCATACCCTGCAGGCAGCTTGATTTCTATCGAATCCACGTAAGTCATCGGTCCCTCGAATTCCACGGGATATTTGCGAGGTTCCTTCTTCTCCAGAATATCGCTCGACCAATTTCCGATGACCCTTGGACGTACCAGGAGGAGACTGCCGGCATTCTTCGCGTATTGTTCAGCGGTAAAAGAATAGATGTACTCAAACGGCTGATCGTGGACATCGAGGTTGCTCACGGTCGCTTTGGTGATTCGGAACGTGCCTAGCGAATGAGACAGGAGCGACTCAATGGGTTTAATTTTGTCCGCTTCCTTGGTTGCCGCCCGCAGCGCATAACGTTGCCTCGCCGCGGCGTCTCCCTGACTAATCTCGGTGACATCGCCACTCAAAGTGCCTTCTGGAGAGAGCTGCAACGTGGCCGTTCGTCGGCTGCCGCTTGAGGATGGCGCAAGCTGTGGAAGTTTGATCAGTTCTCCGCCATCCTCGGTGACAAGCAGTCCGTAATTAGCCTGCAGTTCACCCTCCAATTGCCCGAACGGTGTCACTTCGCTGGTCGGATCGAAAATCAGAATCCTCCCCAGCGTCGGATGGGTATACACGGATTCCAAGGATGAATCTCTCAAATCATCGGGCAAGCGAATCCCCAGAATCATGTGATTGAAGTACTGTTGCGGCGGTGTATCGGCGCTCACGGCTCCCCGAAAAGTGTTCACGACAACATAGTAGGAGTCCACGCCGGCTTCCTTGAGCATAGTGCTCAGGAGCGTTGCTTTGTCTTTACAATCGCCGTAATGATGACTGTAAATCTCTCCCGCCGGATGCGGTTGCCAGCCCCCGATGCCCAATTGAATCGCCACGTAACGAATGTCCCGCTGGATGTAATTCGCCAGCGCCTGCATCTTCGCGAGGGTGGTGATCTTGCCTGCCGTCAGCTCCGCCACTTTCTGCTTGATCTCGGGTGAAGGATCCCGCCTGCCCTGCGCGAGCGTATAAGTCCACTTCCCAACGTCCGCCCAACTCACAAAACCCTTCCTGGAACCATCGGGCGGAATCAGGGATACGATCATCTGCCCGGCCATTCCATACCACGGTGGCATTTCCTCTTCGTAGCGAATCTCCTTGATATCGTTCATCACCCACTGCCACTGGCCACCTCCAGATGAAGTTGGTTTGGCTTCCGTGGCATTGACCCAAACGGCTTTGTATTCCCAGCCTGGTGGAAGCTGTAGCGTGTAGTGGGCTTCGCGCACCGGCACACCCGATTGAAACATCCACCGGTCCTGCAGAATGTAGGGATATTCCTCCCGTTCTATCTCGTAGCCCACGATGTTCCCCGGCTCTGGCTCGGGGATTTTCAGAATTTTCGCCCGGACATCGCTAACCAACTCGCCGTTCGCTACCCCTGGCGCGGAGGTTTCCAGGGCATCCTTATCCTTGACTTCGAAGTCCTTGCCCTGCGCCGGAATGCACCAGCCGTGCATATTCAGAACTTTCGCCTCGGCGCTGGAATAGGCCACGGCCGTGGCATATCGTCGGCCACCGGGACGCAGAATCTTGTACGCCTCTCTCGTCAGCCGCTTGATCTTGCCATTCCCCTGAACGGTCAACACTTCCTCAGAATAAAGGAGCACTGCCTCGGTCTTCTCATCATGCTCGGGGAGAGAAACACTTGTCAGGGCGTGCATCCACGCTGGTGCCTCCGAGGAAGCCCGGGCGCTACTCCCACAGACAGCAACAATAACCGCAGCCAATGCGATTCCCAGCAGTACGTGTAACCAGGGCGCGTGACTCCTATTTGGCTGCACTGTTCGCCCCCGGCTGGAGAACCACCTGTTGTTCATCTCCAGACCTGACCTTCTGATAGAAATCCCGCAGGGCTGGATACACGGAAGGTTGGTACAACACAATGTCGCTTCGCAGTGTGCGGGTCACTTGAAGTGCATTCTCCTTCTTTTCCGCCTGAATCCGGTATTCCGCCGCCGTTGCATCCAAGTGAACCTCTGTTGGAAGGCTGCCTACTTTCCACCCCGCGGGAAGCGTGATCTTGGTTTGGTCTTCCGTCTGAAACATGTACGAAAAATAAATGGCATGCGTGCGCTGGGTGTGCTCAAACACGTGTTTCTGCGCCCCCGCAAACAACCCCAGCGGAAGTACAACGTGCCTCCCTGCCGAACTCGCCCACCCGGGAATCTTCACGTCATATTCCGCCACGAGCTTTTCGTCGGAGCTGTCCCAGTCCGGTTTGTTCTTCAATTCCACCTCGGCCGTCGCTGGAATCACATTTTTCAATTCTTCTTCCAGATACTCTTTGCGTTGCGTTGCGTCCCCGAATCTCTGGCCCAAACGTCGGTCCAACGCTTCCAGCCCGGTGTGGGTCACCTTTACCTGGCCTTCCAATCCCCCTTCCTCGTTCAGCTTCAAGTCCGCCTGCCTCACGACTTTGCAGGTGGAACTCTCCGGAACCTCCGTCTGTATCCAGGTTCCGCCTTGCTTATCGAGGCGCAGTCCTGCGACTCCGGTCTCTGGCCAAGGCATCAGCCCGTAGGGCGCAAATTTTGTGGCCGGATCCAGGTACAGATCCTTCCCCTCCGACTTCACCAGAACCGTGTCCGCATCCAGTTGTGCGGTGTTCATGCGTTTCTGGTTGAAAAAATATTCACTCCTCCCGGAAAGACGAACATAGTACGCTTCAAATCCGGCCGCCCGCACCAGCGCAAGAAACAGCAGATTGACGTCGTGGCCAGAGCCCACACCTTTCTTCCAGACATCCTCGACATTCTCGTTCGGCTTGATCTTCTCCTCTTTCGCCCTATCTTGTCTCCTCTCAAAATCGAGGTTTTTCACCTGCTGGCATCGCGCATAGATTTTCCTCAATTTCGCATCCGCGGAATCCGAGGGCGAGATAATCTGTGAGTCTGCCTGCTCCATCGCCTTGCGTCGGTCGACGAACTTCTCCGTCTGCTTATTCTGCTTTTCCCCGTACTTTTTCCAGAAACGATCCGGCTCGCTTTCGAATCCGTCCTCGCTGTACACAAAATTCACAAGGAACTTCAGCTCGTTTTCCGGCGGCATGTGGTCTTCTTCTTGAAACGCCGGCACATTCACGGCCGTCATGCGAACGATCAGGTCGGGTCCTAGCTTCGGGGGATCTGTGCCCGGCGGCAAACCGGCCGGCCAGTTCCATTGCACGGCAAATTTCTCGTAGGGCTTCAACGAGAAGACGGCCTTCTTCGTGAACAGGTCCTCGCTCACCATCCATTTGGACCAGTAGATATAATAGTCTTCAAAATCATACGTGTAGTGATACTCGATGATGCTCCCGACTTGCACGTCGGGCATCGCAAACGTCTTCGCCAGGTACTTCACCGTTTTTGACTTGACAATCGTGTTTTCCAGAATCTTGCCTTCAAAATTCACGATGCTGCCATCCGCATGAATGGTCCGCGCTCGAATGCCGCTGATTTGCGAGACCGCCCGCGAATACGGAATCTCGACGTTGGCGTATTTCCGTCCTTCCTCGGTCAGGATCTTGATCCGAAAATAGTTGAACTCAGTGTGCCTCGTCCGTCCAGCGTCGCTCCGGTCCACCTGCCGGTAGAGGTAGATCGCCGGCGCACCCGGCGCGAGCGGTTCGCTGGTCATTCTGAGTTCGGCAGGATCGATGGGCAGCCATTCGTCACCGGCCTGCGCACTGGCAGAAAATATGGTTGAAAAGATCAGGACAAAAAGAAGGGAAACACACATGCGACGTATAGCCAAGGCGGGCCTCCACCGGGCACACAGCCCGTATCCAACCGCAAGTCAGTTGTCAGACACAATGCTTGTTCGTCGAGTTTTGGACCAGGTTCCGCCGCTCGCTACCTGTTCACCAGCTAAGTACGGTATTAGCCTGCACGATAACTACGCGTTGCTCTGATGTCAAGAAAACTGTCAGTTACAGATTGTGGCCAAAAGAAGGTCTTTGCCTCGCGCGCGCCCTGCGGCATGACCCAGCCGCACAGACTACAACTGAGTTTCCTCGTCCACCAGTTTCCGGGAGGATGTGCGAAGCGGCCATCCATGGGATCCGCCGGAACCGGCGCGTACCGAAACGCATGCGGACCGGCGTCACATGATCGCGGTTGGCGGTGCTGGCTCGTCGGGGCGTCCCGCGTTGGCCAGCGGCACCAGGATCATAACAGCCACGAGCACCGCCAAAGCAATCAAGGGAGCAACCGCCGAGTCTCCTATGGCCAGATGAGCCAACGTTGTGTCTGCATGAGGATTATGTGCGAGCCTCTGCGCAATGACTGCGGCCACACCGAGTCCACAGAGAGCCTCTCCGGCGATCAATCCCGATGCTGTCAGGATTCCGGCGTTGTCCACGCGCGCTTTCTGCGCGTCATTGAGGTTGCGGTTGTCGCGCAGGCGGTCGGTGGCCCAGCGAATCACGCCCCCCACGAAGATGGCAAAGGTGGTTCCGAGCGGCAGATACATACCCACCGAAAACAGCATCACGCTCTTCACTTCGATCAGGATCATAACGATACCGAGCAGCATCCCCACAATGATCAACGGCCAGGCCATGTCGCCACCGACAATGCCTTTGGATAGCATCGCCATGAGCCCGGCCTGGGGCGCCGATAGAGCTGGGCTTCCGAAGTGATACGCTCTATCGAGCACGGACAGGGGAAAGAACAGCACCAGCGAGGCCATCATGATCCCGAGTAGATCTCCGATCTGCATTTTGGACGGCGTTCCGCCGAGGATGTATCCCACTTTCAGGTCCTGCAGCATCTCGCCGGCAACGGCCGAAGAGACGCAAACCACTGCGGCCACTCCCAGGACCGCAGCAACGCCGCCTGCGCCGGAAACTCCAAGAGCCACCATGAGAAGCGCGGCGATCACCAGGGTACAGAGGGTGAGTCCGGATACCGGATTATTCGATGAGCCGATCATTCCGACCAGATTTCCGGACACGGCCGCAAAGAAGAATCCGATGACGATCATGACACCGGCCGCAACCAGTGCACCGGTCAGCACTTTGGAAGCAGAGAAGGTCCCTGCGCTGCCTATGAAGTAGTGATAAAGCAGAATCATGGCCACGAACACGACACCCACTCCCGCGAAGACTCCTTTAGCCGGCAGATCGCGCTCGGTGCGATCCGTCGCTGCGTGCGCTGCGGCGGACTTTTTTAGGTCGGAGATGGCCCGGCCCATGCCCATGGCCAACTGCTTGCGCATCCGGAACAACGTATATGTCGCACCGACCAGCATTCCCCCCACGGCAATCGGACGCACGATCGAGTAGTAGACCGCTCCGGCCAGCAACGGCCAGGAAAGCGTCTGTCCGGCCGGCTGGGCTGCCTGAATGTAGGGGCCGACCGTAAAGGTCAGCAGGGGAACCAGCAAACCCCATGCGAGCACTCCACCGGCGAAGTTCAGGGCAGCCAGTCGTGGGCCGATGATGTAGCCCACGCCCAGGTAAGCGGGGCTGATGTCCGGAGCGGAGAAGAACGTGGCGCCTCCCGTCACGGTCGTGGCCACGCTGGGATTCGTGCTGGTGCGCAGGAGCAGTTTCTTGCCTAATGCGCTGATATTCGCGTTGAAGGTGTTGTTCGGAGAGAAGAGATTCACTGCGCCCAGGAGGAACATGAGGGCGCCGAAACCCATGTTAGCGAAGAGAATCTTCGCCGCCTTCGCCCCTTGTTGCCCTGCCTTATGAATCTCGGAAGCTGCCACCGATTCGGGGTAGGGGAGATCGGGATCCTCGACCATGACGCGCCGCAGAAGCGTCACGAACAGAATCCCCAAGGTTCCACCGATCATCATCAGGGCAACCGCTTTCCAGTACTGGTCGCGCGTGAGTCCTGGCCACAATCCCGCGATCACGAACGCCGGAATCGTGAATACGGCACCCGCGGCAACCGACTCCCCGATCGAGCCAATGGTTCGCGCGATGTTTTCTTCCAGGAGCGAGCCCTTCATCAAACGCAGCAGCGCCATGCTGATCACCGCCGCGGGATATGTTGCCGCGATCGTCATTCCGGCCTTCAGTCCCAGATAGGCATTTGCCGCCCCCAGGATCGCCGTCAAGACCAACCCGATCAAGACGGCGCGCACGGTGAATTCCTTCATATCCATGCTTGCGGGAACATAAGGCTGATGCTTTCTGGGGCCAGCCGGATCGGCGGATTGCGCGTTCATGTGTGAACCTCGCAACTACATTGTGTGGTTGGTATGTCTTGAAGACACCGAACGTTAGCACGCCGCTCAAGGCGTTCGCAAGTGCGGATGGCAGACGGCAGCCTGTCGGAATTGCTCCCGATGGAAATCGTTTCGCCCCGCCGCGAACAATGGAGATGGATGTACAATGGGGCTGCTTTCGAGATCAAAAACGAAATCACACTTCAGTACGACGGAGCACGCCATGATGCCTGCACTAGCAAACTTGCAACCTGAACGGCTGTGGAAGCACTTTGACAAACTGGCGGCTATTCCCCGCGCCTCGACGAAGGAGGCTGCCGCGCGGGAGTACGTCCGGAGCGTGGCCGCAAAGCTGGGTCTGGAATCAAAACAAGACCCTGCCGGAAATCTCGTGGTCCGCAAACCCGCGCGGCCGGGACGCGAAGGAGCGCCGATGACCCTATTGCAGGGCCACCTTGACATGGTCTGCGAGAAGAACGAGGGAACTCTTCATGACTTTGATGCCGATCCGATCAAGGTCGTAAGGGATGGGGACTGGCTGAAAGCAGATGGCACGACCCTGGGCGCCGATAACGGAGTCGGCGTTTCCGCCGCACTGGCCGTGATGGAAAGCACCGACATTTCCCATGGCCCTCTGGAGTTCGCTTTCACGATTGACGAGGAGACCGGGCTCACTGGTGCTTCGGAATTCCCAGCCGGCGTGCTGAAGTCCAAGTATTTCCTCAACCTTGATACCGAAGAGATCGGGACCCTGTGTATCGGTTGCGCTGGCGGCGTCAACACGACTGCCAGCCGCAAGGTCAAGCTTGTTCCCGCGGGCGCTGGATTGGCCTGGCGGATCAAGGTTTCTGGGCTGAGGGGCGGCCACTCCGGTGTTGATATCCATTTGGGCCGCGGCAATGCACTGCGAATCATGGGTGGGGTCCTTCAGGAATTGCTGGATCGTCTTCCCGTCGAACTCGCCGACGTCAACGGCGGAAGCGCACACAATGCCATTCCCCGCGAAGCTGTGGCGGTGGTGGTGCTCGACCCTGCTCGCGAGAGCGAATTGAAATCGCTTGTGGCCACAGCCGAAGCTGGATACAAAGCCGAGTTGGGGGAATTCGATTCCGGAGTGCAGATCACGGCCGAGAAGACCGAACGCCCGTGCATGGTGCTAGATGCCACGGACGCGAAAAATACTGCGGCTCTGCTGGCCAGTGTGCCCCACGGCATTCTGGCGATGAGCCCTGATGTTCCCGGCTTGGTCCAAACGTCCACGAACTTGGCGACCGTCAAAACCAAGGACGACATGGTCGAAATTGTTACCAGCCAGCGGAGCGCGATTGTGAGCAGCAAACAGGCGGCTGCCCGCATGGTTGCCACGGTCTGCCAGCTGGCAGGGTTCCAAGTGGAGCACTGGGGAAGCTACCCCGGCTGGAAGCCTGAGCCAAACAGCGAAATTGTTCGCAAGCTGCAGGAGGTGCATAAGAAAGTTTTCGGCAAACCTGCAGAGCTGATCGCCATGCACGCTGGTTTGGAGTGCGGCGTCATTGGCGAGAAATATCCCGGCATGCAGATGATCTCTTTTGGCCCGACGATTGTGAATCCGCACAGCCCGAACGAGCGCGTGCAGATCTCTACTGTGGTGAGTTTCTGGAACTTCCTCAAGCTGGTGCTTGAAAACGTCTGAGCCAGAATCGCATCAGACTAGCTTGTGCGCCGTCCTGAATGAAGATGCACTCACCGTGCAAGTGTGCACTTGGAGGAGCATGTCCGGTTTGGCGACTTACCGAGAGTTATCGAAGTCCCTCACCCCGGTTAGCTGGTAGCAGAAGAATTTATCAACACTCAACCAGCCAAGAAATAGACTCATCGCAAGCCGTAGTCTTGAATCTGCTTGTTCCAAGCCGCAGGACTGTGACTTACCTGTCGGTTCATAGAAAACGTCGCAAAACCGATGCTGTACCCCTCCTGAAATTTTACAGTAACAAAATCCCGATCGCTCGCATGGGGATCAGCCTGCAATACGATATCCGCAATTTCGGTGGCGTTCTTTTCGATATCCGTTGGATCACCTCTCCAAGCGACGTTGACAATTAGACCCGTGTCTGTTTTTCCATTCCTCCAATTTTTTTGAATGGAAACACCCACGCTCTGAACTTTCCCAGAATCGAGAACAGCTTGTTGAATAGCCAAAAACTCGGGGAAGGGGCCAGCTTGGCGGATCGTGTTTCCAAAACCACTTAACAGGACAACGCCCACGAGCGCGCTTCCCCCCAGAATCGCCCAGTGCCACCCCCAGATACGAGGGAGTTCAACTCTTCCGGCAACTTTTGCATCGACCACATAAGTGTCTGTGGCCAGATCGTGCAACGATTGCCTTGTCCTCCTATTAAAAACATAAAGGTAGACAGTGGCGACTTCAGCGCCAAGGAACAGCCAGTCGATACTCGCTTTGATCCCAGATCCTCCAATCATAGGGAGCACCGCTGAGCTAAGCAGGATTGGTCCTAGGAGTATCAGATAACGAAGGAGAGAACGCGTCAGCGAGATGGATTCCCCTTCGCGGCCTACGACCTGAATATGCGTGATTCTGTGGCCGATCGTTTGACCTCCTCCTATCGAACTGCCAAAGACTGCAAAGTAAGCCAGCGTCAGCGTGAACCCAATTAGGATTCCATCGGCCCCAGATCTCGAGAAGAAGTTGTAGAGGGCAAAACCCAGAATCCCACAAGGCAAAGCGGTGATAATTGCATCAATCGCAAAAGCTAAAAGGCGTCGCCAGAATCCGGCGACGATTCGTAAGGGCGCAGGAACGGGCGCAGAGACTAATGCAGGGGTCTCGATCAATGGGTCCCTCCTTTCAGCATTTGCAGGCTTTACTGAAGGTCTATTGGGGGCCAACCGGAGTGTACCAATTCTGCGGCCAGTTGACAGTGGGGTCCAACCGCAGCTAATGAGCCAACTCTTGATTAACGCTTCTACCGGAAACTGACCCAGTACCCAAATCGAGGTCCTTTTGACGCGCGGCACTCCCTCGCTTTACACTGCTGCCATGGGTACGTCGTTCGGCGCACCGCGCATGCGTTTCGACTGGCGCAGCTTCGTCACTCCAGCCGTCAAGTATCTGGTTATTGCCTGTTCCGCTGTTTTTCTTGTGCAAACCCTGGCGGCTATTTTGATTGGCCGCGACGCCACTCTTTGGATTAATTACCATTTCGGCCTCGTCCCACTCGGACCGTTTCCCGCCCTGCGCATCTGGCAACCCGTAACCTACATCTTCCTTCACGGCGGCCTCTTCCACCTTCTCCTCAACATGCTGTTTCTCTGGATGTTCGGGCGCGAACTGGAGATGGTCTGGGGTAGGAACCGCTTCTTGAACTACTTCTTTCTCTGCGGGGTCGGCGCCGGGGTGATCACCGTTCTGGTGAAAGTGTTCCCCATGCTCTGGGGACATAGGCCTAGTGACATCCCCACCATCGGCGCATCCGGCGCAATTTACGGCATCCTCATCGCCAACGCCATTTTGTTTCCCGACCGGCGCATTTGGATCTTCCCTCTTCCCATCATGATCCCAATGCGTCCTTTTGTCGCCGCCATGGCTGCCATCGAGTTCTTCGGCACCTTGGGATCCGGAGGAGACGGCGTCGCCCATCTCTGCCATTTGGGCGGCATGCTGGTCGGCTGGCTGTACCTCCGCCGCGACTCTTTTCTGTACCGCGTGCGCAACGAAGTTGCCGATTGGAAGTTCCAGCGTAATCGCAAGCGTTTCCAGGTCTACATGAAGAAGCATCGCGAGGAGCCTCCCTCGCGTCCTGATCACTGGGTGAATTAACTTCTGATTAAAGGGATGAACCTGACTGCGGGACGTTGTGCACAGATTCGTTTCCGGCCTTCTCTTAATACTTCGCCTTAGCTGGCCCGGCCGATCACGTGGAACTTCATGAAGTTCGTCGTTCCACGGATGCCCATCGGTGTTCCCGCAACGATACCAATCACATCGCCCTTGCGCACGAACCCTTCCTCCAGCAGTCGCTTCTCGGCGATTGCCGCCAATCCATCGATCTTCTTGATGTCGGAGATGTGTCGCGACGTCACGCCCCACAACAGCGCCATGCGCCGCCGCGTGTTCGCTTCCGGAGTAAACGCCACGATGGGCACCAGCGGCCGGTAGCGCGATATCAGCCGCGCCGTAAATCCACTGTGCGTAAATACCGCGATCAGCTTCATGTGCAGCTCGCGCGAAGCATGGCACACCAGCTCCGCCACGGTTTCCGCCACTTTCAGGCGCTCCTGCGGCACAGGCCGCGGATACTCATGGATACTCGCTTCGGCCTCTTCGATGATCCGCGCCATCATCTGTACGGCTTCCACCGGATACTTTCCGATGGCCGTTTCAGCAGAGAGCATCACGGCATCCGAGCCATCGAAAATGGCATTGGCCACATCGGAAGCCTCCGCGCGGGTCGGCCGCGGATTTTCGGTCATGGATTCCAGCATCTGCGTGGCGGTGATCACCGGACGGCGGAATTCGCGCGCTCGGGCGATGATGTTTTTCTGCACCACGGGAACGCGCTCGGGGCTCATCTCCACGCCCAGGTCGCCGCGCGCCACCATCACGCCCGCGGAAGCTTGCAGAATTGCTTCCAGGTTTTCGATGGCTTCGGGCTTCTCCAGCTTGGCGATCACCGGTGTGTCTTTCTTCGCCCGGCGAATCAGCGACTTCACCAGCAGCACATCCTCGGGCCGGCGGACGAAGCTGACCGCGATGTAGTCCGCGCCATGTGCCAGCGCAAAACGCAGGTCTTTGCGGTCCTTGTCGGTAAGGGCCGGGACGCGCAGCTTCACCCCGGGAAGATTGATGCCCTGATGTTCGCCAAGCAACCCGCCATTGACCACCTGGCAGATGACTTCCTGCTTGCGTATTCTTTCGACCCGCAATTCGATGAGCCCGTCGCAAAGCAGGATGCGGTCGCCGGACTTCACTTCCCGTGGCAAGGGGTGAAAGATCGTGCTGACGCGCGTGGAATCCCCGAGAATCCTCGCCGTGGTGATGACGAATTTCTGCCCCGCGCGCAACGAAACGGTTCCGCCGCACGCCAGTGCTCCCGTCCGGATTTTGGGTCCCTGCAGGTCCGCCAGAATAGCGATGGGTTTCTCGAAGGCGGCCGCGGCTTCGCGCAACATCGCGAAGCTCTGGGCATGCTCGGCGTGCGTTCCGTGCGAAAAATTCAGCCGTGCGACGTCCATGCCCGCCAGCAGCAGTTTGCGGATCATGCGGGGAGACCGCGTTGCCGGACCAATGGTGCAGACAATCTTGGAATGGCGGGGATTCATTCTTTCCTCTCCCCCAATGTATATATCAGAGATGTTGTTACTTGGTGACGCAAAATTCCGCGACGATGCGCGTCAGCAGGTCGACGCCTGTCGCAAAGGCAGCCAGGGGAAGGCGTTCGTCATCGCCGTGCATTCGACGATCGTCCTCATCGGTCAGGGGGAAGGGCCGCAGGCCATAGGCCTGGACGCTGTGCAGACGGAGTTGCGCGGAATCGGTTGCCCCGGTTGACATAAACGGCAAAACAGGCGCGCCGCCGAATTCCCGCGCGCAGACTTTGGTAATCGTGGCGTAGAAATCGGTCTCAATCGAGGAATTGGGCGCTGCAAGGCCAACATCAGGCTGCACTTCGAAATGCACCAGGGGATCATTCACAATTTTTGTGAGTTCATCCAGCAGCGCGCTGACCGTATCGCCCGGCAGGAGCCGTATATTGAGATTTGCCCGGGCTTCCGAGGGGATGACATTGACGCGCACGCCCGCTTGCAGCATCGTTGGCGCAATCGAATCGCGCATCATCGAGTTCCACAGCGGATTGGCGTCGGAGAGAACACGTTGGGCATGCTCGCCGCGATCGGGCGTATCCACCACGCGCATCCACTTGCCGATATCCTCGCCCTCGAGCGTCGCCAGGCCTTCAAAGTAGCGCCGCGTGATCGACGTAAGGTGAACCGGCGCCGTATAGTCGCCGATCTTGGCCACCGCCGCGGCCAGGTGCAGCACGGGATTATCTTTCGTGGGTATGGAGGCGTGTCCGGCCGTGCCCTTGGCAATCACGGTTACATTTACGGGCACTTTTTCATCCGCTTGCACGGCCACATGCTGCACCTTGCCGTCTTTCACCACTACCTTCCCGCCTTCGTTGATGGCATAACCGGCGGCGAATTTGTCCCAATACTTGGCGATGAGCGTCTTCAAGCTGGCGTCGCCAAACTGCTCTTCATCGGTTGTGGCCAGGAAAATGACGTCGCGATTCAGCCGGACGCTGGAGCGCTTCAGCGCAATGAACGCTGCGAGATTCGCGGCCAGCATGCCTTTGTCATCGTTGGAGCCGCGTCCATACAAATAGCCGTCCTTGATGATGCCGCCAAAAGGGTCCACCGACCACTTGCTGCGGTCCACGCCCACCACATCCATGTGGGCGACGAGCAGGAGCGCCTTGGACGGATCGGCGACCGCGCTGCTGCGCAACCGCGCCACCAGCGCGCTGCGCCCGGGCGCGACATCCAGAATTTCCGGGGTGATGCCTTCCTTGGTCAGAATGCCGGCGAGGTACTTCGCAACGGCCTGTTCATTGCCAGGCGGGTTGGTCGTGTTGATCTTGACCATCTCAACAAGCCAATCCTGCGCCTCGCGGGCCAGCCCGGAGGTGTCTCCGACCAGCGGAGGCGGCGAAGGTATGCCGAAGGGAGGCGGTCCTTGTTTGATCTGCGCGCGAAGAACGCCGCCATGACCCGCGAGCAGGGCTAACACGACGAGAATGCACAAGCTGACCCGCTTCCAACTCACGAAAACACCCCCAGTTTGAATCTGTTAGGCAGCAAGCAAAAAACATACTAACATGCGGAGCCTATGGCTCAGGCGGGGCATCGCGGGGCGTTGCCTAAGTTGCACCGTTGATGGGGCGCACGGGTGGAAACGACGCCAAGCGGAACAGGCGCATCTTAACAGAGATGGCCAGGGGGTTCGGCATGATGAGTTGCAACTCAACGATGGGCAGGTTAGCGGCAGTCACTACCACGATGCTTTTGCTCTGCACCGGCCTGGCCGCACAGGCGCCAGAGGGGCCTCAGGGCGCCTCACCCCCCCAGACAAACCCGGCGGCGCCTGCGCCAAAGCCGGCTGCGCCTCAGCAAAAGCCGCAAGAAGGCGGCGTGACGATTTCCCTCGAAGTGCCCGTCGTGACGCTGGACGTGGTCGCCACGACTTCCAACGGTGGCCTTATTACCGGCCTGAAAAAAGAGAATTTCCGCATCCTGGAAGATGGCGTGCCTCAGACCATCACCAACTTTGGCGCCGGCGATGCCCCGATCACCATGGTTGTTTTGTTGGAGTGGAGCAACGTCGCGAATGGCTTTTTTGCTTACAGGGCGAGATATTGGGCGGACGCGCTGTTCCCCAATCTGAACCAGAAAGACTGGGTCGCTCTCATCACGTTTGACATGAACCACCGGCTGGAGGTGGACTTCACGCAAAACAAAGACGAAGTTCGCAACGCCGTCTATCAGCTCATGTTTCCCGGCTTCAGCGAATCGAATGTGTTCGATGCGCTGCTCGACACCGTCGACCGGCTGAAGGACGTGAAGGGAAAGAAATCCGTGCTGCTGTTAGCGAGCGGCATCGACACGTTTTCCAAACATACGTTGGATCAGACCCTCAAGCAACTCCGCCAGACCGACGTCACGGTTTTTGTGGTGAGCGTGGCCAAACCCCTTGAGAACCTTCTGGAACTCCATCAAAGGTTGGGCGGGTCGACAGAAATGACCTTTCTGCAGGCTGAAAACCAGATGAAGACAGTGGCGCAGATGACCGGCGGTTTGGCCTGGTTTCCGCAGTTTGAAGCTGAAATTCCAACCGATATGCGCACGGTGGCGGAATTTCTGCGCCACCAGTACAGCATCACCTATTCGCCGACAAACCATGCTGCCGACGGAAAATACCGCAAGGTGAAAGTCGAACTGGTGGCCCCGGATGGCAGCCCGTTAACGGTCCTCGACCAAAAAGGCAAGAAACAAAAGGTCGTGGTCTACGCCCGCGAAGGTTACCAGGCGCCCAAGGGTGGCGTCGGGGATTGAGCCGCCCATCAGAACTCAATAGCCGCGGGAAAAATCCACGCGATTCAATAATTCGCGGCCATCGAACCAGCGGTCCAACAGCTCCATCAACAGGGAAGTCTCCCGCTCCCAGAGCCGGTTGCTGATCGCGCTCGTATGCGGCGTGATCAGCAGATTCGGCGCTTTCCACAACGGACTTTCCGGCGGGAGCGGTTCGCTGGCGGCGACATCGAGAGCCGCGCCACCCAGCTTTCCTTCCTCGAGCGCCCAGAGCAAGGCCGCTTCGTCCAATAGCGAACCGCGCGCGACATTGATCAGCCGCGCACCCGGCTTCATCAGCGCGATCTCCTCTGCCCCGATCAGGTGCCGCGTTTCCGGCGTTTCCGGGGCGGCTATCACTACGAAATCGGCCAATGGGAGTGCGGCTGCCAATTCTGATACGGGCAAAATTCTCTCCGCCAGCGCGGAGTCTCCCTTCCCGGAACGGCTCACGCCCCACACGCGCATGTCGAACGCTTTGGCACGGCGCGCCAGTTCTTTGCCGATGGAACCGAAGCCGATAATCAGCAAAAGCCGGCCGTTCAATTCGGTCAGGTGTTGTGGCAGGTCCCATAAGGCCTGCTGGGCCCACTGGGCGCGGTCCTGCTGGCGCACGGAATCAGGGAAATTCCTAGCCATGGCCAGCATTAGCCCGACTATATGCTCCGCCATGGGCACAGAGAAAATGCCGCGGGGATTAGTCACTACCACGCCCGAGTCGCGCAGCTCCGGGTACATCAACTGCGCCACCCCGGCGGCCGTGGAATGAATCCATTTCAGCCGCTTGGCGTCCTTAAGCTGTTGCGGCCGGAGCGAGTAGCCAATGAAAATATCCGTGTCTGGTAATTCCTCCTCCAGGCGCGTGTAGTCCGGCAAGTGAACGACGCGCATCAGGGGCCAGCGCGTGCGGATCGCTCTGGCCATCGCAGGTTTCGGCCGCCATTCGGTGAACGGGTGCCAGACGCAAATGGTCAGTTTGGTGTCTTCCGGTGTGCTGCGCTGAAGATTCATTGTTTTGTATATTCAGTCGTGCCGAAAGCCGACGCTGAGTCCTTCGGCCCCAAAAATCAGAGGCCTCAGGATGACATAGGTTTGAGTTTTACGCCGCTACTGAAGTGATCCCCCACCGATAATCGGCACGGGCTAGACCTTCGCCTTCAGGCGCAAATCGCGCCCGGTCATGTCCGAGGGCACGGAGTCACCCAGAATCCCTAGTAGTGTGGGGGCAATGTCACGCAGGGCGCCGCCGGGAGAAACTTTCAGGCGCTCATCTTCACTGACATAAATGAAGGGAACAGGATTCGTCGTGTGGTATGTGTGCGGCCCGCCAGTAACCGGATCAATCATGGTTTCCGCGTTGCCGTGATCGGCGGTGATAATCCAAGCGCCGCCACGCGGCTTGAGCGTTTGATAGATGCGGCCCAGGCCAGCATCAACAGCTTCCACGGCTTTGATCGCGGCTTCCAGCTTCCCGGAATGCCCGACCATGTCCGCATTCGCATAATTCATGATGATGGCGTCAAACTCGCCTTTTTCGATCGCGTTCACCACGGTGTTGGTGATGCCTTCCGCGGACATTTCCGGCTTCAGGTCATAGGTGGCGACCTTGGGCGAAGGAACGAGGATGCGCTCCTCTCCATTGAACGGTTTTTCCACCCCGCCATTGAAGAAATACGTGACGTGCGCGTATTTTTCCGTCTCCGCGCACCGCAGATTCTTGTATTGCAAATCCTGAAACACCTGCGCCAGGATGTGCTCCAGTTTTTCCGGCATGATCACGCACTTCAGCCACTCCCATTTCTTGTCGTACTTGGTCATGCCCACAAAAAAGAGATTCTTCGGGCGTTTGGGGTCGGCGAACTTGTCGAAATTCGGCGCTTCCAGCGCAAAGGTCATCTGCCGCGCGCGATCTGCGCGGAAATTGTAAAAAATCACCGCATCCTCATCGCGAATTGGACCAACTGGGGGAGCCGATGGCCCCTCACCACGCGTAATCACCACGGGCTTCACGAATTCGTCGGTCACGCCCTGTTCATAGCTGTTTTGCAGCGCCGCGACCGGGTCGCTGCTCTTCGTCTCCGCCTCGCCATGAGCCAGCGCGCGGTAAGCCAGTTCGATGCGCTCCCAGCGGTTGTCGCGGTCCATGGCGTAATAACGCCCGACCACGGTGGCGATCTCGCCAACGCCCAGTTCGCGCATTTTCTGCTGCAACTGCCGGACGTAATCCCGCCCGCTGTTCGGCGGGGTGTCGCGGCCGTCCATGAAGCAATGTACGAAAACCTTTTCCACCTTCCATTGCTTGGCCATTTCCAGCAGCGCAAACAGGTGCTTGATGTGCGAGTGCACCCCGCCGTCGCTCAGCAACCCCAGGAAGTGCAACTGGCGCTGGCGTCCGCGTTCCATGGCTTGCTGGAAAAGTGGCACTTGATCGAGCTGCTTGTTGGCAATCAGCAGGTCGATGCGTGTGATGTCCATGTGCACGATGCGCCCCGCGCCGATATTCAGGTGCCCGACTTCGCTATTGCCCATCTGGCCTACGGGAAGCCCCACGGAGGGCCCCGATGTCTGAATCAATGTATTCGGGAATTTGCGCAGGAGTTCGTCGTACGTAGGTTTGCGCGCCAGAGCGATAGCGTTGCCCTTCGTTTCGGCTCGGTAGCCCCATCCATCCAACACAGTGAGTACAACGGGTTTTGGTCGTTTGGTCATAACCTGACAGCATACACGGCTTTTCTCGCCGCTGTCAGTACATGCTGAACCCTAGCCGCTCAAAATAGTTGAGATCTAGGCGGCAAACTCCCTCAGGGCAGCGAGCAACCGCTCCACCTCTTCCATCGTGTTGTAATGCACCAGGCCGATGCGCAGCATCCCGCCCTGCGATTCCACGCCTAGCCTCTCGCTCAGGTTCAGCGCGTAGTAATTCCCATCCCAGGTGAAAATTCCGTGTTCGCCAAGATAAGTGGCGATGGCCGCGGGATGGTGATTGCCCAAACGCAAGGAAAGCGTAGAGCAACGTTCGGCCGATCGCTGCGGATCCGTGATTCCGTAGATACGAACGCCGGGGATGGATTGCAGCCCATCAATCAGCTTCCATATCATTCGCGTCTCGTAAGCCACGGTGGTCCGATACGCGGAAGCCAGAGCCTCACGCCGCGTTTTCGCGCTGGGATCGCTGTGCCGGCCAAGTTCCGCAAGATATTCCACTGCCCCGCCGATCCCGGCAACCAATTCCTGGACCTGCGTCCCGGATTCCCAGCGCTCCGGCACCTGCTCCGTGCAGGGGCGCACCTTATAGGGGCGAAAGTTCCGAAGATGCTCTCGCTTGCCATAGAGTGTGCCCATATGCGGGCCAAAAAATTTGTAGGGCGAACAAACCAGAAAATCGCAGTCGAGGGCTTTAACGTCAATCAGCCCGTGCGGGGCATAATGTACCGCGTCAATGTAGACAAACGCTCCGGCGGAATGCGCCAGCTTCGTTATCGCCGCCACGGGATTGATCGTGCCAACGGCGTTGGAGGCGTAACCCACGGCCACCAGCTTGGTCTTCGCGTTCAGCTTCCGGTTCAAATCTTCAAGATCGAGGGTGCAGTCCGCTTCGCGAATATCCACCTGCCGGATGACAATGCCCTTTTCTTCCAGCGCCTTCCACGGCGAAAAGTTGGCGTCGTGATCGAGCGTGGTCAGCAGGATTTCATCGCCCGCTTTCATTTCGCGAGCGAGTGCCCGCGAAACAGCAAACGTGATGGTGGTCATGTTCTGCCCGAATACGACCTCGTCCTTGTCGCAATGAAAAAAATCGGCCATAGCCGCGCGTGCGTTGGCAATGATCTCGTCGTTTCGGCGGCTGGTAAGAAAGGCGCCGCCCGTGTTCGCATTGGCGCTCATCAGATAATTCTGAATCGCGTGCATCACCTGCGTGGGCACCTGCGTGCCTGCCGGCCCGTCCAAGAAGGCTGCCGTCTGGGCATTCACCTTCGTTTGCAGCGAGGGAAATTGCGCGCGAACCCAGTTAATGTCCAAGGCCACTTGTGTTGCGGGATGAATCCCGGATGTGCTCATGGCTCCTGCTTTAATCCAAGAAGTAATTTCAGCTTCAAGATGTGTAGTTTCTCACAGAGACGCCGCGGCGTGTTAGCATGACAGCGTTGTTCCCCACTCATGCCACGTGGCCATAGCCCACAATCGCAAGGTTGTAGGAAGGAATAAGCGGGCTCCTGCGATACGGAATGCCGGGAAAACGCGGCGAAACGCCTTCCCCGGCCTCTCTATTCTAGTGCAAGGCCGACAATTTCGCGGCCGCCGCGGAAATGTACTCTGCTTCTCCTTGCAGCACTTTGGACACAACCACAATCGCTTCTTCGGCTTGCTTCCAGCGCTTCAACTCCAGCGCCTCCCGCACAGCCGGCAAAGTTTTGGCTTCGTAGCCGGTGTACTGCCCCGGCGCGTAGATTTCGTGCTTGAACCACGGACGTCCCGGGAGGCCTTCCTCGCGCGTAAGCTGCTGTTCGTTTTTCCCCAGCATGCGATTCAGCTCCGAGGCGGACAGCTTGCCGAAATCGGCCTTGGCGCTCGCCTGCTCATACGCCTTCTTGTAGGCATCGGCGCTCTTCGCCAGTTCCGTCACGGCGTTGTCCAGCGGTGCGAAATTCAGGAACGGCGGCACGCTCTCCATTTTCGGGGCCACCGTGGGGCGGCGCGGATCATTCACGGCCTGAAACACGCCTTCCTCAATCTGTCTGTTGCGCTCGCCGATTTCCTCCTGCTTCATTTTCAGAAGATTCTTGAGCTGTTTGACGTAAGTTTGCATGGTCTCCGCGAAATCGGTGAACTCGAAGGGCAGCACATCCGCATCCGCCAGCCGCATCACTGTCGTGGCGCCGGTCTGGGCAAGCGCGCGTCCGTACACGAAATCCACGTCGCTGAAATGCGTGTACCAGTAAAAATCGTCGTAAATCGAATGATAGATGCCGCCGCCATCCTCGCCGTAATAACCAATGTTGAGAGACGCGATGCCGGCGTGCTGTAAGAACGCGCCGTAGTCCGACCCGGAGCCCATCGCGTCCATGCGCAGATCGGCGCGGTTGCGCGCCTCCTGCCGCTCTTCCGGAGTGCTCGCGGAGGCGATGGCGCCAAGCTGCTGGCGCTTCCAGACGGACAGCTTTGTTTCCGGATCCTGGATGTCGCGAGCCACGTCATTCATCATTTTTTCCAGCGTGTGCGATCCCTCCGCGCCAAAATAGCCGCGGGCGTTGCTGTCGGAGTTGATGTACGCAACGGCGTGCTCGCGCAAATCGTCGCCATGGTCCTCCACCCATTCCGTTGACCCAATCAAGCCGGGCTCTTCCGCATCCCAGGCGCAATAAATAATCGTGCGTTTCGGCCTCCAGCCCTGCTTCACCAGTTCGCCCAGCGCCCGCGCTTCTTCCAGCACTGCAACCAGCCCGGAAATAGGGTCCTCGGCTCCATTAACCCACGCATCGTGATGATTCCCGCGAATGATCCACTGATCCGCGTCCGACGATCCAGGAATTTTCGCAATCACGTCATAGATGGGCTTCAAATCCCAATTGAACTTGACCTTCAGGTGCACCTTCATCGCGCTCGGACCAACACGATAGGTGATCGGCAGATTTCCACGCCAGCCCGCGGGTGGCACCGGCCCGGCAAGCGCGGCAAGCAACGGCTGCGCGTCTCCGTAAGAAATCGGCAGCACAGGGATCTTTGTGATCACTGGAACATCTTTCAACTCCAGGCGCTTGGCATTTTTTGTCGCGGCCACTCCGGGAGTCAGTGGATCACCCGGATAGATGGGATCATCCGCGACACTGCCGCGCTGCGCGCCGTCCTTCGGGCGGTAAGCGCCGGCGGGAAACGTCTCGCCTTGAAAATAGCCGTCTTCGTGAGGATCGGAGTAGATCAGGCAGCCGAGGGCTCCGTGCTCCGCCGCGACCTTGGGCTTGATGCCGCGCCAGGAATGCCCGTAACGCGCAATCACGATGGCCCCCTTCACCGATACGCCGAGCTTTTCCAGTTGCTCGTAATCCTCCGGTATCCCGTAATTTACATAGACCAGAGGCGCGGTGACGTCTCCATCCCTGGAAAACGCGTTGAAGGTCGGCAATTGCTCGGATTTCTGGTTGGAAGTGGGATCTTCCGGCAAGCCGGGCTCTTCGAGTTTTGCCGTAAATTTTGCCTGGCAATCTGTTCCATTCGCGCCGCTGCAATCGAGCAATTCAACCTGCCGCTCCTTCGGCGTCGGGAAGAGCACGTCATAGGATTCGATGTGCGTCTCCAGGCCAAATTCCTTGAACTTTGCCGCGATCCACTCGGCGTTGTCCTTGTCGTAAGGAGAACCGACGTGGTGCGGCCGCGCCGAAAGACGCTGCATGTAGGCGCGAAGATTCTCCGTGCTCGGGATGGCGCGCAACTTCTCTTCCCACTGCCGCTCCATCCGCGAGGATTCCGCGGAATAGCCATACAGCGGCGCATCATCGGCAGCCACATGAGCGCGAATAGGGGCAAGAGAGATTCCCGCGAGCACAACTCCGGACACCAGCCACGGACGGTAAGTTATCTTCATTCTTTTATCCTTTGATCGTGAGGGAAGAATTATTTCCCGATTCAATGAGACACGTAAACAACCATATTGGTTAGCGGGGGGAAAAATCAACTGCTCACCGTCCGCGTGACCCGCGATTGACGGAGCCCGAGAACCGTGAAGCCGGCCACAAAGAGCAGCACCGCGATGCTAAGCAAGCCTCCGCGAAAACTTCCCGTGGCCGTGCCCAAATATCCGATCCAGGAGGGGCCGAGCCCGCTGCCGAGATTCCCGACGGCGTTGATGAAGGCAATCCCCGCCGCTGCCGTCTTGGCGTCCAGCGTTCCCGCAGCCAGCACCCAAAACGGTCCCATCATGCTGAACTCCGCCGCCAGAGCGATCGTGAAAGCGACGACCGCGGCCGGGACAGTGGTGGCGAAAGCAGCAGTCGCAAGGGCGAAGCAAGTGACGAACGCGGGGATCGCGAGGTGCCAATCACGTTCGCCCGTACGATCCGAATGCGCCCCGACGATGACCATGGCGATGGCCGCTGCCAAATACGGAATCGCGGCCAACAGCCCAATCGCGAATGAGCTAATCCCGGAGAGCGCTCTGACCACCGTAGGGAACCACAGCCCGATGCTGTAAGCGCAGGCCATGGCGCTAAAGTAGACGAAGGAAAAGCCCCAGACGCGCATATCCATAAACATGGACAAAAAGCTGGCAGGCGCCGTCCGCTCCTTCGACGCGGCAGCTTCCTCTTTGCGCAGCGTGGACACAAGCCACCTCAGATCGTTCGCAGAGAGCCAGCGCGCTTGTTCCGGCCGGTCCGTCAAAAAGAAGTGGGCCACAAACCCCAACATAATCGCCGGGATGCCCTCGAGCAGAAAAAGCCATTGCCAGCCTGCCAAGCCGGCGCGCCGGTGAAGTCCCAGCAGAGCCCCGGATATTGGCCCGCCGATGACTCCTGAAATCGGCCCCGCCATGATGAACAGCGCCAGGGCACGCGCTCGCACCGCCGCAGGAAACCAATTGCTCAGGTAATAGATGACGCCGGGAAAGAAGCCCGCTTCGGCAGCGCCGAGCAGAAACCGCATCACGTAAAACGACCTTGCAGAGCCCACGAACATCATGGATGCGGAAATCGCACCCCAGAGAATCATCAGCAAGGAGATCCAGCGGCGTGCACCAAACTTCTGCATGGCCATGTTGCTGGGTACCTGGAACAAAAAGTAGCCGAAAAAAAAGATAATTCCAGCGCCCAAGCCATAAACGGCGTCGCTGAAGTTCAACTGGCTCTTCATCTGCAGCGCGGCAAATCCCACGTTGATGCGGTCGAGATAGGCCACCACGTAGAGCAGAAAAAGAAATGGCAGCAGGCGCCAGAACAGCCGGTGAATCACCGCTTCGCCCGAACCGGCGGATGGGGATGGCGCGAGTCCGTAGTGCGCCAGGATTTTCGCAACCAATTGCTCTGCGGGGAGCGTCACGTCCAGATCGAGGGCGTCGCCGGGCTCCTCCAGCACCGCGAATTGGTCCGCCAGGATGGACGTGCCTGCAAAATGCGTGTGGCGTTCTTCAATCCGCTGCTGGATCACTTCGTAGGAGCCCTTCAGGTAAGCCACGCGGAGGTCGAGGCCTGCGGCGAGGATCCCCCGGTAAGACTTCCTCAAAGCCGAACACGCTAGAACAGCATTCTGACTCTGGCTGTCGAGGCGCACCAATTCCGCGTGCATCGTCTGCAGCCAGGGGATGCGGTCATCCTCCGCCAGATGAATCCCGCGGCGCATCTTGGCTTTGTTTTCCGGAGAGTGGAAATCGTCGGCATCCAGAAACGTCCAGCCGAGTTGCGCAGCGAGCTGCGAACCCACGGTGGTTTCACCCGATCCGGCTACGCCCATGATGAGAAGGATCATGAAGCCCCTTGCAAAAGGGGAAGTGTGTCGCAGGAACCGCGCGAAGTCCAGCGCCTAAACGCGAACTGCGGTAGAATCCGCGCACTCGCAGGAAAGACTACCGGGCAGGAGGGAGATTGGGCGGAGAAACCAGCGCTAAAAGCTTGCAGCGGGGCGCCCTGAAGAAGGCGGGGCTCTTCTACTTTGTCTTCGTGATGTTTTCCTACACCACCGGTGGCCCCTTCGGCATGGAAGAAATGGTCACCACCAGCGGACCCGGCCTCACCCTCTTGTACCTGCTTGTCATCCCATTCTTCTGGTGTATTCCGGTCTCGCTGGTTGCCGCCGAACTGACGACGGCGATTCCCGTCGAGGGCGGATTCTACCGTTGGGTGCGCGCCGGCTTTGGCGATTTCTGGGGCTTTCTGTCCGGCTGGTGGAACTGGAGCGCCTCGTGGCTCCTGGGTGGAAGTTACGCCGTGCTCTTCAGCGACTACCTGGCCATCTACTTCCCTTCACTGGTGGGTTGGAAGCATTACCTCGTTTGCGTAGCGCTGATTGCCTTGCTCGCGTACGTCAATATCCGCGGAATCCAGATGGTCGGAGCGGTGGCCACGTTTTTGGAAATTGCCGTGCTCATTCCGCTGGTCATTCTCTGCGCGATCGCCGCTTGGCATTGGCACCACAATCCTTTTCATCCCTTTCTTCCGCCGCAAGTTCCGCCATTCCAGGTATTCGGAGTCGGCTTGGCGCTGGGGTTGTGGCTCTATTCCGGCTACGAACAATGTTCCAGCGTGGCCGAAGAGATCGAGAATCCGCAGCGAAGCTATCCGCGGGCGCTGGCCATTGTCGTGCCACTCTCGATGGCCACCTACTTTTTGCCGGCGCTTTTTTCTTTGGCGGCGCTGGGCAATTGGCAGGAGTGGAATACCGCCTATCTGTCCAAGGCCGCACAATTGATTGGCGGCGGCTGGCTGGGATTTCTGATGACCATCGCGGCGATGCTTTGCAACATTTCGCTGCTGAACGCCACAGTATTGACCAGCACGCGCATGCCCTCGTCCATGGCCGCGGACGGCTATCTGCCGCCAGTCTTTGCAGCCAAACATCGCCAATTCGGTACGCCGTGGATCGCCATCCTGATCTCTTCCGCAATCTACGCGCTGCTGGCTTTTCATACCTTGGCTCAGCTACTCACGGTCTATGTCTGGTTGCGCTGCCTGGTGACCGTCTTGACCGTGCTCGCTGCATGGAAACTTCGCAAAGTCCAACCGGAAACGCAGCGCCCTTTCCGAATTCCCTGGGGAAAGACGGGACTCGCGTACGTAGTGGGCGCTCCGATCCTCATGGCCATTGTTGCGCTCGCGGGCAGCGACAATTTCGCTTTGAAATGGGGCCCCCTGCCGGTAGCCTTGGGTGTGGTTGCCTATTTCGTTTTTCCTAAGCTCAAAGCTCTCGCCGCCTAACAGACTGCGAAGCGATTCTTTTTCTTTAGGAGGCCGGGGCTTCAGCCCCGGCGTAATGTTCCTAAAACAAATGGGCTTTAGCCCCTGAAGAAAGTTCTTCCAGTGTTCCTCGGCAGCCTCTAGGGCCATCCAGGTAAGGGCGCTTCTCTTCTCACGTGAGCCAATCCAAAACCCTGTAATACATCCCGGCAAGCGGCAGTGCCCAAGTATTTCCGCTGCGCAGGCCTAGCGGCGCGCCAGGGAACGCAATCTTTGAAAACGGATTGTCGTCCACATCGCCGCAAATCACGCTAGCCAGCTTCGCGCCCATCCAAGTGGCGGCAGCCACGCCGTGCCCGGCAAAACCAGCGGCAAAATACAGGCCGTCGAGCTTGCCGGAATGCGGCATCACGTCGAATGCAAAGTCCAGCGTTCCTCCCCACACATATTCCACCTTTGCCTGGCGAAGTTGCGGGTACACGCCAAACATGCCCTGGCGAAGAAGCTCCGCGCTCTCACGCACCGTACTTTCCGATTCCGGAAAAAATGCCGCGCGGCCACCGAACAGCATGCGGTTATCCGGCGTCAACCGGTAGTAGTACAGAAAATGCCTGGAATCATAAATCATGCGCCCGCGCGGGCTCAGTTCGCGGGCAAGATCCTCGTCCAACACTTCGGTCGCGATGATAAAGGAACCGATGGGAATGATTTTCTTGCGCAGCGCGGGTGTCGCCCCGGTCGTATAAGCGCCGCTCGCCAGGATCACTTCCTTCGCCGTCAGGTTTCCCCGCGGCGTCTCCACGCGGAACGTGCGATTACCGGCAATGAGTTGCGGCGAAACACGCAACACCCGCGCGTGGTCAAACAAGGAGGCCCCGGCCCTTTGCGCAGCCTTGGCCAATCCCGAAACGTATTGCGCCGGATTCAGACCTGTGCTCGTTTCATCCACCATGCCGCCAAAATAAATGTCAGATCCGATCTCCGCCCGCAATTCGCTCTTGGGCACGATGCGCAGTTCATGATGGAACTCGCGCTGGATTTGCGCGGCGGCTTCCGTGTAGGCATTGAAGTGCGCCTGCTTGCACGCCACTTCCAGATGGCCGCAGCGCGAAAAATGACAATCGATGTTCTCTTCCCTGATGATCTTCTCGACGAGATCGATCGATTCCAGCGACGCTGCGTACATCCGCTGCACGGCTTCCCGGCCATACCGCCGGATCAGCGTGGGCACGGGAAGCTTCATTCCGGTCAGGACCATGCCGCCATTGCGGCTGCTGGCGCCCCAGCCGAAAGTTTCCGCCTCCAGCAAGGCGACGGGCACACCGCGTTTGGCAAGCGTCCGCGCAGCGGAGAGCCCGCAGAAGCCACCGCCCACGATAGCGACATCCACGCTCGCTGGCAACGGCCCCGCGGAACCCTTGGCAGGCTCTGGAACGCTCTCCAGCCAGTAGTTCGATTCTTTGATCGGCATGAAATCCCGGCGGTGAGTTTAGCATTACCCCGGAAATTGCGGAAAGTTGGGCGTAATTCATGCCCGCTGGGAAAAATGATCGAGCTTATGCGCGGCGGAGAATGAAGTGCGAAATTTCCGGCGGGGCGCCCAGGCGCACCGGAGCGCCCACGGTTCCCAATCCACTGTTGACGTAGAGCGCTGCCAAGCCCTTCGGCGCGTTGGGCATCAGCTTGATCGTCTCGCCCACGCGTTTGGGTACATTCGGCACCAGCAGCGGACGGTGATACAACCCGGCAACGTAATCGGTGATGAATTGCGCCGGGCTGATGCTGACATCCAGAATTTCCACCTTCACCTGCCCGCCGTGCGTGTGCCCCGAAAGCGTCAGTTCAATGCCCAATTCCGCGGCGCGATTGAACGAATTGGGATTATGGGAAAGTAGAACGTTGGGAATGTCGCGGCGCACCAGCGGCTCAAGATTGTCCAGCATCTGCACCTTGCGGCCGCTGGGCATGCGCTCGCGCTGGTAATCCACGCCAATCAGATTCAACTGCGCACCCTTGTACGTAATGATGGCAGTTTCGCGACGCAGCAGTTTCATGCCTGCTTGTTGGTAGAGTTTTTCGGCAAGATCCTCAACGCGCGTGTAAATCTCATGGTTGCCATTGCATCCATAAACGCCCAGAGGCGCTCTCAGGTGGCGCACTTCCTCGACGCAGTCGGCAATGGAATCGTGCATGCCGGTGATGAGGTCGCCCGTAACCACCGCCAGGTCCGCGCCAACACCATTGGCCATGTCCACCGCGCGGCGCACCGATTCGCGCGTCATGTAGCCGCTGAGGTGAATGTCGCTGAGCTGGACGATTTCCAGCCCGTCAAGCTGCGGCGGCAGATTCGCCAGCGGAATTTCGATGCGCCGCAGTTCATACCGCAAGCGTTCCGCGGCAAATCCGTACATAACGCTGAGAAATGGCGCCGCGCCTGCCACTACGCTGGCTGTCTTGAAAAAGGTGCGGCGCGAGGGATCAGGCACGAAATCTTCTGTTGCTGCGGGCCGTGTCAACACGGAAGACAAGGAAGGAGGCGCGGGCTTATGCACGCGATGCCAACCCCATTCCACTGCGTGCACCGCCTTCACGCCGAAATACGCAAAGAGGGCGCTGAGAAACCACAATCCCGCAAAAGCCTCTACCGGAGAATGGATTGCAAGGCCGCGCCCGTGGTTCGGTCGCAGGCTATCCGCTATCGTCAAAATGATGAGCAACAACCCGGCGAAATACATCAGCCGCACGCCCACGCGCAACCACATGCGGCCCCAGTTCGACGTGACCCGCCAAAGCGTCCGGTACCAGAAACGCTGCGATAAGAACAGCGAGGCCAAAACGCCCAGTGCCACCGCACTCCGCAGCAAAACCCAAGTCCAATTCAACGCTGGTTCTCCCTCAGATGCAAAGAAATAGAATACCATGCCTGCCGGACAAATCAGGGGCTTGTAGCTTACTCCTCACGTAGAATAACTCGCCTGCTTTCAAGCTGTTGTAGCCACACTCGGCAATTCCGGCGTATCATGACGAACGACGGACGCCAGTTTCCTGACTTTTCCGGCCCGGGAACAACTTCCCGTCAATTCGAGCGTCTTATATATCGGACCCCTGCCAGGAAAACTAAAGGAGAGAAAAATGAGAAGAATCCCTGTGGTTGCTGCGGTTTTGTTCGCCGCATGTCTTACCGTACTCCCGATTCGCGCACAAGACATGAACATGAAGAAGGCTGAGCCGAAGCCCGCGCTTAGCCCCTCGGAAGCAGTCTTGGAGCAATGGAACGATATTGGACGCAAGCTTATCGCCATGGCCGAGGATTTTCCGGAAGACAAGTACGGATACAAGCCCGCCCCGGAATCCCGGACGTTCGGAGCCATGCTGCTGCATACCGCGGGTTACGTGTGCTACTTCACGGATGTCGCTGAGGGAAAGAAGCCGCGCTATGGAAACGATCCCAAGGGAGAGAATCTGAAGACCAAGGCTCAGATCGTGGGTGTCGTGAAGGAGTGTTTCGCGGACGGAGCGGCAGAGATCCAGAAAAAGGGTGACAAAGGCTTGAGCGAAGAGGTCAATGACGGTGGGCCGAATCTCGTGCGGCTCTATGATCTAGCCTATGGGGTGATAGAACATTCTGGCGAACACTATGGCGCGCTCGTGGTCTACTACCGCAACAACGGCATGGTTCCTCCGGAATCGCGCCCCAAGAAGTAGTTCACTCTGCGAGCGGGTCGTCCTCGTAGGGGTCGAGCATTGCTCGACCCCATCTCGGCAAGGTGTAAACCCTTATGTCATTCCGAGCGCAGCGCGGGTTTTGCGCCCCGTGCGCTTCGCCGGGGCGAGGAATCTGCTTTAATCCTCCGATCCCGCGGCAATCTATGTGATTCCCTTTTGCAGGATTCTTTGCAGCTCTTCAGCGTCACTAATCGGCGGTAGGCAGGTAGTTCCCGCGCATACTATCGCCAGCGCCTTCTCCTTCGGCAGGTGCGGCAAAGTCTGGCGCAAGGCCGCCGGCAGATTTTCAAGCGACACTTGTGGGGTCACGCGCAACACCGCCTTGCCAAAGCGAAACACGCTGTTCGCGGCCTCTTCAAGCGTTCGTGCCGCATCGTCGCCACTGGCTCCCGTAATCACCACTTGTGTCGGGTGTTCAGCAAACAAAGTAGCCGCCAAACCGTAGGTCGCCGCGAACAAGCCGTACTGCGAAGCGACCCCCGCAAACGCCTCCAAAGTTTTCCTCGCCCAGACGTGATACCGGCGATCGTCCGTGTAGGCATGCATGCGCGTCAACGCCAGAACAGCCACGGAATTCGCACCCGGTGTCGGCGAATCCTGGAACGGCTTGCGACGCACCTCCAGCCCGCCCATTGCCGGCGCATCGGAAGCCCGGTCGAAAAATCCCCCGCCCTCCGCGTCGCCGTACTTCTCGATAGCAACGTCCATCGTTCGCTGCGCAGCGCGAAAATAGCGCGAATCAAGCGTAGCTTCATAGGCATCCAGCAGCGCGAGCACGCCAAACACTTGGTCATCCAGCGACCCGCGCAGCGCCGGCCCACCGATCCGATGCGCGAAGCCCTGCTCTTCGCTCCACGCCTCGTTCAACATCCGGTCGAGCGTCTTCCGCGCGACTCCGCCGCAATTTTCGTCAACGCTGCCGGAAAGAACGTGCGCCGCCTCGAAGTAGGCGGAGACAAACATGGCGTTCCAACTGACGTACATCGTTTTGTCTACAAATGGAGTTGGCCGGGGGATCCTGGCCCGCAACATCCTGTCTTTCGCCTTCGCGATCTGCAGGCGCACTTGCGCTTCGTCCAGCCCCAGCGTCTTGGCGATCTCGCCGGCATCCCGCGCAATCCACAAAACGTTTTTGGACGGGTTGTGGTGCATTTCGCCATGCGGCTCCACATCGTAGAAGAGCTCCATGACGCGCGACTCTTCGACGGAAAGCGCCCCGCGCAACTCTTCCAAGGTCCACGTGAAATAATCGCCATCGTCATCCAGCGAGTAGTCCGCGTCTTGGCTAGCGTAGAAACCTCCTTTCTCCCGGTCGGTCAAAACCTCGTTCACCCAGCCGATGATGCTCTCGGCCGTATCGCGCAAAATCGGATTGCGCGTCACCTGCCAGCCATGCAGGTAATTCTTCAGCAACTCCGAATTGTCGTAACTCATTTTTTCGAAATGGGGGACGACCCAGCGCTCGTCCACCGAGTAGCGGTGGAAACCTCCCGCCAATTGGTCGTACACCCCGCCCTTGGCCATCTTCTCGAGAGTCGTCTCCGCCATCGCCAGCAGGTGTTTCTCGCCCGTCTGGCGATAGCGCTCCAGCACCAGATCGATCGCGGAAGCGTGCGGGAACTTTGGCGCTTGCCCGAATCCTCGGTTGCGAATGTCGAACAATTGCGTGATCGAGCCGATCTGCGCATCCACGATGCCCAAATCAAATTCCGCCCGCGCTCCAGAGAACGCCTCGGCTTTCGCCACTGCCTCCGCCAGGGCATCCGCTGTGCGCATCAAATCCTCGCGCTTCTGTTTGTAGGCATCGGCGACCGCCAGCAGCACACGGCGGAAGCCCGGCCGGCCCATCTGATCCTCCGGCGGGAAATACGTGCCCCCAAAAAACGGCTTCCCGTTGGGCATCAGGAATCCGGTGAGCGGCCACCCGCCCTGTCCGCTAATCGCGCTGATCGCGGATTGGTAGCGGGAATCCACGTCCGGCCGCTCGTCGCGATCCACTTTCACGGGCACAAAATGTTCGTTGATGATTTTGGCGATTTCCGCGTTTTCGTAGCTCTCCCGGTCAATGACGTGGCACCAGTGGCACCACACCGCGCCGATGTCCAGGAGTATCGGCTTGTCTTCAGCCTTCGCGCGCGTGAAAGCGCCCACTCCCCATTCATGCCAGTCGATGGGCTGGTGGGCCGCCGAACGCAAATAGGGGCTGGCGGAATCCTTCAAGCGGTTTTCACTCACGTGGTGGTTTCTCCCGTAGCGGATATGAGATTCACACACCGCCAGACGTAGCCCCGCGCTCTCAGTTTTGCCTCATTCCTTGGCAGTCGTCAGAGGCGTTCGCTTTTTCCATTCATTCGATGCGTCTACTGGACCTGGTCGCCGGGGCCCAGATCGCGCGGATCAATCGGTTTTCTTCCGGCGAAACCTTCATCCTGGCGGTGGTAATAGCGAATGCGGTCTTCTCCCAGCTTCCAGCACAAATAAACTTCCTCGTTGCCGATGACCGACGGGAAATCGAGCAAACCAACGTCCAGGTCCTTGATCAGGCAGCCCGTGGAAAGAATCTTCTCAAGATTCGTCTTCATGATCTCGGCAAGCGCTTGGTGCTCCATGCGCTTTTGGGCCAGTTTGGCGTAGGGCACGAGTATGCCGCCCATCATCAGGATGCGCGTGGAGACCGCGGTGAGTTCCTCTTCCAGCGCGCCGAGCTTCTTGCGCGCCCCAATCGCCTCGATCAAAAAAGGCTCCAATTCACGCCGCGTGCGTTCCGCCTCCATCAGCGTGAACAATCGTTGGGGTTCTTCCGGCAGATCGTCCCGGTCTTCCTTGTTATCCGCCATGCCTTCTCCGTCGCTCTTTCTCCGCCCAGTCTGGATTTGGCGCTAGCACAACTCCAGCATGCGATCCAAGGCCGCTTTTGCAAAGTGCCTGGTGCGTTCATCCACGGATATCTGGTTCACAATCTTCCCGGCGCCGAGATTTTCGAGCACCCACAGCAGGTGCTGCGGCGTGATGCGGAACATCGTCGTACAAACGCACACGCTGGGATCGAGCGAAATCACTTTGCGGTCCTTCAGCTCTTTTGCCATGCGGTTGACCAGATGAATCTCCGTGCCCACCGCCCACTCGCTCCCCGCGGGCGCCGCCTGGATTGCCTTCAAGATGCCTTCCGTCGAACCCCTTTCGTCAGCGGCCTGCGCCACCTCGAAGCGGCACTCTGGGTGCACGATCACGCGAATCCCGGGATGCTCCTTGCGCACGCGCGCCACATGTTCCGGCGTGAATCGCTGGTGTACGGAGCAGTAGCCCTTCCACAGAATGATCTTTGCCTGGCGCAACGCTTCCCGCGTGTTGCCACCTAATTCCTGGAACGGATCCCAGACCACCATTTCATCCAGTGGAATCCCCATGCGGTAGGCGGTGTTGCGGCCCAAATGCTCGTCGGGCAGGAATACTACCTTCTCGCCGCGCGCAAACGCCCACTGCAACACCGCTGCCGCGTTGGAACTCGTGCAAACGGCTCCGCCCTTCTCCCCGGTAAATGACTTGATCGCCGCCGTCGAATTCATATACGTAACCGGCACCGTCTTCCGGATATCCACCACCGTTGCCAGTTCGCTCCAACAAGCCTCCACCTGGCCAATGTCCGCCATGTCCGCCATCGAACAGCCCGCGTTCAGATCGGGCAGCACCACAATCTGCTGGTCGCGCCTCAGAATATCGGCGCTTTCGGCCATGAAATGCACGCCGCAAAAAACAATGTACTTCCCATCGGTTTGCGCGGCCTGCTGGGAAAGTTTCAGCGAATCCCCGCGAAAATCCGCAAATTTCACAACCTCGTCCCGCTGGTAGTGGTGCCCGAGAATCACCACGTCTTTCCCGAGCTTGGTTTTTGCCGCGGCAATCCGTTCGTCCAAGGTCGTGTCCGGCACCAGCAGGTACGAATCGAAATCGCAGCCCACGCCCTTCTCGATTTCGGGTACCCTCACCGTGCTGGGCTGTTCCGCACCCGCCAGCGAGTTCTTCGGTATGGTGACAATGCTTCCCACGGGTTTTCTCGGCTTCTCCTAAACCCTCTTGGTCCCTGTTTGTTAGATGAATTCTGTCGCCTTTTGGTCAGTTTTACCAGTGCCTCGCCCATCGCTGGAAACACTGCCTAACGCGTCGCTGCAGCTATCCCCCGATAAACACCATGGTTCGCGAAGGCGGCACGAAGCCTGGCTCGTTGATGCGGTGCCCCTCTTCCTTCTCCATCACCATCGCCTTCACCCATTCCACGATTTCCTCATCCGCCGCGTTCGCCCGCAGCAGCCCGCGCAGGTTGCGATCTTCCTTGCTGAAAAGACACGTTCGCATCCTACCGTCCGCGGTCAGCCGTATGCGCGAACAGTGCCCGCAAAACGCTTGAGTCACCGGCGCGATCAACCCGATCTCTCCCGGCGCGCCGTCCACAAAGCGATACTTTCTCGCCGTTTCGCTTTTCTCGTGCGGGATCTGCTCCAGCGGCCACTGCGCATGGATGCGCTGGTAGACCTCCGCCGCGGGCACCACGAGTTCGCGCGACCAGTGGCGGTCGGCATCCAGCGGCATGAACTCGATGAACCGCATGATCACGCCACGCTCCCGCGCGAACGCCGCAAACGCTTCCACTTCGTCATCATTCAGCCCGCGAACCAGCACCGCGTTTACCTTCGCCGGCGCGAGCCGCGACTTCTGCACCGCGTCAATGCCGTCCATCACTTTGTCGTAAGAGCGCGTGCGCGTGATGCGCTCAAATTTGATGGGGTCCAGCGAATCCAGGCTGATGTTGATGCGCTGCAGCCCCGCGGCGATCAACCGGCCGCAACGCTCCGCCAGCAAGTGGCCGTTCGTCGTGATGGATAAATCCGCCACACCAAGCGCCTTCAGATGCGCGATGTACTCTTCCACGCCCTCGCGCACCAGTGGCTCGCCGCCGGTGATGCGCACCTTGCGAATCCCCAGACCCACGAAAATCCCCGCCAAGCGCCGCAATTCCGCCCAGGACAGTATCTCCTCGTGATCCCGGTAGTTTTCCGGATCGGCGGAGCGGCAATAGACGCACCGGAAATTGCACCGGTCCGTGACGGAAATCCGCAGGTCGGTAATCTGCCGCCCGAATTTGTCGTAGAGGCTCATGGCTAAACCAACGGAGAAACAAAAAACCCGATTCGCACAGGGAATCGGGCTCTAGCCGGAAAAGTGCACATTTCCGGCTTACAGGCTCCTTTCCAAGCGCGGCAACATTCACCGCACGGGAGGCTTGGGCGTTTCCCCCCAAACCCTCGGCGAGCCGCTCATGGCTCGCCTCGCCCCGCCGCCCTGAGATGTCTCTCCCGTAGGCAGGAGGGGTCAGAGTTAACTTGCACAGTGTACGCCTCTCCCTAGTCCCAGTTCAATTCCCGCCACCCCGCGAAGCCTTCCGCGCTCCGCTACCAGCAGGGCTGTGATAGAGTTTGCTAAAATCATGCGCATCTTCATCCTGGGAGCAGGGGCCACCGGTTCGCTCCTCGCACAACTGCTGGAACGCCAGGGCCACGACGTCTGGTGTGGCGACCGCGATCCTGCACGCGCGCGCCGTTTTCTGGGCAAAAAATCCACCATTGCGGTGACTCCCGTTAATGCGCGCAACCTGCGCGGCATCGTGCGCGCCGCAAAGGGCTGCCAGTTGATCGTCAATGCCTCCGCTTCCGTGTTCAACGAGATCGTCCTCCGCGCCGCACTTCGGCTCCGCGCCCACTACCTCGATCTCAGCTCGCACCTGACGCGAAATCCGTTCAAGCCGGAGCAATTCCGCTACTCAGGTAGATTTGAGGCCAAGCGCCGCAGCGCGCTGATCAATGCGGGAGCTGCTCCGGGCCTGACCAATCTGCTGGTAAAGCGCGCCGCCGAGCTGCTTAGCGAAGTCCAATCGGTACAGATCCGCCTCTACGAAAGCTCCGAAAGCGGCGACCCCATCTCCCAGTGGTCGCCCGAAGTCTCCTTCGATGAAGCCATTTCTCGGCCGAGGATCTATCGCCAGAAGAGATTTCACTTGGCCAAGCGCTTCTCGGAGTTGGAAACGTTCCGCTTCCCCGATCCCATCGGCTCTGCCCGCGTTGTCCTCGCCGCTCAGGATGAAGTGGCCACGCTGCCTTACTCGATTCCCATGGACGACCTCGACGTTAAAATCGGCGGAAACGAAATTGACCGACTGCGCCGCTGGCACAAGCAAGGAAAACTCTCCAAATCGCGAGGCATTCCCCGCCTGCACTTTCCGGCAACTTCCTCGCCGCGAAAGATCGCGGCCCTGATCCGCCAGGGCATCTTGCAAAATGCGCGTTTCGCCGCGTCCGTCCTCGTGCGCGGCGTCAAGCACTCCCCCAAGGACGATCAGACTCTGCTTATCCGCAGCGACGCCGCATTCCCCACGCTCTACCAGATCCGCCGCCAGGGGCGTTTCACGACACCCGTCGCCTACGCCACGGCGCACGTCGCCGCGCTCTTCATCAAGTTTTTTCCGCGCGAATCCGCCGGCGTGTTCGCCCCGGAAATGCTCCCCGTCGAAAGTCGCCGTGCAGTCCTGGCCGGGATCCGCAAGCACGGCGTCAAACTAGCCCACAAAATCACGCCGCTGAAGCCGCAAGAAGACCTGGACGATCTGTAAGAGTCCCGCTGCACCCTTCTAGGTTCAAGCGTGGCTTGCTCTTCCCGAATCTCGCTTTTCGTGTTTCAGACTTCGGCCGGGACTCACTCGTCTGCCCCCCACTCGCCCGGCCGCCACTGCCCACCGTCTCCGGATTCCCGCCAGAAATCCCTTCTTGTCCTTTCGCATTTTCCGCACCAGCGCGGCATTTTCCGTCTCTTCGTGTGCCGCGGCCCAGAGCACCATTTCCGTCAGCACGGGCCCGAGATCGATTCCTTTCTCTGTGAGCCGGTAGATCTGCTTCCGCCGGTCCTTTGCATCTTGCTCCCTGGTGAGGATACCGTTCGCCTCCAGCCGCCTCAGCCGGTCCGCCAGTACATTCGTCGCAATCATTTCGTACGAATTCAGGAGCTCCGTGAAGGTCCGCGCACCCCGCAGCATCATGTCCCGGATGATCAACAGCGACCACTGGTCCCCTAGCATTTGCACCGAAGCATTCAGGGGACACCCCGACCGCCACTCGCCGTTTCCTTTCTTTTTTCCCATCCTTTCACACTAGCATATTTTCACTTGCATTCTGCAAGCCATATGGCACACTGTCCCTCCGTTGTCCGGGGGGCGGCCGGCGCCTTTCATGGCCAGCTACCTGCACTACGCTTGCCCGGCTTCGCATCGCGTGAAAAGGAGTATCCGATGAGCAAAGTCCGAGTCCTCGTTGGCACACGTAAGGGCGCATTTTTGTTGTCTTCCGACGGCAAGCGCGAAAAGTGGGACGTCAGCGGCCCACATTTCGCCGGATGGGAAATCTACCACGTCAAAGGTTCCCCCGCCGACCCCAATCGTCTCTATGCCTCACAGACCAGCGGCTGGTTCGGGCAGGTCATTCAACGTTCCGATGACGGCGGCAAGACCTGGTTTCAGCCCGGTACTCCGCCAGGCGAACCAACCACCACGCCGGACGGGATGCCAAAAGGTGAGAGCAACAAGTTCGTCTACGACACTTCTGCCGATACTGGCAAGCCGCTCACTACTCATCAGTTTTACGACGGCACGCAGCATCCCTGGGAATTCAAGCGTGTTTGGCACCTCGAACCCTCCCATACCGATCCAGACACCGTCTTTGCCGGAGTCGAAGACGCCGCTCTCTTCCGCTCCACCGACGGCGGCAAAACCTGGCACGAACTCGCCGGTCTTCGCGGCCACGGCACAGGACCGAAATGGCAACCCGGCGCTGGCGGCATGTGCCTTCACACCATCATTCAGGACTCCAAGAATCCCAATCGCATCTATATCGCTATTTCCGCCGCAGGCGCCTTCCGCACCGATGACGGCGGCAAAACTTGGCGGCCCATCAACCGTGGGCTGAAGTCCCAATACATTCCCGATCCGGAAGCCGAGGTAGGCCACTGCGTGCACCACGTGGCCTTGCATCCGTCGCGTCCAGACGTTCTTTTCATGCAAAAACATTGGGATGTTATGCGCAGCGACAATGGCGGCGATTCCTGGCACGAGGTCAGCGGAAACTTGCCGACCGACTTCGGGTTCGTCATCGATGTCCATGCCCACGAACCGGAGACTATCTACGTCGTCCCCATCAAGAGCGACGGCGAACATTTTGTGCCCGAGGGCAAGCTCCGCGTCTATCGTAGCCGCACCGGCGGGAACGAGTGGGAGCCACTCACCAAGGGTCTCCCCCAGCGCGACTGCTACGTTAATGTTCTGCGCGACGCCATGGCCGTGGACTCGCTGGATCGCTGCGGCGTCTATTTTGGGACCACCGGCGGCCAGGTGTATGCTTCCTCCGATGCCGGGGATTCCTGGGCCCCCATTGTCCGGGACCTTCCGGCCGTGCTTTCCATCGAGGTCCAGACGTTGCCATGATCCGCGTCATTCTCCCGCCCCATCTGCGGGCTTTAGCCCGCGTTAGCGGCGAGGTGTCGCTTGATGTCGAGGGCCGCGCCACACAGCGCTCGGTCCTCGACGCGCTCGAGGTCTCCTACCCAATGTTGCGCGGCACCATTCGCGACCACATCACCCAGCAGCGCCGCCCCTTCGTGCGCTTCTTCGCTTGCTGCGAAGATTTGTCCCACGAACTGCCCGACACCCCCTTGCCCGATGCAGTCGTCTCTGGCGACGAGCCGCTTCTGGTCGTCGGCGCCATTGCCGGCGGCTAGCGCGTTACTCGCTTTCCTCCACCACGCTCGACCCCATCTCGGCACCGTGTAACCCGTTGTCATCCCGCCTGCCCTGAGCGGAGTCGAAGGGACCGGAGTGGCCCGACTTTTTCTTTCGCGCCGTCTTTTGGCGCGTCGGGCCGCGTAGTGGAGGGATCGTGGATTGATCGCTCCATGACTCCGAACACGGCCCATTCCCCTCAGCAACACCGATTCGGCCGGGCATACCGCCGGTTCAACTGCTCCACGTAGAACTCCGCCGACGTCAGCGGCTTTCCCCCTCCAATTCGCGCGCTGCACTGCACGTATTTCTCATATGCGGCATGGCAGCCGAGGCGCGGGTCGCATCAATCAGTCAAGCTCGTGAATTTCAGCAGCAGATACACATCCTTGAAAACCTTGACGGCATCTTTTGCGAAACTCGCGCGCAACGCATCGCCAGGTTTCATCTTTTTCCGCACGATCCACGCCTGGATCTTCTTCCAGTTCTCCGGCTCCGTGGGCCAGCTCTCATGCTTGGTCCACTCGCCCTTCTCCGTCGTATACCAGTAGCTGTCGTATTTCTTGCCCAGCCGTTTTCTCTGTTGGGCAACCCATTTGGGGTTGGCAAGCACCCGGGGCTCGGCAATCAGCGCCAGCGTCGACTCCTTCCGTTTTGCGCCCGCGTAGATGCGAAAACCCACCGTGACCGTCTCCGTCGAAAGGCCCACATAAAGCTGGCCGTTCTCTCGATCCCCCGGCGACGGCGTGGAAAACTTTAGGTACATCTGCGTTTTGTAAGGCGTTTTGTCCTTGGCGAATCGGATATCGCGATTGATCCGCGAAAAATTTGGCCCAGTGCGTCCGCTGGTATCAAACTGGCCGTTCAGCTTCAGCACTGGCGTTGCCAGTTCCTCCAGCAATCTCCGGAACGGCTGCACGATCGCCGACTGGTACCTCTCGCGATTCTCATCCATCCACGCCTTGCGGTTGTTGTTCCCCAATTCGCGGAAAAACTGAAATGTCTCTTTGCTGAACACGGGCTTTGCGGCTGCCATGGCTTCACCTCTCTCTGGATGCAAGGACACAGGCTACACGATTCCCCTGCCGCGTCAATTGGACTATTCTTTTTCGCTCCCTGAAGCGTCTCCCGGCTGCGGGATGCCAAGTTGGCTCTGGCGCCCCACCCGTCACACAGTAGAATAGCGGGATGAGCGAATTCACTCCCACCGAACGCACGCAGGTCAAACGCCTGCCCAAGCGCGGCAAATACGACCGCGAAACCGTCTACGCCATTCTCGACGCGGGCTTCGTCTGCCATGTCGGCTTCAATGCCGACGGCCAGCCGTACGTCATCCCCACGAACTATGGCCGTGCGGGCGATACGCTGTATCTCCACGGCAGCGCCGCCAGCCGTATGCTGCGCACGCTCAGCGGTGGCGTGCCCGTGTGCGTCACGGTCACGCACGTGGATGGACTCGTGCTCGCCCGCTCGGCGTTTCACCACTCCGTAAACTACCGTTCGGTGGTGATCCTCGGCACCGCCCGGCTCGTGGAAGATCCCGCCGAAAAAATGGCAGCCCTGCGCATCTTCACCGAACACGTGCTGAAGGGCCGCTGGGACGATGTTCGCCAGCCAACCGAGCAGGAACTCAAGGCCACCATGGTTCTAGCCCTGCCGCTCGAAGAAGTTTCCGCCAAGGTGCGCACCGGTGGCCCGGTGGATGACGAGGCCGATTACGCTCTGCCAGTGTGGGCCGGCGTCTTACCGCTCGAAACCGTGGCCCAGCCACCACAACCCGACGCACGCCTGAAGAGCGACACGCCTCTTCCTGCCTACCTAAAAAACTATTCGCGCTAGGTTTTCCATCCTCCCTCCACTAGAACGCGGAGGGCGCCCCATCTTCGTTTTGGGAGGGGGGGCTTGGGGCTTTTCTTCAATCCCCGTTCCTCTCCGAAAACTTTCAACTGATAACTGAATACTGAGAACCGTACTCCTACGGCTTGCTCGCTTCCGGCGCCGGGGTCTCCGCCGGGGCTGCCCCTCTCTTATACATGATCTTCATTGTCCCGCCCCCGCACGTACCCACCACCTTGCCTTCCGCATCCTTGTCCTTGGCCACGATTTCCAGCGTGTACGACTTCACGCCTTTTGCGTCCAGCTTCGCTGCAATTTCCGTCTTCAACTCTTCACAGGGCTTTGCCGCTTGCGCGTGAGCGCACACCGGCACAAACAAGAGCACGCCAATTGCCGCCAACGTTTTCATGGTGCAATCTCCTTCGTCGGGATCTCCAGCTCGTCCCGGAGCATATCACAGCTTCAACGCGCGCGGCCCCGCCCTGCAAATTCATCCGGGACGCAGGGAACGCGCCTCAGCCCTTCGCGTTGCTCAGGGTAAAAAGGCGGCCGCTGAAGATGAACGAGAGGGACATTCGCCGGGCGAAAAGCATTAGGATGGTTGGTGTTCCGGTGAGCCGGTGGAAGAGAAACCTGGGAGGAATCCTTGCGTAGCCCGCGAATAATTCCATGGTTGCTTGGTTTGGCCTTGGTGACGTTGTGTGTGCACGCCGCGGGCCGCGGAGGCGAGCAGGGCGCGCCTGCGACTGCGGACACTCCGCCTGCGCCGGTGCAACTGACGGCCGAGCAGGATCACCAGCGGATCATGGACCTGCTGCACATCACGGCAATCCGGCGCGGCGCCGACGGTGATCCCAATTCCCCGAATGCCACGAACTATGACGAATCCAAGGCCAACGTTTACGCGAGCCTTCCCGATCTGCTGGTGCTGAAAGACGGCAAGAAGGTCACGTCGGCGGAAATCTGGTGGAGGCAGCGCCGCCCGGAAATTGTGGAGGAGTTTGACAGGGAGATCTACGGCCACGCGCCCAAAGCGACGCCCAAAGTAAATTGGGAAGTGACCAGCACGACTCGCGAAATGCATGAGGATATCCCGGTAATCACAAAGAAACTCGTCGGCCACGTGGACAATTCCTCCTACCCGCAGATTGCCGTGGACATTCAGTTGACGCTGACCACGCCCGCCAACGCGACGCGGCCCGTGCCGGTGATCATGGAGCTCAGCTTCAGCCCCGAGTTTCTCGCTGCGCTGATGAAGCGCATGCCGCCACCTCCGCCTGGCGCGCCAAGTCCCACTGCCTGGCAGGGGCAGGTGCTGGCGAAGGGTTGGGGCTACGCGATTCTGATTCCCACGAGCGTGCAGGCCGACAACGGCGCCGGCTTGACGCACGGCATCATCGGCCTGGTGAACAAGGGGCAGCCGCGCAAGCTGGACGACTGGGGCGCTCTGCGGGCGTGGGCCTGGGGCGCCAGCCGCGCGCTGGATTATTTCGAGACCGACAAGAGCGTGGACGGGAAACAAGTGGGCCTCGAGGGCCATTCGCGCTACGGCAAAGCGGCCCTGGTGGCGATGGCCTACGACCCGCGTTTTGCGATCGTTTATGTGAGCTCTTCCGGCGAGGGCGGCGCGAAACTCTTTCGCCACGAATTTGGCGAGCAGATCGGAAACGTTGCGGGGACCGGCGAATACCACTGGATGGCGGGCAGCTTCATCAAGTACGACGGGCCGTTGACCGTCAACGACCTGCCCGTGGACGCGCACGAATTGATTGCGCTGTGCGCACCGCGCCCGGTGTTTATTGGCGCTGGCGCAACCCAGGGAGATGGATGGGCGGACGCTAAGGGGATGTTCCTTGCGGCAGCAGGGGCCGGGCCGCTGTACAAGCTCCTGGGCAAGAAGGACCTGGGCACCGCGGAATTTCCCGCGATCGAAACCGAGCTGATCGGCGGCGACATCGCCTTTCGCCAACACAGCGGTGGGCATACTCCCGCGCCGAACTGGCCCACGTTTCTTAGCTTTGCCTCGCGGTACATCAAGGGCCCGCCGGTCAACTGAAGGAATGTAAGAGCGATACCTCTCTGCGCTCGGTATGACGGAGGGGGCAGGAGGGATGGCGAGGGTCAAGTTGAAGGAGAGAAAAGCGGCGCCGAGGCGCCGCACTCCAAATTAGTGGCAGGAGCAGCCGCCACCGCAGCAGCCGCCGCCTCCACCGGAGAAGCCGCCTGAGGGCGTGGAGGAGTTGCCGGAGCCGGACGTGGCGAAAACGGAAAGCTGGATGGCGGCTTTCTTGCTGGAGCACTTGGGGCAGGAGATTTCCTGCTGCTTGTTGATGACAATCTTTTCAAAGCGCTCGTTGCAGTCTTCGCAAATGTACTCGTAGATGGGCATTGCCGGGAATCCTCCAGAAAGATCTCGAATCGACCACTCAAGTCAAAACTTAATTATACCGCACCCGCCGCGCGATCACGTCATGTACCAGCCGCCATTCACGCTGATGGTCTGGCCGGTGATGAAGTCGCTTTCCGCAAGCAAGACAGCCGCGCGTGCGATCTCTTCCGGCGAGCCGAAAAAGCCGACCGGCAAGCGTTCCGTGGAAGCGTTGGGATTAGAGGTAACCATGTCCGTTGCGATCAGCGCCGGAGCAATCGCGTTCGCGGTAATACCCTCTTTGGCGAGCAACGTCGCGTAAGAGTGCGTCAGGCCAATCAGTCCGGCCTTGGACGCGGCATAGTGAGGACCGACGACGCCACCCGTTTGTGCCGCGACGGAGGAAAGGTTGATGATGCGGCCCCAATGGCGCTGGCGCATTCCGGGGAGGACGCGCTGGGTGACGAGGAAGGCGGACTTGAGATTGACGTCAAGAAGGTGATCCCAATCGGCTTCCGTCAGCTCACCGAACGGCTTGATTTGAGAGATTCCGGCGTTGTTCACGAGGATGTCCACGGGGCCAAGGTCGCGTTCGACGGCGGTGACCAGGCGGTCGACCTCCGCGGAGACGGAAACGTCGGCCTGGAGGGCAATGGCCCGCGAGCCGAGTTTGCGAATCGCCGCGCAGACCTCCTCTGCCGCGGACTGTTCCTTCCGGTAGTTCACACCCACATGGGCGCCTGCACCAGCCAGGTCAGTGGCAATGGAACGGCCGATGCCGCGGCTGGCGCCGGTGACCAGGGCTATGCGGTCTTGGAGTTTTCGCGACATGGGAGTCCTCCTCGGCTAAGGATAGCGCAGAAAAGGGAAACGGCCCCGGAGAACCGGGGCCGTTGAGAGAGCGGAACGTTATAGAAAGGATGATAGATCAGTGCCTGGGTTGCAGCCGTAAAAGCGGCGGCTAGCCGCCGCACTCCAAAGAAAGCAACCCAACGGCGCCTACCTCCCTCCTGCGGCAGGCAAGCAGAAGGCGGCCGCTACGATGAGAAGGCGTTAGTCGCCGGCTACGGCTTCGGCGGCCGTTTCCTTTGCTGCTGAATCGCCATTGGCCGGGGCGATGGTTAAGGGCTTGTTGGCGTTGGTGAAGTTGGCGGGCACCGCCTTGGCGATGTCGCTGACTGCGCCAATCTGCACGACGGTCGGCTGCGGCTTCTTCAGAACGAGCTCCTCGTAGATGGCGCGAACCTTGGCCTGCTCTTCGAGAGCCTTCTTGCGGCGGAGGCGGTTTTCTTCGGCCGCGGTCACCGGGATGTCGTGCTCGATGTGGCGAACGCGCGCGGCATCGTCCGCGTCAATCACAAGCGAGTGCTCGTAAGAACCGAGATTGACGTTTCTGCCCTTAGCGTAGATTTCATGCTTGCCGTGGGTCTTGTACCACTCGGCCACGGTCGCGTTCTTGTGCATGTTTTCGATGATCTGGCGCCAGCCGATGCCGGTGTTGTAAGCGCAGAAGCTGATTTCGCCCTGCTGCGTGCCGTAGGGAATGATGCACATTTCAGTGCGGCGGAAGTCGTAGTTGAAAAGATCCTGGAACCACATGCCCGCGATGAACAGGAAGTTCCAGGGATCTTGCGCGCGGCGCTTCATGGCATCTTCGTAGGTGCGCTCGGGAGAGGTCTTGCCGTACTTGCTGGTGGAGCCTTTTGTGAGCGCCCAAGTCTTGTCGAATTTCTTGAAGAGGTCGTACAGCTTCAAGCCCTTGGGTCCTTCAAAGGGCTTGTAGTTCTTCAAGAGGGCCATGGCCATCATGAAGTTGGAGAAGTTCTTCCCGCGGGCGGCATCGGTAATGGCGGTGACATCCGCGGTGAGTTGCTGCGCGTCGAGGAAGCGCGGCACCGGGGCCCATTCCTTGGTTTCCTTGTTGATCATGATGGCTGTGCCCACGCCGCAATTGGGGTGGCAGCCACAGGAGAGCGAACCCCACTGGGATTCGTTGCCCTTGACCATGTCCGCGAAACCCGCGAAGGTGCTGATAAAGGAGATGGGGAACCAATCACGATTCGGCTCGATGCGGCCAACTTGCTTGCTGACATCGTTGGCGAGGTGCGAAAGGGTGTAGCGCTGGCGCAGACGCCGCTCGGGGGTAATGTCTTCGTCGCGGCCAGTAAAGGAAACCGGCTGGAAGCTGATGAAGGCGATTTTCTTGGGGTTTTCCATCGCGAACTTGACGATCGCGCCGACCTGATCGTTGTTCACGTTGTTGACGATGGTCACGACGAGCACGATTTCGATGCCGGCTTCGTGCATGTTTTCGATGGCGCGCAGCTTGACGTCGAAGAGGTTGCCAATCTGGCGGTGGCTGTTGGCGTCGTTGCCGATGCCGTCGAACTGGAGATAGGCGTAGCGCAGGCCGGCTTCAAAAGCCTTCTTGCAGTATTCCTTGCTCTTGGCGAATTCGATGCCATTGGTGGCGGCCTGCACGGAGTTGTAGCCGACCTTGCGCGAGTAGCGTATGGCGTCGAAGAAATACGGGCTCATGGTGGGCTCGCCGCCGGAGAACTGCACGGACATCTGGCGGCGCGGCTTGATCTTTACCGCGTTATCCAGAATTTCGGTGACCTCTTCCCAGGAAAGCTCGTGGACGTAGCCAACCTGGTTGGCGTCCATGAAGCAGGGGTCGCACATCATGTTGCAGCGGTTGGTCAGGTCCACGGTGAGGACGGAGCCGCGGCCATAACGAACGTTCGACGAACCATGCCGGTGCAGGCCTTCGTCCTCGTGCGCCGGAATATCGCGGCCAGGGAACTGCGATTCAATCCACTTGAGGAAGCTGGAATCCATGGCCATGAGGTCTTCGTAGTGGCCGTGCTGCGGGCAATCCTTGATCATCCAGACCTGGCCGTCGCGCTCGACGATCTGCGCCTTGATCTCGCCGACCTTTTCATTCATGAGGTCGCGCCAATCTTTCTTGCCAGTGATGATGGCGTCGCGAGCCTCTTTCACGCAGGCCGGGCACAGCGAGTCTGTCTGCCGCGGGAAGCCCAGCGTAGGCTTGGTCTTTTCCCAAGATTTAAGGAGCGGCTTATCAGACCACTGCGGGGTAATGGAAGGGTTGGGATTGCGCTTGTTAAAGTATTGAAGGGTATTGAAGGTAATGCTCGCCGACTTGCAAACGATCCAGTCCATGGACCGGAAGAACTGCGTGCTGAGAGGATTCGGCATACAGCTATAGCCTCACTTTCGAGTGAAACAAATGAAAACTCAAATTAAAACGACAAAATAGCCAGGATGAAACAGCCCCCAAGGCTTTTTCAGAGTACCACGCACCGAAGTGCGTCCGTAAGTCATTCGACTCCTATAGCTTGCATGGGGCAGGGGGCGGAAGCCAGTAGGATACGGTGAATGGCTGAAAATAGGGGTCGAACGGCACCGGAGGCCAGCAAATGGGGTCTTGGAGGTAACTCTTTGGAGGTTTACTCTCAGGGCGCAAGTGGCCGCAGTCTGGAAGAAATTGGGTGATTCCCGGCTGGCCCTACTCGTTGAGAGTGGGATGCAGCACGGCGATGAGGAAGTGGGCAAAGTGCGCGGCGTCGTCGTCCATCTGCAGCCAGCGCACCACACAGTGGTCGGAGAGGTATTTGGCGACCCGCGACTCTGGGATGCCCAAGTGGTCGGCCAATTGCGGCCGGATGGACTCGCCGCGGCGGGCGGCGCTGCTTCGCATGAGGTTGGGAATGGCTACCCGCAGAGTTTGACAGGCTTCGACATAGTAATACGTCGTGAGGTCGGAATCGGTCAGCACCCATACTCCCGGACCGGCCGGCGCTTTATCAGCTGCTTCCAACTTGGTGGGCGGACAGGCCAGCAGACGCCGGAAGTTCATCTCCAATTGTGTGAGCCGCGAGGCCAGCCCCGGATCGCCGGAGCGACCTCGTAGGCTGGGCGCGACGGCTGATTCCGTGGAGAGTTCGAGAGGCTCCGCAGGACGCGCGGGCCGCTCCTCGGAAGCGTCAATGGCGCGGGGCGGCGGCGCAACAGGGCGCACTTCTTTTGGCGTGGAGACTGTTTGTTCGGGGCGTTTCGGGGAGCGGCGATGATCCCGCCCGCCACGGCGGCCGCGTCTGTGCCTCTTCGCAGGAGCACGCTCAGTGGCGCTCGCTTCCTGGGGCGCCTCTCCCTGTTTCACTTCCGCCGCGGGAGCAGCAGTTTCCTGGGCGACTGGCTCTGGCGAGAGCGCACTGACTGCGGCGTCGCCTACCGTAACTTCTGGTAAATCAGCGGGAGCGGCTGGCGCGGGGATTTCCGCAGCCACAGTTGCACCAAGACGCGTGGCGCTTTCCTGCGCCTTGGTCTTCCAATCGGCGCGACGGAAGCGTTCCGCCGCGGTCATGTACCACTTGCCGGCATCTTCGGATTTGCCATTCGACTCGAAATAGCGCGCCAGCTCAAAGGCGACCATGGCGTCGCGCGTTTTCAGAAAGAGGGCCGTGAGCTGTCCGGCGGGATCCTTGCCGGTACGTGCTCTTCGGATTCTTGCGGTGATCTGCTTCCAATCGGCCATACAGTGATGGCATTCTAACAGCGAATCAGAACTTCTGCCAACGGGCGCCTCAAGAAACTTCCCGGACGCCTTGAGCGGCCCAGACCGTTGGTTTACTGATTGACGCCGGGGCGTCCACAAAGTATTCTTTCGCAGGTGTGCGAGGAGACGCAAATGCAAGCGCGACGTGCCATTTTCGCGACCGCCCTTTCCTTCAGCCTCATGACCATACCCGCGTGGGGAGCACCTGCGGCTGCGCTCGGGACCGTGATTGCCGCTGACCGCGCTCATGTTGGTGAGGCGAAGGCGGAAGTGGGAACAACGGTGTACGGCGGCGATAGCCTTAGCACGGAGGTCCAAGGGAGTGTGCAGGTTCATGCGGGCAAGGCACGGCTGCTCCTTCTAAGCTCCAGCAGTGCCGTGGTCAGTGACGTTGAGGGCGCGCCCGCCGCAGAGCTGCTGAACGGCGCCGCGACGTTTTCCACGGGAAATGCTCATGCATTCACATTGTTTGCCTCCGCAGCGGCCATCCGCGCGCAAAGTGACGCGCCGACTATCGGGCAGGTATCGTATATAGGCCCGAAGGAATTGCTGGTACGCGCAACTCGCGGGTCTCTGCTTATTACCGTGGACAACGATACACAGATCGTAGCCGAGGGAACTTCCTACCGCGTGTTGCTGGATCAGCCGGAAGAGATGGCCCAGGGACCAGAAGGTGCAGGTTCGGGTAAGAATGAGTGGCCAGGGGGTCGCCATGAACCACGGAAGGCAGGGCGCAGCCGTTTTATGTACGTGGCCGGCGGTCTAACCGCCGTCGCGACGTATCTGGCGGTTTCGGAAGCGCTCGAGAGCGCTCAGCGGCCATAATCTAAGGGACACGAAATTCAAAGAAGGGAAAGCCACTGCCTAGCAAAGGTGGTGGCCTTTTTCTTTCTGGAAGCGGAAGCGAACCTCAGATTACAAACCCGCCACAACCTCAATCTCGACCAAGGCATCCTTGGGCAACCGCGCGACCTGCACGGTGGATCGCGCCGGCGGAGCGGCGGTGAAGAAGCGTGCGTAGACCTCGTTCATGGCCGCAAAGTCGTTCATGTCCTTCAGAAAAACCGTAGTTTTCACGACATGGTTGAGGGACACGCCGCCGGCCTCCAGAATCGCTTTTAGGTTTTCCAGCACGCGCTCCGTCTGCTGCTGAACAGTGACGCCGGCAAACTCTCCCGACGCTGGGTCCAGTGCAATCTGCCCGGAAATGAACAGGAACCCGTTGGACTTGATCGCCTGGGAGTAGGGCCCAATGGGCTTCGGGCCATGGTTGGTCAGCACTACATCTTTCATGGTGAGCTCTCCTTGCAATGCGGAGGAAAGAATAACAAAAGGAGCGGGGGGGAGGGAAAATCAGTGAGACCTGCGGCCGCGGTTGCGAATGAAGCCGGTGTTGGAGTGATTGCGGTTGGCTTCGCGGCTGGCGATCAATCTTTCCGCCTGATTATTCGAGAGGCCCTGATTTACCAGGTCCAGAATCTGCTTTTCCGACATGCCCGTGTTCTTCAGGCGCCCGATCTGCTCGCTTGCAAGGGTGGGCAAACCCTCGACGCGGCGATGGATGATAGCCTGGACCGTGGGATTGGAGAGCCCGATCAGTTTGAGCGTAATGGCTTCCCCGCTGAGAATGTCGATCTGATCGGACTTGGCCATTTCCAGAATCTGCTCATCGGAATAGCCCGCCTGGGACAACTGAATGGCGGCATCGGCATTGGAAAAATCATGATGCTGATCCCGCGCCGCCTTAAATAGCGCCAGGCACAAATCATCGCTGGCGCCAACTCGCTTGAGTTTTGATAGCTGGACAATCTCCAAGTCCGTCACATTGAGACTCTTGAGCTGGTCCACGCTGGAAGACCACATCCCGGCCTGGTCGAGCGGGGCATAGTTGGTCTTGGGCTGAGTTTTGCACCCGGCCACCGCCAGCACACACACACCAAGAAGCAGGGAGAATTGCCGCATGATCCTATTTTAGGCGGGCCAACCGCGAGAGGGGTGACGTGTGCCTTCGTTGATACCGGACGGGCGGGCAGCGCGCGCTATACCTGGTAGGTGCGCTCGACCCCGTAAACACCGTTGATGCGGCGGATGTTGGAGAGAATTGTTTCGAGTTGGCGTTTATCGGCGATCTCCAGGCTGGCCTCAATGCGCGCGTTCTGCCGGTCGGGGCGGCTATCGAGCGAGCGGATATTGGAGCCGGCATCGCTGATCACCGCCGTGATTTCCGCAAGCAGCCCGGGACGATCCTTGGAACGAATGAGCAGTTCGACGGGGAAAGTAGCCACGCCGCCGGTGCCCCATTCCACGGCAATGCGGCGTTCCGTCTGATACAGCAGGTTCTGCACGTTGGGGCAGGTTCGGGTGTGAACCGCAACGCCGCGGCCGCGGGTGACGTACCCGATGATGTCATCCCCCGGAATGGCATTGCAGCACTTTGCGCGAAACACCAGCAGGTCGTCGTGCCCGCGCACGATCAGCGGCGCCTGGCCGAAGCCCAGCATGCGCTTGACGGTTTTGACCAGCGTCGGCTTCGCGTCCTCCGTGGACTTCTCCGCTTCCTTTGAAGGCTCGCCAAAATAGCGCGCCAGCACTTGCCGCGCGGAATATTTGCCAAATCCCACCGCCGCAAAGAGATCCTCTGGCCTGGAGATGCCGTACTCCGCGGCAAGTTTCCGCAGTTCCTCGTTGGGAATCTTCTTCAAACCCTTGGGAAAATTGCGGGATTCATTTTCCAGCAGGCGCCTGCCCATATCCGTGGCTTCTTCGCGCTCCTGCGTATTGATGAAATGGCGGATCTTGCTCTTGGCGTGGGAGGACTTCACGAAACTGAGCCAGTCGCGGCTGGGCTTGTGCCCCTTCTGCGTGAGAATCTCGACGACGTCTCCGCTCACGACCTCGTGGCGCAGCGAGACCATCTGCCCGTTGACCTTCGCTCCAACGCACTGGTGACCCACTTCGGTGTGCACCGAGTAGGCAAAGTCCACGGGGGTGGCGCCCTTGGGCAATTCCAGTACGCGCCCCTTTGGCGTGAAGGCGTACACTTCCACCGGCGCTAGATCCACCTTCAACGTAGAGAGAAATTCGCCGGGCTCCTGCAATTCCTGGGACCATTCAATCAACTGGCGCATCCAGGCAATGCGCTGGTCATCGTCCGTGGAAACAGGCCTGCCGTCCTTGTATTTCCAGTGCGCCGCCACGCCCTGTTCGGCAATGCGGTGCATATCCTGCGTGCGGATCTGAATTTCAAAAGGCTGGCCGCCGTGAATCACCGTCGTGTGCAGCGATTGATACAGATTCGGCCTTGGCATGGCGATGTAGTCTTTGAAGCGGCCAGGCACCGGGCGCCAGATGTGGTGCACAACGCCGAGAGCCGCGTAGCAATTGCGCTCGGAATCCGTAATCACGCGAACGGCCAGAAGATCGTAAATCTGATCCAGGCCGCGTTCCTGCCGGACAATCTTGCGGTGCAGGGAACTCAAGCCTTTAACACGGGCCTCCAGCTCGGCGGGAATGCTGTTCTCCACCAGCTTGGTGCGAATGGTGTTCTGGACATCGTCCAGAAACTTCCTGTGAATGGGGTCTTTCTCCGTGACTTCCTTCTGCAGAGCAAAGTAGGCTTCTGGCTCCAGATAGCGGAAAGAAAGATCCTCGAGTTCGCCCTTGATGACGGCCATGCCGAGGCGGTGGGCGATGGGGGCGTAAATATCCCTGGTCTCGCGAGCGATACGAAGTTGCTTGGAGGGCTCGAGGAATTCGAGGGTGCGCATGTTGTGCAGGCGGTCCGCGAGTTTCACGACGACAACACGGACGTCGTGGACCATAGCCAGCAGCATTTTGCGGACGTTTTCCGCTTGTCGCGCCTCCGGAGCCATCATGTTCAAGCGGCTGATTTTGGTCACGCCTTCGACGAGCAGCGCTACTTCCTCTCCAAATCGTTCCTGCAGGCGCGAGAGGGGGAACTCGGTATCTTCGATGACATCGTGGAGCAGTGCCGCCGCCAGCGTAGTGGCGTCCAGGCGCATATCCGCGAGGATGTGTGCGACTTCCAGGAGGTGGGAGAGATAAGGTTCGCCGGAATTGCGGAACTGGTCCCGATGGCGCTCGGCGGCGATATCGTAGGCCCGGCGGACCAGCCAGGGATCTTCGGAAGGACGGTTCAAGCGCAGCTTCTCAAGAAGCTCTTCCAAGCGGCCATTGAGTTGCCGCTCCGTACGGTCACGGTTGAAATTGAGGGGAAGATTGGCGCGGGAACCCATGCTCTAGTGTACGCCCAGAGAGAGCAGCAAAAAAGCGTGGTGCGGTTGGAGAGGCGAGAAAGAAAAGGGCGGCCAAACGGCCGCCCTCCCCCCGCAAAAATAGTAAATGAGTGGCTTACTGAGCCGACTTGCGCTCTGCCTCTTCCGCTTTCTTCTGCTTGACTTCCTTAACCTTGTCGAGCAGGTCGTCCGCCTGCTTGGTGAGCGCATCGCGCTCCCCCGCCGACTCCACGATATCCGCCTTGCGGCGATAGAGAAGGTTCAGGTAGGTCATGGCATCGTCGTAATCCGGTTTGAGCTGGATGGCCGTTTGGAGGCTCTTGATTCCTTCTTCGACCAGAGCGTCGTACTTTTCGGCATAGGCCTTGCGAACATCGGGAGGCAGTGGGGCGGTATCCTGCACCTGCTTCTTAATGTTGTTGCGGTTGTATTCCGCGCGCATCTCCGTATTGCCGCGATAGGCGAGGGCCCAATCGATAACGCCGATGGAATAGTAAGGCTGGGGGTCCTGTGGCTTCAGCGCGATGTGTTTCTGGTGGTAGCTCTTGGACTCCTCGAATTTCTTAGGATCGAAGGGCTGGCCCCCCATCTGGTAATCAATGGACGCGAGACCGTCGATGGCGCTTAGGTTGTTGGGGGCCATCTCCAGCACGCTGGTGTATTCCTGAATGGCCTCATTGCCGTGGCGCAAGTTCTCTTCCGAGGGAGCGCCCGGAATGTACTGGCTGGCATAGGCGGTGGCGAGATAAAGGCGCGCATTCAAAAGGTTGGGATCGAGATCCTTGGCCTGTTTGAAGAATTCGACGGCCCGGTCGTACTGGCCGTTCTTGAATTCTGCGACACCTTTGTTGAGGTCATCGCGGGCCTGCAGTTTTCCGCAACCCGAGAGACCGTAGGAGAGAGTTAAAAGCGCCGCCAGAAAAAACATCTGGACGGCAATGCGGGTAAACCACGAGCGGGTTTCCCTTAAAACCGAATCTTGAGTCATCGAGGCATCCATCCCTGGTAAGCGCAACCCCAACGAAATCGGGATTACAGCTAGGATTCAGTAAAGACCTATAGGGGCATTCCATCACGTTCAGGGGTTTTTTTCCAGTTCAGATGTTAGCAAACCGACGGGGGAAGCTCCCGCAGCCTGCATCTCATCCAAAACCCGAGCCACCACCTGAAACTCGAGGGAACGATCTCCCTGCAAGAAAGCAACGCGATGAGCGCGCAGTGCAAATATCCGTTCGAGCCCTTCACGCAGTTCTTCGCGTTGCACTACCGACTGGTTGATCCGGAGCGAGCCGTCCGAAGCAATCTGAACAATGATTGTCTCCGGCGGAACAACCCTGACCGGCAAACCCGCCTCCTGGGGCAGGTCCGCCTGGAGTCCCATCTGCCGGTGCGGGATGACCATGAAGATCACCAGCAGCACCAGCAGAATATCGATGAGCGGGACCACATTCGCCTCACACATCATCCCGCTCTTACCGCCAATCAAAGCAATGCCCATGAGCCACCTCGCGGCCAGATAGGGCCACTGCGAGGAGGACTCTCACAACCCTGCGGCGACAACTCCGAAACGTTACTGCCCGGCCTCGAGCTTGGCGGTAATGAGGCCGACCTTGTCGATGCCCGCTTCTTTCATGATGTCAATGGCCCGGGCCACGTCCATAAAGAGGACGTCGTTATCACCCTTGACGAAGGCGATCTTTTCGGCACGGTCCTTGAAGATCGTTTCCATGCGAGGACCCAATGCCTGCCAGTTGGTGTCGTCGTTATTGATCTTCAGCTTGCCCCCCAGGGCCACCTGAACCACAACCGTCTTCTTCAGTTGCTCTGGATCCGGCTGCGCATTTGGAGACGGTTGCGGTACCAGCGTATCGAGGCCCTTGGGTGTCAGCGGGGTAATAACCATGAAAATGATGATGAGCACCAGCAGAATATCGATCAACGGCACGATATTCGGCGTAGCCATCGCACCTCCACTACTTCCAACGTCCATCCCCATTGTAAGTTCTCCTGTCGAGCTGTGCATCCTAGGTTTGCCGAGGCGTGCTAGCTCGCGCCGGGTGGGAGCCGGCGCGAGCATGAATCAGCTCAGCAAACGAATGGTGCGAACGGCCGAACCTCTACTGGCCTCCGGCGGCAGGATTGGTCTGCGCCTGAGGGCTGCTGGTCTGCCTACCGACCTTCTGAGTCAGCAGACCAAGTTGGTCCACGCCTGCGGAACGAATTTCGTCCACGACGGCGACAACGTCACCGTACTTGGCACGGGCATCGCTCTTTACATAGACGGTTTTGTCCAGTCTATTGGCGATCTGGTCCTTCACCTCATTGGTGATGGCTTCCTTGGAGATCCTGTTATTCTGCAGGTAGAGGGTGCCATCGCGCGTGACTGCTACGACGACGGCGTCGTCCCTATCCGCATCCTTCATATCGTGCGCATTGCTCGTGGGCGCCAAATCCACCTGATGGGTTTTCTGCAACATCGGCGTGACCACCATGAAGATGATAAGCAGCACCAGCATGATGTCCGCCATCGGAATCACGTTTGGCGCCGCCATCTGGGCTCCAGCGACTGGCTTGTAGGCCATGGTTATCCTTCTTCCGGCTTACTTCTTCACTGCGCCGCGGCGCAGAATGAAGTAGTTGATCAGCTCCATCGAGGAGTTGTCCATCTCGACGTCGAACGCTTCCACCTTGTTGGTGAAGTAGTTGTAGGCCCACACGGCCGGTACGGCGACGAGCAAGCCGAACGCGGTGGTGATGAGCGCTTCGGCGATACCGCCGGCGACGGCCGACAAACCGGTGGCCTTCTGCGACTCGATGCCCTTAAACGCGTTCAAGATGCCGACGACCGTGCCGAACAGTCCAACGAACGGCGCCGTCGAACCAATCGTGGCCAGCGCCGAAAGCCCGCGCTTCATTTCCGCGTGGACGATGGCGACCGACCGCTCCAGGCCGCGCTTGGCGGCTTCGATGACTTCCGCGTCGGACACCTGCTGCGAGGCCGACTGGAACTCCGAAAGTCCGGTGGCGACAACCTTGGCGATATGGCTCTTCTTGTTGCGCTCGGCGATGGCGATGGCTTCGTCGAGTTTGCCGTCCTTGAGGGCGCCCGCCACTTGCTGCACAAACAACCGCGACTGCTTGCGCGCGTTGTTGTACATGAGGAAGCGGTCAATCATGACGCCGAAAGAATACACCGAAAGGCCGAAAAGAATGACGACCACGATCTTGGCGAGCAGGCCCATCGAACTCCACATGGAACGCAAGTCCCAGGAGGTGGTCGGGGCTTCCTGCAGCCAAACTGCATAGACGTAGAGAGTTGCTAACATTCGTTTGCTCCTTAATTTCCTACTGGCTCCTGAGATGCGGGAACCAACAAGATTGTTTATTGAACTGCGTACTCAGAACAGCGCGCAGGTCCCACGACGCTCGCGCCGTTCCGTTGCACTACTGAGCCAGAGAGAAAATCACGTCGATTTCGGTGTCCACTTCCACGGGCTCGCCATTGAGCAGTGTGGGCTGATAGCGCCACTGCCTAACAGCGTCCAGCGCGGCCTGCACGAGCAGGGGATGGCCCGAAACCATGGCAAGCTGTTGCACCGAGCCATCCTTGCCAATGATGGCGTGGAGCTTCACCGTGCCACTGATGCGCGTCTGGCGCGCCAGGGGCGGGTAAAGCGGTTGTACCTTGTTGACGAGCCGCGCTGCCTGCACGTTGCCGCCAACCATCACGCGCTTGGGAATGACCTTCGGTGGTGGTGGAGCGGCTTTCCCACCGCCAATCACGCCGCCAAGAACGCCGCCCATCGAACCACCGGCGACGCCGCCCGGCACGCCGCCGGCGATACCTTGCATGCCGGCGTCCGGTGGCAACTCTTCTTCCTTGATGATGTTGATATCTTTCGGGATGACTTTCGGAGCCACGAGCTTACCAGCGTCCATCAGGCGGACGACCGGTTTGATCTTCATCACCTGCACGGCTGCAGGCGGTGGAGGAGGTGGCGGGGGCGGAGGTGGCGCCAGCAGGATGGAAGACAGCATGGCCTTCGGCAACGCCTCCGTGTAAATCAACGGAATGAGAATTAAAATCACAAGGAAGAAAACTTGCAAAATCATGGAGACAACCACGGTCCACGGCTTGTTCGTCTTCTCTTTTGCACCTGACACAACCAATTCTTCAAACATGATAACTACTACCTCCTCCCGGCGGGCGCCAGGCGCGGTTGCCCGCTCCCGTTTCCCTTGGGTCTGTTGCCGGCTGCGGTTCCGGTGCCCACTGCTACTCCCTGTCCGCGCCACTTATTCCAAGCTACGACCAGGGGAGCAGCGATACCAAAACTGGAGTACGTTCCTACCACAATCCCCACCACCAAGGCAAAGGCAAACGCCCGAAGCACCTGGCCGCCCATCAGGAACAGGACGAGCACGGTGAGAAAAGTCAATCCGCTGGTCAGGATCGTTCGCGACAACGTCTGGTTAATCGATTTATTGACGATGTCGGCGAACGGCTCTTTCCGTAACAGGCGGCTGTTTTCCCGGATACGATCGAAGATGACGATCGTGTCGTTCATCGAGTAGCCCACCAGGGTTAACAGCGCCGCGATTACGGTCAGCGAAATTTCAAATCCGAAAATCTTGAACAGGCCCAGGGTGATGAGCACGTCGTGAAAAACTGCGATCACCGCCGCTGCTCCGTAGACCCACTGGAACCGAAATGCAATATATAACAGCATGCCTGCCAAAGCATAGAGGGTAACTCGAATGGCCTGATTGCGTAACTCGGCACCCACCTTGGGCCCCACGATCTCGACGTTGCGGATGGTGAAGGGTGCGAGCGAATACGTATCCTTGATGGCGGAGAGGACCGCAGGGGTTGCGCCCGCGACCGAGGAAAGCTCGTCAAGACTGGTGAGCACGCCATTCTTGTCCGTGTCACGGAAGGCCAGGAGGCTCTTAGCGATCTGCTGGTACCTTTCCCCGGCATTGACGGAGAGCCCGAGCGGATCCTTTTGCGAGAGTGCATTGGCGAGCGCCGATGGAGTCACGGCATTGAAGTCCGCCTTTCCGGTACCCTCCACGCCATACGTGGCGTTCAGGGCAGTGAGGACCTTGGCCTTGCTCTCATCAAGAGCCTGATCCCCCTGGCCGACTTGTTCGACGAAGATCAATACTTCGTTGGAGTTAGGGTTGGCGATGTCGCTGATGCCCTGAATTTCGCTGTTGCCCAAACCCTGGCGCTGCAGGCTGGCGCGCAACTGGTCCACGTTTGGAGGATGGGCGAAGCGGACATCCACGTTCGTGCCTCCCCGGAAGTCGATACCGTACTTAATGCCGCCCTTCAAGAAGATGGCGGACCATCCAATGAGCAAGAGGAGACCGCTTAATGTGAAGAAAAACTTGGCCTTGCCCATCCAGTCGAGGTTTGGCTGTTTGAAGAGCTCAATCATGCCTTTCGCGCTTCCCTTCTTTAGACTCCATCGGGTTCCCGTTTGTTCCCACGCCACAGCGAGGGAGTAGTACCAGAACTGTGGGCGCTCCCTAAATGCTCAGTTCTGCCTGACGGTCCATTTTCGTCAGGTGATACTGGAAAATCGTCTTCGATACGAAGATGGCCGTGAACACGTTGGCGATCAAACCGATGGTCAGCGTGACGGCGAAACCCCGGATCGGGCCGGTGCCAAAGATGAACAAGAAAAAGGCCGAAACCACGGTGGTGACATGGGTGTCGATAATCGTCAGAAACGCCTTGCTGAACCCCGCCTCCACCGCCGCGGAGGACGACTTGCCGTTGCGCGATTCCTCGCGGATACGCTCAAAGACGAGCACGTTGGAGTCTACGCCCATACCGATGGTCAAGATGACGCCGGCGATGCCGGGCAGCGTCAGCACCGCACTAAACATGGCCAGCGCCGCCAGAAGAATTAACAGGTTCAGGATCAAAGCCAGCACGGCGTTGACGCCGGAGAGCCGGTAATAAAAGACCATGAAGACCATGACCACAAGCAAGCTCAGGATGGAGGCGCGCACGCCGTGGCGAATGGAGTCGGCTCCGAGCGACGGGCCAACGGTGCGCTCTTCGAGATACTTGATCGAAGCCGGCAGCGCGCCGGCGCGCAACACCAGGGCAAGGTCGTGCGCGGATTCCTGGCTGAAGTTGCCGTCAATGCGTCCCGAATCCTCGATGCGGCTTTGGATCACCGGCGCCGAATAGACTTTCTTTTCGAGCACGATGGCCATCTGACGGCCGCGATTCTGTTCGGTGAATGGGCCAAAGCGCCGCGCCGCTTCGCCGGAAAGGACGAAATTGATCTGCCACTGTCCGGGCATTTCGGCATTGCGGCTCTCCGTGGCGCTACGCAGGTCGCGACCCGTCACAACCGGAGTGCGGCTGAGCACGTACCAATTCTCACCGGTGTCTTGCGGATTTTGCGTGCGCGATTCGCTGCGGCCACGCACGATTTCCGTACCCGGGGGAAGAATCCCGGCGTGAGCGGCAAGAGCGGCGGCTTCCGAGGAATAGGGATTGGGATCTTCCACCAGCTTCAATTCCAGTTGCCCGCCGGCTTGAATCACCTGTTTGGCACGCGCCGGATCGCCTTCACCGGGGAGTTGCACGAGAATTTCGTTGTCCTTGCGTCCGTGCGGCTGAATGGTGGGTTCGGTAAGGCCCAGGGCGTTGATGCGGCGCTCGATGGTTTCGAGCGACTGGGACATGGTGGATTCCTGGATGCGCGCAATCGCGCTTTGCCGCAGCGTCAACAGGTAAGCGTTAACCTCGCCGGGAGCGGAGCTGAGTTCCCAGTTCACGTCAAGTTGATCGTGAATCAGGTCGCGGAATTGCGAGATCTGGTCCGAAGGCACATTGCGCACCACGATGTGCGTATCGTCAACGCGGCGCACCTCATCGTAGCGGATGCTCTTGGTACGCATCTGGGTCGTCAGGCGGTCGACGGTCTGGTCGGTTTCCTGAGCGATAGCTTCCTGCACCTGCACCTGGAGAATCAGGTGCGTGCCGCCTTGCAGGTCCAGCCCCAGCTTGATCTGCCGCGTGAAATTGTCCTTGATCTGCGCCAATGACGTGGGGAACGTCGGCAACCCAAAAACGAAAAAGACGCAGATCAGAATGACGCCAAGGATGAAAAGAGATTTCCACTTCAAATTAGGATTCATGGTTAACAGATCAAGCGCGAATCACGGCAGGCTGTGGAGTTACTTGGCCGCATCTTCCGATGCCTCCACATGCGCAATCGCCGCACGCGCGATGCGAATTTTTACATTGTCGGCGATCTTCAGAATAATCGTATCGCCGTCCATACCATTGATGGTGCCGTAGATGCCGGAGCTCAAAACGACTTTGTCTCCGTTCTTGATCGCGGAGAGCATCTCCTGCGTCTTCTTGCGCTGCCGCGACTGCGGCAGAATCACCAGGAAATACATGATGCCGAACATAAGCGCCAGGGGAACCAGAAAAGTACCCAGGCCTCCCAAGGGACTGCCTGCTTGCCACATCCAGAATGCCGCCAGATTCATTTTCTTCTCTGCCGCCCGTACCCTTTCCAAACCTACTGCAATCTAACTATTCCGGAGCGATTCACTCGTGGCGCCGCGCGAAGAGAAAAACCGCCACTGGAGCGGTGAATTTCTCCGCTTACCCTGCCCGCTTGATTCTCGTCCTGAGACTCGACCCATTGCGGGTTGCCACGGCCTGGTGGCAGTCTAAAGCCGCCCGAGGCAGGCCGCTTCAGGCTGGACCCTTATTGTAGCGGGCACACAGCTCTGACGCGAATTTTTCAAGGTGTCCAAAAGTGATAGCTTCTCGGATTTGACGCATGGTGTCAAGGTAAAAGTGGACGTTGTGGTGGGTCGCCAGGATCGCTGCGGTGATCTCTCCAGCGGCAAACAAATGCCGAAGATAAGCGCGCGAGTAGCGCCGGCAAACACTGCAAGAACAATTTGCATCCACCGGCCGCTGGTCCTCAGCATAGCGCGCGTTCTTGATCAGCACGCGGCCTTCGCTGGTGTACAAGCAGGCGTGGCGCGCCGCACGCGTCGGCAACACGCAATCCATCATGTCAATGCCGCGGGCGACGTAATCGGCCAACTGCTCCGGGCGGCCCACGCCCATCAAGTAGCGCGGGCGTTCTTTCGGAAGGAGCGAAGTGACCTGTCCGGCCATTTCACAGGTGAGTTCGTGCGGCTCGCCGACCGCGAGGCCGCCGATGGCGTAGCCCGGGAAATCTAATTCCAGCAATTGCCGCGCGCTCTCGCGACGCAGATCGGGAAATGTCGCGCCCTGAACAATGCCGAACTGCCACTGCGGCGGTGCACCATTACGCTGCGCGGCGTCCAGAAAATAATTCCTCGCGCGGCGCGCCCATGCGGTGGTGCGTTTCAGCCCCGCTTCGGCCAGTTCGCGGGGCGCGGGCGTTTCGATGCATTCGTCCAGGACCATGGCGATGTCCGAGCCGAGAGCGAGCTGGATCTCCACCGCTTTTTCCGGCGTGAGCAAGTGCTCCGAACCATCCAGATGCGAGCGGAAGCGCACGCCGTCGTCGCTGATTTTCCGCAAGTCCGCCAGACTGAATACCTGGTAGCCGCCGGAATCCGTGAGGATCGCCCCGCGCCAGGACATGAAGGCGTGGAGGCCCCCAAGTTTGCGGATCAGATCGTGGCCGGGCCTTAGATAAAGATGATAGGTATTGGCGAGGATGATGCCCACGCCGAGTTGCTCGAGCGCTTCCTGCGTGAGGGCCTTGACGCTTGCGGCGGTCCCCACGGGCATGAACACCGGCGTCTCGACGACGCCGTGCGGCGTGGTCAAACGGCCGCGCCGCGCGCCGCTGGGATCAGTATGCAGAACTTCAAACGAAAAGTTCACGCTCCCAGTGTATCAGGAGAAAATAAAGGCCCAGAGCACCTTGACGACAACCATGACGCCCCAAACAGAGAAGGCAACCACGTAGGGCTTGCTGCCCTTCAGTTTTCGCGGGTTGACCGCCGCGAAGCCAATCGCAAGCAGAACCAACATCCAAATTGTGAAGATGTCAATGGATTTGCAGAGCGTGATCAGCCATTTGGCGGACTCCTCCGGAAGAAAGGCCGCCAAATTGGTGGCGACGGGATTGTCAGGGTCCACGGTTCCGGGTGGCCGCAGAAGCAGGACGAGGAGAAAGATCGGGGTACTGACAATTCCAACGAGGAGAGTGTGCGCAGCGATCCCCAAAGATTGCGAAAAGGTCGCACCAGCGCCCGCCAGCACGTTGTAAGCCAGCATCATTACGGCACCCACAATCACTGCGAAGAGCACCGAGCCGACAACACCAACAGCGTAAACGATGTTAACAGTCACCTTGGCCGGGACTTCGGCCTGCTGCTGTTTTTGTTCAGTGGAAAGTTGCGCGGCGCGCGGGCTCTTGTCCATTTGCTGGACAATGTAATCCCGCCAATTGATGCGTTGATTCAAGACCACCGTGGAAACAATTCCGAGAATCGTGGATATCAGAACGGGCAATAGCCAGCTGGGTTTACGGACGATGTCTTCAAACGTGGCTTTCGGCGAGAAGAGAACCCCGACGATGCGGCCAAGCGGCGAAATGGCCGCGCGCGGCTCCGCGGCGGGTACAGGTGTAGTTGCCATCGAGGACTCCTCCCCAGAGGATTGCACGTGCTTCTGCTGTGGGTTTTACGTATTGAGTAGGGGGAAAATATCACAGAACGGGATTGCTGGGTAGCTCAGGCACGGCCGCGAGCAACTCCAGGGTGTAGTCCACTTTCGGCGCCGTCAGAATCATCTCCGTCGGTCCGAATTCCACGAATTGCCCGGCGCGCATCACCGCAATGTGCGTGGCAAGCTGGGCCACCACGGGCAGGCTGTGCGAGATGAAGATGTAGGTCAGCCCCAGTTCTGCTTGCAATTCGCGCAGGAGCAGAAGCACCTGCGCCCCGACGGACACATCCAGCGCGGAGACGGGTTCGTCCGCTACCACGAGCTTGGGTTTCAGAATTAACGCACGGGCGATCCCGATGGGCTGGCGCTGGCCGCCGGAAAATTCGTGCGGATAGCGCGGCAGCGCATCCTGGCCCAGTCCGACGCGTGCAAGCATCTCGCCTGCCGCTGCCTGAACCGCTGCAGCCGCGTTTCCTCGCCAGCGAGCCGCAACGCCAGTGGGCCCTGACGCGCACGTTTCTTTCCGCGCATCCGCCGCGATGCCGAATTGATCACACGCTACGTGGCGAGTTATTCGGGTTTTCGCTCCAAGGCCACCGTGTACCGGACGCTGAGCACGATGCGAGGTTTCGGCGACTACCTGGTGCGCCAGGGCCCGTGGAAGATCAACCCGTTGCGCTAGACCGTCGCCTGCCGAAACCGATTGATCAAATTTTCGCGAACCACAGGCTTTGGGTTATGAGCGAAGACTTTCCTAGGCAGCGGCAGGGGTCGATTGCTTTCGCTTGTACCAGTAACCCAATGCCGCGAACAGAAGGACGGCAGGCACGCCCGTCAGTCCGCAAGCGATAAAGAAGATGCCGTAGGCGTGAATGAGGCCGTGCGTTGTGCTCAGGCTTTCAACCTCGGCGCCGGAGAACCCCTTCAAGATCTTTCCCAGCCAGGCATAGGTTGAACTCAAGAGCGCATACTGCGTGGCGGTGTATCCTATGTTGGTGAGACTCGACATGTATGCGACAAGCGCAACGCCTGCAAAACTGATGCCGAAGTTGTCACTCGCCATGACCAGCGCGAAGAGAGGAATGCTCGTGCCCGCGAACGCGAGAGTCGCATACGCGGCAATCGCAGCTGCTTGCAGAATGCCCCCGATGATGAGCGCGCGCATGTAGCCAAGCTTTAGCGAGCAGAATCCGCCCGCGGCGATGCCTGCAAACGTAGCGATGAGTCCGATTGAGCCGCGCACCGCTCCGACTGTTTCCTTCGAAAGACCGATGTCATGGTAGTAGGGATTCGACATCGGACCCATGATGAAGTCCGGCAACCGGTACAGGCTGATTGCCGCTAACATCACAAGCGCGAGCCAGCCATGTGCGCGGAAGAAAGCAATAAACGGTCCCACAACAGCGTCAAAGAATCCGCGCGACGTCCAAAGCGGCGCTTCGCGCTCTTTTTCATCCATCACCGCATCCGCGCACTCCGGTTCCTTCGCAAACCAGGTCGCGATCATCCCAACGGCCATACATGCGCCGTAAATACCGTAGGACATGCGCCAGCCCACGGTCGCTGCCACGATGAGGATAACGGAATCCGCAGCCAGGAGCGCCACGCGGTAGCTGAACTGATAGGCAGACGCGAGGAGGCCTTGTTCTTCTCCGTCGTCTGCCGATTCAATTCGCCAGGCGTCTACCACAATGTCCTGTGTCGAAGAGGCAAACGCGACGACGAGCGCAAACGCGCCAAGCCGGCCGAGCCCAACTTTCGTGCCAATTCCGCCCATAGCGGACAGCGCCAGCCCGACGACAATCTGCGAGAACATCATCCATCCGCGCCGATGCCCAAGCCGCTTAAACAACGGCAAGTCGACGCGATCCATCACGGGAGCCCACAGAAACTTCAGCGAATAAGCGATGCCCACCCAGGAAAGAAACCCGATCGTCGTCAGCGAGGTGTGTTCATCGCGCAGCCAGTAGCCGAACGTATTTCCGACCAGGAGAAAGGGAAGGCCTGAAGAAAACCCGAGCAACAACATCGCCAGCGTTTTGGGCCGCAAGTAATCGGCAGTCCGGTGCTTGTGCGGACTCACGCGTTCATTGTCTACCGGAGCCTCACGAAACTCAACCCCGTGCTCCACAAAAAGTCCGTCTGCACATGAAAAGGTGCGCGACTTTGCCGAGTGTGCTCTTGGCTCGCAAATGCCCAACTGTAGCGCTGTTGGTAAGAGGGTGGCACAGGGATCTCTCGGTCTCGCAAGGGTTCAGCGCGCGCAGCCACACTGATCGCGACCCCTCAAGGCATCAAGAGGGACAATTATCGACTGTGGGCGATTTTGTAGCCGCAGTTGCACAGGGAATCCATCCATTTCAATCGAATTCAAAAGGCAAGGGCCAACGCCTTTGTTATGAATCTATTGCGGGCCACAGAAGTCAGTAGATTTCAGTAAGGACTGGAATCGGGTTCCGGCACCGAGGCATGCTCAAGCGCGGCGATCACGCGGCGATCCACGTCACTGCGCGGCAGACCCGGCTCATGCGCCCAGATGGCTTCCTCAATCTGTGTGCCGATGCGCAGCACGGGATTCAGAGAAGTCATGGGCTCCTGAAAAATCATGGCGATTTCGCGCCCGCGCACTTCGCGCCACTCCGGCTCGCGTAAGTTCGCCAGAGTTTTGCGATGACCGTCGGCGGCGGTCAGGAAGGCTTCGCCACTTACGCGCGCTCCCGGCGGCAATAATCCCATCAAGGCGAGGGACAACATTGTTTTGCCGCTGCCGGATTCGCCGACAAGCCCCAGCGCTTCGCCGGGAGCGATGCGCAGCGTGACCTCATTCACCGGCCGCACCCAGCCCGCGGCGGTGGGGAGTTCCACGGTCAGAGAATGACTGCGCAGCAACTCGTCCATCGCCCTATCATACGGTTTCGCCGGTGTCCCGGCGCAGGAAAGCCAGGGTTGTTGTCCGGCCGCAAAGCAGTTCTGGATAGCGCAAACTGGCCGACTCTCTCACCCTATAAGCAAGAGCGGCGGCTAGAATATAGTTCATGAGCAACATCACGTGTCCTCTTTGCGGCTCAGCCGTCACGTTGCGGCAGTTTTTTGATCGGAGCACGAAGCCTTTCTGCGCCCGATGTGGTTGGAATTTGGAGCGGGCGGAGAGTTCACTGAAGGAAAAAGCGCGCGTTTCGCAGTTCATTCTTGTGGCCTTTGTGATTATGGCGATTGGTTTGTTCTGGGTTTCCTCCAGTGCAGGCCGTGGCACACCCTCAATTGCTACCCTTGCGATTTTCGCCATCTTTGCTCTCGCGGGGGGATTGCCTCTCTGGAACTATTTCTCTACGAGACGCAGCATCGCTCTCGCTAGATCTGCTTCCCCCTTGCAGGGGGTGCAGGTACAACCTATCCCGGACGCATTCCTACAGAGAATTCAATCTCTGTCCCGGCCACGCCGCGTGCGATTTCGATTTACGGGAGCCTCTGGCGTAATTGTGGTGTTCGCCCTTGCCATCCTCTTTGGCATCCTGTTTTTCGGTGTGGGCCGAAGTGGAGCACCGACGAGCCCCAAGGATGCCACGCCGGTGCCGCCACTAATCTTTCTGGCCCCGATTGCCTTCGTGGGCCTCGTTGCCGGGATCATGATTATTCCCGCGCTGATGAAGGAGAAGCGCAACCGTCTTCTCTTCCAGGATGGAGAGGTGGCCGCGGCCCGCGTTCTTGCGCAGCGCACTGTAGCCCAGGGGAAGAGCAGCTACAGCCAAATTGATTATGAGTTCCGCGCCTCGGATGGCCAGACGGTTCGCAACTCCGAGCGGGACCTGAGCCGGAAAGTTTTCGAGGACATGCTGATTCCAGTTTTCTACGACCCCGTCAATCCTTCGCGCTGCGCCGCGCTTTGCGCCAGCTACTCCAAGCTGCCTGACGCCGAGGGCTGATTCATCTCTTCGCGAGCGGCAGGACGAATTTCAGCGCGGTGTGCATCTCGGAAAACCCGACAACCTTTACGTCCTTCCATCCCGCCTTTCCTCCCGCAGCCGGCGCATTCCCCTACGAAATGAGCTTCTGCCGCTTCGAATGAAAGATCTACAGCGCCTCATCTGTCATCGAGATACGGCGGCTCCGATAGTAAACTACCAGGCTCCATGGCCACAGGCGCATCCACCCGAGTCGATTGGAAACTGCTGTGGGCGCAGCGCGGCTTCCGGTATTTCTTCACCGCGATGTTTGTGTCGCTGTTCGGCAGCGGCATGAATTTCATCGCGGTGAGTTGGTACATCATGTCGGCGACGCACTCGACGGTGGCGGTGAGCTGGCAGGTGATTGTGGTGACGCTGCCGGGCCTGGTTGTGCCGTTCCTCGGCGGCGTGTTGATTGATCGCTTCGACCGGCGCTATCTCGGCGTTCTGCTCGACCTGGCGCGCGGCTTCGCGGTGCTGGCCATTGCGTACGTTGCGTGGCACGGCCACCTGCAGATCTGGCACCTCTATCTGATGACGCTTATTACGGGCACGGGCTCGGCGATGTACTGGGCCAACGTCAATGCCCTGGTCCAGGAAGTCATCCCGCCAAGCCAATTCACGGGCGCCAACGCCGCCGTGCTGGTCGGCGTGCAGAGCGGCATGCTTCTTGCCGGCACATTCGTGGGCTTTTTTTACGACCACGTGGGCATCGCGGGAATCCTGTTGATCGACGGGCTCACGTACTTCGTCTCCGCTTCGTGCCTGTACCTGCTGCGCAGCGGCTACGTCTCGCCACGCGAGCACCGCCAGTATCCGCGCGAATACACAGAAGTCAGCGAAGCCACGGCGCAAGCGCTGGAGAGCGGGGAAAATCCCGAAGTGGCCGAAGCGGGCCTCTCGCTGGCAATTTACGCGGACATGAAAGCGGGCTTCGGCTATCTGCGGCAGCAGCCGGCGGTACTCGCGCTGGGCATCACGCACGCAATGTTGATGGCGAGCATCGTGAGTTCCAATGTTGTGCTGGTGGCGCTGGCCAGCGACATCCTGCATTCCGGAGCGCGCGGCTTGGGCTTCATTGAAGCGGGCTGGGCCATTGGAGCGATCGTTGGCGGCATTGTCACCAGCCAGTTACCGCAGCGCTTGCGCCTTCCGCTGTATGTTTCGGTGATCGGCGCGATGGCGCTCGGCAACATTGCGGTGCCGTTTGTGACGTTCCTGGTGGGCGCTGCGATTTTGCAAGGATGTTTCGGATCTTTCCGGGCGCTTGGCGGGATCGTGGCGCAATCGGCGCTCATGGGCATTGTGCCGAGGCATTTCATGGGGCGCACGCAATCCGCGTTTGCGATTTTCGCTACAGTGCTGCAGCTCGGCATGAGCTTTTCGCTTGGCTGGATCGCGCAGCGTTTCAGCATCGCCACCGGGTTCTTCTTGCTCGCCGCCATGTACGCCGGCGCCACGTGGACCGCTTCACACGCGCGCCTGCTTTTGCTGAAACAGACGGCGTAGCATCAACGTGTGCGCGGCGCTAACCCTGCTTGCCCTGCGAAGCGGGAGCAAAGAACGCATCCGGCGCGCTCTTTCCGCCGAGCAATTCCACCGCCGCCTGATTGAGTTTTGCGCGCAACAGGTAGCGTTCGTTGGCCCGCGTGATGTAGCGCACGCTCACTTCGATTCCGCCCAGCACGGGTTTCACGCTCATGGCGGGGGTGGCGGAAAAGCCGCTCATTTCGCGGGAAGTTGTGGCCCGCTGCCATTCCGCTTCGGCCTCTTGCGTGCTCTCCCGAGTCGCTTCGATCACTTTCTTCTGGATCAGAGCCACCATCGGATAGGGATCCTGCCCCGTGGGCAGCACGAACTGCAGCTCATCCCAAAGCCACTGGCCGGTGGTAGAAAAGTTAAAATAGTGGCCTTCAATCGCAAAACTGTTAGTGAATGTGACGCGGCGTCCCGTGGGATGCCCGGAATCCGTCCAGTTCCCCGTTTCCAGCAGCACGGTGTGAAACGGCCCGATCTGCACCACTTCCCCGGTCACGCCGTTAATTTCCACCCAGTCTCCCAGCCGAATGCCATTCTTCCCCATCAGGACAAACCATCCGATGAAGCCCACGATGAAGTCCTTCAGAGCTACGGTGAGCCCGGCGCCGGCGAGTCCCAGGAAAGTTCCGAGCTGCCCCGGCGGCCCGAAAACGACCAGCAGGACCAGCAAGAGCGCGAGGAATTGCAGTGCCACGCGCGCCACGGTGTGCAGCGACTGGATCTGCCGCCGGTCCATGGTCAGACGGCCCACCAGATGGTCCATCCACGAACTGAAGAGAAGCCCCACCAGCACAATCCCCAGGATGATCAGCAGGCCCAGCAAGATGCGGTGAAGCACGTGACTTTGCTGGCCGGCCACGAAACCGATCCATTGGGAATAGACCCCGGCGAGTTCCTTCTGTGTCTCCACGCGCTTGTCCAGCGAGGAGAGAGTCTTCTGGTCATCGGCAATCTGCTGCGTTTTCTTGAGCAGGGCGGCTGCGTCTTCGCGGCTTTTGTTGGCCGCCGAAACCTGCATGACCGCTGCATCCGCTTTGCTTTTCTTGGAGTGGTGAGCCAGCTCGGGCATGCTTTCTTTTTGCGCCTCGAGTCTGGCATCTAGGGCGTTGTGCTGAGCGGTGAGCATTCCCGCCGATGTTTCTGCCTGGGTTTTGGCCTGCCACAACTGCAATTGCTGCTGGTGCAGCACAAGCCACTGCTGTACTTGGTGGACGACGCCGAATTGCTCCGCGGGCGGCGCTGCCGTGGGAATCGCGGAATCGCTGCGATGCGAAGTCTCTTCGTGCTCCGCCTTGGCGGCCTGGATGCGTCCCGCCAGGTCCCCGCCGGCGCGAAACAGGTCCTCCTTCGCATCATCCAGTTCATCGCGATCGAGATCCATGGCGGCTTCGGCCTGGGCCAGGTCGAGTTCCAGAGCATCCGCCCTGTCTCCAGTGGCCTTTCCCAATTGTTCGGCGAGCTTCTTGACGCGCTCCTCGTCCGCGTCCAAGCGCTTTTCCGACTTCTGCAGGCGCTGTTGTGCTTCTTTTGCCTCCGGCGAGAGCGGCGGGGGATGATTGCGCGCATCGGAAAGAGCCGCATCGAAGGCCAGGTCCACTTCGTAGTCACCCAGCCGCAAGGCTTCCACGGCGTAGGCCTTCTCTTCCGGCAAACTCGCAAGCTGCGCGAGCTGTTGCGCGGTCTTCAGCGGACCCTGATCCACGAGTGATGCCGTGGGCGAGGTTGCTGGCTTTCCCTGATTTTTGCCGCTTGTGTTTTCTGTCGTGGCGGGCTGCTCGGTTCGCCACAACCCGTAAAACGTCAGCCCCAGAAGTACCACCATGACGATCGCGGCAATCTGCTGTGTTCTTTTCATGAGAAAAGCGTTGCTCCACGAACCGGATTTCTTGTGCGCCGGGATGTTCTCCACTTTCCAGGATTGCTTTGGGAAACGCAAGAACTTCCTGGACACAGCGACTGGCAAATGCTTTGCGGGTGGCGTTGGCCGGTCCTAATCTGGAGGCGGGGCCAATCCATGGACGATGCGCGCGGTCCCAAAATCATTTATTGCTTGATGCTCACCGTGGGAGTTCTTAGCTGGGCACGTTCCTATCCGCTCCTGCCGGAGAGAATGGCTTCACATTTCCGATTCGACGGCACGCCGAACGGCTGGCAGCCCAAGGACACATTTTTCCTGATCATGCTGCTGGTCGTGGGCTTGACGTTCCTCTTCACTTTCCTTGTGCCGCGCTTCATCGCTGCTCGCCCGGACAAACGGATCAATCTCCCGCACAAGAGCTATTGGCTGGCACCGGCGCGCCGCGAGGAAACTTTTCGTTTTATCGCCGCGCAGATGGCCTGGTCCGGTTGCGCCATCCTGTTCGTTCTCCTTTTCGCCACCTTTCTCGCCATTCGGGCAAACCTTTCGCCGGACGGGCGTTTCGACAACGGCACCATGATCGAAGTGCTGGCCGCATTCCTCCTTTCGATGGTTCTTTGGACCGTTCATTTCCTCCGGCACTTCTATCGCCTGCCGGAGGATTCTTCTTCCCGCCACTGAGGCAAGTTGGCGTTTTCGTTTCTCATGCTATTTCATTACTCGCACCTCGCGTGAATCTTCATTGACTCTCACACTGCAAGGGGCTAGCGTATCGAACTAGAAGTCGGCGGTGTCATTCGCGCGTTGCGAAGCGACTACAGGTTCCCGCACAACGCGGGAGTCGTCCTCGCAAGGTTCGACGCCCGTTAGAGTCCGGCCTTTCAAATATCCCCGGCAGAGCGGCAGACGCGTTGGCACGTCGAGCGTTTCTTTGCTTGCTCCAGATCAGGACGGAGGCCATGAAAAAATATCTCATCGTGATCGAAGAAACGGGAGCGGGTTATGCCGCCTATTCCCCGGATTTGCCTGGCTGTGTTTCGTCGGGCCGCACGCGCAATGAAGTGGAGCGCAACCTGCGCGCCGCGCTCGCGCTGCACCTGAATGACTTGCGGCAGGAGGGCCAGGCCGTGCCTGAGCCGCACACTTATTCCGCTTATATGGAGCTTCTTCCCTGACCAAAAGCAGAAACGCCCAGTTTTCACCGGGCGTTCTGAACGAATTTCGTTTTTCGATTTTCGCGCTTCGCTTCCGTCTATAGATAATCGCGCGACGGCCCTTCCAGGAAGGCTCGCAGCTTTCGCGAGCGCGAGGGATGCCGCAACTTCCGCAACGCCTTGGCTTCAATCTGACGGATGCGCTCGCGCGTGACCGCGAACGACTGGCCCACCTCCTCGAGCGTATGCTCACTGCCGTCGTCCAGGCCAAAGCGCATCTTGATGACTTTCTCTTCCCTGGGCGTCAGCGTCTTCAACACAGAAGAGGTCTGCTCTTTCAAATTCAGGTTGATGACCGCATCCGAGGGCGAGACCACGGCCTTGTCCTCGATGAAATCTCCAAGATGCGAATCTTCTTCCTCACCAATGGGGGTTTCCAGAGAGATCGGTTCCTGCGCAATTTTCAGGATCTTGCGCACCTTGGACACCGGAATGTCCATGCGCTTGGCAATTTCTTCGCTGGTGGGTTCGCGGCCAAGTTCCTGCACCAATTGCCGGCTGGTGCGCACCAGTTTGTTGATGGTCTCGATCATGTGCACGGGAATACGGATGGTACGCGCCTGATCGGCAATAGCGCGCGTGATGGCCTGGCGGATCCACCAGGTCGCATAGGTCGAAAACTTGTAGCCGCGACGCCACTCGAACTTGTCCACGGCCTTCATCAGGCCGATGTTGCCTTCCTGAATGAGGTCCAGAAACTGCAGCCCGCGGTTGGTGTATTTCTTGGCGATGGAAACGACGAGCCGCAGGTTCGCTTCGATCAATTCTTTCTTGGCTTGTTCCGCTTCCGCTTCGCCACGCTGAATAATGGTCAGTGTGCGCTTCAGTTCGGTTAGCCCGACCTCGCTGGCGTCCTCGATGTCCTTCAACTCCGAGCGTCGTGTGCGCAACTCGCGGCGCGCTTCGGCGGCATTCTCGCCTTTGGATACATCCGCGCGGCGCTCCAGGCGCCCCGCTTCGCGCTCGAGGGACTGCAGCCGCTCGACCGTGCCGCGCATCTTGTCCACGAGGCGCTTTTTCTCGAACGGGTTGAAGTCGATGCCGCGAATTTCCAGGGAAATCTCCACACGCGTCCGGGCTACAGCCCACTTCGCGCGCACGTACGGCCGCTTTTTGGATTTCGCCGTGTTGTCGAGCTTGACCGCCTGCTTCAGCGCCAGCTCATAAAGCTTGGCGATCTTGTCGATGTGCTTCAGCGTCTGCTTGGTTTTGTTGGCGATTTTCTCTTCGGTCAGCTCTTCGTCGTCAAACTGGACGATTTCCTTGATGGACCGAGCGCCCTTCCGCAGATCATCCCCGACCGCGATCAGTTCCTTGATCACGATGGGCGACCGCGTGATGGCCTTCATCACCACCAACTGCCCGCGTTCGATGCGCTTGGCGATGGTCACTTCGCCTTCGCGCGTGAGCAGAGGCACCGTGCCCATTTCCCGCAGGTACATGCGCACCGGGTCGTTCGTTTTTTCCAGCGAGCCGGGCGTCAGGTCCAGGTCGCTGCCTTCTTCGGCGTGGGCCTCGTCCTTGACCACGGCGTCGTGGTCGCCCTGCTCGATGGACACTTCCACGGCGCGCGCCGCTTTGGCCGATGCGGCGTCTTCATAAATCTCGATTCCATTGCGCTCGAAAGTTGTCAGCAGGTCGTCGATTTCTTCCGACGAATGCACTTCCGCGGGGAGCGAGTCGTTGACCTCGTCGTACAACAGATAGCCGCGCTCCTTGCCGACGGCAATGAGCTGCTTTACCGCATCATATTTTTCTTCCAAGCCCGTAGCTGCCACAACACTCCTCCCGCACAATTAGTCGAATACTTTATTGCTGGCATCAGGTGGGCAAGCCTGCACACTCCTCGTACCGAGCACGAACCGACGGCTCAAGATATCGAAGGGGAGGGGTGCAATCCTCCGCGAAGCTCTTAATTTTTTCAGTGAAGCCCTGTACGCTGCGCCCTTTGCCTGCTGCTGCCGCACGCTTAGCCCGCCTGCCGAACCGATCCCTAAACGGCTCCTCGGCAACTCACACTAATATATGGATGCCGGAGGGAGCGAAACCGTTATCCGCATAACCTTTTTACGCTACACGTTTAAGTCCTGCCAAGTCAACCATTTCCTTGCAAGATGGCGGGGCCGCCCGGACGTCTTTCCCGCGGCAAACGGCTCAGCGTTCTGCTGCCAGCCGCTTCATCAGTTCCTGTTTTCGCGTCAGGAGTTCGCGCAAGTCCGGCCCCGCCGCGTTGGCCTCGATGCTGCGTTGCACTTCAGCAAGTTCCTGTTCGATCAGCCTGCGCCGCAGCGCCTCCAGACAGCTCTCCGCTTCTTCCCAGGTGCCTTCCTGGGCCGGCTCGAAGAGTATCTCGAACAGCATCCGGCGGTCGCGATCCTCCAGGAGCGCCCCGATTTCCGTGGCCTGCATGGGCTGATCGGAGAGCGCGGCCACGATCAGCGCGGCAAAGACCTTTTCCGTCTCCAGGCCCCGGTATAATCCGCCTTGTTGGAGCCGCTGCGCCAATTCCCGGCGGAATCCCTCCGCTTCCATGAGCATGCGAATCAAACGCCGTTCGATCGGCTTGGCGCTCTTTCCCACCAGCTCGGGCTGCGTCTTCACCTCGCTGCGCCGCTCGGCCGCAGCTTTGCTCAGCGCCGCGCGCAATACCGGCTCTTCGATGCGCAGTTGCTGCGAAATCCGCGTGGCCCATTCCGACCGCAACAGCCGGTTGGGAATTTTCTGCAAATAGGGCATCAGAAAATTCAGCGCCCGCAGTTTTCCTTCGCCCGTGGTCAAATCCATTTGCCGGGCTCGCGCAATCAGGTAATCCACGTAGGGCGGCGACTCTTTCAACGCCTTGACGTAGGCTTCCGCGCCCTTCTCTCGGATGAACAAATCGGGATCGGCCTTCTTGTCGCCAATCGCCGGAAGCGCCAGCACGCGCACCTCAAAATCCTGCTCCAGGAGCAGCGAGATGGAGCGCTCCGTGGCCGCTTGCCCCGCCGCGTCGGGGTCATAGTTGACGATCACGCGCTTCGTGAACCGCCCCAGCAATTTGATCTGCGGCTCAGCCAGGCTCGTGCCACAACTGGCCACCACGTTGCTGATTCCCGCGCGCGCGACCGCGATCGCGTCCATGTAGCCTTCCACCAGGACGGCGAAATCCTGACGGCGGATGGCGTCCTTGGCGCGGTCCATGTAATAGAGCACGTTGCTCTTCGAGTAGATGGGCGTTTCCGGCGAGTTCAGATATTTCGGCAGGTCGTCGCCCAGGGCGCGGCAGCCGAACGCGACGACTTTCCCCGATTCGTTTGCAATCGCGAAGGTGATGCGGCGGCGGAACCTGTCAAACAGACGCCCGCTCTGGTCCCGCGAAATCAGCCCTGATTCCACCAACAACTTCTCCGCATATTTTTGTTTCAGGTAGCGCAGCAGCGCATCCCCGCCGCTTGGGGCATAGCCAATGCCGAATCGCGCCACGGCCTCGGCATTCAGGCCGCGATCCTCCAGGTATGCGCGCGCCGCCTTGCCCTCTGCCGTGGTTTCGAGTTGGTGCACGAAAAAAGCTTGGGCTTCCCGGTGCATCTCCACCAGCGCGGCCCGCTGCTGATTCTCCTTTCGTTCTTCTGGGGAACGCTCCTTTGGGCGTGGGATCGCAATGCCGCATTTTTCGGCCACGATGCGCAGCGCCTCCGGGAACTGGCACTTCTCCATCTCCATCACAAAACTGAAAACGTCCCCGCCCTTGCCGCAGCCAAAGCAATGGAAAATCTGTTTCACCGGATGCACCGCGAACGACGGCGTCTTCTCGCCATGAAAGGGGCAGAGTCCCGTGAAGTTCTGCCCGCTCTTCTTCAGGCGCACGTACTCGCCCACCACGCGGACAATGTCCGCCTGCTGCTTCACCTTATCCGCAAATGATCCCGCTTCCGCCATTTGTCCGGTCTATGGTCTCAAATCCACTACTGTGATCGCTTTGCCCCCGTGCTCCTCGCTCTCGAACTCCGTTTTCTCCACGAGCGGGTGCGTCTTTAGAAACTCCCCGAGGCCGCGCCGTAAAGCGCCCGTACCATGGCCGTGGATGATGCGCACCTGCTGGCGATTCGCCAGTGCCGCTTCATCCAGGAATTTGTCTACCCGGTCGGTGGCCTGCTCGACCGTCATCCCGATCACGTTGATCTCGCCCGTTGCACCGCCTTCGTTGGACTGCGCGCGCACCGTGATGTTTTCCCGCTTCGCCGGCACTGCCACCGCTTTCCCCGCCGGCGCGCTTTCGATTCCCGTGATCTCCTCCACGGCTACTTTCATGCGCAGCGGGCCTGCTTCAATTTCGGCTGAGGAGCCTTCCACGCGCCGCAGAATCACCGCCTTGCTGAAGCCGCGCACGCGTACTTTCACTCCTGGCTGCAGCTTTTCGAGGCTCACCGCTTCGAGCGCTTCGGGCTTCAAACCAAGATCCTGCTGCGATTCCGAAATCGTCAGTACAACAGCGGCGTTCAGTTCTTCCTTGGCCTCGCCGCGCACATCCTGCAATTTGCGCCGGGCGGTTTTTTCGAGTTGCGCGCGCAGTTCCCGCTCCTTCACGGCATCCACGACCCGCGCCACATTTTCCTCGAAGCGCCTCTGCATTTCCGCGAATTTCTGCTCCAGCTCCGCGATCCGCTGCTTCTGCCGCTCTACCCATTCCGCGCGAAGCTTGCGCCGCTCCTGTTCCAGCGCATGGCGTTCGTCGGCCATCTGCCTCTGCATGAGGTCCAGATCGTCCCGGCTGCGATGGAGGTAGCCGATGAGATCCGCGGCTTCGCGCGATTCCGGCGTTAGCAGCGAGCGCGCCTGTTCGATGATCGAATCCGCCAGCCCCAACCGCTGCGCGATCGCGATGCCGCTGGAACCGCCGGGCACGCCGACCATCAATCGGAAGGTCGGCCGCAGATTCACCTCGTCGAATTCCACAGCGGCATTTACCACGCCCGGTGTTGTCGAGGCGTAGGTTTTCAAGCGGTCGTGATGCGTGGTTGCCAGCACAAAGCAGTTCTTCTTGTGAAATTCGCCCAGCAAGGCCACTGCCAGCGCCGCTCCCTCTTCTGGCGCCGTGCCTGTGCCCATTTCGTCCGCCAGCACCAGCGATTTTGGCGTGGCTTCCTCCAACATGGACTTCAAGTTCAGCATGTGCGCGGAGAATGTAGAAAGATCCGCCGCGATGGATTGTTCGTCGCCAATGTCCACCAGCACGCGATCGAAGAGCGGCAGCACCACGCGTTGCGCCGCCACGGGAATCCCCGCCTGCGCGGACAGCGCCGCCACGCCGGTGGTCTTCAGCGCCACGGTCTTTCCGCCGGTGTTCGGCCCGCTGATCACCAGTAGGCGCTCTTCCCCGCTCAAGGCCAGCGAAATGGGCACAATGGCGCGATTTTCTTTTCGCAGCTTGTCTTCCAGCACCGGGTGCCGCGCGGCGTCCAGGCGCAATTCCGCAGCGGCGGAAAACTCCGGCACGCAGGCATCGAAATCCCGAGCAAAGCGCGCCCGCGCGAAGACGCTGTCGAGCTCTGCGATCGTTTCCGCCGCGGCTTGCAGCGGCCCGTGCATCCCGCGTAAGCGATCCGTAAGTTCCTTCAGTATCCGGAAAATCTCCGCCGCTTCGTCTTCGGCGAGTTGCACCAACTGGTTGTTCGTCTCAACCGTTTCGAAGGGCTCGACAAACACGGTTTGCCCCGTGCCGCTGGCGCCATGCACCACGCCCTGCACGCTGCGCCGGTGTTCCGCGCGCACGGGAATCACGAAGCGGTCGTTCCGCAGTGTGACGTAGTCTTCCCCCGCCTCCGCCTGCCTGGCCCGCAGAATCTGTTTTAGTGTGCGCTGGATGGACTCGCGCGTCTGCACGATGTTTGCGCGAATCCGCCGCAAGGCGCTGGATGCGTCATCGCTGATTTCTCCATTCGGCAGCACGCATCGCTTGATCGCGGCCTGCAAATCCCGGAAATCCGCCAGCGTGGCGCAATGCGCCGCCAGCAGCGGGAATTTTGCCGAGTCTTCGCGGAACTGCTGCCGCAGCCACGCTGAAGTTTCCAGCAACGAACCGACATCCAGAAATTCCGCCGGCTCCAGCACCACTCCCGGTGCGTCCAGCTTCTCTAGCCAGGGGGCCGGATCGGCCAGGGCGCCGAATCCCAGTTCGCGTTCCGCGCGCAGCCACTCCCGCCCTTCACGGATCAAGGCGAAGGCGCTTTCGAGCGCGGCGCGATTCGTTCCCGGCTCAAGCTCGCCGACATGACGCCTCCCAGGCGCGCACGTCGTCCTCAACCGCAATAATTCCCGCAGCTTGTCGAATTCCAGCACTGCTTGCGCCGAGCGCGACATTCTCTCTACTTGCCTCTCTTCATTTCCTCAGCCAGATAACTGGCGGCCTCTTCCGGTGTAGCCACGGTGTGCACCAGATTCCCGTCGGCCTCGCCCCAAACCCGTGATGCACTCGAAGACCGCGGCCCCTGTTCCACTTCCCGCACCCACTCCAGAATCGGTTGCCAAAAATTCCCCAGCACGGCAAACGGTTTCCTTGCCATCACCGATTTGTTCAGCATCTCCCAGACCACCGCGAGTTCCACCAGCGTGCCGGTGCCGCCCTTGCAGGCCACAAAGCCATCAGCCACCCGTATCAATTCAAACAGCCGCTCTTCCCAAGTTTTCTTTTTTATCTCGACGTCAATCCACTCGTTCACCTTGCGTCCGAAAAATTCCGCGGTCACGCCGTATGTTTTTCCGCCGGCTTCTTTCGCCCCGCGCGACGCCGCTTCCATCACGCCTCCATAGCCGCCGCTGCATACTGCGAAACGCCGTTCTGCCAGCCGGCGCCCCAACTCGCGTGCCTCTGCGTAATCCGAGTCGCCCTCGCTCGGGCGCGAGCTGCCAAATACCGTCACAATCCGTTCGTCGTTCATGTCTTCCTTGTCTGCTTCCGTAACTACTTTTTTACTTCTTCACGTCAAATTCTTCCACCATGGCCATGCACAATCCGTCCAGCGCGTCGTGCACCTCATGATTCTTCACACTCTGGTTGTTGCTCATGAACGAAAAAATCAGGCGCCTCCCGCCCGGTGTATCGGCATAGCCGGAGAGCGTTTGCACATGCGCGACCGACCCGGTCTTCGCGTGAATCCTTCCCATCATCCCAGCCTTCATCATCCGGTCGCTGAGCGTCCCATCGATTCCCGCCACCGGTAAAGAGTTAAAGTAAACCGGAAACCAGATTTGCTTTTGCGCAAACAGCAGCAATGCCGCCAAGGCCCGCGGCGTTACCAAGTCGTGCCGCGACATTCCAGACCCATCCTCCTGCACCACATCCCCCGGCGCAATCCCGGCCTTGGCATAGAACTCCTCCGGGAATTTCAGCAGATCGTCCGACTTGGCCCAGCGCCCCTGCTGCCGTGCCGCCGTGCGCAACAATATCTCGGTGTGCAGATTCTGGCTGATTTTGTTCACCAGCTTCAGCGTGTCTCCCAACGGCAGCGACACATGCTCCGCCAGCACCGTGCGCATTGCCTCCGCCGGGTCGGGCTCGTGGTTTGCCCGTATCGTTCCCCAGAATTTCACCCCGCGCTCCGCCAGCAGACGCGCCAGTGTGCTCGCCGCATGCTGCGCGGGCTCCTGAATCGCCAGCACCAACTTGCGCGGCGCACTGTTTGCCGGCAGTGTGCCGCTCAGCACCAAGATAGTTGAGCCCGGCTCGCGCACCAGCGTCAGGTCCGCCTTCTCAGCTTTGTTCGAGGTGGTCACCTCATTCCTGACCGCGAAATCGGGCGTCGCTGGTTCCACCACTCCCATGACGCGATCCCCGGCCTTCTCTCCGGGTGTCAACGTCAATGTGACTGTATTGTCGTCCAACACAATCGCGGAAATGGCCGCGCCGTACTCCCACACCATGTCGTCAATTTCCCAGCCATCCGGATAGCGATCGCGAGGAAAGTAGCTGTCATCCCCCACGATGTCTCCGGAAATTTCCTTCACCCCGCGCGCCACTATTTGATCCGCCAGCGCGATCAGGACTTTTTCCGGCGGCCCGTCAAACTCCTCTTTGACGTCAAAGGGAAACTTGCGATTGGAAAGATTGGGGTCGCCCCGCCCAACGAGAATCACGTCCCCCGAAAGGACTCCCTGCGCAATCGTGCCGTGCGTCTCCACCGTTGTGCGGAACCTGTAGTCGGGCCCCAGTTTGTCGAGCGCCAGCGCGGTCGTGAGCAGCTTCATGTTGGAAGCCGGAGTAAAGTACTTGTCCGAGTCCTTCTCGTAGAGCGCTTCTCCCGTTGCCGCGTCAAACACCAACAAACCCCACTCCCCTTTGTTCACGGGTGCCGCGCTCACCAGGTTCTCGGCCCTCTCCGCGAACCGCTCCTCCGCCTTTTTCTCCTGCGCTACTCCGCTTTTCCCGGCGCCTTGCTGCGTCGCGTGCAAACTCTGCGGACTCGCTGCGCTCGACGCTGCGAGCAGCACCACGAAACAAAATGTCAATCTCCTCGCAGCACCGGCATTTCGTTTCATAATTCCTCTATTGGCAAATGCCACTGCTTGAAAGTATATTCGAAAGCCTGCGGGAGCTCCCTACGGCGAAGTTCCACGAGGGCAGAGCAGGCAAGGTTCCTTCCGGCTGGCTTCGACTCGCTGATTTCGCCGCCCAGGCCATTTCGTCATAAACTATGGGAACCTAACGGCAAAGAAGGTGGCAACACATGAAAAAGATATTTCCCATTCTCTTGGCTTATTCGCTCATCGCCCTCCCGCTGCAGGCCGATGACAGGAAGGAAAAAGAGCGGCTGGAGAATTGCGGCACGGTGGTCCAGGAGATCATGGATATACCGGACAACATCCCCCAAGACCTGATTGACAAAGCCGACTGCATCATCGTTTACCCATCTGTCGTCAAAGCTGCGTTCGTCTTTGGCGGCAGCTATGGCCGCGGCGCCATGACTTGCCGCACCGGCGAGAATTTCACCGGACCCTGGAGCGCACCGACGATGATGGCCCTGGAAGGCGGGAGTTTCGGCCTGCAGATCGGAGCACAAGCCACGGATTTCGTGCTGCTGGTCATGAACGAGCGAGGGGCCAAGTCCCTCCTTAGCAGCAAGGTGAAACTCGGCGCCGACGCTTCTGCTGCGGCAGGTCCCAAGGGACGCAACGCCGAAGCCTCCACCGACGTCACCCTGCGGGCGGAGATTCTCTCCTACTCGCGTGCGCGCGGCCTCTTTGCCGGCATCTCTCTGGCCGGCTCTACGGTTCGCCCGGACAATAGTGCCAACGACAGCCTCTATCACAAGAGAATTGACCCCGGCGACATCATCTTCAAGGGTGTCGAGCCCGTGCCTCCCTCAGCGCAAAAAATGATTTCCTATCTGAACCAGAAGTCACCCAAGAACCGTTCTTCGGGTAAGGAGATCTAACTCCTTCATATCATTAAAGATGTGCTGCTGGGCACTAGCTACCCGCAGGAGTGTCTGGTATTGACAATGCACATAAAATGACTTATAGTCAATTATGAATGGAGGTCATAATGCCCACTCTGCCTCTACCTCACCCCTCCAACCGCCGCGAACGCCACAGCATTGAGCTTCGCGAACGTCTTTTCCGCGCCGCCCTCGACCTTTTCGCCAAGCAGGGTTTTGCCGAAACCACTGTTGAAGACATCACCAACGCCGCCGACGTGGGCAAAGGCACCTTCTTCAACTATTTCCCCAGCAAGGACCACATCCTCCTGGCCTTTGCCGAAATGCAGCTCGCAAAGCTCCGTCTCGCCGTCGAGGAAGCTCGCCGCACATCCCAGCCCATGCCCCAGTTCATGCGCTCGCTTGCAGCGCTCATGACACAGGAACCAGTGCGCAATCCTGACATCATTCGCGTTCTTCTCCTGGCCTTTCTCTCGAATTCCCAGGTTCGCGAGGCCATGCTCGACCTCCAGGCTCGCGTCCTGGCCTTCCACACAGAGATGATTCAACTGGGCCAGGGACGCGGCGAGATCCGCGACGACCTCCCGGCCGCGGAGATTGCCTTGGTTTTTCGCCAAACGATATTCGGAACCTTGCTCATCTGGTCGCTCTACGGTGATGCGTCGCTGCAATCACGCATGGATTCCGCGTTTGAAATCATTTGGTCGGGGCTATCACCGCGTGCGCCAAGTAACCTTTCGAGTTCGGGCACCGTACCTTCAGTATCCGGGCAAAAGGATTGATCTTATGAATCGCAAGGCCATTCTCATCGTCGTGGTGGTGGCGGCGCTCGCGGCCGTGGCTGCGTATTCCGCGGGGTGGTTCCATCACCAGACGCAATTGCAGGGCTCCGGCACGGTCGAGGCGCGCAACATTCGCGTCGGCTCGAAGGTCGGCGGGCGCATCGACAAGGTCCTTGTCCGGGAAGGTGATTCCGTGGAACCGGGCCAGGTGCTGATTACGTTTGACGATCGCGAGTTGCAGGCTTCCCTTGCGCAATCGCGCGCCAACGCCGAAAAGGCAGAGCGCGGTTTCCGTCCCGAGGAAATTGCGGAAGCCCGCGCGGCGGCCGCTCAGGCAAAAGCCGAGTACGACCAGCGCAGAAACGGCTACCGCCAGGAAGACATTGACGCCGCGCAAGCCGACCTCGACCGCGCCACCGCGGACGAGATACGCACGCACCTCGATTTTCAGCGCTACGACGCACTCGCCGCGAAAGACCTCGTCTCCAAGCAGCAGCGCGATACTTCCGAAGCCAACTGGAAGATGGCTCTGGCCCAGAAGGAAGGCGCCCAGCAGAAGCTCGATGAACTGAAGCGCGGCTACCGCCCGGAAGAAATTGCAGCCACGGAAGCCCGCTATCATCAGACGCAGGCCACACTCGAAAAATTCGAGCGCGGCAACCGGAGCGAAGACGTTGCCGCCGCGCGAGCACTCCTCTCATACGACGAAGCGCGCTTCCGCGAGCGCCAGGTTCTCGCCCCCTCTGCCGCCTCGGTCGAAGTCCTGGACGTTCGCCCGGGCGATCTGATCGCCCCCAACACGCCGATCGCCACGCTCCTGGAGCGCGAGCAGATTTACGTCCGCATCTACATCCCGGAAACCCAGATCGGCCGTGTGCAACTCGGCCAGAAAGCCGAGATCCACGTGGATTCCTTCCCCAATCAGTCATTCGCCGGCGTGGTTGAGCAGATCAACCAGCAGGCCGAGTTCCTGCCGCGCAATGTGCAGACCGTTGAGGAGCGCGTTCACCAGGTCTTCGGCGTGAAGGTACGCATCGACGATTCCTCTCACCGCGTCCGCGCCGGCATGGCCGCTGACGTGAAGCTTTCGGCTGCGAGCTGATTTGTGACCCCCTCAACGCAGCCCTCCATTTCCGCGCAGCGCCTGGTCCGGCGTTTCGGCAAGTTCACCGCCGTGAACGACGTCAGCTTCCGCGTGGAAAAGGGGGAGATCTTCGGGTTTCTCGGCCCCAATGGCAGCGGCAAAACCACGGTCATCAAGATGCTCACCGGGCTGCTGCCCCTAAGCGGAGGGCACGCCGAAGTCGAGGGATTCGATGTCAGCAAGGATGCGGAAGCCGTCCGTGAAAACATTGGCTACATGTCGCAAAATTTCAGCCTCTACACTGATCTTACCGTTTCCGAAAACCTCACCTTTTACGGCCGCATCTACGGCCTTTCCAATGACCACCTGCGCAAGCGCATGGACGAGATCATCCAGATCAACGGCCTGGGCCCGTATATCCATCGACTGGCGTCGCAGCTTTCCGGCGGGTGGAAACAGCGCCTCGCTCTCGGCTGCGCCATGCTGCACGAGCCCAAGCTGGTTTTTCTCGATGAGCCCACGGCGGGCATTGACCCCGTGGCGCGCCGCCAGCTTTGGGACCTGCTTTTCGAGCTGTCCGGCCAAGGCATTACCTTTTTCGTGACCACGCACTACATGGACGAAGCGGAGCGCTGCAGCCATGTCGCCTACATATATTTCGGCAAGCTTATCGCCGACGGGACGCCCGACTCGCTTCGTGAGCTTCCCGATGTGCAACTCGCCGGGACCCTGCGCATTGAGATCACCACGCCACAGGTGACGCGCGCGCTACGTCTTGCGCGGGAAATTCCCGGCGTGCGCAACGCCACCATTTACGGGCAATCCATCCACGCGTTGGTTGACGATCACTACGATCTGAACGGGCTGCGCGAAGAACTCCTGAAAAGAAACATCGTCGTCGCGGAGATTCGCCCGCTCGCTCCGAGCCTGGAGGATGTTTTTGTCGAGCTCACCAGCAAGCACCAGGCGCAGCAGGAGGCCTCCCGTGAATAATCTCTTCCGCGGTTTTAGCGCTGTCTTTTACAAGGAGTCCTTGCATATCCAGCGCGATTTCTCCACGCTGTTCTTTTCCCTGATCATTCCGATTCTGCAGATGTTTCTGCTTGGCTATGCCATCGACACGAACATCCGCCAGATCAACACGGTCATATACAATGCCGACGGTCGCCGTGAGAGCCGCGAACTCCTCGACCGCTTGAAGAATTCCGACACCTTTCACCTCATCCGGTACGTCAACAGTGACCGGGACCTCAACGACGCGATCATCTCCGGCAAGTGCCGCGTAGGCGTCAAGATTCCCGTGGATTACTCCGACCGGCTGCTGCACCAGACCGGCGCGCAGGTCCTGGTGCTGATTGACGGCTCTGATTCGTCGGTGGCGGGCCAGGCGATCAACGTCACCACCGCCATCGGCCTCGATGAATCGTTGCGCCGCGTTTTAGCCAATAGCAGTGCCTCCTTCCCGGTGGAGATGCGCCCGAAAATTCTCTTCAATCCGGATTCCCGTTCGCCCAATTTCTTTTTGCCCGGCCTGGTGGCGGTGCTGCTCTTGAACGTGACGACCTTTCTGACCGCGTTTTCCATCGTGCGGGAGAAGGAACGCGGCACGCTGGAGCAGCTCTTCGTGACACCCGTGCGCCCCATGGGCCTGTTGCTCGGCAAGCTGCTTCCGTATCTCGGGATAGGATTCTTCGAGCTCAGCATGTTGCTGGTGGCGATGCGATTTCTGTTTGGCGTGCCCATTCATGGCAGCGTCATTCTTCTCGCGTTTCTCTCGCTGCCGTACCTCTTCGTTTCGTTGTCCCTGGGCATTCTGATTTCCAGCAAGGCGACATCGCAAGCCAACGCCATGCAGCTCGCGTTTATTACCATACTCCCGAGCATCTTTTTCTCCGGCTACATCTTTCCGCGCGAAACGATGCCCAAGTTTTTCTATTACCTCAGTTATTTTGTGCCCGCCGCCTATTACATCAACATAACCCGCGGCATCATTCTGCGCGGCGCCGGCTGGATTCATTTGTGGTCGGATGCCGTGGTTCTTTTCCTGATGGGTGCGGCCCTGCTGATCATCGCGGCCCGCCGCTTCCACAACAAAATCATCATGGCGTGATATCCTGACTTTTTCACTCCAGGGGATCATTCGTGGCTTGTCCAATTTGTCAGAAACGCAAGGCGGGCCGTTTTTGCCCGGCCAAAGCGGAAAAAATCTGCGCGGTGTGTTGCGGCACGGAGCGCGAAGTCACCATCGACTGCCCCGCGGACTGCGCCTACCTGCTTTCCGCGCACCGCTACGAAGAGCAGCATCCGCGCTCGTTACCCGCGAACACCCCGCTCTTGGACGTCCGGCTTTCCTCGGACATGGTTCACCGGCACCCGCAGCTTCTTTCCGCGATGGCCTTCACCATCGCCAAATTTTGTGCGGCGCAGCCCGCGACGGCCGATCCGGACGTGCTTGCCGCGCTGCAGGCCCTGGCCGAATCGTACAAAACGCTGATCGCCGGTATCGTTTACGAGCAACCGCCGGTTCCGGCCCTCCGGCACGAACTTTACGATTCGCTGGCCGCGTTTCTCACCGAAGCGAAGCAGCAGCCCGAGCAAACCTCTTTTGGTTCCATCAAGGACGGCGATATTTTTCAGTTGCTCGTGTTTCTGTTCCGCATGGGGATTCTGCGCACCAACGGGCGTTCCCGTTCGCGCCTCTTCATTGAATTTCTCCGCGGCCAATTCCCCGGCGCTAAGGAATTGAAGCAAGAGGAGTCTCGCATCATCGTTCCTTGAGCCTTTTCTCTCTTTGCAGTTGCGCTGCGGCGGGTGCGCCTTCCTGCACAGCTGCAGTAGCAATGACTTACAATGAAAGGCCGGGCGCTCTGCTGAAAATCGCTCAATCCATCGGCGGCCGGACGGAGTGTCATGAAATCGCGCTTACAGGTCATGAAGTTTGGCGGCACCTCAGTGGGCGACGCCTCGTGCATTGCCAGAGCGGCACAAATCGTTGCGGCAGCCGCGCGGAATACGCCGTGCGTCGCGGTCGTTTCGGCGATGAGCGGCGTGACCAACCGCCTCATCGAAGCCGCCAAAGCCGCGCAGTCTGGCGACCATGGCGCCGCCTTCGCCGTTTTCGACCAGCTTCGGACACAGCACGACGCGGCCCTCACCTCGCTTATTCCTGACCCCGAGCGGCGGCTTCCCATTCGCCAGCGCATGGAAGAGGTTTTTGCCGAGGGACGCCGCCTCTGCGAGGGCACGGCCCTGCTCCGCGAACTCACGCCGCGCGCGCTGGACGCCATCTCGAGTCTCGGCGAACGCCTTTCGGCTCCCATGGTGGCTGGAGCAGTTCGCGAACTGGGCTTGCAAAGCGAGGCCGTGGAAGCAACGCAATTGATCATCACCGATGCGTTTCACGGCGGCGCCGAGCCGGATATGGAGTTGACGCGCGAGGCTTCGCAAGCCCGCTTGCGTCCTTTGCTAGACGCCGGCGTGGTTCCCATCGTCACCGGCTTCATTGGCGCCACGCCCGCCGGACTGCTTACCACGCTCGGGCGCGGCGGCTCCGACTATTCCGCGACGATTCTTGGCGCGGCTCTGGACGCAGAAGAAGTGATTATCTGGACGGATGTGGACGGTGTGCTGACGGCCGACCCGCGCCTGGTGCCGCAGGCCCGCACGATCCCGGTCATTTCCTATCGAGAAGCTGCGGAACTTGCTTATTTCGGCGCGAAAGTTTTGCATCCGAAAACCCTGAAGCCGGTTGTGCAAGCGGCGATTCCCGTGTGGATCCGCAACAGCTTCGCTCCCGAGCGGCTGGGTACGAAAATAACTCCGGAAGGGCAGAGCACGGGAGGCGGTGTGAAGGCGCTGACCGCGATCCGCGATGTGACGCTGATCAGTCTTGGGGGGCCCGGAATTGTTGGCCTGCCGGACGTGGTGGGGCGCACGTTTTCGACGACGGCGGAAGTGCGCGCGAACGTGCTGCTGATTTCACAATCGTCTTCACAAAACGATATTTGCTTCATCGTCTCCTCTGCGGACGCGCAACGCACCGTGGACGCGCTGCGCAAGGAGTTCTCACAGGACCTGGCTCACCAAAAGGTGGAACACATTAACGTGGATCCCACTATCGCCATCGTTGCGGTTGTCGGCGAAAACATGCGCGGCATCCCCGGCATCGCGGGAAAAACCTTCAGCGTGCTGGGAAACCAGCATGTGAACATCATTGCCATCGCTCAGGGTTCGTCGGAATCCAACATTTCCTTTGTGATTGAGGAAAAAGCGGTGAAAACGGCTCTGCTTACGGCCCACCGCGAGTTCGGTCTGGACGCGCCGCCGAGTTGAGCGCTGCGTTTTCCCCGCGGCCTAGCTCGCGGTGCAGGACCGCGTGCGCTGCAGTTCTCCGCTGACCGCCGCAGCATCCCAACCAAGCGACAACTGGGCGCGCAGTGCGGCGGGACGATTGCCTTCCCAGGGCCGCGCCGCGAGTCCGAACTTCTGACGGATGCGCAGGACGCGCTCGGAAATCTTTCGCCGGTACTCTTCCGGCGCATAACCGTTGCGGCGGTACCAATCATCGTATTGCCTGGCAAGGTGCGGGAATTTCTCGCGCACGAATGGAAGGAACTGCTTTGCCGACGCGGGCATCAGGAACAGCACGCCGGAGAAGAACCACTCCGCGCCTGCCGTTTTTGCCGCTTCCGCGACGCGCTCCAATTCCCCTTCGCCATCGGTCATCCCCGGAAGCACCGGCGAAGCCGCAACCCCAACATGCAATCCCGCCTCACGCAGTTCTTTCATGGCGCTGAGCCGCAAATCGGGCCGCGGGGCGCGCGGCTCCAGTAGGCGAGCCAGCCGCGGCTTCAGAGTTGTGACCGTGATGTCGATCGTCAAAGCCGATTTGGAGGCGATGACCTTCAGGATGTCGATGTCGCGCACAATCTGGTTGGACTTCGTAATGATGGAGATGCTCAAACCCTCGCGCTTTGCCAGCTCTTCCAGGCAGGCGCGCGTTACGCCGTACTCCCGCTCGGCGGGCTGGTAGGGGTCCGTGGCCGTGCCGATGGCGATGTGTTCGGCTTGCGTGTAGCCCGAAGCTTTCGATTCGTAGGAATACTTTTGCGAGACGTCGCGCGCCAGCAGCGCCGCAGCATCCTGTTTCACAAAGATTTTTTTCTCGAAGTCACCACCACCAATTTCCATGTATTCGTGGGTGTACCTTGCGTAGCAGTATTTGCAGGCAAACTCGCATCCCCGGTAGGGATTGATTGTCCATTCAAAGGGCACGCGGTCTGAATCGCAGCGGTTGAGGATGGATTTCACCCGCAGCAGAAAATACTCCGGCTTTTCCACCGACTGGAGCTTCGTTTCCGCCGCCGGGGATTGCGCAGCGAGGCGAGCAATGCCCACCAGTGGCGCACGGGGAATCTGGAATTGAGGCGGGGGGCAATCCGCCGTAGGGCTATCCAGATTTCCCTTGCACCAGCCGGCTTCACCCTGGGCAAGGGCGCCGGCCTCTGGTCTTGGGTTTGGCTCAACAGGGCAAAAAGGCAGGAAGGAAACAACGGGGCGACGAACGGGGCGGCGCCGGGTGGTGAAGACTGGCGCCGAATGGGGAAGAACTGGGGACATAGCTCACCTCGGAGCGGCCTCCATTCTTTCGCTTTTTCTTCGCCTTGTCAAGGCCTATGTGCAGGGGCATTGGGTCAGCTTTCGATGAACTCCTGTTCTGGCCGGTGAGGGCTAGCGAGCTTTTTCAGCGTTATGATCGTGGCCGCCCGTGGCGCAGCCTGTTGACTTGATGGATTTAATCCGCCGGGCGTTTTGAAGCTATCAGCGTGCTCGTCGTTGCCACGCACTGCCACTTGCCATTGCTCTTGATCCAGGTATCCACGAACCGTTCGCGATGCACGTACAGTTTCCCTTTCTCCTTCCCTTTCACTCGGAATATCCCGACCACCACTGCCGCATTCCCGTAAACTTTCACATTGCTCTCTTCGGTCACTGCCTGGGACGGCTGGTAGTCAGGCGACTCGATACTGGCCAGAAATTCGCGCTTGGAGGAGACACTCCCGTCTGTATCGACAGACACAAATGTGTTTGCGAGGACCATGTCCAGAGCCTTGGCGTTTTTTTCTTCGAGGGCCCGATTCCACGCCTTTTCCAGTCCAAGAACCCACCCGCCGTCATCGCTAATGCTCTGCTGCCACGCTACGGCCAGGGCGGCACCCAACAGCAATACACTCACAGCCGCCATGATCCTTCTCATGGTTATTACCTCCAGACGAGCACTCGAAATCCCCGGGCGCTTATGCTGCTAGCGTAAGACAAAGAGGCCGCCCCGCACCAACTTCCGCGATTTGAATTTCTGATGGTGTACTTGCCAGAATCCACTTGTCGTGAGTGGTTCTATTCTCCGAACGAGCAGGGGCGGGGGTTTCGCGAGGCACATTTCTCAGGGCAAAAGTTCATTGATGGAGCTCGGAAGAAGATCATTTGAGCAGCGTCCAGCCTGTAGGAAGCCGATCCTGAGCGCCGCTGTGACCTCGTTGATCCAATGCCACTTGAACGGTATGTCGAGACGCCGGAAACTGACCCACTTACTTTGGGGCGAACTTTCAGGCCTGTTTCTCCCGTGGGCGCGCGACTTCTTTCGCTTGCGCCGCGCATCGTCGCTCTGTTCTAATTTCGTGGGCGTCTGCTGCGCCGGCGGTTTTTTGCGTGTGACGATGGTTCCGAGGACGGTTCACGTGCGCATCTTTCTTTTTGCCTTGGTTTTCGCGCTTTTCCATTTTGCCGCCCCAAATGGAGCGCTCTTGGCCCAGGCGCCTGCTCAACAGCCTGCGGCAAAAACTCCCCCGAAAACTCCGGGCACGGTGCCGGCGCCGGCCGCGCCGGTTTCCAAACACTATCCGATTCTGGTGATCGCTCATGGCAACGAGCCTGCGTGGGGTCTTCGCCTGGGCATGAAGGGTCCGGAGCGCCTGGATCGCGCGAACTACCCGCCCATTGTGCTGGGCCCGGGCGAAACTTCGGCCGATGATCCCGGCAAAGCCTGGACGTACCATGCGAAGGACGCGGCCACGGGAGCGGACGCAAGCGTGAAACTCTTTCGTGAAGCGTGTTCGGACGGGGTGGCGGAGATCAAGTACACCTTTCGCGTGGTCGTGGACCACGCGCAGATCGGCACGCTCAATGGCTGCGGCCAGAGTATGCCCGATCAATTTCCGGAATTTCGCAAGAAGAATCAGCTCAACCCGGACGACAATCCGGACGCGAACGACAAAGACAAGGATAAAGACAAGAGGACCGTCCTTGAGCCCATTACCAATTTCAAGCCGCCGGTGGCGCTTGCGTACCTCAATTCTGCCGGGAAGGTAATATTCAAGCGCGGCACAGTCACTCGGCAAGCCGCCGCAGATGGCTATCAGCTCGCGGTTTCGCATGACGGAAGCCGACTTCTTTACACGCGCGACGATAAAACGAACATGCGCGTAATTGTTTTGTATGACCTCACCACCGGAAAGTCCACAGAGCTCCTCCACGGAATTGTGCAGCAAGCTGTTTGGTCACCGGACGATGCGCGTTTCGCTTTCTTGAAATTCGTGGAAGGACAGTGGCACCTGTGGACCGCGCCGCTCAATTCTCCAGACGCAGCGACCGCCTTCTTTCCCGGGGAGATCATGTCGATCGGTGGCTGGGTCGACGCCCATACCATTCTCGTGGATGATCTGCAAAAGCTCTCCTGGGTGAGTGAGGACGGAACGGTGCAACGCACACTTTCTGAAAAGGAGGTATTCGGCGACGCTTTCGGATTTTCGAGCGCCAATGCCGTGCGCATCCATCCACTCAATTCGGATCTGCTCCTGGTATCCGCGGAGTGGCTCAAAGTTCCGCCAGGCACACCGATGGACAAAGAAATGGGAAACGGCCAGGGGGTTTTTCTCTACGAAATATCATCAAAGCGGCGGGTCATCATGAGTCCCTTGGACATGTTTGCCCAGAATGCTGTCTGGTCGACGGACGGCCTCCAGATCTTTTTTACTGGAACGGACGCCTCACGCAATTCGGCGATCTATCGCATGTTTTGGGACGGCAGTGGCCTTCAGAAATTCGCCGCGGGCAGCAATCTGGCCATCGGCAAATAGAGTAGCGGTAACCTGGTACGGCGTGAGGTGAAGGCTATGCGGCTTCGGCCGGCGCGTTTCATCAATGACCAGGCCTACCAGGTGCTGACGCAGCGTAATCCTGCGCAGGTGACGATGATCCCAAGGCAGGTTTCCACGTCCACACCAAAGCAGCCCCGAGCTTCAGCCCGTCCCTCGGGACAGGTGCCCTTTACGAATCCGCGTCCTGGCGAGCACTGCCTCCTCCCTTGCACCGCAATATACTTTTCCAATGGCGACCCTTCCCAACGCGGCAGTGCCGCAGGTCGGAATCCTTGTCCTGGAAGACGATCCCCAAAACTCCGGAGCACTGAAGCAGATACTGGACTCCGAGGGCTGGCGTGTACGCATTGTGCCGGATGTGCCGATGCTGCACTCCGAACTGAAGACCGGGGAGTACTCGCTGCTGATCGCCAACATCGCGCTGATCGGCTTGGAATCCCCGACATTTCAGGTGTTGCGGGAACTTGCGGGGGTGGCGGCGGAAGAGGGCGGTCGGCTCCGTATCCTGTTTGTCGTGCCGGAAATATCGGGCAGCCAGTTCGTGGGCCATTTGGAGATCTCGCATCTTCCTTATGTGGTGCGGCCGTTCCACCTGCACGATTTCCTGGAAAAGGTGAGCGACCTGCTCGTGGAAATAAAGGCCATCGAAGGGCCGCTGCGCATGACGCGCTACGAATTCGGGGAAGCGCGCAAAAAGAAAAAGGCGGCCAGCCGCACGACGTCCATGTTTGCCTCGCGCGATTCCTATTCTTATACGGAAGAGGAAATCGCCGAATACGAACGCCAGGAGGCGGAAGCTTCCCGTAGCCGGCGGAGCAAGCCGCGCACCAACCTGGGCGACCCGCGTTCCTGAGCTATTTTCCCCTTCGCCTTTTGCCCTTGTAGACTGCATTCCCCCGCCGATTGATCTGCCTGCAAGAAATTCCCGCTGGTCCGTTCTAACTCCAGAACGTGCTCACGCCGCACGCACAGGAGGAAAGTATGGACCGTTCGTATTTCACGTTATTGGGAAGTAGTCTCCTTGGCATCTCTGCACTGGGTTTTGCCTGTTCATCGCCCGGCTCGCCGGCACAGCCGGGGAAGCCGGAAAGCGATTGGCGGCTGTTGGAACCAATTACTTACGAAAATCTCACTGTGTTTCCGGTAGTCAGCTCGTCGGGGTATGACACCAGCGCGTTTCTTACGCTGGAAGAAGGGTTGTCGCGGGGCGAAGTCACCGTCCGCGAACAGGGCGCTGAGACGCTGATCCGCAATCGTGGCAACGGGCGGCCCACCCCGCCGGACAATAGCGGCCCGTCCGTGAATCAACTGGTGCTGATCAATCACAGCAAGCGGCCCCTGCTGTTGCTTGCGGGCGAACTGGTGAGCGGCGGAAAACAGGATCGTATCATTGCGAAGGACCGCATCGTGGCGCCGTTTGGCGACCCCCTGCCGCTCGACGTGTTTTGCGTGGAGCACGGGCGGTGGTCCGCGGGATCCACGTTCAATGAGGCCAAGACGATTGTGCATCCGAGCGTGCGGGAAAATGCAGCGATCAATCAGAAACAAGCAGACGTTTGGGCTGCGGTCACTGGCGGATCGAATGTCTCCGGCAGAATGGCCAGTCCTTCGGCGCCCGCTGCGCGCGTGAGCGCGGCGGAGATCAATGAAACGGTGACCGTGGAGGCGCAGACGCAGTCATACACGAAGATCTATGAATCACGCCGTGTGGGGAGTTCCGTCGAGACTGTGGTTGAAGAGCTGCAGCGGCGCTTCCGCAGGGAGACGTCCGGATTGAAGGGCGAGCGGGTGGTCGGCGTGGTGGTCGCTTACGGCGGAGAAGTGGCCTGGAGCGACATCTTTGCCTCGAGCGAACTCTTCGATGCGTACTGGAACAAATTGCTGCGCAGCTATGCGGTGGAGGCGGTGGCACGGCCGAGCTTGCGGGAGAAGGCCTCGACTGGTGATGCACGCGAATTCTTGCGGCGATTGGTCGGGCACGAGGAGACGGAATCCGAGCCCGGCGTGTACCGCTGGCGCGAAACGAGCGAGGGCGGCCTTTCGCAGATCGAACTGGACGCGCTGCAGCCGAAGCTGATGACGCTGCACCGGTTGGTGGTGCGGCGAACGAGCTGAGCGGTCTGCGCAGGGACAGCAGTATAGGGAGGAACTACGGTTGGTCTCGGGGCTTGCGGTCGCAAAAGCGGCGGCAAGCCGCCGCACTCCAAATAGGCCGCGGTAGGACGCAGAGATAGTGCGGACACGGCGCGCGAGAATTAGAACGACGAGGTAAGGCGAACTACGCTTGTATCTTTCAGGGCGGCTAAGAGTTGGCTTGCTGTGGCGGGCCAGGAGGGGTGGCGGAGATTCGGAGCGATCTCCGCGAGAGGAACGAGAACGAAGCGGCGCTCCAGCATGCGGAGATGCGGCACCTGAAGTTCGGGAGTGGCGATGGTGTCGTCGCCGTAGAGAAGGATGTCCAGATCGATCAGGCGCGGGCCTTTGGCGAAGGGTTTCTTGCTGCCCATGGCCGATTCGATGGAGCGGAGCTTGTGCAATAAATCCTCGGCGCGCAAATCGGTTTGAGCTTCGAGAACGGCATTGAGAAACCAGGCTTGCTCGAGATAGTCCACGGGCTCGGTTTCGTAGATGCTGGAGATCTTCAGGATGCGGATGCCGGCTTCGACTAAAAGGCGGTGCGCTTCGCGCAGACTGTGTTCGCGTTCGCCGACGTTGCTTCCCAGGGCAATGTAAACCGTGGCCATGCCGAACCTTCCTGGACCTCCCGACGCTGAGCCCAGAGCCTACTTCACTCCAAAGCGCCGGCCAATCATTCCGATCATCGATTGCGCTTCGGGCAATTTCAACGTGAGGCTCACAGCGAAGAAAACTATGCCGTAGACGCCGAGGACAAGAACGGCAAGGAGAATTGGACCACGCGGGCCGAGGGTGTGAAGCAAGCCGCGAGAGACCGTCGCGGCGACCAGTGCTGCGAACCAGACTTGCGCAAGAAAGGCGAGAGGCACGCCGACTTGTCCAATGCGGCGGCGGATGCCGCGCTGCAGCAAAGTGAATTCGACCCAGGAGGCGATGCCGGCGGAAATGGTCAAGCCTGCAACACCCCATCGCGGTTCAATCCCCAGGAGGCGCGGCAGCGGAAGAGCGCTGAGATAGCCGAGAATCGTGGTGAGCAGGACGCGGACGACGGCGAAGCGCAGCGGGGTGCGCGTGTCGCGCAAGGCGTAAAAACCCGAAGAGTAGAGTCGGCCAAGAGTGGACGCTAGGAGGCCGACAGTCGAGCCCGCGAGGATGCCCCAGACGTAGAGCACGTCGGCGTGGGTGAAGCGGCCCGACTGGTAGATGGCCGCGACAATGACGTCGCCGAGCACGAGGAAGCCGACAACCGAAGGAACCACGAGAAAAGTGATCTGGCGAAGGCCTGCGTTCAAGCGGCCGCTGAGGATTTTGGCAACTTCGCCGGCCTCGCCGATGGCGCCGCTCATCACCGGCAATTCCGCCGCGGAGACGGACATGCCGAACAGGCTGACGGGAAGCGTGTAGAGTGTTTGCGCGTAGGCGAGAGCGGAAACGGCACCAGTGGGAAGAAAACTGGCGAGAAAAGCGTCGATATACGCGCTGATTTGAACGACGCCGCGGCTGATGAAGACAGGGAAGAAATTGCGGATGACCGTGCGCACGTGTTCGGCTTGATGGGCGAGGGCAAGGTGCAACCCGCCGAGAAGCTTGAGGACCATGGGAAGCTGCGCGGCGACCTGTAACGCGCTGCCGACAACGGACGCCCACGCGGTGATGACCACGAGCGAGTTTTGCGCGCGGCCGGCCCCGAAGGCGATCATGCCCGCGATCATGGCGATGTTCCAGAGAACCGGGGCCGTGTAGGAGAGGAAGAATTTGCGGTGGCTGTTCAAGACGCCGAGGCACCAGGCCGAGCCAACGAGGAGACCCGCGCCCGGAAAGAGGATGCGCACAAGGAGGATGGTGAGCTGGCGCTTTTCGCCGTGGAAGCCGGGGGCGATGGCGTCAATCAGCCACGGGGCGGTGAGAACACCAAGAAGCACAAGCAGTGAAGTGCTGAGTGCGAGTAGCGCGGCGACGGCACCGGCGGTCTTGCGCGCTTCTTCCTTGTCGTTGCGCGCGAGCAGGCTGACGTAGACGGGAATGAAGGAAGCGGAGAGCACGCCTTCGCCAAAAAGGTTTTGCAGGAAATTTGGGATGCGGAAGGCGGCTTTGAAGACGTCAGCGGCGTCGGAATTGCCGAAGTAGTGGGCGAAGACGCGGTCGCGAATGAGTCCGGCGACGCGGCTCAGAAAAATGCCCGCGGCCACGAGAAAGGCAAAACGTCGCGAACCGGCGGGTTGGGGCTTGGTGGCGGAAGAATCGGTCACAGAATTTTCCAGGCGAGCGCGAACAGAAAGCTCGGCGCAGCTCTGTAGATTGAAGATATCGTACTAGCACTGGTTGTTTGGAAGCGAATTGGGAAGGTGTGACGTGAAGTTACTTTGGCGGGGAAGGTGGTAGAATGCGGCGCTGATTGTGAGGAGGGGCGATGAGGGAGAAGGTCTGGATGGGACGGCTGGGGATTTGCGCGGTGCTGCTGGGCGGAATGATGGCGGTTGGGCAGCCAGCGAAAGCGCAGCAGAACACGGATTTTTCAAAAGTGCAAATCAAGGTAACGAAAGTTTCCGGAAACATTTACATGCTGGAAGGCGAAGGCGGAAACATTGCGGCGTCGGTGGGGGAAGATGGGATTGTGATTGTCGACGACCAGTTCGCACCACTGGCGCAGAAGATTCAGGCAGCGCTGAAGGATTTGAAGATCACCGACAAGCCGGTGCGGTTTGTGATCAATACGCACTACCACGGGGACCACACGGGCGGGAACGAGCCGTTCGCGAACACGGGGTCCACCGTGATCGCGCAGGACAACGTGCGAAAGCGCATGGAGACGGGAGGGACTGCGGGGAACGGGGGCTCAATGAAGATGGAGGTGAAGGCCGCTCCGAAGGCGGCGCTGCCCGTGATTACATTTGAGCACGACGTGACTGTGCACCTGAACGGCGAGGATATACGGGCGCTGCACTTCCCGGCCGGGCACACCGACGGCGATGCAGTGATTTTCTTTCCCAAGAACAACGTGGTGCACATGGGCGACGATTTTGTGCGCTATGGATTCCCGTTCATCGATGTGGCGAGCGGCGGCAGCGTGCAGGGGATGATTGACGCGATGGAGAAGGCCTCCGCGCAGTTGCCGGCGGACGTGAAGGTGATCCCCGGACATGGCGCGCTTTCCAACCTGGACGACGTGCGCGAATTCGTGAAGATGCTGAAAGAGACCTCCACGGCCGTGCAAAAAGCGCTGAACGAGCACAAGACACTGGAACAAATGAAGCAGGAGAAAATCCTGGAACCGTGGAAGAAGTGGTCTGGCGGATTCATTGATTCGGACAAGTTCATCGAAACTCTTTATAACTCGCTGACTGGAAGCAAAGGGCAGTTCATGAAGCACAATTGAAAAGGTTTTAAGAGATATTCCTGGCTAATGAAGGTTCTCACCGGCCTCCGGATGACCAGCGTGATTATTCGGTGATGATGCGGTCAGCCCACTCGACGAGGCCGACAAAGACTGCTGGACTTCCGAATTTGGCGCCCCACTGTGTCAAATCATTTTCCGTGACCCCACGGGCCCGGCTGCAGGCACCTCAAGAAAAAACAGGAATGTGCTTGGCGGCGATTTTTTCGAGGGCCTCACTGAGGGGCGGCCAGCCAACGGGAACGACGGCGTTGGCAGTAACCTTGCGCATCAGGGAAGTGGCCTCGCCGAGAAGAAAGATCTGGACCTCGTGGCCGGCTTCGGCCAAAGCCAGGCCGTGGTGGAAAGGAAAAGCCGCTTTGGTAGGGTCGTCGGAGCCCCAGGCACTTTTCATCATGATTTTGAGGGCCTTTTTAGGCTCCTCGGCCTTGACACCTAAGGAAAGGAACGGAAGGCCCAATAATTGGGCGAGGAATTGTCGGCGCGCCATGCACTGCCTCCTCGGATGGGATGGGACCGCAGAATGCCGGGGATAGTACTGATCCGGAGGGCCGGTGTCCAATGAATTCTGAGTGCGGGTGAAGAAGAGTCCAGCATGCCGGGAGTTCAGAGTCCACAGGGACGGAAAAAGCTCAGAAAAGGCGGGGCTGGCGCTTGGGGAGTTCGCGGCCGAAGTATTCGTACGCGCGCGGGGTGGCGACGCGGCCGCGCGGGGTGCGATCGAGCATGCCGATCTGCATGAGATAGGGCTCATACATCTCTTCGATGGCGTCCTCTTCTTCGCTGAGGGCCGCGGCGAGCGTACCGACACCCACAGGGCCGCCATTGTACTTGTCGAGTAGGGCGAGAAGAAGGTTGCGGTCCACTTCATCGAGGCCGTGTTCATCCACACCGAGCATGCGCAGAGAGTCCTGAGCGACTTCGCGGGTGATGCGGCCGTCGGCGCGGACTTCGGCAAAATCGCGGGCGCGGCGGAGCAGACGGTTGGCGACACGCGGTGTGCCGCGACAACGGCCGGCGATTTCCACGGCGCCGCTCTCATCCATCTGGATATTCAGGATATTGGCGGAGCGGTGAAGAATGATGAGCAAGTCTTCGGGCTCGTAGAACTCGAGGCGATGGACGATGCCGAAGCGGGAGCGCAGCGGCGCGGTGATGAGTCCGGCGCGAGTGGTGGCGCCGATAAGAGTGAAATGGTTGAGGTGGAAGGGATGAATGCGCGCGCCGGGGCCCTGGCCAATGACGAGGTCCACGCGGAAATCTTCCATGGCGGGATAGAGGACTTCCTCGACGGCGGCCTGCAGGCGGTGAATTTCGTCGAGAAAGAAAACTTCCTTTTTTTCGAGGGCGGTGAGGATGGCGGTGAGGTCGCCCTTGCGTTCGAGGAGCGGGCCGGCGCTGGTCTTGATGGGAACATTGAGTTCGTTGGCGATAATCTGGGCCAGCGTGGTTTTGCCGAGGCCCGGCGGGCCGTAGAGGAGAACGTGATCGAGGGCTTCGCCGCGGGAACGCGCGGCTTCGATGGCAATGGAGATGTTTTCCTTGACGCGTTTCTGGCCGATGTATTCGTCGAGGCGCTTGGGGCGAACGCTGGCGTCGAGGCGCGCGTCATCGTCAATGGCGGCGCCGGAGACAATGCGGGAAGGGCGCGCGGGATCGTTTTTGGGTGGGATGTTGGGCATGGGGTTAGGAGCGATCAGCGATCGGCGACCAGCGACCAGGAATCAAGAAAGCGTTTGTCGCGGATGGTTCCTGATTTCTGAAAACTGATAACTGATATCCGATATCTGAGATCTCGTGGCTGGTCTCCATTCTCCGCTGCAAATTCCTACCCGCTCGTGACGCCGTCACCTTGTCTGCGCGCCGCTTAGCGCTGACAGAGTAACACGGAGAAGTTGTTCGAAGCCGGAGGAGCCCGAGCGGCGGGCTTCGGCGACGGCGGCTTCGGCGGTGCGCTCGTCGTAGCCCAAATTGACGAGAGCGGATTTGACGTCGGCTTCAACGCCGGCGGGGGAAGCGGCGGCAGGCCTTTCGGCTTCGACGGCCACGGCTTCAAGCTTGTCCTTGAGCTCGACCACCATGCGTTCGGCGGTCTTGCGGCCGACGCCGGGGATTTTCGTGAGGCGGGCGAGATCGCCTCCGCGAATGGCGGGCACGAGTTCTTCGACGTTCATGCCGGAGAGAATTTTGAGGGCGAGGCTGGGGCCGACACCGGAAGCGCCAAGGAGCAGCTCGAAGAGATGCTTTTCGCGGGCCGAGAGAAAGCCGTAGAGGGAGAGGGCATCTTCGCGGACGTGCGTGTGGATGAGCAGCGTGACTTCGGCGTGGAGTTCGCCGAGTGCAGCGAAAGTGGAAAGGGGCACGGCAACGAGATAGCCGACGCCGCCGACATCCATGATGACCTGATTGGGCCGCTTTTCCAGGAGGCGGCCGCGCAAGAGTCCAATCATCGCTCACGAGTATTGCCGCGAAGGAGGCGGCTGTCAACGCGTGGACCCTCAGGGCGAAGCGGGTTTCCACTTGTTGAGGAAGGTGAGGATATCGGCGGTGGCCAGGGAGCGGGCGGCCTCAAATTCACCGTGTTTCTGGCTGAAGAGAAGTTTGCCAGCGGAATCGAGCACGGCGATGGCGGGAATACCGCGATTGAGAGGCACATCGTACTTTTGGGCGAGATCGAGATTCTTGTCGCCATGGCCGATGTCCACGTGGACGACCACAAAATATTTTGCGAGGGTGGGGGCGATTTCGGCACTGTGAAAGGCGTCGTCGAGGGCGTGGCAGTCGAGGCACCAATTGGCACCAAAGACGACAAGAACACGTTTGTGCAAGGGCGAGGCGGAATGGAGCGCTTCGTCGATTTCCTTTTTGGCGTCAGCGGAGGCGGGATAGAGATCTTTCTTCTGGGGAGCCTCACGCAGAGCCGCGGAGCCAAAGGATGGGGTGAGGGGCAGGGCGAATGGATGCAAGAGAATCAGGAGCAGTGCGAATGAAAGGGAGTTCATAGGAAGTCAGTATCGGGGACGTGGATTGGCGGTGTCAATGAGCGGAAAGGCGTGGAAAAGCACTGTGACATCGTATCCCTCTGGCGCGGTTTGGCTATTTGTTGGGTTGGAGGGGCGGAAGAAAGCGCTGGTCCACGGTAACCTGGTAGCCGGTGACGAGTTTGTTGGTTTCATTGGCCGCGCCGATGACCGCCTGAAGTTCCTTGAAGATTTCCGGGGTCATGCCTTTGGCGAACGCAGAAGCGGTGTGGGAGGCGATGCAGTACTGGCAATTGTTGGTGACGCTGACGGCGATGTACAGGAGTTCCTTGGTGAGTGGATCGAGCGCGCCGGGGGCCATGATTTCCTTGAGGCTTTCCCAGGTGCGCTTGAGAAGAGCGGGATCGTGGGCGATGGCCTTCCAGAAATTATTGATGTAATCGGTTTTGCGCGTGGCCATGATGTCGTCGTAAACAGCCTTGACAGCGGGGCTGGCGTCTTTGTATTCGATGAGACCAAAAGTGGACATAGAGTCGCTCCGTGAGAATTCGATGGATTCGGAAAGAATATTAGCCGGAATTTTGCTTATGGGGTAGGGAGCGACGATGAAGCAGCATTGTGAGGGAGCCTTGGGTGTTTGGTGACCCTTATGAGAGGCAGCGAACGCAGCTAGGAAGAGTTTCGTTAATCTGGATGGACGCCATTTCCGCGCGGCCGAGGTGAGGCCAATATTAGTGGATGGACAGGTGACGTGCGCTATCGAGGACAAATCTTCCGGTCAGAGGGAAATTCCCTGCGGCAGATTTGCTTCGTTGCCGGGCGAGCGGCCGTTTTTCTTGTCAGCTTCGCGGCGCTGGCCTTTCTGACGTTGGCGCAGGAGGGCGCTGGCCTACGTGGGACGGTGGCCGACTCGACAGGTTCCGCGATCGAGGGAGCGCAGATCGAGTATCGCTCGCCGGATGGGGTGATCCTGACGAAAACGGATGCCAGCGGAAGTTTCAGTTTCGCGGAAACACACAAGGGCGGGAGTTTGCGCATCAGTTTTCCCGGTTTCGCGGCGGTTACGCTGGAGGTAAGACCACACACTTCGGTGCAGCGCGTGCGGATTGTGCTGACGCCGTCGCCCTACATCGAGCGGTTGCAGGTGAAAGCGACCATCGAAGATCCCATTCCGGCGGTGCCGATGAGCCAGTACGCGATTCCGGCGGAGCAAGTGGAGGTGGCAGGAAGCCTGGTGGTGGACGATGTGCTGCGGGAGGTGCCGGGGTTTAGCACATTCCGCAGGTCGAGCAGTTTGTTTGCGAATCCGTCGTCGCAGGGCGTGTCGCTGCGGGGAGTGGGCGCGAGCGCCACGAGCAGGTCGAGCGTGCTGCTGGACGGGATTCCGCTGAACGATCCGTTTGGCGGGTGGGTTTATTTTGCGCGTGTGCCGCGGGCGGAACTTGAAACTCTGGAAGTGACGAACGGTGGCGCCTCCGATGTGTTTGGGAACGGAGCGCTGGGGGGTGTGGTGAACCTGCGCACACGTTCGGCAGAGCAAGGGTATGCGTCGGGGGAAGTATCGTACGGGAGCATGAGCACCCCGGATGTGTCCTTTGCCGTGGGGGCGCCGGTGGGCAACTGGTCGCTGGCGGCAGCTGGGCAGGCGCTCCGCACGGGCGGGTATGTACTGGTGCCGCCGGATCAGCGAGGAACCGTGGACACGGATGCGGGAACGGCGGACCTGGCAGGGACGCTGGAGGTTTCGCGGAATCTGGGAGAGCAGGGGCGGTTTTTCGCGCGCGGAAGCGGCTTTGGAGAAAGCCGACGAAATGGAACGCCGTTGCAACTGAATGATACGACGATCCCGCAAGGGGATTTGGGATTGGACTGGACGACGGCGCATGCGGGAAGTTTTTCGGCGCGGCTCTATGGCTCGACGGAGATTTATCACCAATCGTTTTCCGCGGTGGCGGCGGACCGCAACTCGGAGGCGCTGACCGATCTGCAACGCAATCCTTCGCAGCAGATCGGATTTGTGGGCACGTGGACACGGCTATTTGCAGAGAAACACAAAGTGGCCGGGGGAATCGAGGCGCACGATGTGCGCGGCCAAAGCGAGGACACGAACTACCGGTCGGGGGCGCCGTTCACACTGGCGGATGCGGGTGGGCGGCAGCACGCCTGGGGATTCTTCGCGCAGGACGCTTTCTTCTTTGCGCCCAAGTGGCTGCTGACGTTTGGCGGACGCGTGGAGACGTGGAACAACAACACCGGCTTCCAGAACAGCGAGCCGCTGACGACTGGGACACCGGTGACGAACGCGTTTGCAGAGAGGTCAGAGACGGCCTTCAGCCCGCGGGTATCGTTGCTGCGGAGTTTTTCGCACGGGCTGGCGTTGAGTGCTTCGGTGTACCGGGCGTTCCGCGCGCCGACCTTGAACGAGTTGTACCGGAATTCCCGCGTGGGCAACGTGCTGACGCTGGCGAATCCGGCTTTGACGGGCGAGCACCTGACGGGTGGCGAGGCGGGGCTGAGTTACCAGACGTGGGCAAACCGGCTCACGCTGCGTGGTAATTTTTTCTGGAGCGACATCGCTGATCCGGTTGCGAATGTGACGATCACCAGCACGCCGGCGCTGATCACGCGAGAGAAAGAAAACCTGGGGGTGACGCGAGCGCGGGGAGTTGAATTGTCGGGGCAGTGGCAGGTGCGGCCGCGGCTGCAGCTTTCCGCGAGCTATTTGTTTGTGGATGCTACGGTGGTGAGTTATCCGAGCCCGCCGGCAGTGACGCCGCTGGATGGATTGCGCCTGCCGCAGGTGCCGCAGAACCAGTTCAGCTTTCAGGCCAGCTATCTGGGGCGGAGGTGGAACGCCAGCATTCAGGCACGCTTTTCCGGGAACCAGTTTGACGACGATCTGAATCAGCTCCCGCTGGGGCGGGCGTTTTCGCTGGATGCGCAAGTGTCGCGAGAGGTATTGCGGCGCACGTCGGTGTTCCTAGCAGTGCAGAATCTGACGGATAACCGGTTCAGCGTGGCGGCGACCCCGGTGATTACCGTGGGGCCGCCGATTCTTGTGCGCGGCGGCGTGCGATTTCGCTGGCGGTGAGGCAGGGGAACGCGCGGCCAGGCAAGGAAATCCCAGGAAAACTTTGGCAAGCGCAGATTGTTATGAACTGCGGTGGAAAAAAGGCGGCGGAGAGATTCCTCGACTACGCGACCCAACGCGCCAAATTGCGGCGCGGAAGAAAAAATCGGGTCGCTCCGCTCGGAATGACATGGTGGGAAGTTAGGCGGGCCCTACTCAAGTGGGACGAAGAAGCGTGGAGATCAGCGGCGGGAGGGACGCAGAAGAAATTCGTCTACGAGGAGGCGCGCGAGACGGGGAGAATTGTGGCGTATGAGGCCGTGTTCTTCGAGGAGATTGTCGAGAACGAGTTTGACTTTGAGCTTGAGGACCTTCTCGGCATCAACGAGGACGGCCTCGGCGCCTTGGGCGCGATAACGGCGAGCGACGTCGGGAGAAACGGGCTGGCGATTGGCGACAACCCAGTCAATGACACGCTTGTCGACATGGCGCTGAATGGCGCGCAAATGCTCACTGAGAGCGTAGTGTGTGGTTTCGCCAGGCTGGGTCATCAGATTGGCGACATAGATGCGTGGGGCTTTGGAGCGGGCAATGGCCTGGGCAATTTCCGGAATGAGGAGATTGGGGATCACGCTGGTGTAAAGAGAGCCAGGGCCCATAAGGATGAGGTCGGCCTTTTGAATGGCGTCAATGGCTTTGGGAAGGGCGCGAACGCGGCGAGGCACGAGCTGGATTTGCCGGATGGGCATGCGGCTGCGGGAGATTTTGGTTTCGCCGCTGACGCGCTGGCCGTTGGCGAGCGTGGCGGTGAGATGCACATTGGAGATGGTGGAGGGAAAGATACGCCCGCGGATGGCGAGGACTTTGCTGGAGACGCGAACGGCTTCGACAAAATCGCCGGTGACGTGGGTGAGAGCGGCCAAGAACAGGTTGCCGAAATTATGCCCAACGAGGCCGCGCCCCGCATGAAAGCGGTACTGGAAGAGGCGGCCGAGCAGCGCTTCATCTTTCGATAGGGCGACCATGCAGTTGCGGATGTCTCCGGGAGGGAGCATGCGATTTTCGCGGCGAAGACGGCCGGAGCTGCCGCCATCGTCGGTGACGGTAACAATAGCGGCGAGGTCAGCGATGGGACGCGCGCGGGAAGCGTGACGGTCCGTGCGGCGGACGACATGCTCTTTCAAGCCACGAAGCAGTGCGGAAAGGCCGGTACCTCCGCCGAGTGCGACGACGCGCAGACCGCGGGATTGCAGGGATTTCTTGCGTCGAGACTTGTTCACGTGAGGCTCAGCTTCCGAATGACACGAGCGAGGCAGCGATCCACTTCCGGAGAGACTATCCCGTGTAGCCGTCCTTTTCAGGATACAGCAATTCGGTGAAGCGGGGGTCTTCCTGGAGGAACGCAAAGTCCTCGTCGTTACGCGCGTGGTACCGGTTCGAAGGGCGGAGCTCGATAGCCACCTTGAGGTTGGCCATGGCGGAATCGGCTTCGCCGGTGAGGCAGTCGAGCGCGGCCAGAGCGTAGTGGATGTGATCGGCCTTGGGGGCCAGTTTGCGCGCCCGATCGAGGCTTTCGCGGGCTTCATCCCAGCGGCCAAGATTCATCATGGCGACGCCGCGCTGGTAATGCTCCTCGGGCGATTTGGGATTCTGCTCGGAGAGGGGTTTCATGCGCTGTTCGGTGATACGAAGATGGGTGCGAGCGCGATCGGCCAGCTCCTTGCTGGGCCCCTCAAGCACCTTTTCCAGTTCCTGTTTGGCACGTTGGAATTTCTGCTGGTGGAAGAAAGCCATGGCCTCTTCATAGACTTTCATCTGGGCCTGCACGCGCGGGTCAATCATCTCGACACCACCACGTTGCGGGGGAGGCGGGGGTAAGTTATTCTTTTTCTTAAGCTTAGCCTGGGCTTGGGACGAGGACTTGGCCCGCCCGGAAGAGCCCGAGGAAGATTTCTGGGGTTTCGCCATGGCGCGAATGTAGCAGAGGGCTGCGCCGTCGTCAACGGAAGTCAGAAGAGGACGGAAGTGCTAGGTCAGATAGTCTTTACCGACCGGCAGCATATGAAAAAATAATTTCCCCGAAGAGGGCGCTTCTCCGTGACACTAGGAATAGCCTTTGCAGAGACGTCCACGCAAGAGCGACGTTGGCCTGCCTTGCGTGCGTGTGCTATAAGTTTCAGACGGTATTCAGGTTGACGACTCGTGCCTTTCATCAATTTTCCTGCGCGCGAAATTAACTGCAAGCTGGTCTACTACGGTCCGGGCCTCGGCGGGAAGACCGCCAACCTGCAGTGGATCTACGACCATACAGGCCAAAACCTGAAGGGAAAGATGGTGTCGCTGGCCACGGAGACGGACCGGACGCTGTTCTTCGATTTTCTGCCGTTGGATTTGGGAACGGTGCGCGGGTTTAAGACGCGCTTTCACTTGTATACGGTGCCCGGGCAGGTGTTCTACGAAGCGAGCCGGAAGCTGATCCTGAAAGGTGCGGATGGCGTGGTTTTTGTCGCGGATTCCCAGGAAGAGCGGCTGGACGCAAACTTTGAGACACTGGATAACCTTCAAGAACACCTGAGAGAACACAACCTGAACTTCCCGACGATTCCGTACGTGCTGCAATTGAACAAGCGCGACCTGCCCAATGTGCTGAGCGTGGAAGATCTGACGAAACATTTGCAGAAGAAGGGCGAGCCGGTGATTGAATCCGTGGCGATCACCGGGCAGGGCGTGTTCGAAACGCTGAAGGACCTGGCGAAGATGGTGCTCGCGGAATTGAAGAAGGGCAGCTAAACGCAGAGGCCCTCCCTGGAAGCGTCTGGAGTGTTCCCGATTTGTAGTTGTCATGCAGATTCATCAGACCCGAAAAAAGTCTTTCTTGGCGCGTCTTGGCAACCCGTTGAGGAGCCGGTTGCACCTTCAACCTCTCGTTTTCTCCTTGTACAATCTCCCCATGCGCGTTCTGCTCTTGAACCTCTACTATCCGCCGGACACTTCTGCGACCGCAAAAATGGCGCAGACCGTTGTTAATGCTTTAGCCGAAAAGCATGACGTCACGGTTCTCTGCGGGCGCCCTTCTTACGATCCCGCTGAACGCCGTCCCTGGCGCCTTTATCAGTCCGAGAATTCCGGGCGCGTGCGGATCATCCGCACCGGCTCCACGGATTTTCCCCGCGCGCAAATGAAAAAGCGCGTGCTCAATTACCTGACTTACGTTCTCCTGGCTGTTCCGCGGGCCCTCTTTCTTCCCTGCGACGTCGTTCTGGCTATGACCGACCCGCCCTTCGAGGGCATCGTCGGCGCCTTCGTCACCCTGCTGAAACGCAAGCCTTACGTCTACAACATCCGAGACTTGTATCCCGACATGGCCCTGGGAGGTTCCATCGTTTCCCCCGGCCTGCTGGTCCGCGTTTGGGAAAAGCTGCACCGCTGGGCACTGCGCCGTGCCACCCGCGTTGTCGTGCTCGGCGACGACATGCGCAATCGCATCCTCGCCAAGGGCGTCGACCCCGCGCATGTTGCCGTTGTTCGCGATGGCGCGGAGATCCTGCCTCAAGGATCCACCCCGTCCTTCGATCCGCAAGTCATCCAGGCCATTCGCGGCAATTCCCAATTTGTTCTCGTGCATGCCGGCAATCTCGGCTTCTATGGTGCGTGGGACACGCTGCTCGCCGCCGCACGGGAACTCGCGCAGGACGGTATCTCCATTGTTTTCGTCGGTGATGGTGCACAGCGCGAGCGCCTGCAGGCCGCCGCCGCCGGACTTCCCAATGTCCGCTTCCTCCCGTTCTTCCCCAGCAGCAAGATTCCTTCGGTTCTTGCCGCTGCCGATGCCCACGTCATTACCGTAAAGCGCGGCCTCGAAGGTGTGGTCGTGCCCAGCAAGATGTACAGCGTTCTCGCCGCCGGGAAGCCGGTCGTGGCGGTTGCGCCCGAGGAATGTGATGTCGTCTCCATCGGCGCCCGGAAAGGTTTCTCCGTTGCGGCAAACCCCGATGATCCCGCACAACTCGTTCAAGCGGTCAGGCGCATCTCCCGCAACCCGGATCTTCTCCGAAGCATGGGTGCGTCGGCAGCCGCGGCTGCGCCCGAGTACGACAGAAACAAGGAACTCGCCAAATTGGTGGAAATCGTCTCCGCGATGGCCCAAGTCTGACGCCCGAAGCTTTCCTGTGCCAGCAGACTTGCGCGCCCCGCTGGCCGGCGGACGCGGGTACGGGTCATGTGAGTCATATTACCTGTTAATAATATATTCTTTGTTAAAAGATGAATCAACCACCGGCCCCTGCAAATTTTCTGGCATTCGCTCCCATTTCGCGTTATGGTGTCTTGGCTGCGTGGGGCAGCAACGGAGGCTTTCTCTCAGCCGCCGTCTTTGCGTTGACTTGGGAGCCGGAACCCAAACCGGCATCGTCTCTGTGAACGTCTGGCCATCTCGCCCGGGCTAGTTTCGCCAGAACGAGTGACGAGGGTGCATGAGTGCGGGCCTGCTGGCTTTTCTAATCGCCTTGTCAGCATCGCTGGTACTAACGGTGCCAGTGCGCGCGTTGGCTATTCGTGTGGGCATGGTGGATTTGCCGGGCCCACGCAAAGTTCATCTCAAACCCATCCCTCTGCTGGGTGGATTGGCGATGTATGGCGGCGTGATGCTGGCCATACTGATCGCCTTCGACGGCGCGGCGCGGGCGCAAAGTTTCGGCATCGTCACCGGCGCCACCCTTGTCGCCATCGTCGGTTTCCTGGACGACCGCGGCTGGCTGCATCACCAGATCAAACTCTTCGCCGCTATGCCTTTGGCCGCTGTGATTCTTCTTGCAAGCGGCATCCACGCTCAGGTCTTCAGCGTTTTGCTCGGCGGACGTCCCGGCCAGTGGCTCGATGCTGCTCTTACCATTCTCTGGGTCGTCGGCATCACCGCCTCGTTCAGCATCCTGGACCACATGGATGGCTTATGCGCCGGCGTGGCGGCCATGGCCTCTGTTTTCTTCGCCCTCATCGCTTATCTGAACGGCCAAACGCTCGTCACCACTCTTGCGGCGGCGGTTCTGGGGGCGGCCGCGGGATTCCTGCGCTGGAATTTTAAGCCGGCCAAAATCTTCATGGGCGATGGGGGCGCGATGTTCCTCGGATTTCTTATGGCCACGCTCGCGCTGAAACTCCGGCTCGAACATGCCACCACCGCCGCCAGTTGGCTCGCTCCGGTGCTCATCCTTTGCGCGACGATTTTTGACACCACGCTCGTCACCATCTCCCGCTCGCGTCGCGGTTTGCTCCCTTTTGCCACTCCGGGCAAAGATCACTCCGCTCACCGCCTGGCCAATCTTGGTTTAGGACAGCGCGGCGCCGTTCTCGCCATGTATTTGGCGGGTGCCGTCTGTGGAAGCGCCGCCGTCCTGGTAACCTACTTGTCCTCTTCAGGTGCGATCCTGATCGGTGCCTTGGTCATGATTTCCATGCTGCCCGCCGTCGCTTGGCTGGAGCGGGCTCCCTACGAGCGTCAGATGGACAAGACTGCCGCCTGAAAACCTCTGGAGCTGTCCCCGAAGGAGAGACTCTCGCCCCCGCCTGGGTTTTGCCCCAGGCATAGGATTCGCTATACTCTGTGGCGCAGTCCGCTCACCAGAATTTAGAGTCATCCAGGTGGTGATGTGGATCCGCGGTAGTGGCAGGACGTGCAACGGCGCATTCCTTCAACAGGGTGAAGCAGAGACGGTGGAAAAACTAGAAAACGAGTTCCGGCACGACCGGAACGCCGGTGAGGTTGTCGTCGTTGGCGGCTCCGCGGCGGGCTTCTATACCGCAACCCACGTTGCACGTGGTGGTCGCTCTGTGCGTGTGCTGGAATCCATGCCGACTTTGGACCCGACGTCCCGCACCCTGATTGTCACCGACCATTTCAAGAACCAGATCGGCCATTCCGCGCGGGCCAGCATCCTGAACGAAACTCGCCGCTTTGAGCTCTTCACCGACGGGCGCTCCGCCGTCGTTTCCCTACGTCGGCCGGACCTTATCATTGAGCGTTCCCGCCTGATCCCCGCGCTCGCCCAGGAAGCCCAAGCGGCTGGCGCTTCAATCGACTATGACACCCGCTTTCTGGGACTCTCTCCCAACGGGCACGGTTTGCGCGTCGAAGTTGATCGCGGGGGCCAGCGCAAGGAATTGCACGCCGCGAGTCTCGTCGGCGCCGACGGAGCGGTCAGCCGAGTGGCCAAGGCCGCCGGTTGGCCTCCCGTCGATACCGTCCCGCTGATGCAAGCGGTCGTGAAGCTCCCCAAGGATTGTCCTCTTGATACCACGCGCGTCTGGTTCATTCCGGACGACACGCCCTACTTCTATTGGCTCATCCCGGAATCGCCGGAACGCGCCGCCGTGGGTGTTATCGGAGAGCACGGTCAATCCACCAAACGCTGCTTCGACCGCTTCCTGCAAAAGAAGGGGTTCGAGCCGCTCGAGTGGCAAGGGGCGCGTATTCCCGTTTACAAACGCTGGATTCCGGTGCAGCGGCGTGTCGGCAGTGGCGACGTGTACCTTGTCGGCGATGCGGCCGCGCAAGTCAAAGTCTCAACGGTTGGCGGCATTGTCACAGGATTTCGCGGAGCGCGCGGCGTGGCCGATGCCATCCTGCAAAAAAGCAGCCACGAATTGCGGGCCTTGCGCCGCGAATTGAGCACTCATTGGCTCATCCGGCGCACCCTGCATTACTTTCAGCAGGAGGATTATTCGCGACTGGTGGACTTGCTCGATGTCTCCACCCGGGAATCGCTCGGAGAGATCAATCGGGATGAGTCCACTCGCCTGCTCTGGAATCTGGTTCGCCGCCAGCCCCGCCTCGCCCTATTAGGGCTTCGCGGCCTTCTTCTCGGAAAGAGGTAGGTTCCAGCTCGCGTATTGGATAATCTGTTGGATAATCTTTGTAGCGCGGCAGCAATCGGGCGGGGAGTTTCCTTCCCTCCTCAATTCAAGGTGCGGTTCCTGGAAACGGAGCAACGACAGTGCGTCTGACGGTAATTGGTTGTGGCTACGTTGGCCTTGTCACCGGAGCCTGCCTCGCGGCGGCGGGTCATGAGGTTATCTGCACGGACATCGACGAAAAGCGCATCGATCAGCTCAAAGCGGGCAAGGTTCCCATTTACGAAGAGCATCTCGACGAAGTGCTCAAGCGCGCCGTGGCGGAGCAAAAGATCTCCTATACCTCTAACACGGGCGAGGCTATCCGCGCTGGTGACGTCATTTTCATTTGTGTCGGCACTCCGCCGAAAGAATCCGGCGCGGCCGACCTTTCCGCCATCGACCACGTCGCTCGCCAGGTTGCCACTGAGGCGCGCTCTCCGAAGCTTGTGGTCGAGAAGAGCACTGTCCCCGCGCTTACAGGTGTGCAGCTCCAAAAAGCTCTAGCCGCCTATTCCCGTGGAAGCGGGCCGAAATTTCAGGTCGCGTCAAATCCCGAGTTTCTCCGCGAAGGCACTGCCGTTGGCGATTTCTTTCATCCGGACCGCATCGTCGTCGGCGTGGAAGACGCCGACTCTGCCGCCAAGCTCCAAGAAATCTACCAGCCAATTCTCGACCGGAAATTCCACTGCCCCATTCACGCCGGCGGGTGCCCCAAGGAAACGGCTGGCGAGCTGCTCGTCACCACCATCAACAGCGCTGAATTGATAAAACATGCTTCGAATTCTTTCCTGGCACTGAAAATCAGCTATGCCAACGTCATCTCCGATCTCTGCGAGCGCATTGGCGCCGACGTCGAGGAAGTGACTCACGCCATGGGGCTTGATCCCCGCATCGGAGCCCAATTCCTGAAGGCGGGTCTCGGCTTCGGCGGTTTCTGCTTCCCGAAAGACATTCAGGCCTTCATCCACCTCTCCTCTTCTGTCGGCGTTGACTTTGAAATGCTCAAGGCCGCCGAGCGCGTCAACAAGCAGCGCCTCGAACGCTTCTTCGAGAAAATCCACCACGCCTTGTGGGTTATCAAAGGCAAACGCGTTGCCGTGCTCGGACTGGCCTTTAAGGCCAACACCGACGACATCCGCCTTGCCCCCGCGTTGGAAGTGATTCGCAAGCTCCTGGAGGAAGGCGCCATCGTTCACGCCAGCGATCCGGAAGCCATTGCCCGCACCAAGCCCATTTTCCCGCAGGCTGTCTATCACGAAGATCCCTACGACGCTCTCAAGCAGGCCGATGCCGCGCTGGTTTGCACGGAATGGCAAATTTTTCGGAATATCGATTGGGAACGTGCCGGTCAGCTGATGGCTCGCCGCCTGGTGATTGACGGCAGGAATCTCTACTCCCCGAAGAAAATGAAGGAACTGGATTTCGATTATTACTCGTTTGGCCGATCCTGATCCCGGCCAGGCGCGTCTTCGCCCCAAGTTCAGCGGCTCGTTGTCATCTTGCTGAATTGCACCTTAAAGAACTCCAGCGTCAGCCGCAATCCATCCTCAAGACTCACCTTGGGCTCCCAGCCCAGCAACTTCTTCGCCTTCGTGATGTCCGGGCAACGTTGCTTGGGATCGTCTTCCGGCAGAGGTCTGTGAACAATCGCCGGCGCGTTCGGGAAGTGCGCGCGAATGCGTTCCGCGAATTCGCAAATGGTCATTTCATTCGGATTCCCGATATTCGTCGGGTAGTGCTCATCGGACTGGCTGAGCCGGTAGATCCCCTCGATCAAATCGGAAACGTAGCAGAAACTCCGCGTCTGCTTTCCATCTCCATAGATGGTCAGCGCTTGCCCGCTGAGCGCCTGAAATACAAAATTCGGCAGCGCCCGGCCATCGTTTAAACGCATCCTCGGCCCATAGGTGTTGAAGATGCGCGCAATGCGGGTATCCGCGCCGTGAAACCGGTGGTACGCCATAGTCGTCGCTTCCGCAAAGCGCTTTGCCTCGTCGTAAACGCTGCGCGGCCCCACCGGATTCACGTGGCCCCAGTAACTCTCGCTTTGCGGCGAAACTTCCGGGTCGCCGTAGCACTCGCTCGTGGACGCCAGTAGATATTTCGCCTTCTTGGTCATCGCCAGATCCAGCGTGCGCAACGTGGCGATCGAGCCCACCTTGAGCGTCTCAATCGGGTGTTTCAGATAATCCGGGGGACTCGCGGGAGACGCAAGGTGGAATACGTATCCCACTTCCCCGTCCACCAGGAATGGTTCGGTCACGTCGCACCGATCAAACTGAAACTTGCGGTTTCCTTTCAAATGCGCGAGATTTTCTGCGTCCCCCGTCACCAGGTTGTCGAGCGCCAGCACTTCCCAGCCTTCGGCCAGCAGGCGATCGCAAAAATGCGATCCCAGGAACCCCGCACCGCCTGTTACCACTGCTCTCATGCGCCCTCCCGGCAAATCGGAATCATTAAGTCTAGCGCGTGGCCTGGGAAATTGGCCAACGAATCCTCCCGCTGGCTCTCGCGGTGGCCGTTTGACCTGCAACATCTCGCGCGTTACGATGCGCTGCCATGGGGAATATTCTGATCGCAACGATGCTCCCAACGGAGCCCGCCCGCAAGCCGCGTCTTTGGCCATTTCTGGCCGTCTGCCTGATCAGTGCTTGTCTCTTCGTCTTCTTCCATGTGGGACGTTGGCTTGTCGTTGAAGATCCATTACAAAACGCAGCGGCCATCGCGGTCTTGAGCGGCCGCATGCCCAGCCGGGCCCTCGAAGCCGCCAAAGTCTACAAGAAAGGATACGCGGCGCAGGTTTGGTTGACCCATTCCGCGGAGCCTGGCGCGACCCTCGCGAAACTCTCCGTGCCCTACCAGGGGGAAGACGCCTACGACAAGCTTATCCTCATCCACGAAGGCGTCCCCGAATCCGCAATTCGTGTCCTGGAGCCGCCCATCGTCAATACCGCCGATGAGATGGCCTCCATCGGCCAGGCTCTTTCCAGCGCAAACCCGCGGCGCGTGATCCTCGTGACCTCTAAAGTCCACACCCGCCGCACACAGACTCTCTGGAAACACTTGTCCGCCGCCAACGGCGACGCCATCGTCCACGGCGTTTCGGACGATCCCTTCGACGCCGATCACTGGTGGCAAAATACTAGCGATGCCCTGGATGTCGTAAGAGAAGTGCTCGGCCTGATCAACGCCTGGACTGGATTGCCCTTGCGGCCCGCCGCATAGATCTGCCACATGCCCTTGGAATGGCCCGTTAGAAGAAAATGAACCGCTTGCGTCTTGCGTGCGGTGGATCAGTAGAAACCTCCGGCACATAGGGAAGGGGCCTTCCTTCAAACGCAGCCAGTGGATTCTCCATCAGCAGCGCCCGTGCTTTTTCCTCGCCGAAGCGTTCTGCAACCGCGTCGTAGGCAAATCTCAGCTTCAGCGGGCGCCGCGCCGTATTGTGCGCGTCGCTGGCAACGAAGTGCACGAGTCCTCGCCCCATCCACGTCCACGCATCTTCCTGCGCGCCCGGGCCAAATACGCCCGTCAGCGATCCCGCAGTGATTTGCGCGTAACAACCCAAGCTGACCCACCGCAGCAATCGTTCCGGTTGCGCCCGCAGAATCCCGTTGCGTTCCGGGTGCGTGATCACTGGGCGCAAGCCGGCGAGATGCAGCTCGTGCAGCGTTTGGTCCATCGACGGGGGAATGGAGAACTCGTTGAACTCCACCAGCAGATAATCTTTTTGATTGATGCAAAACGGCGCTGCATCCGCTCGAAGGGCTGCCAGATTTTCCGGATTGAGATGGAAATCGCAGCCCGTCGCCAGCGTGATCCGGCCCGCGAGTTTCTCGCTCAGCACATCCCGGGCCTCCCGCACTTTCGCAAAATTGAATGCGTAGTTGGAACTGGCATGCGGCGTTCCCACCACATGCGTGATGCCATCGGCGATGGCGTCTTCCGCCATGGTCAGCGCATCTTCAATAGATTTTGCTCCGTCATCGAGCCCGGGAAGAATATGCGAATGAAGGTCTACCATTTCCTTCTAGTATGCGTCACCTTCGCCACGCAGAGAAGACCTGCCACACGCCCAGCAGAAACATCAGCGCCGCAAACACCTGGCGCATCCGCGCGGCATTCAACTGGCGCGCCAGTTTCCCGCCGAGGATCCCGCCCACAAAAACGCCCGGGATCAGCAGCAGCCCGGTCTTCCAGGAAACGTCACCCGCCTGCGCGTACGCCAGAAAGGCCAGCAACCCTGTCGGTGGGATCAGCGCTACCAGGCTCGTCCCTTGCGCCTTGTGCTGGCTGAATCCAAACAGCAATCCCAGCAGCGGCACCAGCAACACCCCACCGCCAATTCCCACCAACCCTGCTGCCACCCCGCAAAACGCCGCGACAAGAAAAATTCCAAGGCTCTTGAGCCGGCTCTGCGCAGTTACATTGCTCTTTTCGCTCGCCAGCGTTGGCGTTGCGTACGTCTTTCTCCATAGCAGCACCGCGGACAGCATCAAAAAAAATCCGAAGATCCCCTGCAGGTCCCGCGAAGGCATGGGCACGGCCACACGCCCTCCCCCATAACCTCCAAGAAGAAAGCCCACCGCGCAGTAAATTCCAGCGCGCAAGTCCACCTGTTCGTTCTTCCAATACTGCAGCAGCGCGCCCAGTCCTATCGGCGGAAGGAGAATGAAGAGGGAGGTTCCCTGGGCAAGGTGTTGGTCGTAATGCAGCAGGTAAACCATCGCGGGCACCAGCACCACGCCTCCGCCAATGCCCAGAAGTCCCACCAGCACTCCAACCACGAGCCCCAGCACTAGAACCACGAGTGTCATGTCGCGCCGGCTGGAGAACCGCCAGATCGAAGTAAGTCAGCCGTTTGCATTGCGTTTATCTTCACCCCGCATCTGCGGAAAGGCAATGCAGTTCGCGTTTACTCCGCCGTCTCCGAATGTGAAATCTTGGAAACATCCACAGGCTCCTCTTCAAGCCGGCCTCCCGAAACTGTTATAGTTTTTATGTCGTTTATCTCCTTGGCCTTAGAGCCGGTGTCGCGCAACATCCGAAGAGGAGCACTTTCCATCTCATGGCAATGGACAGAAAACCTGAATTCTTCAAAGGGGCCACGCTCAAAGTGGCCATTATTGGCTGCGGGTACGTCGGTCTTCCTCTGGCCTTGCGTTTCGCCGAGGCCGGCCACAAAGTTGTCGGCTTTGATACCGATCCTGAAAAGGTGAAACTCCTGAATGCCGGCAAGTCGTACATCGAACACATTCAGCAAACCAAGATTCAGCAATATGTGAACAGCCGCCATTTCCACGCCACCACGGATTTCACCAAGCTCAGGGAAGCCGACGCCATCATTATCTGCGTGCCCACCCCGCTGAACGAGTATCGCGAACCCGATCTGAGCTACGTCGAAACCACCGTCAAATCCATTCAACCGCACTTGCAAAAGGGCCAGTTGGTCGTTCTGGAATCCACCACGTATCCCGGCACCACCGAAGAACTGGTCCTGCCGATCCTGGAAAAGAGCGGCTTGCGCTGCCCCATTGCTGCCGGCCCCGAAAATGAAAATGTGCCGGGAGATTTCTTCCTGGCGTTTTCACCGGAACGCGAAGATCCCGGGAACAAACAGTTTGGTCTCGCACAGATACCCAAGGTCGTTGGCGGCGTGAATCCGCCCAGCGGCCGCGCCGCCCAGGCCCTCTACGCGCAAGTCGTCGCCAGAGTCATTCCCGTCAGCTCGACGCGCGCCGCGGAAATGACCAAGCTCCTCGAAAATATTTTCCGCTGCGTCAACATCGCCCTCGTCAACGAACTCAAGATGCTCTGCTTGCGCATGGGCGTGGACGTCTGGGAAGTGATCGATGCCGCTTCCTCCAAGCCCTTCGGCTTCATGCCCTTCTACCCCGGCCCCGGCTTGGGCGGCCACTGCATTCCGGTGGACCCCTTCTATCTGTCATGGAAGGCCCGCGAGTACGATTTCTCCACGCGCTTCATCGAACTGGCCGGCGAAGTCAACACCGCCATGCCCTACCACGTCGTGGATTCCGTTGCCGCGGCCTTGAACGATCACAAGAAGAGTCTCAAGGGCTCAAAGATCTTGGTTCTTGGCGTCGCATATAAGAAGGACGTCGACGACCTGCGCGAGTCCCCCACCCTCAAGATCATGGAGATTCTCCAGAAGCGCGGCGCCGACTTCGATTACAACGACCCCTACTTCCCGCACCTTCACAAAATGCGTCACTACGATTTCTCGCACATGAAGTCCGTGCCATTGAACCCGCAGACACTCGGGAATTACGATGCCGTGGTCATTGCCACCGATCATTCCAGCTACGACTACGCCGCTATTGTTGAAAGCGCGAAACTCGTCGTGGATACGCGCAACGCCACCCGCCGCGTCGTTCGCCACCGCGAGCGCATTGTTCACTGCTAGAATGGCAGCCGCTCATCCTTAATTTGCATTGGTGAGTTCCACGCGCGCTGTGGCCACTGGCAGTACGGCTTCCAGCAGCACGGGAAGGCGCGCGGCGTCGTTGGAGAGATACAGCAGGAAGTGCGCGTCCTTCATTTCTGCTCCGCCCTCATACACGTGGATTGCGATCTTGGTCGCCGTGTAATTTCCCGCTGGCACCTTCACCGCTTCACCCTTGTGCAGTAGCACGGCGCGCACTTCATAGAACTTTCGTCCATCGTAGACCGGGCTCTTGATCTCCGGGGTTTTGCCCCAATCGATTCCGCGCAGGTACTGCAAAAGTCCCAAAGGATCCCGTGTGCCGGTGGGAACGCGCGCCGCGGTCGCATCCGCGGGTGCTGGATCCTCCGGTGAAGACATCATCCGCTGCACCGAATCCACCTTTTGCCCCCGCTCGCTCAGGTGCATCTCATATTGCTGGCTGGCTAAGTTGGCGGCTTCGCTGTACGAGTCGAACTGGTCGTCCAGCTCGAACACCATCCGGTACGGATTCTCTGTGTGCGCGAATGCCTGCAGGTGCCAGCAATTCTTGCCGTAGAAATTCCTTCTCTCGGCGGTAAGGATCTTCAGGTTCGCGATCGTGTTGTTCAGCTTGGTCACATTCGCCGCAAATTCCAGCGATTCGCCCGCACGCAGTGTGAACCCGGGTGACGCGGGCACATTTCCGTTGTTTTCGCTAGTCTCCACCGAGGACGCAGCCGTGGGCGTTCCGGGTTCCGCGTTTCGAACTCCGCGCTCCGGGCCCGCAGGGGCCGGCGCCACCGGATTCGCAGGCCGTGCGGCGATTCTTGGCCCCGGATGTCCTGCCTTCCAATAGAGCAATCCCCCCGCCACCAGCAGCGCCATGATCACCAGAACGAGTGCTACTTTTTTGCCCATGCGCTTTTTGTGACGCCCTCGTCAATCCTCTCCATTGATTTCCTTCCAATCATCGTACAATAAGTTAGCTTTGCCAGCGGGAGGCAGCGAGACATGCGCTACCTGGTCACGGGGGGCGCCGGATTTATCGGCTCAAACACGGTGGACGAACTCGTCCGGCGAGGTCACGGCGTCGTCGTGCTTGACGATCTCTCTTCCGGCAAGGAGGAAAATCTCGCCGATATCCGCAACAAGATCACCTTCATGAAGGGTTCCATCACCGATCTGGAGACCGTCCAGAAGGCCATGCTGCAAGCCGAATTCGTGATCCACCTCGCCGCCCGCACCTCTGTTCCGCGCTCCGTCAAGGATCCCCTCGATACCAACCGCATCAACGTCGACGGCACTTTGAACGTCCTCCTGGCCGCCCGCGACAATAAGGTCAAGCGCGTGGTTTTTGCCGCCTCCTCTTCTGCTTACGGCGAAACCCCCGCGCTTCCCAAGACGGAAGACATGCAACCTTTCCCTATCTCTCCCTATGGCGTCTCGAAATACGTGGGCGAGCTTTACGCGCAGGCGTTCCAACGGTGTTACGGCCTCGAGTGCGTCTCTCTCCGGTACTTCAACATCTTCGGCCCGCGGCAAGACTCTGATTCTCCCTATTCCGGCGTACTTTCCCGCTTCGCTACCGCTTTCCTCGATGACGGTCAGCCGCTCGTCTATGGCGACGGCGAGCAGACCCGCGACTTCACCTTCGTCGAAAACGCCGTCCAGGCCAATCTCCTCGCCTGCGAAGCCCCCGGCGCATTCGGAAAAGTCTTCAACGTCGGCACCGGCTCTCGTGTTTCGCTGAACCATACCCTCGAGCTGCTCCGAACTATCTCCGGCAAGAATCTTCAAGCCAAATACGAAGCCCCGCGCGATGGCGACATCCGCGACTCCCAGGCGGAGATCCGCAGCGCGCGGGACATCCTCGGCTACGAGCCGACCGTTTTCTTCGAGGAGGGCCTCCGGCGGACCTACGACTGGTATCGCGCCCATCACGCCAAGGAAGCCCCGCGCAAACCGGACATCCGGTGAAGGATGCCCGTCCTGGGAGAGCCCGGCGCGGCGCGCGAGTCGCAGGATCTCTCCGGACAACTCGCCGAACGCCTATCTCATCATTCCTAGCGCATGCCCCTCCATCCCGACTCCATGCTTCGCTACAATTCCGCCCGAGCGCGTGCTAGGCTAACTCTTCGATTCTCTGAGCTCATTAGCCGCGTGATCATCCAACCTTCAATCTCCGCCCCGCCTGCCAGGCGCTGCCTTTCTCTCCTCCTCCTTGCATTTTTCGCGGCCCTAATTCCCACTTGCGCCCAACAGGTCCGTTTGACCGCTCCTTCCGGCGGCATCGCGGAGATCTCCTCCAGTGGCCCGCAACAGCGACAAGGCGACCTCTTTATCGCCGATGGCGATGTGGACATCACCTATTCCGGCATGCGCTTGCGAGCCGACCACGCCCAATACAATAACGCCACCTCCGAGGCAAGTGTCCACGGGCACGTACTCTTCGACTTTGAAAATCAGCATCTCGAGGGCGACGATGCCGTTCTCAATGTCGCCTCGGGGCGCGGCACCTTTCGCAACGTTCACGGCACGATAAAGCTCGAACGCAGCCCAAATCCCACACTTCTGATCACCCAAAACCCTCTGTACTTCGAGGCTCGCGAAGTGGAGCGCGTTTCCGCCGATGTTTACATCGTCCGCCACGCCTGGTTCACCATCTGCGATCCCGCGCATTCCACCTGGCAGTTTTATGCTCCGGAAGCGAAGTTGACCCTCGAGAAAAGCGTCGCTCTGGTCAACTCCAACTTCCGCCTCTATCGTGTGCCGCTTCTTTGGTTGCCTTATTCCACTGCTCCGGCCGGCGAGCACGTTCGGCAAACCGGTTTTCTCGTGCCCGTCGTCGGCGAAAGCAATAGCAAAGGCTTCATCGGGGGCGATGCCTTTTACTGGGCCCCAAAATCCTGGATGGATGCCACGGTTGGCCTTGAATACTTCAGCCGCCGCGGTTGGTCCCAGCGTGGCGACTTTCGTGCCCGTCCATTTGAGGACACCTCGATCAAATACACTTACTTCGGTGTCATCGATCGCGGCATCCCTGGTCCCGACGGCACGTTGATTAAGCAGGGGGGCCACCAGCAGCAACTCGAAGTGCAATCTTTATGGAAGCATAGCTGGCGCTTCGTCGCCGATGTGAACGAACTCACTTCGCTGACTTTCCGGCTGGCCTTCGCGGATACCTACGGCGATGCCATCAACTCCGAAATCCGCAGCTCCCTCTTCCTCTCCAACAATTTCCGCGGCTTCAGTTTCAATGTCGCCAGCCTGGATGATCGCAATTTCCTCCAGCTCAGCCCGCCGCAAAGCGTCTTTCTGCGCAGCGCCCCCGAAATTCATTTCAGTTCCGTTGAACAAGCCCCTTTGCGGAATCTTCCCATCTATTTTTCGTTGGATTCCTTCGCCGGCGCCCTCCATCGCGAAGATGAGTTCCTGGTCACGCCGAACTTCGTCGCCCGCACCGAATTCGCTCCCAAGGTCACTGTGCCTCTCCATTTCGGCGATTGGCTTGGTGTCACCACCTCCGCTACCTTCCGCACAACCTTCTACGGCGATTCTCTGGCCTCACTCACCACCCTTAGCGGTGAATCCATCACCCGCAACACCGGCGAAGTTGCCGTCGAGCTGCGTCCGCCCACGCTGGAGCGTTTTTTCGACCGCCCGCGCACGCGCCACCGCTACAAGCACACCATCGAACCGACCGTCACCTATCGCTACGTTACCGGCGTGAACAATTTCGCCGATTTCATCCGTTTCGACAGCAACTCCACTCTCACCGACACCAACGAACTCGAATACGGCTTCGCTCAGCACCTCTATGTCAAAAACGGCGACGACCAGCCCGTCGATTTTCTCTCCTGGAACGTCGTCCAGAAGCATTTTTTTGATTCCACGTTTGGCGGCGCACTCGTCACCGGCCAGCGGAACGTCTTTCAGGCTCTCGATTCCATCACTCCCTTTGCTTTCGCTTCTACCCCTCGCAATTGGTCGCCGATCGTCAGCGATTTCCGGCTTACGCCGGGCGGCCGTTATGACGCGGAGCAGATCCTGGAGTACGACCCGCAGCAGAGTAAAGTCACGACCATCGGCACTCTCCTCAAGGTAAAGCCCTACAGCGAATTCTTCTTCACTGTTGCTCACTTCCGTTTGCAAGGTGATCCCGTGGTCCAGCCGTCTTCTAATCAGGTTCGCGCCATCGTCGGCTATGGCAATCTCACCCGCAAGGGTTTCAACGTTTCCTCTGGCCTTAGCTATGATTTCGTTAACGGCACCTTGCAGAACCAGTTCGTGCAAGTGAACTACAACGGCGGCTGCTGCGGTTTGGCCATCGAATATCGCCGCCTGGAACTCGGCACCGTCCGCACGGAAAACCAGTTCCGTGTCGCCTTTGTGATTGCCAACATCGGTACCTTTGGCAACTTGCGCCGCCAGGAAAAAATCTACTGATGCCCGCTGATACTCAGCTCGCCTTCGCTTCGATCGCCGAAATCGCCGGTCTGTACCGCCGTGGCAAGCTCTCGCCCGTCGAGCTCACGCGCTTCCTGCTTGATCGTATCGCCAGGCTGAATCCCCGCCTCAATGCCTACCTCACCGTTTGCGAGGAGCAGGCCCTGGAGCAGGCCGTTCGTGCGGAATCGGCGCTTATTGGCAAACGCCGCGGCAAGAACACCCGGGACCTCGGCCCTCTCCACGGCATCCCCATCTCTCTAAAGGACAACATCTACACTGCCGGCATTCGCACCACCGCTGGCTCCAAGATCCTGCATGACTTCGTTCCCCTGCATGACGCCCCGGTGGTCGCCGCCCTCAAAAAGGCTGGCGCCATCATCCTCGGCAAAACCAACATGCACGAATTCGCCTACGGTGCCACGAGTAACAACCCGCATTACGGCCCGGTGCGAAATCCCTGGGATGAATCTCGCATCTCAGGCGGCTCCAGTGGGGGCTCCGCGGCCGCGCTTGCTGCTGGCCTCTGCTATGGCAGTTTCGGGACAGATACCGGTGGCTCCATCCGCATCCCTGCTTCTCTCTGCGGCGTCGTGGGCTTGAAGCCGGGGCCGGGTCGCGTCAGCGCGGAAGATGTCATCCCCCTTTCTCCCACTCTGGATTTTGTCGGCCCGCTCGCCCGCTCGGTCGAAGATGCGGCGCTTCTTCTTGAGCCTGTTTTCGCTCGCGGCGCCAAGGAACGTAGTCTCTTCCTTCGGAGATTCCCGTCTCCCCGTGCGCGCCGCGCGAAATTGGGCATTCCCAAAGAATTCTTTTTCGATGTTGTGAGCCCGGAAGTCCAGGTCGCGTTCGATCGCGCCATTCGCATTCTCAAAAAGGCCGGGGCTTCGATAAAGGAACTCTCTCTGCCGCTCTTGCCGGAAACCGAGGAAGCCGGCAATCACATTGCCTGGGCCGAAGCCACTCTCTATCATCAACAAGCCGGCTGGTTCCCGGATCGCTCTGCGGACTATGGCCAAGATGTGCGCTCGCGCCTCGAGATGGGGACGAGTGTCTCTGCCGTTGCTTACCTGAAGGCCCTGCAAATGCGCGAAAAATTCATCGCTGCACTTCATCTAGCTATGGAGGATGCGGATGTTGACGCCCTCGTCGTCCCCACGACCCCCATCGTCGCCCCGCCCATCGGCGAAGAATCCACGGCCATCAACGGAACCCTTCACCCCACGCGCGCGCTTCTTCTGCGCCTGAATCGCCCGGCAAACCTTGCCGGAGTTCCCGCCATTTCCGTTCCCTGTGGCCTCACTGAACGCGGCCTGCCCATCGGTCTGCAATTCATCGCCGCGGTCACGGATGAACCGCTACTCCTCGAACTCGCCTGCCACTTTGAGCAATATTCTCCCTTGGAAGCCCGCCCCGTTCTCAATTGATTGCGCCACATCTGCCCTCAGGCATTCCGCGAGAGCGTCGCCACCGCGCCCTTCCATCGCATAATCCGATTGCCAACCACATACCCCAGCGTCCCCGTCGCCATTCCTCCAAAAATGTCCGCAACATAGTGGTACCGCCCCCAGATCGTCGAAACGCACATGAGAATGAAAAACGGCAGCATCACCCAAAAAAGCCACCGCCGGAACTTCCACGCACCCCACAACGGCGCCATTGCTCCCGCCACATGCTCCGAAGGAAACGCCGCGCCTCTCACCCTTCCGAAATGCTCGATGAAATTGATCGTCGCCGTGAACGGCCCCCCCGCCAGTGGCGCTTTCCACGATCCCGCCAACGCAAACCACGGGCTTTCGATCGGGAAAAACATCGCGATCAAATATCCGCACATATACCCTACCATCGAGTAGGTCATCACCGACCAGTACGCTTGCCACTCCCGCCGGTAATACAATATGCCGCCCAGAATCAGCAGGTAGGTGAAGTACGTCAGATAAAAAAACTGCATGCCATCGTTCCGCAGCGGCGTGGCGAACTGTTCCAGCCAGATCGTTGGCTGCGCGCCCGTCAGCCAGCGATCGAAAGCCAATAATTTGGCGTCCTGCCAATCGGGCGTGAACAACGTCATCAGCTGTGCCAGTTCCTCGAAGCAAAACAGGAAAAACAGGTGCGGATACCAGTGCCGCCAGAAATGCCACCATTGCGTAGCAAACGACCTGCCGTACCGCGCCTCCTTCGCCGCCGCTCTCGTTCCTACCCAGCACAGCAGCAGCACCACCAGCGCCGTTCCAGTTTGCACGCCCAGCAGCTGGAATGGGTGCTGCAGGTTTTTCGCAAAGTAAGCGATCAGCGCGCTCGAAATACCCAGGTAGCTCAACGCCACGCGCTCATACGCACCGCTCCCCGCCCACGCCTCAGCAGCTTCCGCGCGCATCCACTTCAGCGCTTTGCCAACAACGGACCCCGCATCTCTCGGGAAGGCATCGCCCTCGCTCGCGCGTCCCGGCCCCTGCCAGGTCGCGGCAATTGTCGCCGATTCCACACTCCGCTCCTTTTTCACGTTCATGCCCGGCTCTCCCCGCCTCGCATAACCGTTTCGGCCAACGGCAAATTCTGCCCGGTCGATTTCTCCACATACCAATGCCAAATCTCCCAGTCGTACTGATTCGCCACCGCCGCCAAGTCCCATTCCGGATTCACCACGTGGGCGTGTCCCACGGCTGCAAGCATCGGCCGGTCGAGCAGTGAGTTTCCGTACGCGTGCGAACCTCGCAGCTCAATCCCGCGCTCCTGCGCAATACGTTTGACCGCGCGAAGTTTTTCCTCTCCATACGTCGCTTCTCCCAGCAGACGACCTGTCCACCTTCCCTCTCGTTCTTCCATCCGCGTCCCACAGACGGGTAACTCGCTGCCAACTCCCCGGGATTCCAATTCACATTCCAGTGCGCATGCCACGATCCGCGCCAGCGGCTCCGGCATCCCGCTGATCAGCACAATCCTGTGCCCTTGCCGCGCATGCCATGCCGCCCGCTCCATCCCTTCTTCAAAAAAGACGATCGCTTCCATCTGCTGCAAAACCTGATCGCACCGCACCCCGCTCCAGTGCCGTTTGTTGGCGTGCACCATCGCCGCAATCCCCTTGGGCAGCAATCGCAGCGCCTCTTGAGCCCAGAGAAAGTAATTTCCGATCGGAATCGCGCCGCTCTGCCGCACCGCGCGGAAGAATCGCCGCTCCAACGACGGCTCCGGAATCAACGTCCCGTCCACGTCAAAGAACGCCGCGATCCCTTGCGTCCCTGCGCATTCTTCGTTCATGCAGCGTCTCCCCGCGTCACTCTTCCCGGGTTCCCGCCGGCCAGGCTCCCCGCAAAAAACTTCCAGCCCTCCAGCAGCACCGGCAGCCCGCGCACAATGCAGAACCCTGCTGTCAGCCATGTCAGTACTTGCGCGCCTGCGCGAATCGCCACGTGCGCGTCCACCGTCATCGGCCCCACCAGCAGCACCGGCCCACGCGTCAAAGCCAGCTCCAATCCCAGGTAGCAGAAGCACACGCACTTCAGCGCCGCATACACGCCGCGGCTCCATCGCGACCCCACCAGCGCGCGTCCCCACCACGTTTGCAGCATCGCGTTTGCGCCCCATCCTGAATGCCCCGCTTTCATCGCCAAGCCGCGCAGGAAATCCGTCACCGCCCCGCGCGCAAAAAACAGCATCGGCAGCCACAACGACACCATCCCCACCACCGCAAAGTACGTGAAGTACATGTTCTCGATGACGCGGTCTCCCAGAATGTCAATCTGCGCGCCCACCGGCGTGGCCATCTTCCGGGTTCGCGCCAGGTGTCCGTCCAACGCATCCAGCGCGATCGACGCCACCGTCAGCGCCACCGCCAGCAGGTTCATCCACGCGCCGTGGCCAAATAAACTGATCGCCGCCAAACCCACCAGCACGCGTACCAACGTCACTTTGTTCGGCGTCCAAACCATACGCACCTGCCCGGTGCTCTGCACACTCATGCACAATGCAAGGTCCACGCCATCACCCATGCAAATAACCCTTTTCCGCCCAATACCTTGCAGATTGGGCAAAACATCTCAACCAAGTCCGCTGCCAGCCTTTCCCGTCACTTGTCTTTCTTTTCCGGCCTTGTGCCCCTCCGACCGCTCTCCGCGTCTAATCCACTTGCGAATGAATAGCTCTCGTCTACGCAGGCCTGGGAAAGACGGATTCATGTGCCCCCAACGGTTCGCCGAAGCACCACCCCCTGCGTAGTTTTGTGCGAGAATAGTTTGTTGGGTCTCAGGTATTTCCAGATCATGCGCAAGCGAGAGCCGCTGCAAATTTCGGCAGGTTCAACGCGGCAGGCAGTGAGGACTTCTACGAAATGACGGATGTCTCTTTAGCCCTCGCCTTTATCGCAGGGTTGTTCTCTTTTCTCTCTCCCTGCGTCCTCCCGCTCGTTCCCGGCTACATCTCCATGCTCTCCGGGATCGGCGTCGAGCAGCTCCGCCAGGGCGAGCAACCCAAAGGCGGAATCTTCGCTTCCGCACTTTCCTTCGTTGTCGGCTTCTCTGTGGTTTTTATCAGCTTCGGGGCATCCGCCAGCGCCGTGGGCGGTTTCCTGCAGCAGCACAAAAACCTGCTTACGCCCATCGCCGGGGCCTTGATCCTGCTCTTCGGCCTTCATCTTCTGGGCGGCCTCATCAAAATGAACGTGCGGGCTGGTATCGTGCTTGGCGCGATTCTGGTGGCCTTGGGCGTGGCAGCACTTCTCCACGGCGGACCGCTTTTCCTCGGCCTCAGTGCCGTCCATTTTTTCTCGCTCTCCATCATTGGCTTCTTTGGACCGCTTCTGGCTCGCTGGCTGAATCAGGACGTGCGGCTTCGCAACACCGATACGAAGCCCGGCATCCTGAGCGGCTTCCTTCTGGGCTTCGCCTTCGCTTTTGGCTGGACGCCCTGCATCGGCCCGATCCTTTCCGCAGTGCTCGTGCTGGCCGCGGCCAGCAACACCGTCGCGCGCGGCGTGCTTCTCCTGGCCGTCTATTCCGCGGGACTGGCTGTGCCCTTTTTGCTCACCGCGCTCCTCCTCGGCACTTTCATGCGCTTTTACAAGAATTTCCGCAGATATCTTCACGCAGTTGAGCTATTCAGCGGGGCACTGCTGCTGTTCATCGGCTTCCTGATCTTCTTCAACAAGCTGACCTGGCTCTCGGGCAAACTCACGTTCTTGAATCGCTTCTCGATGTAAGATTCTTGTAGGTGGACGAAATTGTTATGAAAAAGATCTTGATCATTGTCGGTACCGTCGCGGTCCTCATCCTCCTCACCTGGTATGCGGATAAGGCCACGCGCCTCAAGGGACAATCTGCTTCAATCCCCGATTCCAACCTTGCCGGGAAGCCCGAGCCGGATCTGAAACTCAAGGACCTCGATGGCAAAGACGTCTCCCTCTCCGATTACAAGGGCAAGGTGGTCTTCCTGAATTTCTGGGCCACCTGGTGCGATCCTTGCCTTGCGGAGATTCCCTGGCTCATTGACATGCAAGGCAAGTATGCCTCGCGCGGCTTCACCGTCGTCGGCGTGGCCATGGACGAGGAAGGCAAGAGTGTCGTCGCTCCGTTCATTGCCAAGGAGCGCTTCGACGTCAACGGCCAGCAACTTCCCATGGGCTATCCCATCCTCCTCGGCACCGACGAGGCCGCGGACAAGTTTGGCGGCATCCTCGGCTATCCCACCAGCTTCCTGATTTCCCGCGATGGCATGGTAGTCACCAAGTTCCAGGGCCTCAAGAGCAGCGACGAACTGCTCAAAGCCATCGAATCCCAGCTCTGACCGAGTCCACTATGCTTGCCGAACACGACTTCCAGAAAAAGGCCGACGCCCTCTTTGACGATTTGAAAAAGCGCCTGCTGAACCTTGGCGATAAACACGATTTCGACGTTGAAGGCGAAAGCGGCAAACTCGAGGTCATCTTTGAGGAGCCCGAGCCCGCCAGGTTCGTGATCTCTCCGAACACGCCCATCCGGGAAATCTGGGTCTCCGCGCTCTCCACCAGCTTTAAGCTCGCCTGGTCCGAGCCACGCAACGCTTTCATCCTCCAGAAAACCGGCGAAGACCTTTTCGGCGTCATGAGCCGCGTGATCTCGCAACAACTGGGAACTCCGGTGACCTTGTGAGACACTTCCTTGCTCGGACAAATGACTGCCGGGAGGGCATGGCTTCAGCCGTGCCGAAAGGCTGCGAAGACTCAGGGGTTTCAACCCCTGAGGTGCGCAGTTGGGTTGCTCGAAGCATTTATGGGATGGGCACCGTTCTCTTCGTTGCTCTTTTTCTTTTCCCGCTCGCGGTGATTTCGCAGACGCCTTCCGCCAAGGACGTCGTCGCTCCCACCGCCTTCGCTTCCTACGAGCCCGTCGCTCGCGGTATGGCCTTCCAGGTGGCTGTAGTCATGAAAATTCGCCCCGGCTTTCACGTCAACGCCCGCGAAGTCAGCTTCGATTATCTGATTCCCACGGATTTGCGCGCGAACGTCCCCGCCGGCCTCAAACTCGACAACGTGATTTATCCCAAGGGAACCCTGCAGACCTTCGTCTTCTCAAAGGACAAAAAGCTGAATGTGTACACGGACACGGTGATTCTGCGATTGCCGCTCGCCGTCCTGCCGGACGCGCCGCTCGGCCCCAAGCATCTCGCCATGAAGCTCCGCTATCAGGCCTGCAGCACCGAAATTTGCCTGCCACCGGTAACCAAAGATGTTGAAGTCACCCTTACTGTGGTCGCCGCGCCAGCCGCCGCAAAGCCCGCCAACTCCGACCTCTTCCCCAAGCACCTGTAGCTCAGGCCTTCAGGCCCGAGGCTTTTTCTTGGGTTTCTCTATGGACTGCGGCGGCTCGCCGCCGCTTTTACGGCCGCTGGCCCCGCCGACAAACTTTAATTCCTGAACCGACCGCGCTCCGAAAACTCCGCTCTACTTCCCAGACACCCCCAGCGCCGCCCGCAACCGCCGCACCACTCGCTCCTGTCCGAGCACCACCATCGTGTCGAAAAGCGGCGGCGCCACCGCTTGCCCCACGATGGCCACGCGCGTCGCATTAATTAGCAATCCCGCCTTCACCCCGGCATCTTCCGCCACCTTCCGGGAAGCGTGATCGCACGCGTCGTGATTCCACTCCGTCAATCCCGCCAGCGCATCCGCCAAACTTGCCAGCAGGCTTGGCACCTTTTCGTCTTTCCAGAATTTCGCCTTTGCTGCCGGATCGATCGTGAACGCGTCGCTGAAAAACGCGCGCGACCAACTCCCGAAATCCGGCAGCAGCCGTACCCGCGGCCGCAATAAATCCACCGTCCTCGAAAACCACTCGCGCCCCGCTCCCGTTGCCCATTCCTCTTTCCACAACCCATCTTGTCTCAACTGCTCCTCCACCTGCGGCAACAGGTCCTCGATCGGCAGCTTCTGCAAATACTGTGTGTTGAACCATTCCAGCTTCGCCCGGTCAAACACTCCGTTCGTCCGGCTTACTCCTTCCAACGAAAACTTCTCCACCAACTCCTTCGTCCTGAAAAACTCCTCATCCCCGCCCGCCGCCCACCCCAGCAGCGCCAAGAAATTCCGGAAAGCTTCCGGCAAAAACCCTTCCCGCCGGTACATATTCACGTCCGTGGCCCCGTGCCTCTTCGACAGCCGCGATTTGTCCGGCCCCAGAATCAGAGGCACGTGCGCAAACACCGGCGGCTCCGCTCCCAGTGCGTGGTATAGCAGCACCTGCTTCGGCGTGTTGGAGATGTGGTCCGCGCCGCGAATCACGTGCGTGATGCGCATATCGATATCGTCCGCCACCACGCTCATCTGGTACATCGCTTGCCCGAATTCTTCGCCCTCTTTCCCGGAGCGCAACAACACAAAATCTTCAATCTCGTCGTTGGAGAATTCCCGCTCGCCGAATACCGCGTCAAAAAACTTCGTCGTTCCCCCCGTTGGCACCTTAAAGCGCAGCGCCGGCTTCGTTTCGGGGGACGACGGTTTCCCGTCACGGCACGTGCACCGCACGACCTTGCGAACTTTTACGCCTTCCGCTCCTTCTTCCGCGTGGTCTCCGCCCGCATATTTCTCAGGCGGGCAGTAGCACCGAAACGCGCTCCCATTCGCCAGGCATTTCCTGGCCATCTCGCGGTACAACTCCGTTCTCTGCGACTGGTAGTACGGCCCCTCGTCCCAATCCACGCCGAGCCACTTCAGCCCATCGATGATTCCCGTGACCAGTTCCGGCCTGTTCCGCTCCGCGTCCGTATCCTCAATCCGCAGGATCATCGTGCCGCGCTCTTTGCGCGCAAACAGCCAGTTAAACAGCGCCGTTCGCGCTCCGCCTACGTGCAAATACCCCGTCGGCGAAGGCGCAAACCGCACCCGCACGCTTCTCTTTTGTCTTGTGCTCGCGTCTGTCATGGTCGGTTGCTTCTCGCTCTCTTCTCGGAAAACTTCAGTCTACCGGAACCTCCGGGGGCCGTCCAACACATCGCTTCAAAACCTGAACACTTCCAAGTTCGCAGTTCGTCAAAAGCCGGGCTTCCCCCCGTGCCCCACCTCCTACTACCTCTTTCGCTACCAGTACCCCCGTACCCTCCCTGCTCCTTTTCCCTCTGCCTCATAATCGCAAGTGATTCGTTTTGTGTGTGGTTGGGCACCTTGGTGGCGGCCAGCAGGGGTGTTTTCTCGGGATGTGACTCGTTCTTGGTGTCTCCCGGTGCACTCCGCTGATCTTGCGCTAATTCCGTTCGCCTTTGCCGCCCTCACACAACAGGTGGCGCCTTTGGGCTCGTCGATGGTTCAAAGCATTATTGCGCTCAGTTTCCTCATCGGAACTCTCCTCGTCGGAGCGTTTTTCGCCTACGTTTACTCCCTCAAGCGCCAGCAGTATCTCCTCTTTTGGACCGCGGCCTGGGTCTTCTACGGCCTGCATTATCTCTGCCCGAGTCTCTCGCCCTGGATCGGTGAAAATCCGCTGTTGACCTCTCTCAATCACGCCCTCTTCGGATTTGCAGGTGTCTGTTTCTTCCTCGGCACGCAACTCTATACGCGCAAGAAGCTATGGATCGTTCCCGCTATCGTGGCCGCCGTGATTCTCACAATCTGGTCTGCCGCCAACGCCCTACAAATTCTGCCATATTCCTCCTACGTACCCGCCTCCCTCATCTACGTATACGTCGGCTTCCTGTTCTGGCGCGAGAGCCAGCATCACGAAACTCTCGCCGATCGCCTCCTTAGTGTTTCCTTCTCCGTCTGGGGCCTCGTCTTTCTTGCCTTTCACATCCTGCACATCACTCCCGAAGTGGTGGCCCAGACGGCGCGTCCGATCACTGCAGTTCCCACCGCCTTTGTCTCCATGCTTTTGATCATGTCCGTTTACGAAGAAGAGAAGCGCCGCGTCGAGCGCAATATGCTCGCCCTCTCCAACCTCAATCTCGCCACTTCCAGCTTCGTCGGCGGCGAAATTCAGCGCATGCTTGCTCAGGCCCTCGACCGCGTTCTCGGCGTCGTTCGTCTTCCCGCTGGCGCGCTATTCCTTCATCACGGCGACCCCACCGGGCCGACATCCGTCGTCTCTGCCGGCATTCCCGATGAGTTCTGCCGCGTCGCTCAGGAGCAGGGACTCGACGATTATCTCGTTGGCCTCGTCTCCCGCCTCGGCGGTTTGCTTGGTTTCCGCGATCTCCGTGACGACAATCTCACCGCTCTCGAAAAAGACGAGCCCATCCGCAATTTCCGCGAACTCGCTCTCAAGCACGGCTTGCGCAGCATCGTGGTCATCAGCCTGCAAGCCAAGGAACAAGCCTTCGGCCTCCTGCTCCTCGGCACCCCGGACAATCGGCGGTTTACCCCCGCCGAATTGCGCTTGCTTCTCGCCCTCGGCCACCAGATTGGCATGGCCGTCGAAAACAGCTACCTCATCCAGCAGACTTCACGCCGTTCCGAGGAGCTCCACGTTCTCAACGAAATCGGCCGCGCCCTCAGCTCCACCCTCAATCAAGAGGATCTCCTCCGCAAGATCTGGGAAGAGCTGCGCCGCCTCTTCGATGTGGACAATCTCTATCTCGCCACGCCCGATTCCCTGCGCGACGCCATCCAGTTTGAATTGGAAATGATTGAGGGCGTGCGCATGCCGAAACGCTCGCGCCCCGCCGGCAATCACCTCACCGAGTACATCCTGCGCACGCGCCAACCCGTTCTCATTCGCGAAAGCTTTGTCACCGAAGTCCGCAAGCTCGGCGTCGATCCTCTGCGCACGGGGGGCTCTTTCTGCGGCGTTCCGCTGGTCGCCTACGATCACGCCATTGGCGCGCTGTGCATCTTCTCCGATGAAGATCGCGCCTTCGACGAAGGCCACCTTGAGCTTCTTCGCGTACTCGCCAGCGAAGCCAGCATCGCCATTGAAAACGCCCGCCTTTTCCAAGAAGAGCGCACCAAGGCGCGTCATCTCAATCTCTTGAATCTCATCTCCCGGGACGCCATCGCCACGCTCAACCCCGATGAAGTGCTGGCCAAGATCGCCGAGCAGCTCGAAAACGGCCTCACCTACGACCATATCGGCATCGCGATTCTCGACTACACCACGCGCGAGCTGCACATCCAGGCCGAGGGCGGCAAGCGCCGTGGCGCCGCCGGACTTCGTCTTCCGCTCGACACCGGCCTCATCGGCCAGGTCGCGCGCACCGGCAAGACCGCCATGTTCCGTTCCCTTCCCAGTTCGCAGAACGGCCCCAAGCCCGTCCTCGCCGATTCCCTTACTTCCATGGCCCTGCCGATCTTTTACGCCGATTACCTGCACGGCGTCCTTTACGTGGAAACCCTTGACCGCATCGAATTCTCCGAGGAAGAATCGCTCCTCCTCAGCACACTCGCCGACTTGATCTCCGGCGCGCTCCACAACGCCCTTACCTTTCAGAAAGCCCAGGAGCAGGCCATCACCGACGGCCTCACCGGCGTCAAAACCCACCGCTTTTTCATGGAAGCTCTCTCTTCGGAATGGAAGCGCTCCTCCCGCGCCGGGCGTTCCTTCGCTCTCGTCCTCATGGACTTGGACCGCTTCAAATTCGTCAACGATTTCTACGGCCACCTCGAAGGCGATCTGGTCCTCCAGCGCGTCGGACAAATCCTTGAAGGCAACTGTCGCCGCTCGGATGTCGTCGCCCGCTACGGGGGCGACGAATTCGTCATCCTCATGCCGGAAACCTCCATGGAGCAGGCCCGCCAGCTTGCCTCCAAGCTGCGCGGCTGGGTTTCCGCCGATCCTCTGCTCCGGGAAAAGAACATCACCGCCAGCTTCGGGATCGCCTGCTATCCCCTGCACGGCTCCACGCCTCAGGAACTCATCCAGGTCGCCGACGCTTCCATGTATCTCTCCAAGCATCAGGGCGGCAACACCGTCTCCACCGCCGATCACGTTGACCCCAAGGAAGCCCGGCGCTGGAAGCGCGACGTCCTCGAAGCCTATCTGGGGGTCACCCTCAAGCGTCTCTTCGCCACCGGCCCCGAATCCTTCAACGAGATTCACCAGCGCCTCCGCCAGTTCACCGAGTCTCTCCCGGCTTCCGAAGCCTCGCCCCTTTCCCCCGGGGACGGCCCCGCCTCGCTACCCCAATCCATTCTCGATACCGTCACTTCCCTCGCCTACGCCATCGATGCCAAGGATCAATACACCCAGGGCCACTCCCAAAAGGTTTCCGCTTACGCCGCTTTGCTCGCGGAATCTCTCAGCTTGTCCGAAGCCGAAGTCGAGGAAATTCGTCTGGCCGCCATCCTCCACGATGTCGGCAAAGTTGGCATCCCCGAACACGTCCTAAACAAGAACGGCCCGCTCAATCCCGACGAATGGGACACCATGAAGGCCCACGTGGATTTTGCCGCGAGACTCCTCGAGCCTCTCCCGCAACTCGCGCGCATCCGCCTTATGGTCCTGCACCACCACGAATTCTTCGATGGTTCCGGCTATCCCAACGCCCTCTCCGGCGAAGACATCCCCATTGGCGCCCGCATCATCACCATCGCCGACTCCTACGACACCATCACCAGCGACCGCAGCTACAAAAAAGGCCGCACCGCCGAGGAGGCTCTCGCCGAACTCGAACGCTGCGCCGGCACGCAATTTGATCCGCGCCTTATCGAAGCCTTTGTCCGCGCCATGCGCCTGCTCCCCAACCCCATCATCGAAGCCGCCTCTCTCCTCTCCCGCAACCCCTAACTTGCGGCAGCGGAGTTTCCCTCTCTCTCGCTACTTTTCCACCCAGCTTTTCGCCGCCAAGATTGCCTTTCCACAGTCTTTTGGTCGGACCTCACATGCTTCTGTGCTCGCCGTCACTGACGCCATGTTCATCCAGGAACCATAGTGCCCCGTCCGTTCATCAACTTTTGACGGTCCGCACCAGGGGGTTCTCCCGTGAACAACCTATCTTCGCTGTCCACTTACGATGTCCTGCGTCAGCATGGCGTGGAACGCAGGGACTTTCTCCGCTTCTGTGTCACCACCGCCGCGGCCATGGGCCTGCAAGCCTCGATGGTTCCCACGGTCGTCGCCGCGATGGAGACCAAGCCCCGCATCCCCGTCATCTGGCTCCATGGCCTCGAGTGCACCTGTTGCAGCGAATCCTTTATTCGCTCCTCCCACCCCATCGCCCAGGACATCGTCCTTAACATGATCTCCCTCGATTACGACGATACCCTCCAGGCGGCCGCCGGCTTCCAGGTCGAACAAATTCGCAAGAAACTCATCAAGGATCACCCCGGCGGCTATCTCCTTGCCGTCGAAGGCAACGCTCCCACCAAGGATGGCGGCGTCTATTGCACCGTCGGCGGTGATACATTCCTAAACATCCTCAAGGAAACCGCCGAGCACGCCAAAGCCATCGTCGCCTGGGGCTCCTGCGCCTCCAACGGCTGCGTGCAGGCTGCTCGCCCCAACCCGACAGGCGCCATGCCTGTCCACAAGCTCATCACCCACAAATCCATCATCAACGTGCCTGGCTGTCCGCCCATCGCAGAGGTCATGACCGGCGTGCTCACCTACATCCTCACCTTCGACGACCCACCCGAACTCGATCGCCTCGGCCGCCCGAAAATGTTCTATGGCCAACGGATTCACGATAAGTGCTACCGCCGCGCCTTCTTCGACGCGGGCCAGTTCGTCGAGTCTTGGGACGACGACGGCGCTCGCAAGGGCTGGTGCCTTTACAAAATGGGCTGCCGCGGTCCAACAACTTACAATTCCTGCTCCACTTTCAAATGGAATAACGGCGTTTCCTTTCCCATTGGCTCCGGCCATGGTTGCATCGGCTGCAGCGAGGCCGGTTTTTGGGACAATGGCCCCTTTTACCAGCGCCTTTCCAACGTCGTGGTTCCCGGCGTTGATGCCACTCCCAATACGATCGGCGAAGTCCTCGGTGCCGCCGCCGTCATTGGCGTTGGCTCCCACCTCGTCTCTTCCGTCGTCCGCCAGAATGCCCGCAAGGTTCGTGTGGACGATACTCCGCCCTCCGGCGACAAAGGCGAATAAAGGTGCTCTATGACTGCACGCGTCGTTGTTGATCCCGTCACTCGCATTGAAGGGCATCTCCGCATCGAGGCCATGCTCAATGACTCCGGCCACGTCGGCGACGCCATGTCATCCGGCACCATGTGGCGCGGCCTGGAGGTCATCCTCCAGGGCCGCGACCCGCGCGACGCCTGGGCTTTCTGCGAACGCATCTGCGGCGTCTGCACCACCGTTCACGCCCTTGCTTCCGTGCGCTGCGTCGAGAATGCCCTCGGCATCACAGTCCCCAAAAACGCCGAAATCATTCGCAACATTCTTTTCCTCACCCAGATGGTGCAGGATCACGTCATCCACTTCTATCACCTGCACGCTCTCGATTGGGTGGACATCGTTTCCGCGCTGAAGGCCGATCCCGTGGCCACCGCCGCTCTCGCGCAAAAGGTTTCTCCGAGCGCGCCCAATGCCAGCCCCGGCTACTTCCGCGACATCGCCACCACTCTCAAGAAGTACGTGGACTCCGGCCAGCTCGGCCTTTTCGACAACGCCTACTGGGGACATCCCGCTTACAAGCTTCCTCCCGAAGCCAACCTGATGGCTGTTGCCCACTACCTCGAAGCCCTCAAGTGGCAAAAGGAAGTCATCAAGATTCACACCATCTTCGGCGGCAAGAATCCCCACCCGAATTATCTCGTCGGTGGCATGGCTTCCGCCATCAACCTGCAAGGCGACAGCGCGATTAACATCGAACGCCTCAACATGGTCAAGGACCTTATCACGCAAGCCAAGCAGATTGTGGACACGCTGTACATTCCCGACCTGCTCGCCGTCGCTTCCTTCTACCCCGAATGGACGCAGATCGGCGGCGGCCTTGGCAATTACCTCTCCTACGGCGACATCCCGCAGCACGGCATCAGCGATGTCGCCAGCTTCAAGTTCCCCCGCGGCGCCATCCTCAACAAAAATCTTGCTGAGGTTCGTCCCGTTGATCCAGCCGACCCCGGCCAGGTCCAGGAAGAGATCACCCACTCGTGGTACGAATATTCCGGCGGCAAGGCGGCTCTTCATCCCTGGGATGGCGAAACTTCTCCCAAATACACTGGTCCGAGGCCGCCCTTCACCCAGCTCGACGAAAACGCCAAGTATTCCTGGCTGAAGACGCCACGCTGGAATGGCAACGCCATGGAAGTGGGCCCGCTCGCCCGCGTCCTTATTGGTTTCGCCAGCGGCCGCAGCGATTTCAAGGAAGTAGTCACGGCCGCGCTTGGTGCTCTGAAGATTCCCGCTGCCGCGCTCTTCTCCACCCTTGGCCGCACCGCTGCCCGCGGCCTCGAAACGCAACTTGCCGTTCAGTGGCTCAAGGACGAATTCGACAACCTCATCGCCAATCTTAAGGCTAGCGATTCCACGACAGCGGATACCTCCAAGTGGGAACCTTCCACTTGGCCTGCCGAAGCCAAGGGCTACGGCTTCACGGAAGCGCCCCGCGGTGCGCTCTGCCACTGGATCCACATCAAGGACACCAAAATCGCCAATTACCAGATCGTCGTTCCTTCAACCTGGAATGCTTCGCCCAAGGACGCCAGGGGCCAGCACGGCGCGTACGAATCCGCCCTCCTCGGCACACCCATGGCCGACCCCAAGCGTCCCCTGGAAATCTTGCGCACCATTCACTCTTTTGATCCTTGCCTCGCCTGTGCTTCTCACGTCATCGGCAAGGATGGCCGCAAGCTTTCCGAATTCCTGATTCGCGTCTAGGAGGCGGCTATGGCAAAAGTCATTCAGCCGTTCGATCCGAAAGATGTCGTCGCCCATCCGGAGGCATATTTCCGCCGCGCCTACGTCTGGCAAGTGCCCGTTCGCCTCACGCACTGGGTCAGCGCCCTCTGCGTCACCGTGCTTTTCCTGACTGGGCTCTACATCGCTTCGCCCATCCTCGCTCCCAGCGGTGAGCCCGCGCACCACTTCGTCATGGGCCGCATCCGTCAGATCCACTTTGCCGCGGGCATAATCTTCGTCATCAGCTTCCTTGTGCGCATCTACTGGTTCTGGGCCGGCAACAATTACGCCCGCTCCGGCTTCCCATTTGTGTGGCGCGCCAGTTGGTGGCGCGATCTTTATCGTCAGGCCACCGATTATCTCCGCCTCGAACGCGGCCACGTCCATCTTGGCCACAACGCCCTCGGCGGCTCTGCTTACACCTTCTTCGTCATCTTCCTCGGTTGGGTGCAGATCTTCACCGGCCTCGCTCTATATTCGGAGACGAATCCCGCTGGCACCCTCAACAAACTCTTTGGCTGGGTCATTCCTTTGCTCGGCAATTCCTATAGGACCCACATGATTCATCACCTTGTGGCGTGGGCCTTCCCCATCTTCGCTCTCTTGCACATCTACATTGTCACCTACGATTCAACGCAATACGGCAATGGCCTGATCACTTCGATCATTTCAGGCTACAAATTCTATCGCCAGGGAGACATCCGCCATGATGAGTGGTTATCTTGATTTCCTGCGCGAGCCCGCGCCTATTCTCGTGCTCGGCCTAGGCAACACACTGCTTAGCGATGATGGTGTTGGCCCCGCGCTTCTTGACTATCTTTCCAGCTCCGCCCAGCGCTGGGAAGGCCAAGTCGAATTCGTGGATGGCGGCACGCAAGGCCTCGCGCTCCTCGGGCGCCTCAGCGGCCGCCGAGCTCTCATCATTGTGGATGCCGTAAAGACCGGCGCGCCTCCAGGCACGATCCATCGCATGACTCTCGGCGGACTTCGCAACGCCAATCCCGGCCGCGCCGGCTCCGCGCACGAAGGCAACGCCGGCGAACTTCTCGCCGCCGCGCAACTCCTCGACGAACTTCCCAATCGCTTGTTCGTTGTCGGCGTCGAGCCCGAGAAAATCGCCACCGGCCACGGCCTTTCCGCTCCCGTCAAACGCGCGCTCCCCGAAGCCTCCAAAGAGGTCCACGAACTCCTCACGCAACTCGGCTAATCCCCATCTTCGCCCTGTCATCCCGCCTTCCTCTTCCGTCATTCCGCCTGCCCGCCGCAGGAGGGAGCGGAGCGAGGTACGCTTCTCCATCGCACGTCTTTTGTGCGATGAATCCCTCTTTCTTTCCCGTGCCGTAGGTGCCGCACGCGCCTTCAAATACACGCCGGGTGGCACTCGAAATATCCGCTGGGACACTTGAAGTGCTATGCTCATCGCGTCTGCCATGTCCGCACACTCCGATCCCCGCCAGCCGGACTTCCACTTCGATTGTGTGTTTCACTACGTCTCCCACATGGACTTGGCGATCCGCTTCTATCGCGACGTTCTTGGCTTCAAGCTCATCTCCCGCGACGTTGTGGCTCGCTTCGAGATTGACGAGGTTTTGTTTGAACTCGTGCCCGCTCCAGCCAAAGAAAACCTGCACGCTAAAGGCAACGCGCGGCTCTGCCTGCGCGTGGAAAATGTCGAGCAGGCGCTGAACGATTTGCGAGCCAAGGGCGTGCGCACCAGTCCAGCCGTGGACAAAGGCACCGGCGTGCTCGGCTCGTTTGAAGACCCCGAAGGAAACGAAATCTGTCTTTGGCAGTATCACCAAAAAACGTAGAGGCACGAACCATCGTGCCCGCCCCGCGCCGGCAGGGTACCCGAAATGGGAATGCCGGCGCTCCGACAGTGACACGTTACTCCTAAGTAACGTATGCACCCCCACCCCCTGGTTTTGCGTACGTAGGGGAAACAAAGGAGTTAGCGGGTTTTTTGTTCTGGATGAGGGTGTGGGCGGCCCGAAATGGCACAAAAGCAGCGTCCCCGCAGCATAACAGGCTAAGCATAGCACAGTATTTATCACATGTTAAATATTATTTACTAGGTACTATTTTAGAAACTGGTACGAGGAGGGCGGGAAGCAGTTAGGGGGTCGGACATTTATGTCCGACATGAATCCACCAAAAAACAATCCTCCTTCAAAATCTTTCTTTCACCGATGATTCCACCGGCTTGGGACGCTCCTTGCGCCTGCCGTTGTAGTGGCCGGTCAGCTTGAACTGGATACCCCTAGCCATGGTTGGCGAGTTGTGGCAATCTTCTGGCATGGGAAACAAAGACAGAGGAAAGCGCGAAGTGAAAAAGCCCAAGAAGCAGACTCCGAAGCCCGCCCCTGCAAGGCGTGACTCGAGTCAAATTGCGGCGCAGATCACTCCAAAGCCAGCCAGCTGATTTCCCGCCTTTCCGAACCGGGTGGCGCGACCTGAGTTTCCAAATGTGTTCTCCTGCCCACTGGAGGGTCACAGAAAAGAGAAAGGCGGGGAGAGATCCCTCCGCTCCGCGACCCGACGCGCCAGAATTCGGCGCGGAAGAAAAAATCGGGTCGCTTCGGTCGGGATGACAGAGTGAGGGCGGTGGCTCATGTCGGAGCTCAAGCTCCGACCCCCCAGAGAAAAGAGCGGCCCGGCTCCCCGACCCGGTCGGAGCAGGCACCGGACGGCCCCTTCACAACCTGGAAAAGCCCAAGGGCGGGGCTAAAGCCTGACACCTACAACGGCAAACTCCGTACTGTGAACTGTAGATTTTCGACTGTGAACTCGCCGCTAGTTTCTTCTGCTACATTGGAGGAAGCGATTCTTCATCCGAGGACACTCATGCAAACGGCAAGCGTGCAATGGATTGGCGAACAAAGATTCCTGGCCACGAGCCCTTCGGGGCACGGCGTGCTTATCGATTCGGACCGCAAGTCGAACAAGGCGCCCGGACCGATGGAGCTGGTACTGATGGCTTTGGGAGCCTGCACCGCCACGGACATCGTGATCATCCTGGGGAAGAAGCGGCAGAAGTTGGAGTCGCTGGAAGTGGTGTGCTCCGGCGAGCGCGCCAGCGATCCGCCCACGGTGTGGAAAAAGCTGGAGATTGTTTATCGCTTGCGCGGCGCGCTGGACGAAGGCGCAGTGAAGCACGCCATCGCCCTGAGCGAAGAGAAATACTGCTCCGTGGCCGCGATGCTGCAGAAGACGGCCAAGGTGATTTGGCGTTATGAGCTCTTTCCGGCGAAGTGAGGGCGCCGCTGCGGCGGGTGCGAGGGAACGCCTGCCGCGGCGCTTGTTTCCAGCAAAGTTCCTCGCATACAATCATCTTCTTTGCACCAGGTACGATTCATCAAGGAGCCTCATGTCTCGCCTCGCCGCAAAAATCACGGGTGTAGCCGGCTATGTGCCGCCGCGCGTGCTGACCAACGCCGACCTGGAAAAGATGGTGGACACCACGAACGACTGGATCATGGAGCGCGTGGGCATACGCGAACGCCATCTGGCGGATAAAGGCGTGGCTGCGAGCGACTTGGCGGTGGAAGCGGTCAAGCGCCTGGTTGCGGCGCATCCCTTTGATTTGCAGCAGGTGGATCTGATTGTGGTGGGCACGGTCACGCCGGACATGATGTATCCCTCGACGGCGTGCCTGGTGCAGCACAAGCTGGGAATTGCAAATACCTGGGGCTTCGACGTTTCCGCGGGGTGTTCCGGCTTCCTGTACGCGCTGAACGCGGGGGTGAAGTTCGTGGAATCGGGGCAGTACAAGAAAGTCCTGGTGATCGGCTCGGACGTGAATTCGTCCATGACCGATTACACGGACCGCGCGGTGTGCATCATCTTTGGCGATGGCGCGGGCGCCGTCTTGCTGGAACCCGCGGGAGAGGGCGAAGACGGCATCATCGACCAGGTCGCCCAGATCGAAGGCGCGGGCGGACAATTCCTTTACATGCCGGGCGGGGGCAGCTTGAACCCCGCTTCGCACGCGACCGTGGATCAGAAAATGCACTACATCCATCAGGATGGCAAGAACGTGTTCAAGTACGCGGTGAAGAAAATGGCGGAGATGACGGAGCGCGTTCTGGCGAAGAATGGGATGACGGGCAAAGATGTGGA
>JBEKOE010000002.1:0-171553 GCA_049522075.1 Candidatus Acidiferrum sp.
CCCGCCACGACTCGGAACGCACAGGGGTCGAGCAGCAAAAATCGAACAGGTAAGCAGCATCAGGTGGTCTGTACAGACGAGTGGTTCATTCAGAACGACCTATTTTGCGACGGAAAGTAGTTAGACAGCCAGTGAAACTTGGAGTTTCGCATATTTCGGGGCCGCTGTGAGCAGCATAGAACGCCTCGTAACTGGGTGATGAGGAGAAGCTAATGCGCAAATTAAAGGTTAGCAGAGTTTTGATCCCGACGTTCCTATTGGCCGTGGTAATGGCCGGGTGCAGCGACCCGGACAAGCTTGTGGGGACGGGGAACCCCGGCGCCCCCTTAACCCCGCCCACAGTGACCACCGTAACTCCGGCAAACGGCAGTTCCGTCGTTTGCCCCAACATCGCGATTGTCACCGCAACATTCAGCAAGGCGATGAACCCAGCGACGATCAACACCACGACGTTCACTTTGAGCGGGCCCAGCGGGAGCGTGACTGGGACAGTTTCCCTTGACCCAACGGACATGATTGCTACCTTTACACCCCCCGCAGCCAGTCTTACACCGAGCACCACTTTTACCGCTACGATTACGACTGGGGCGCACGACCAGTTCGGCAATGCGTTGGCGGCTAATTTCGTGTGGACGTTTACGACCTCCGTTCTGTGTGTTGCGCTGCCACCGCCCGCGGGGTTGGGAACGGCCTGCAGTTTTGGCATTCTAGGCGCCACCCCCTCCGTTACCAATACGGGCCCCAGCAACGTTACGGGAGACGTGGGGGTTTGGCCCGCAGCTTCCATTACTGGATTTCCGCCGGGAACAGCAACGGGTGCGTTTCACGGCGGCGATGCGACTGCCCAGACCGCCCAGGGTGACTTGACCACGGCGTATAACAACGCCGCGGGATTAACAGCCCCGCCCCCCGTCCTTACCGCGGATATAGGAGGGCAAACCCTTCCCCCAGGCGTTTATAGCGCAACAACCGCGTTGGGAATAACAGGGAACCTCACCCTCGACGGTAGCACCGCTCCGAATGGTGTCTGGGTCTTCCAGGTTGGAACCGCACTGACGACGGCAGCCGGCGCCCCTGGCACGCCAGCGAGCCAGGTCCTCCTGATCGGCGGCGCCGATGCGCATAACGTCTTCTGGCAGATCGGCAGTTCAGCGACCCTTGGAACCTACTCACTATTCCAAGGAACCATTATGGCTAAGGCATCCATCACCCTTGGCACCGGCGCGACGCTAAATGGCAGAGCGCTGGCGGAGACGGGCGCAGTCACGTTGGACAGCAATTTGGTGAATGTGCCTACTTGTCCATGAGGTTTTCGGTAGTGAGACCGGCTTAACGCCGGTCCGCTACCGGTCAGGCTGGAAGAGCGGGATTTCACGTTCTTAAAGTTCGGAGGAATATGCGCATGTCATCTCAATCAAAGAGCCATCCTGGTCGGATCATAACAATGCTGGCGGTAATGATTGCTGCCGTGTGTACGATTGCCACCCTCGCCGCAGCTCAGGAGGGACCTGCTCCCAAGTGGGAGCTGTACGGCGGATACTCCTTCTTTTATCCCGGCGCGGACGTGCACGGCCAACTTCCAGGAGCGCTGCTCCCGGTGAGCAGCCGCCTGGAATCGAATCCGCGAGGCGCCGGCGCCAGCCTTACCTATAATTTTAATCGTTGGTTTGGATTGACGCTGGATACCAGCACACATTGGGGCAGCGGTGAAACCGGCATATCCAACAGAATTGATGACACGGGTTTCACCAACTTCTCGATAGGACCAAAGGTTACGTTCCGAAGTCATCATGTTTCCCCTTTTCTTGAGGTGCTAGTGGGCGACCAACGCATCATGCCTGAAGCCTTCCACGATGTCAGCAAATTAGGTCTGATGTTTGGCGGGGGTCTTGATATCAACCTGTCCAGGCACGTGGCGCTACGGCTGATCAGGGCCGACTATGTAGTGTCGAATTACCAGTATGGTGATCCGTCTGTGACTCCGAAAACTGATATCCGAGGCCTAAGAGCACAGGTTGGCCTCAATTTTATGTTCGGTGGCGGAGCGCCTCCACTGCCACCCAGCGCGGCTTGTTCGATACAGCCGACGGAAGTCTTTGCCGGCGAGACTGTGACCGCGACTGCCAGCGGATCTAATTTCAATCCTAAGCGTACGGTCACATACAGCTGGACTGGCACCGGGGTCAAAGTTGCTGGGAGCGATGCCTCCACGCAGATAGACACCACAGGCTTGCAGCCCGGCTCATATGTAGTCACTGCCAACTTGAGTGATGGTAGAAAAAATGGTACGGCATCCTGCAGTGCCAGGTTCACCGTAAAAGAGCCCCGTCCACCCGTAATTTCATGCTTGGCAGATCCGGCCAGCGTGCAAATGGGTGGGACCTCAACTATCACTTCGAGCGCTAGCAGCCCGGATGGCCGCAGGGTGATTTACAGCTACACCGCGAGCGCCGGTGAGATCTCCGGCAACGGTACCACCGCCGCGTTGAATACACGTGGCGCACAGCCAGGCCGTATCATGGTCACTTGCAACGTAGGCGATGACCGCAATCCGCCGCTCACGGCCTCGTCCACCACCACAGTGAACGTGGAAGCTCCTCCGCCGCCTCCTGCGCCTGCCCCGGCCCCTGAGATCAAGCAGTTGGAAGCCAAGCTCGCCCTCCATAGTATTTACTTTCAAACTGCTCGGCCCACATCCGAGCATCCCGAGGGTGGCCTGCTCGACAGTCAGGCAGAGATCCTGAAAACCCTGGCCGCGGACTTCACAAATTATCTTAAATACAGGTCTGATGCCCACTTGATTATCGGTGGCCATGCCGACCCCCGCGGCTCGGTGGAATACAACAAGGGTCTTACGGAGCGACGCGTGCAACGCACCAAGACCTTCCTGGTGGAACAAGGCGTCGCTGAAGACCACATTGAGACGCGGTCTTTTGGCAAAGAGGACCAACTGACTGCCGACCAGATAAGGCAACAGATTGCAGACAATCCCGACGTGAGTCCGGACGACCGGCAAGTAATGCTGAATAATCTGCGAGTGATGGTGCTGGCCAACAATCGGCGCGTAGACGTCACCTTGAGTACCACTGGACAAGAGTCCACGCGCCGGTACCCGTTTAACGCGAAAGATTACTTGGCGCTGATCAGCACCAAGGGCGTAGAAAAAAAGCCACCCGTCACGAAAAAGCCCAGACAGTAATGACGTTACGCTGCCCAGAACTGATAGGGCATTAGTTTTAGTAGTGGATTTTCGGGGGGCACGCACGCCCCCCAAACTTATTTCCACTGAAAAGGCGTCGCTAGCCTCCCAAGAACATTCCTTGCAGATATCTCAAAGAGACCAGTTAATTGTTTTCGAAGCGTCTACGATGTTGTACCGGACGGCGAGACAGAGCGACATTTTTCGGGATCCAGGACTGGGCCGGGTGGCATCCCTCCCCTCGCTCTTCTCCTCAGCTAGACACTGAAAACGGCCTTTCATTCCAAGCCGAGCGAGATAAAAGGATCTTTGAATCACTCACGAGAAAGCCATAGGGTGTCGCAACTTTCTGGGCTGCTCCTGGGGCTTAGCCTGCATTCCTACCGCGAAAGGCAGCTTTTAATCTGCTGGCTGTTCTTCAGCTTGCTGTTTGTCTTGCCAGCTTTACTAATTTTCGGGGGCGTACTCGCTTGCTACGCAGGGAAATACGTCACTCATTGGGCGCGCACGACGTCGCCAGTTAGTCCGGTACTCGCGCGCGGTTCTGCCGAACTTCACCTGAAGACTATCCCGGGCACAAGAAAGCTCAAGTGACCTTTCACCGGTCATCATAAATATCCTTCAGCCCAGAAGGCGACTCAATCACCGCTGATTCCTCCTCAGATCCCAGCCTGCTTAGATGTAAAGAGTCTTTAATATCGCCTCACGGCCGGTCTTACTTTACAAGCAAGGTTCCACGAACAACTGCTTTCAACACGACAGTCGATTCCTTGAATCAAATTTAATACTGACGTGGCTATATCCGCTCGCCAACGGCCTAGTGACGCGATACTCCACGCACTCTGTGCTGGCAGCCGGTCTGTTCGGTTCCACACACCCTGGGCATTGGGGGCTCAGGGTGGGGGTGGTCGAGGTGTGATTAGCTGAAGAGTGTTTTGTTGCCTTGCAGCATACCCACTGCAGACCGATACGTCTGTACTGGATTGTACAGTTCTGCGCCGACTCAACTCGGCAGCCGAAAAAATGCAGAGAGTTATATATGAAGCTCGCGGCCAAGTATCGAGTGGAAAGATCCCACGGGTGAGATAATTCGGTTCAAGGCACCGGGTGGGAAGACCTGCCCTGGCTATCTGGCGACACCCGGGGCAGGATTAAGAGCGCCTGCCCTATGCGCGCTCCTACGCCTTACCACTGTGGTTTCCTGTTTTGGTGACACCCGAAAAAATGTACCAGTACCAAGATTCTTTCTCCTTTTTTCCTTTCTCGATGTTCCTTGTATAAGTAGGGGTCGCGGCCGAAATTCCTATCTCGGTTTGGGCCGCTCAAGAAAGTTCAAAATTCTTTCTTACTTTTTCCCTTTTCGATGTTCCTTAAATAAGTATAGGGGTCCAACAGAGCCGGAATTGGTCGAGAGGCAGAGAAGACAATGAAGATTCGAGGATGTATTCGTGCCGGACAAACTTTGTTTCTTACTTTTTCCGTTTTCAAAGCCTCTTTAGTAGTAGAGGGGGGCCGATGCCAAAGAGTTTCAACCGCATTTCCGGCGTGGAAGGGTGAAGCGTGCAGGAAACAGGATCATCACCCTGCGCTTCACCTTTCGCGTCACCCGGAGGGTGGCGCGAAGTTGTTGGGAGCATAGAGGTTGCTCGTGGCCCGGCATTGGATTTGGACACGGGCAAAACACCAGGATGGGCGGGAGCGACCCAGTATAAAACGGGTCGCTCCCGCCCATGTGGACGTACCCTCCGCTGCGGTGGCCGTCAAGGATCTCGCTGCGCTCGACCGCTCCGCGGCGCGCATACAACGCGCGTCCTTGACCGCCATCCTCGCTGCGGGTCCTGTTCCATCATGAGAAGCAGGTCTGCTTCTCGGTTCGCACGCAGAACCGCAGAACGAGAAAGAATTCTCCATCATGGATAACCTCCGCTACATCGGACTCGACGTTCACCGGGACACCATCTCTGCCGCTGTGCTTAACCGTGAAGGCCAGCTGATGATGCAGTCTGTAGTGCCAACCCACGCGCCGGCGATCCTCGACTTCCTCAACGGCATGCGCGGAACCCTGCATGTCACCTTTGAGGAAGGAATTCATTCCGCCTGGCTCTACGATCCGTTGCAACCAAGAGTGGCTCGCGTGCTGGTCTGCGATCCGCGCAAAAACAGGCTCCTGAAATTGGGCAACAAAGGTGACCTCATTGACGCACGCAAGCCGGCCGAGTTGTTGCGCAACGACGCCTTATCGCCTGTCTACCACGGTGAACTCAGCTCCTTGGAGGTCCAGCGTCGCACGCGCAGCTACACCATGCTGACGGAGGACACCACCCGCATCATGAGCCGCGTGAAGGCGGTGTTCCGCGGCCAGGCCGTCCATTATCACGGCAGAAGCATCTACCGACCGGACCATCGGGAATCCTACCTCGCCCAGCTCCCCACTGAGGGGTTGCGGCGGCGGGCTGAGATCCTTTACCAAGAACTCGATGCCGTGCATCGCCTCCGTCTCCGTGCCAAACGCGAGATGCTCGCGGAGTGCCGCAAGCATCCGGCCATGAAATGGCTGCAATCCGTGCCCTTCCTCGGGAAGGTACGAACAGCCGTGCTGATCGGCCGCGTGCAGACGCCGCACCGCTTCCGCACCAAACGTCAGTTCTGGTCCTATTGCGGTCTCGCCTTGGAAACACACGACAGCGCGCAGTATCACGTGCTTCATGGCCAGGTGGAACGCAAGCCCCGGTTCGTGCAGGTCCGGGGTCTGAACTGGAACCACAACCACGACCTCAAAGACGTTTTCAAAAGCGCCGCAACCATGGCTGCCGCCCGTGAGGGCGTATTTCGTGACTACTACTGCGGACTGCTGGCGAAGGGGACTCGACCGGAGATGGCGCGGCTGACGCTGGCGCGTAAGATCGCAGCCATCACGCTAAAAATCTGGAAGGAAGGAGGAATGTTCAACGCCGAACAGGTGAAGCCACAAGCAGCTTGAGCGCATCGTGCCATCGGAGCCGCATTCGACTGGAGTCCGGCGATCCGCCGTCACGAGCGCCATGGGTTCGGGGGTGAGTAGCATAAGTGGGGTTTAGGCCTTGAGTCTCACAAGCGACCGTATGCCCCCTCGGACAACCCGATATAGCGATAGGCCTCGAGTCTCAGATAGAACCGTGGTTGCCCAAATCACGCTGCTTTGAAGTGCCCGAGTGCTCGGCGGTAGCGACCAGCGACATGATGCGAAACGTTCCGGCGGTGACGACCAAAATACTGGCGTGCTCACCTCGCAACCTTGGGCGGGAGCTCGATGTTAGAAAAACGCTCCTCCCCTTGCGGAAGGGGAAGTGTTTTTTCTTGACATCCCCCCTTTATAGAACCGCGTTTTTGGGAGCCTTTGGCTGCCCAAAAGAATCGTGGGGTCGCTCCAGCCCCGCTAACAGGGAAGTGCTCTGCTTGCCAAGTGCTTTGCCCGCGGGATGAGTTCCTGTCAGACAGATTGCATGCAGCCATGCATGCAGCCCGTCGACATGAAAGGAGGCCAATTCTGAAGGCACCACCGAACAAACCAAGAACTGCAAGTCTGCAAAATCCGCATCGAGGACGAAGTTTGGCTGAAACTCAACCACTATGCCGAATTCATCGATTCATCACCACCGTACGTTGTGACGGAAGCCCTGGAACTCCTCTTCAAGCGCGATGAAAAGTTCAAGCACTGGTCACCCCAGCAAACAAGCCACAACATTAAGGAGGAAAGCCCCTGTTTGAGACTGTCAAGCTAGTATGAAGCCCCGCGATCTCCAATTCGGTCCGCGCAAGAACCCAGACTCGCCAAGAGTGCATGGCTTGCGCCTTGCTGTGAGTTCGTCAGTAGAAGAGCAGCCGATAGGATTAGGGAGCGCACAAGCTGAAGTGCAGTCACCATCCAAATCGCGAGTCATTGAGACATCCCAGTTGCCACTTTCAGATCGGGCAAACGAGACCACAGGTGGGGAGAGAAGGGACTCGAATCGCCTCCTGACAGTCGAGGACGTTGCATTGCTGCTCCACGTCCCCGTTTCCTGGGTCTACGGACGCGTGCGCAAGAGGTCACTGGAGAGACTGCCGGCCTACCGCCTCGGAAAATATTGGCGCTTCCGCGAGGATGAAATATACGCATGGGTCAAACGTCAGAGCCGAGGCCACCGTGCTGCTTGACACCCGCGCTACACTCGAAAGTGACATAGGAAAAGGCGGACGAGCCAACCTCAGAATAGAGAGGAAAAAAAATGGCTCGTTGCCAGTATCAGAACGGTTGTCTATTTGTTCGTGGTAAGCGTCGGAAGATGTGGGTGGCACGGTGGAGAGAAGACGTGATTCTCGCTGATGGATCGGCTGGCCGGGTGATGCGCTCGGTTGTGCTCGGACCTGTTAGCGAGATCGCAGGTCGACGTGAAGCCCGCAGACTTTTGGACGCTCACCTCAGCCCAATGAACCAAGGGCAGTATCGCCCGGAAGCAACTATGTTGTTCTCGAAATTCGTTGCAGAATACTTCGAGCCGGGAGTATTGCCGACACTCAAGTTTGCTACGCGCGAGATTTATTCGCTTCTGTTGCGCAAGCACTTGACCCCGCGGTTTGGTGACCATCGCCTGTGCGACATCTCCAGAGTCGAAGTTCAGCAGTACCTCTTGGAAAAGCTCAAGGAAGGTTTTGCATGGGAGACCACCAACCATTTGCGGCATCTCTTAAGCAAGGTCATGGGAACAGCCGTGAATTGGGACTACGTTCCGGACAATCCTGTGCGCGGTGTAAAGATGCCGGAGAGGACATTGAAACGCCCCCACAGATTTCTCATAGCAGAAGAGGTTCGGAGACTCGTTGCAGCAAGCAAGGAGCCAACCCGTACAATCATCCTTCTGGCAACAATGACTGGCTTGCGGATCGGTGAAATTCTCGCGCTACGATGGGGCCGAATAGATCGGCTTCGAGGCACGTTGCTCGTGGCAGAGACCTGTTACAAGGGGCACTTTGGAACACCGAATACCCGTGCAAGTAAACGTGAGATTCCATTGGCTCCAGTAATTGTGCGTGAATTAAAAGGGCACTATTTGCGTTCGGCAGACCACTCATCGAGTGCCTTGGTGTTCGCTACCAACCAAGGTGCTCCACTCGCTGCGGACAATCTCAGGAAGAAGTCACTCCGCACCGCATGCAAGAGAGCCGGTTTGCATCGAATCCACTGGCACACGCTTCGTCACACGCACGGCACGCTGTTGCACTCACAAGGAACGCCGTTGAAAGTTGCACAGGCTCAGCTTGGGCATTCCCACATGGCGACAACTTTGGAGGTTTATACTCACTCCAGCGTGAGTGCGCAAAGAGATGCTGTGAATCTACTCGAAGGGCAATTGTTCCCAAATGTTCCCAAGTTGGAGAGTAGTGGAGAAACGGTGCAGGAAGAAAGCCAGTTAGTTCAGTGAGTGAGTGGTCGGGGCGCCCGGATTTGAACCGGGGGCCTCCTGCGCCCAAGGGAGCGTATGCCCTCCAAAGCACATGCCGTAAGCTGTGCCCCCCTGTGTTAGAACCGTGTCAAAACCCTATCAGTTTTAGTGATTGGGGTTAGCTTTCGAGCGAAAAGCAGATGCCCCAAGTCATTGTGAATAAACAAAAATGGAAGCAAGCGATAGAGGGTTTGGAGTTATCGCGCGAGCTTGCAAAGCAGGTGCTCGCAGATGATCTTGCCACGGAAATGTTGAAGGATTGACGGGTAAGTGTCCTAAGCCTTCCTAAGACATCGAGTAAAATCCGACATAGCAGATTTCCGATCGTTGATGGGAAAACCTCAATTTGGCCTTATGCCCCGTGCTTTCTTGTTGACAATAAACGCAGTTAGGATTTACCAACATCGATGGAAATTTCTTGGGTTAGCTGGGCTCCAATCCCACCCTCTCCGCCATGCTATCCGTGGTCCCGGCCGGGCCGGGATTTCGGCTGCGGGCTCGGACGCCCGCAAGTTGCCTCAAGTTCGAATCCCACCCTCTCCGCCAGAATCCCCGGCACACAAATCCCTAGAAATGCAGTTTTCCGGCAGGTGCCGAGCGTGACGGGGTACAAATAATGGAGGCGCATCACAGACGCGAGATTCATCGGCACTCCCTAAAACACAAATCCCGCGCTCCGCAAACCCTGCACAAAGCAGGCTATCGGCCAGAAAGATAACGCCGAGACGCTGAGGACGCAAAGGAAACGCAGAGAAGCAAAACCCAAGACGGGTCCATGATCCGAGGGGCGCCCGGGGGAAAACAAAAACAGTAAGAGAGATTCCTCACTCCGCAGATTCCGTTCGGAATGACGGGGTTTATGCGATGCTCGACCCCTACAAGGACAAACCGCTTCTCTGACACAGGTCGGGACAAGGGATAAGTGTGCGGGGCAGGCAATTCCGTGTTGCGGACGTCTTAACGATTCTGAGGGGCCTTGCCAGGCGGGGGAACAGACCGCACAATAGGTGCTCCCGCCTCTCCACCCAAGGGGACCCATGATCTTTCACAGCATCGAGCAAGTTCGCCGCTTTTTCCGTATCCTTGCGGGTTTCACTCTTCTTTTGATTGGTGCCATCATGTTGTTCACGCCGGGTCCGGGCTGGCTGACGATTTTCCTGGGACTAACCATGCTGGCGGCGGAATTTGTGTGGGCGCGGCGGTTGATGGACCGTATGAAGCACGAAGGCAATCGGCTGAAGGACTCCATCCGGAGAGTCAACAAGAGCGAAGCGGCGAAAGAGAATCTATCCGAAGGGAAACCATGAAACAGGAATGGAAGGGAAAGTGGGCGTTAGTAACCGGCGGGAGCTCCGGTATTGGTGTGGCGCTGGCAAAGCAGTTGGCTGCGGGAGGCACCCATGTGGTGCTGACGGCGCGGCGTCGCGAGCGGTTGGAGGAACTCGCGCAAAGTCTGCAGAAGAGCGACGGTATTCGCACGGAAATTTTCACCGCTGATTTGGCGCGCCCGGAGGCGCCGCGAGCGATTTACGATTTTACGAAACAAAAAGGCATTGAGATCGACCTGCTGATCAATAACGCCGGTTTCGGGCAATATGGGGAACTCACAGCGGTGGAAACGCAGCGGCTGCTGGATATGGTGCAGGTGAATTGCGCGGCGGTGGTGCACCTGACGCGGCTGTATCTTGCGGACATGGTGGCGCGGCGGAGGGGTGATGTGCTGATTCTGGCGTCGACGGCATCGTTTCAGGCGGTGCCGTACATTTCGACGTATGCCGCGACGAAGGCGTTCGATCTTCTGTTTGCCGAGGGGTTGGCCGAGGAGATGAAGCCCTACGGCATTCGTGTTTGCGCGTTGTGCCCGGGTCCGACCGAATCGGAGTTTCACGCCGTAGCGGGGCAGGAAAAGTTCACCGGAAAGAATCAAGAAACGGCGGAGAAGGTGGCGCGCACGGGATTGCAAGCGCTGGCGGAGGGCAAGAGTTACGTCATCTCCGGCGTGGGCAATTACCTGGCCGCGCAATCGCAACGCCTGGTGTCGCGGCGCGCGGTCACGCGGGTTGCCGCCAAGATGTTTCGGCCGGAGAAGGCCAGAGCGAAGTAAGATCCTCGTATTCTGTAGTCTGAGAAAAGCAGATTCATCGCACAAAAGGCGTGCGATGGAGAAGAGTGCATCGCTACGCTCTGCATGACAATCTTATTCGCGCTTTGGGGCCGGAGGGTTAGTCGCAAGCAGCGATCCAGCCGCGATCCCTCCGCTCCGGCCCGCAAACGGCGCGGGCCTCCGGTCCCTTCGACTTCGCTCAGGGCAGGCGGGATGACCCGAAAGTTTGCGTTTTGCCGAGATGGGGTCGAGCGGTGCTCGACCCCTACTAATGAATTGAATCCAAAGGAGTTGTTGGACTGCCCGGGACCGGGGAACTTTTTTATGTGGCGCGGGAAGTATGTAGTGTAAGCCGGGCGTCGTACCAGGAGAGATGCACATCGAGGCACAGGAACGGGACGATGTACTGCTGCGCCGCTCGGCCAAGGGCGATGAAAGGGCCTTTACGGAGCTGTATCGCCGGCACCAGGCGCCGCTCTATCGCTTTGCTCTGCGGATGTCGGGGAATGTTTGGGCTGCCGAGGAGATTGTGCAGGAAGTTTTCATGACCCTGATTCGCGAGCCGAAAAAGTTCGATCCGGAGCGGGGCGCATTGCGGTCGTTTCTGTATGGCATTACGCGAAATCGTGTGATGAAACATCTGGAGCGGGCGCCGCGGGAATTGCTGCACGAAGAGCTCGACGAAGATACCGTGGGACAGCGAGGGTTGGGATTTGAGGCGCTGACGCCGGCCGAATGGGCGGAAGTTCGCGAACGGCGGGAACAGGTTCGCGCAGCAGTACTGAAGTTGCCCGTGGAGTTTCGTGAAGCGGTAGTGCTGTGCGGGCTGGAAGAATTGAGTTACGAAGAAGCGGCGCGGCTCTTGGATTGTCCGGTGGGCACGATTCGTTCGCGGCTGCACCGCGGGCGGGCGCTCCTGCTGGTGAAACTAGAAATGTTGCGGGACACACCGAAGCGCGCGGGCGCAAGCCGATGAGAGATTAGCAGGAGAAGCGGCCATGACGTGCGAAGAATTTGAACTGGCGGGATTGGACCTGGAAACGATACAGGGAGACGATCCGGCGCATAGCGCCGTGCGGGAACACCTGCGTTCGTGCCCGCGCTGTGCGGCGTTGCAGGAGAACTGGCAGACGTTGCAAGCGGATTTGCACGCGGTGGGCGCAGAAACGCAAGAGGCTGAGACTCCAGCGCCTGTAGAGATGCGGCTGCGGCAGGAGTTCCGGACGCGGCACAAGACCGTGAAGGCGCGGCGGGCTGCTGTGTATGCGGGCTGGACGCTGGCTGCAGCCGCAGTAGTTATGGCGGCGGTCAGTTGGGTCAATTGGCGGCATGAGAATGGGAAGGGAAGCCCGCCGTCCGCAGTCAATTCCGAGCAGGGCGGAAACATGAATAAGACAACGCCGGCTGGACCGGAGCTTGGAGAAACAATTGTCGCTTCGAACGACGCCGGCGAGTTCACGCTGTTGCCGGGAAGTTTGCCCGGCATGCTGGGGGACGCCACGGTGGTGCGCGTACAGATGCAGCGTGGAGCGCTGGGCGCACTGGGGCTGACGGTAAACGAGGAACGCGCGGCGGACTTGATACAAGTGGACTTGCTGGTGGGTGATGATGGGCAGCCGCAGGCGTTGCGCTTGGCGCAAACCACGGACTGAATTTTTGCGGCAGGATTGCCGCAGCTTGGGAGAAAAGAGGAGAAGAAAGAATGAAACGTAAGTGGGTGTTTGCTTTGCTAAGCGGAGCGCTCGTGGCGAGTGTTGGGGCGTTGCGCGCGCAAGAGCCGCCGGCTGGCGCGCCTCCTCCCGATGCGATGGGTCAAGAGGGCGGGCCGGAAGGGCCACTCGGGCCTCGGATGGAGATTCTGGGCTTCGGCGAAATGCACCCTGGCAAAGTGGTGACGGGCGCCCCGTACAGCGCGGTGGCGGTTACGGAAACGCGGCAGAGCCTGGCCGATGGCAACGCCATCAGCCGCAAAGTGCAGGCCAACGTATTCCGCGACAGCCAGGGACGCACGCGGCGGGAAACGACTTTGACAGGGGTGGGGCCGCTGTCCACGACGGGAGCGTCGCGCACCTTTGTGATGATTCACGACCCGGTGGCGGGGACAGCGTTTGTGCTCCATCAGGATACGAAGGTGGCGGAAAAGCTGCCCGTGCCTCGGGGCGGGGGCAAGCCTCCTGCGAACCTGCAGGGCAAGTTCAATGCGCGGATGCAGGAGCAAATTGCCAACGGAACGTTAAAGAAGGAAGACCTGGGCGTGCAAACCATAAATGGAATCAGCGCGCAAGGAACACGATTCACGAGAACGATTCCAGCGGGCCAGGCCGGGAACGCCAAGCCGATTATCATTACCAACGAGCGCTGGTATTCGCCGGACCTGCAAATTGTGATCAAGACAGTGCGGAACGATCCGCGCTTTGGTGAGACGACTTACACGGTCACCAACATCCAGAAACAGGAGCCTGCCGCTGCGTTGTTTGCCGTGCCTTCGGATTACACGGTGAAGCAGGGTGGCGTCCGCGGACGGGGCAGGATGAATCGTACGGGCGGAACTGGTGCGGCCCCGGCCGACATGCCGCCTCCGCCGCCGGGCGAGTGAACCATTGACTTTTGGCTGACGATCTTCTCTCCTGAAGACGGCACGCCCTTTCTGCTGTGGTCCCCTTCCCGGCAGAGAGGGCGTTGCCGTGTTTGGAGGGTTGCGGGGAGAAGAGAAAACCGACAGAAGGATTCCTCTCTCCGAAGACTCCGTTCGGAATGACCGGATGCAAAAGTTTTGGCGAGATGGGGTCGAGCGGTGCTCGACCCCTACGCGGAAGGTTGCGGAGAGAGGGCCGGAGGAATTCGGCGAAGATGGGGCCGGGAGGGTACCGCTACCTGGTTGGCGAAAGATTATTCATGCGCGGCAATCAGGATTGTTTGAGGGCGCTGTCGAGAAGTTCCACGACGTGCACGACGTTCTGGCCGGTTTTGTGGATTTCGGCGCCGGCGCGTAGCTGCAACAGACAGCCGGGATTGGCGGTGACAATCATCGCGGCGCGGGTGGCCTTCGCGTAGTCCATCTTTTCCTTCAACAAATCGAGCGAGGCTTCGGTTTGCGTGACGTTGTAGATGCCCGCCGAACCGCAGCAGATGTCCGAGTACGGCAACTCCACGAATTCAATGCCGGGGATGGCGCGCAGCAACTGGCGAGGTGCCTCGCGCACTTTTTGGCCGTGCAGGAGGTGGCAAGAGTCCTGATAGGTGACGCGCAAGGTGGTTTCCTTCAGCGGAGCGACGAGGCCAAGGGTAGCGAGAAATTCGGTAACGTCGCGCACGTTGTGGCTGAAGGCGACGGCGGCGGCGTGCTCCGGCTCGTTGGCGGAGAAGAGGTGATCGTACTCCTTGAGCGTGGAGCCGCAGCCCGCGGCGTTGGTGAGGATGGCATCGAATTGGCCGCCGCCAAACGCGGCGATGTTTTTGCGGGCAAGTTGGCGGGCCGTTTCGCGAAAACCGGCGTGCGCGGCAAGTGCGCCGCAGCAGATTTGCGCGCTGGGAACGACAACTTCGCAGCCGTTGGCTGTGAGGACGCGTATGGTCGCTTCATTGAGCTTGGTGAAGGTGACGTTCGCGATGCATCCGGCAAAGAAAGCCACGCGCGCGCGGCGGGTGCCTTGCGCGGGAATGGTCTTGCCAAGTTCGCCGAAAAAGAAATGATCGTCGATAGGGGGAAGGAGGCGCTCGCGATTGGCGAGGCCGAGCAATTTGAGGATGCCGGTGACGCGGGCGAGCGATTGCAGGCCGGAGCGCTGATAAAAGCGGAGTAATCGGGCGGCGAAGGCGATACGGTTGGGGTGGGGAAGCAGGCGCTTAAAAACGATGTTACGCGCGAATTGCGTGAAGAGCGGGCGCTGGTACTCGTTTTCAATGCGGGCGCGGGCATGTTCGACGAGCTTGCCGTATTCCACGCCGGAGGGGCAGGCGGTTTCGCAGGCGCGGCAATCGAGGCATTTATCAATGTGGCCGACGAAACCATCGGAGAGCGGCAATTCGCCGTTGCCTACCAAAATCATTTGGCGAATGCGGCCGCGGGGCGAATCGCCTTCGAGGTGCCAGAGGCGATAGGTCGGACAGTTGTTCAAGCACAGGCCGCAATGGACGCAGCGCGCAAAATCCTCGTAAACCGGCACCGCGCCGGGTATGGTTTGCTGCGTCCCCACTGCTCAGATTCCTCCCACAAAACGGCCAGGCGCGAAAATATTCTGCGGATCGAAGGAGTGCTTCACGCGCTGCATCATGCCGAGATCGGCGCGGTTCGGGCCCCAGAGGTTCATGCGTGATTTGAGTTTGAGAGGTGCGTGCAAGAGAGTCGCATGGCCCTGACCTGCATCGGCAAGGGCGAAAACGCGCGCGGCAGTGATTTCCAGTGTGCGGAGGGAGGATTCGGCTTCGCTTTCGGCAAGCAAAACGAAATAGAAAATTCCGGCGGCGCGCACGAGCAGAGCTGCCCGCAGAGAAGACTCTTGAGCGACGCAGAGAAAGTCAGCGAGATCGCGGGGATTGCTCTGGGGCGACACGATGCGGAAGAGAGCGACGCCGGGGGAAATCCAACGGAGCCAGTCGAAGGCTTCGCGGAGAACCCCGCCCAGAGTAGCATCAGAGGCCGCGTCGAGGATTTCGCTGCCGGCTGCTCCGGCCTCGTGTGCGAGTTTCTGGAGGTCGCGGGCGATGCGGGGAACGACGGCTTCATTCCCTTCAAAGGAGCCAAGGACGCACCATTTGCCGGGATCCAGGCGAGCGGCGAGTTCGGAGTTTGTTTCGCGCAGAACTGCGGCAGTCAGGGAAACCATCTCTGGGCTGAGTGTTTCCAGATTGGAGAGCGGCAGGCCGGAGTTTTCAATGGCGTGGCGATAGGCAGCGGCGCCCCCCAGATTTGAGAAGCACGCGAGATGGCCGCCCTGAGCTTGCGGCAGAGTAAAGGTGCGGAAATTGAGGCGCGTGATGACAGCGAGCGTACCCAGCGAACCGATGAGCAGTTTGTGCAGGTCGTAGCCGGTGACATTCTTCACGACGCGGCCGCCGCTTTTGCAGAGCGCGCCCTTGCCGTCAACAAACTCCGCGCCGATGAGGAAATCACGCGCGGTACCGTATTGTTTGCGCATGATGGAATCGATGCCGGAGGCGAGCGCACCGGCCGCCGTTGATGTTTCATAGCAGGGAACCGCGAGGGGCAGGAATTGGCCCTTTTCGGCAAGCGCCTTCGCAAGTTGTCGCAGGGGCATGCCCGCATCAACACTGAGTGTGAGATCACCGGGATCGAAATGGGCGATATCGTGCAACGCGTTCATGTCCAGCGCCAGGTCATATCGCGCGGGTGGCATGCCCAAGTCCAATTTGCTGCGGGAGCCGGTGGCGACGATAGCGAGTTTTTCGGTAATGGCGAAGCGTACGACTTCCGCTGCTTCCTGCGCGGTGGCGGGGCGAACGATTGCGCTGGGAACCATGCCATCGATGGCGTACTCGCGCAGTTCTGGTTCGGCGGTGATGACGTGATGCGCGCCGAGAGCACTTTCGAGCCGCGATGCGAGATTGGCCGTTGCGGTCATGCCTTTGCCGGGAGCGCCTCTGCCTGCTTGCGCACGCGAATCTCGCCGCAACCCTTGCTCAAGGGGAAAATCTTGCCGGGATTGAGCGAGGAGAAGGGGTTGAAAGCGTCATGCACGCGGCGCATTAAGTCAAAATCCGCGTCGCTGAAGAGCAGCGGCATGAGTTCATTTTTTTCCATGCCCACGCCGTGTTCGCCGGTAAGCGCGCCACCCAGCTCGACACAATAGCTGAGGATTTCATGGGAAGCGGCGATGGCGTTTTCAAATTGCCGTGGGTCGCGCGGGTCGTAGAGGACGATGGGATGGAGGTTGCCGTCGCCGGCATGGAAGATATTGCCGATGGAGAAATTGTATTTCTTTCCGATCTGCTGAATTTGCTGCAGGGCCTGGGGGAGCTTGGAGCGGGGGATGACGCCGTCGAGAACGTAGTTGCAGGGAGCCAGGCGTCCCAGCGCGCCAAAGGCGTTCTTGCGGCCTTTCCACAGGAGGTCGCGCTCGCGGTCGTCCTTGGCAATGCGCACTTCGCGGGCGTGGTGCGCGCGGCAGACGTCTTCGACGGCCGCGGCCTGGGCTTCGACGGCTTCGCGCAAGCCTTCGACTTCAATGAGCAGAATCGCGGCGCTATCGCGCGGGAAACCGGCGTGGATGTAGTCCTCGATAGCGCAAAGCGTCCAGCCGTCCACCATTTCGCAAGCGGCGGGAGTGATGCCGCGGGCGGTGATTTCAGCGACGGTGCGGGAGGCGTCGTCGACTGCGTCGAAGATGGCCAGCAGAGTTTTGACGGCTTCGGCTTTGCGGGTGAGCTTCACGGTGATTTCGGTGACGAGCGCCAAGGTGCCTTCGCTGCCAACAAAAAGCCCGCAGAGGTCGTAGCCCGGGGAGTCACCGTGCCTGCTGCCGACGCGCACGACTTCTCCATCGGGAAGCACCAGTTCGAGTGCGGTCACATGGTTGACGGTGACGCCGTAGGCCAGGGTATGCGGACCGCCGGCATTTTCGGCGACGTTGCCGCCAACGGTGCAGGATTTCTGGCTGGAGGGATCGGGGGCAAAATAGAGACCTGCGTGTTCGACGGCGCGAGTGATATCGAGATTCACGACGCCGGGCTGAACAACGGCGCGGGCGTTTTCGAGATCGAGCTCCAGGATGCGATTCATGCGCGCGAATACGATCATGACTCCGCCGCCGCGCGCGAGCGCGCCGCCAGAGAGGCCTGTTCCCGAGCCGCGGCCGACAATGGGCACGTTGTGTTTCGCCGCGAGCTTGACGATTTGCGAGACGTCTTCCGTAGTGTGCGGGAAAACGACAAGGTCAGGACGCGCTTTTTCGACCGAGCCGTCGTACTCGTAGAGCACCAGATCCTCAATTTTGTGGAGGACATTCGACGAGCCGAGCAAGGAGTTCAATTCGCGAAGTAATGAAGCGGGCATAGAGCGATCCCGTAGTGTCTGCTTCCACTATAGTGAGACTTGCAGCATTCTGGCAACGAGATACTCCGGCTCGTGAATTAGCTGTGCTAGTGTAGTGCTTCAGAAAATCAAGAGGGAGAGATGCCGAAACCGAGAGTCTATTGTTCGCACGAGTTGTTTGAGGAGGCGCGCAAGATACTGGATGCCACATGTGACGCTGATTACTGGACGCAAGCGGAGCGACCACCGCGGGAAGAGGTGTTGCGGCGCGTGAAAGACAAAGAAGGGCTGGTTTGCCTGCTGACGGAAAAAGTGGATGAAGGATTGCTGCGCGCGGCGCCGAAGCTGCGCATCGCCGCAAACGTTGCGGTGGGATTCGACAACATTGACGTGGAGGCTTGCACCAAGCGCGGCGTAGTGGCGACGAATACGCCCGGCATACTGGACGAGACGACGGCGGATTTTGCGTGGACGTTGTTGATGGCAGTGGCCCGGCGGCTCGGCGAGGGCGAACAACTGGCGCGATCCGGCAACTGGAAAGGCTGGAACCTCGACCAGCTTTGCGGTGCGGACATTTGGGGCAAGACGCTGGGGATTGTCGGGTTTGGCCGGATTGGCCGGGCGGTGGCGCGGCGGGCGCTGGGCTTCAACATGAAGGTGATCTACACGGATGCGGTGCGCGCGCCGGAGGACGCGGAGAGGGCGGTGAACGCTACGTTTCGGGATATGAACACGCTACTGGCGGAAGCGGACTTCATCAGCCTGCATGTGCCGCTGCTCGAGGAAACGCGGGGGCTGTTTGACGCGCCGAAGTTTTTCCGCATGAAGCGTACGGCGTATTTGATCAACACTTCGCGGGGCCCGGTGGTGGATGAGGCAGCGCTGGTGGCGGCACTGGAAAGCAAGAAAATTGCAGGGGCCGCGCTGGACGTGTACGAGAACGAGCCGTTCATCCATCCCGGATTGAAGCGGCCGAATGTGGTGCTGGCGCCGCACCTGGCTTCGGCGTCGCTGGAGACGCGGACGAAGATGGCGGTGATGGCGGCGAACAATGTGGTCTCACTCTTCCATGGGCAGATGCCGCCGAACATGGTGAATCCCTCGGTGCTGAAGAAGTCTTGAAACGGCGGGTGGCGCATTGATGGCAACGGGGAAAGAGATCGCGCGCCGGATTTTCCTGCAGACACTGGCGTCCATCGATATCCCGCGAGTGATGGAGAGAAAGTTGCCGCGCGAGGGATCGCGGCTGATCCTGCCGGACGCGGCCAATGACCTCTCCCATATCGCAAAAGTGTATGTGGTGGCCATCGGCAAGGCTGCCCATGCGATGGTGACTGGGCTGGAATGCATCCTGCCCCCTGGAACGCGACTTTCGGGAATTGTTGTCGCGCCCGTAGCGCCAGAGCGCCGCGTGCCGGGCGTGGAGTATTTCGTTGGCGGGCACCCCGTTCCCAATGCAGAAAGCTGGCAGTCGGCCGAAGCCATTTTGCGGCTGATGGAGAGTTGCGACGAGGAGACGGTGGTGATTTTCCTGCTGTCCGGAGGCGGGTCCGCGTTGGTGGAACTGCCGCTTTGTGGCGAAATGCAATTGGAGGATGTGCAAGCGGTGCATCGCGCCCTGGTGACCTGTGGCGCGCCAATTGAAGCGATGAATACGGTGCGGAAACATCTCTCGGCGGTGAAAGGCGGGAGGCTGGCGGCTGCTGCGGGAACGGCGAGGAAAATTACGCTGGCGGTTACGGATGTGCCCGCGGGCAAAGAATCAGCGCTGGCGTCCGGGCCAACGCTGCCTGATCCCAGCACGATTGCGGATGTGAAGCGCATCGTGGCGCAATACGATTTGCGAAAGAGATTTCCGGAGCGGCTGGTGCGCTGGCTGGATGCAGGGAAAATGCCGGAGACGCCCAAGGCCGGCGATCCCGCGTTTGCCAATGCGCACTTTCATCTTTTGCTGGGGATGGACGATTTGTTTCACGCGGCGCATCACGCCGCGGAGGCTTGCGGCTATGCGACGCGCTGCGACAATTCCACAGACGACTGGCCAGTGGCCAAGGCAGCGGATGCGCTTCTCCTGCAACTTGAAGAATGGCAGCGAATCAATGCCGGGAAGCGCGTGGCGATTATTGCGGATGGGGAATTGAGTTCACCGGTGACCGGCAACGGTGTGGGCGGAAGGAATTCCGCGTTTGTGCTGGACGTCGCGGGGAAAATTGCGGGACGCCGAAGCACAGTGCTGAGCGCGGGCACTGACGGGATTGACGGCAATAGCCCGGCGGCGGGAGCGGTGGCCGACGGGGAGACGGTGAAGCGGGGCAGAGCGGCGGGACTGGATGCCGCGGTGGCGTTGCGCGAGAGCGATGCGTACACGTTTTTCGCGAAGCTGGGCGATGCCATTGTGACCGGCCCGACGGGGAACAATTTGCGCGATTTGCGGATTTTGTTGGCGGAGGAGTAACTGCCGGGGAACCGGCGTAAAGATCGGTCACACACAATGTGCGCGGGGGAAAGCAGATTCCCCGCTCCGCTCGGAATGACAAAAGTGTCTACGCCGTAGCACTTACGCTTTGCCGAAATGGGGTCGAGCGGTGCTCGACCCCTACAGAGAAGGGACTGTGCCACGAGCTGCGACGGGTTATTTGTTTGGTGGAGGCGGAGGCAACCGGCTTTCCATGGACTTCAGGCGCTCGTTCATTTCCTGGATCAATTGTTCGAGATGGCTTAGCCGCTGGTCTTCCGTGGGTTTCGCGGTCGGTTCTTCAGCATCGGCGCCGCCTTCCTCTTCTTCCACCTGGCCGTAGGGCCTGCCCTTGGCCTTGGGGTTTTTCAGGCGCTCGATCTGGCCTTTGATCATCGGGGCCACTTCGATGCTCAGGTCGTTGCCCTTCAGAAGTGCTTCGAGCGCGGGAATCGCGGAGACATCGCCGCGGGAGCCAAGAGCGAAGATCGCCGAAAGGCGGATGGGGAAGTGGGGATCCGAGAGATATCCGGCAATTTGATTGGTGATTTCCTTGTTGTCCTTCTGCAAGTGGGCCAGGCTGCTGATGGCGGCTTCGCGGGATTCCATGTATTTGCCTGGGGCGGCCCAATCGCGGAGTAGCGGCACAGCCTTGTCGTCGCCCAGGGGACCGAAGGCCCGCAGAGCCGCATCGCGGAGGAATCCATCGGGGGAATCGCCGTTCACCGCAGCGATGAGGGTGTCATACGCATTGGGAGTTTTCATGCGGCCAATGGCCTGCAAAGCGGCAGCACGGGTGCGATAGGAACTATCCTCGCGGGCGACGGCCTCCAGCTTTGTTTTGATTGCGGCATCTTCCTTAAAATTACCGAGAGCCTCGACAATGCGGCTGCGGACCCCTGGCTGGGTGATGGAGGAAAGCGAGTCGAGGAGTTGCTTGGAAGCAGCAGAGTTGCTGAGTTCACCCAGTGCCTTGGCCGCGGTGATACGCACGCCGTCAGTTTTGTCCGTGCGCAGAGCCTCGCCCAGGGCGGCGGCAGCTTCGTCATCGTTCTTGATCTTGCCAAGCGCCACGACGGCATCCGCGCGATCGGCCAGCTCCGGGGCGTTCTTCAATTGGTAGAGCCATTCCTTCTTGTCTTTCTTGAAGTCGACGGACTTCAAGATTTGCGTGCCCTTGTCAAAGAGCACCAGGCGCGGGGCTGTATCCGAGGGCAGAGAGAAGCTCTCCGACTCCTTGGACACGAGGATGTTGTAGAGCTTGGGGCCGGCGGCGTTGGTGATTTCGAGGTCCACGGGAAAGCGGAAGAGGCCCACGTAGCCCTCGCGCTTCTGGGTTTGCTTGACAGTAAGCACGACCTGCTGCTTGGTTTCATCGTAGGTGTAGCTGACATCGAGCTTGGGGGCGCCGGCTCCGTAAATCCACTGGCTGAAGAACTGGTCGACGTTCGTGTGCGTGGCCTCTTCGATGGCCTTGGTCAGGTCCGCGGTGACAACATTTTTGCCGCGGTTGACCTCCAGATAGTGTTTCAGGCCGGCGTAGAAGGAGGCCTCGCCGAGTTGATGGCGGAGCATATAGAGGGCCCAGGCCCCTTTGGCGTAGGCGTTGCCGTCAAATTCGCTGGAATCGTCAAAATCGTGGCGCACGATAGGCTTGCTGTAGAGCCCCTGCATGGAAAACCAGCGGCGCGTAGTTTCCCAGCGATCGTAGTCCGCGTCATCCTTTCCGAAATGCGATTCGATCCAGACAGATTCCATGAAAGTGGCGAAGCCTTCATTCAGCCAGATGTTGCCCCAGTCCTTGCAGGTAACCAGGTCGCCGAACCACTGGTGGGCCAATTCGTGCGAGATGAGGGGATCTTCGTCTTCGGGATATTCTGGAACCAGTTTCGGATGACGGAGCGAATTGGAAGTGTTGGTGGTGGCGCTGGAGTTTTCCATGCCGCCAGCGACGAAGTCATCAACCATCGATTGCGCGTATTTTTCCCACGGATAATCCACGCCAAGTTTTTTGCTGAAGAGGTCAATCATCGCAGGGGTGCGGCCGTAGTTGACGGTGAGGCGGTCGCCGCGATCCTTGGGGGCATAGTAGTTGACGGGGATGTTCCGCCAGGTATCCTTGGCTTCGGCGAACTCGCCGGCAACGACAGTGATGAGATAGGTGGAACTGGGCTGCGATTCGCGCCACGTCCAGTTCTTCAGACCGCTGCCCGCATCGGTAACGCTGATGAGTTTTCCATTGGAGACGGTGAGCCACTCGGCGGGAACGGTGAGAATCGTTTCCGTGGTCAGACGATCATTCGGGTAGTCGTAAGTAGGCAAGTAGTAGCGCGTGTCTTCCGATTCGCCTTGCGTCCAAACCTGTCTGGGGCGATTGGGATAGTCTTTGTCGGGAAGAATGAAGTAAAGGCCCTTGGTGGGTTTGGCTTCGTACTTGATCTCGACGGAGAATTTGTCGCCTGGTTTGGCGGGTTTGAGTAGCGCGACACGGAGCTTGTCTTCGGAGATCTCAAAGGTGGCCACGGCTTTATTCAGGGTGACGCTCTGGATCTGGAGGCCGGCGGAATCGAAGGTGATGCGTTCGGTGTCGCGGAGAATCGTGAGCGTGTGGATGACGTCCCCAATGACCTTTTTCTGTTCCAGGTCAAAGCGCAGAGCGATGCGGGAGTGCTCCAGGTGGTAATCTTTGCTCCGCGCGAAAGGCTCATCGGCATGCAGAAGAGGTGTTGCACCCAATGATGCGAGAAAAAGGCCCAGCAAAGGGATGAAACCAGCGCGCTTGGATGTCCCTCCGATGATTCGGTTTGTCATTTCACAGTCTCCTTGATTCATGAAAACGCTCAGATCAATTGGACGAGGGCTACGGCTGCTGCCGCTGCTCAGTGGCCCACAGTCTTGATTGGGGATGCTTTTCAAATTCTCAATTTTCTCGCGAAAGGGAGGGTTGCGTCAAATGCAGTGGGGGCGGGCGATTCCAGGGATGTCGGCCTGGGCGATCTGCCAGAGAACGGTCGATTCAGTTGTATGGGGAGTCTCCTCACGTTAGTATCGACCCCAGTTCCAGGTCGGAGGAGTGCATAGCCATGTCCGCAAGAGTAAGCCGCCGGCAATTTGTGTCGGCCGCCACGTCGGTTGCTGTCCTCTCAAATCTGCCCCAGCCCCTATCCTCATTTTTCCCGAACCAAACGGCTGGCGTCGCACTGACGGCCAATCCTCCGTGGAACGAACAGGGCATCTTGAATCTGGCAAATTCGCCCTATGCTAAATTGAAAAATATCCCTGTTCACGCGGTGAGAATCGACACGGGTTTCTGGTCATTGCGCCGCGCGGCCAACGTCGAAAACAGCATTCCTTCCATGGGGAAATTGCTGGAAGTCAACGGCCGCATGGACAACTTCCGCCGGCTTACAGGTAAAAGCAACGCCCCCCAGCGCGGCCCGGTCTATTCCGATTCGGATGTTTACAAATGGCTGGAGGCGGTTGGCTTCACGTTGCAGTCTGGCGATCGCCCGGAGCTTCGCGCCGTTGCCGAATCGATGATCAAAGATGTGGTTGCAGCGCAAGAGCACGGCGGCTATCTCAACACCTATTTTGCCGGCAAGCTCGCTTCCCAGCGCATGGAACCGAAGACGCAGCAATGGGGCCACGAACTCTACGACATCGGGCATCTGCTCCAGGGAGCTACGGCGTACTACCGCGCTACGGGGGAGCGTACATTGCTGGACACCGGGATTCGCTTTGTGAACGATTTTCTTCTGCCCGCGTACGGCCCCGGCCCGGATAAGAAGGCGATTTTTTCCGGCCACCCGGAGATCGAGCTCGCCCTTGTGGAGCTCTATCGCATGACTGGCGATAAGCGCCAACTCCAACTCGCTGGGTACATTCTTAACAGTGACGACCGCATCGCCCTCGAGAAACGAGATTATGTCTATCACTTCTGTGGCAAGCCCTTCACCTCGCGAACCCATTTGGAAGGCCACGCCGTCCGCGCGATGTACGCGTGCTGCGGCGCTGCGGACTACTATCTGGAAACCGGCGATGACTCCTACTGGAAAACGCTGAATACGCTCTGGAACGATCTCGTTTCCAGGCAGATGTACATCACCGGGGGCGTGGGCGCGCGCAGCGACGGCGAGGCCTTCGGCGAACATTACGAACTCCCGAATGCTCAGGCCTATGGCGAAAGCTGCGCTGCCATCGGCAACATGATGTGGAATTGGCGCATGCTGGCGGCCGCCGGGGATGCGCGTTACACCGACGTCATCGAGCGCGCGCTCTACAACGGCATCAATTCCGGGATGTCTCTGAGCGGGACGCTGTATTGTTACCGGAATCCGCTGGCGTTCGATCCGGAAAACGGCGATAAAATCCGCAACGAGTGGTACGACACGACGTGCTGCCCGCCGAACCTTGAGCGCACCTTTGCTTCGCTGCCCGGTTATTTCTACAGCACGAGCCGGGACGGCCTCTACGTTCACCTCTTCCACAATTCCGAAATGAACTGGCACCTGGAAAACGGGACATCGCTGAAAGTTGTTCAGAAGACGAACTATCCATGGCAGGGCGCGGTGGAGATCGAGGTGCGTCCTTCCTCGCCCGCCGAATTCACGATTTATCTTCGGATCCCCGGTTGGAGCGAGCGGTGTTCGGTTACCGTCAACGGTAAGACAGTTCAAGGAGGCGAGCCCGGCCGCTATCTTCCGCTGCGCCGGCGCTGGGCCTCGGGCGATGTGATTCATCTCGATCTCGAAATGACGCCGCAAATTCTGGAAGCAAACGCGCGCGTGGTTGAAGACAACGGGCGCGTGGCCATCCAGCGCGGTCCATTGGTTTATTGCCTGGAGCAACTGGATCAGCCGGCTGGCGTGGCTCTCGCCGACGTGGCCCTGTTAGCGGACGATGCCAAACCGGAGAAGGGCTTTTCTGATTCGTTTGAGAAGGGCCTGCTCGACGGAGTTGTCGTACTGCATCACGAGGGAGCCGCCGTGAACGCTTCCGAGGCCCGCCGCGCGCTCTATTTCGCTTCATCTGCCGCTGCAGGCAGCACTTACAAAGTCCCACTCACCTTCATCCCGTATTACGCATGGGCAAACCGCGCGCCCACTCCTATGGTCGTTTGGACACCGCTACTCAAGTCCTGAGGCACCGGGGGAATAACTCCGACCATACGGGCGCAGATGGGGAGGAAAGCAAAAGGGTTTGCGCGGACGCCCGCAGGGAACTAAGATGCGAAGTACCACAGGACGCGGATGAAAGCATTCCAAAGACACAGGAGGTCAGCATGGCACGCACACGATTTCTTACTGGCCTGTTATTGCTCCTGGCGATTTTCGCTCCCGCCAGCGTGGCACAACTCGGCAAAAGTGTTCCGATTCCTTTAGGTTCGGATGAGGCCCACCAGCTCACGGCGATCAGCGCGGCGACCGACCCCGTAGAGAAGCTGAAGCTGATTGACGAATTTTCCCAAGCGCATCCCGACGATGATTTTCAGATTATCGCGGATGAGCAGTACGTGAACTATTACATCAACGCGAAGCAATACGACAAGGCCTTCGAGTATGGTGACAAGCTGTGGGCGCGCGACCCGGAGAACTATGCCAATGGGGTGAACATGGTGCGCGCGGCGAATGAGCAGGGAGACCCGGAACGCGTGTTCGCCTACGGCGAAAAGACGGCCGGGATCCTGCAGCGGTACAAAGCAGCGCCCGCACCGGAGGGAACGCCGGCGAAGGATTGGGACGAGCGGAAGGTGCGGAATCTGGAACAGGCGAAAGAGAACCAGGACTACATCGAACAGTCGCTGCTGAGCGCGGCGTACCAGGTGAAGGAGTCGGCGAAGAAGGCGGATCTGCTGGCACGTTTTGCGAAGATCTTTCCCGATTCGCCGAATGCCCAGCGCGCGCTGATTGGCGCCGCCTATTCCTACCAACAGGCACAGGACCCGCAGAAGATGCAGGAGCTGGCGAATGGCGTTCTGGCCAAAGACCCGAACAACGTTGGGATGGTTCTGGCCCTGGCAGATATCTATAGCGAGGCCGGCACGCAATTAGACAAAGCGGAGGAGTACGCGAAGAAAGTGGGAGCGCTTTGCGATGCGGCGAAGAAGCCGGAAAATGTGAGCGAGGAAGAGTGGAAGAAGCAAAATGACCTGCAGAAAGGGCTGGCGCTAAGCGCGCTCGGGCAAGTGAGCCTGCAGAAAAAGGACAGCGCCGCGGCGGTGAAGAATCTGTTGAGTGCGGCGCCCCTGCTGAAGGCCGACGCCACGAGCTATGCGCGAAATCAGTACCGGCTGGGGTATGCCTACGTGAACCTGAAGAAGAAGCCGGAAGCGATTCAGGCGTTCACGGATGCCGCTTCCGTGGATTCCCCGTACAAGGAAACAGCCGCGGAAAAGGCGAGGGAACTAAGTGCCTTAAAGCCCGCGCCAAGGCGGAAGCCTGAATAACTACGCGGCGAATCGAAAAACACGACTGGCGCATCCAAGAGAGCGGATACAAGTGTGTGACGACGATTCGGAGGGAGGAGCATGACTGAGATTGCCACATTTGGAGCGGGATGTTTCTGGGGAGTGGAGGCGGCCTTCCGGCGCGTGCCGGGGGTGGTGGATGCGGTGTCGGGCTACAGCGGCGGGCGGACGGAGAACCCCACGTACAAGGACGTGTGCACGGATCAGACCGGCCATGCCGAGGTTGTGCAGGTGACGTTTGATCCGGCGAAGGTCAGCTACGAACAATTGCTGGAGGTGTTCTGGAAGGTACACGATCCCACGCAGGTGAATCGGCAAGGGCCTGACTTCGGGAAGCAGTACAGAACGGCGATTTTCTTCCACACGCCGGAGCAGCAGGCAAAAGCGCTGAAATCCAAACAAGCGCTGGACGCGAGCGGGAAGTTGCACCGGCCGGTGGCGACGGAGATCACACCGGCGGGAACTTTCTGGCGGGCGGAAGAGTACCACCAGCGGTATTTGGAGAAAAGAGGGCAGGAAAGCTGCCACATTTAGGGAGCACGGAATTGAGAGAAACGGCAAGAAGGAGAGGGGCGGTCCCCTCCTTTTTTGTTTGGGGACGTGGGGCCGCATTCCGCGGCTTTAATGTGGCCGGAAGGGCGGACAGAAGTCAGGGACGAATGGGATCATGCGAGCGGACACACAATGAGCGTCGCACAGGCGGAGGCACGGAGCGGCGAGCGAGCGTCATGCGAAGGAGCAGACGGTCGGATTCGCGAGACGCAGGAAGTCGTCGTAGCGCAGACGCACGGCATCGTGGTGCGTACCAGCGTTAAAGACGATTTCGACGTCCTGGGCCAACGACTCATCCACGTAGACGGGCAAATCGTACAACGAGCCGAATGGCGGCATGGCACCGAGTTCGCAATCGGGGAAGAGAGTGCTGAACTCTAACTCAGTGGCCAGGCGCACCGGCTTGCCGATGGCCGCGGACAGTTTGTCGAGTTTCACATGCCGAGGGCCCGGCAGAACCGCCAGAATCGTTTCATCGGCTCGCTCGCCAGCGCGCAACACGACGGTCTTGGCCATCTCTTTGCCGGAGATTTGCATGACCGCAGCCACACCCTGAGCGGTGTACGAAGTCGAGTGAGAGAGCGATTCGTAAGGGATCTGCTTGCTATCCAGAAAAGACTTCAAACGCGAGGAAACACCCATGGGCGTACTCCTTTCGCCCAAGACCTACAGGCGGATTATAGACCTGCGCGAAGAAGAGGGGAAGGAGTCGAGCCGATCTAAAGATCGGCCACTGCAAGAGGAGAGAGCGCGGAGAGTGGCGGGTATAGAGTGGAGAAGAGCGAGAGAGGGCAGCATGAGCGGAAACAAGAATTGGGGAAAGCGCCCGTGGACGGTGGAGTTTCACGCAATGCCACGGGGGCTACCGGCGGCGGTGGATTTTGCGGTAGTGGGCGGTGGCTTCACGGGATTGGCGGCGGCGGCATGGTTGAAGCGCCTGGCGCCCGAGAAAAGCGTGGCGCTGTTTGAGGCGGGGCAGTTTGGCTCGGGATCGAGCGGGTACACGGGAGGCGTGGCGCTCGCGGAAAGTGCAGCCGGGGAGTTGCCGGGATTGGGAGATGTGCTGGGGGGATATCAGAAAATTCTGCGCGAGTTGGAAGTGGATGGAGAAGTATCGTTGCCGGGCGCTTACGAATTGGGGAGAAGCGCACCCCTGGCGAACACGCCGATACGGTGGAAGGATTCGGGGGACCTCTGCGCGGTGAAGGAAGTGCCCGGCGGCATGATCAATCCGGGAAAAGTGTTGAGCGGGTTGGCGCGCGCGGCGGAACGCGCCGGGGTGATGCTGTTCGAGGACTGCGGCGTGGAGGACGCGCAACTTGCCAGCCAAGTGCAGCTACGAACGAAAAACGGCGCGGTGCAGGCAGGAAAAATCCTGTTCGCAACGAATGCATTTGCGCTAGAAATGAGCGGACTGCAGGAGAGAGCGGGATCGGCATTTACGCTCGCGGTGGCGACAGAGCCCCTGCCGGACGCGCAGTTGCGAGAGATTGGGCTGGCGGAGAGGAAACCGTTTTACACGGTGGACCTGCCATACCTGTGGGGACGGCTGCTGGCTGGAAATGAGGTGGTTTTCGGGAGCGGACTGGTGTTCCTGCAAGATTGGCGTGAATTGAGCACGTTGGATATTGAGCGGGGCGAGGCAGCGGAACTTTTTGAGCTGCTTGAGAGGCGCGTGCATCGGCTGCATCCGGCGTTGAAAGACGTGGAGATCACGCACCGCTGGGGCGGACCGATCTGCATGACGTGGGAATGGAAACCCGTGTTTGAGCGGCATCCGGCAAGCGAAAACGCGATTGTGCTGGGGGCGTACTCGGGGCATGGCGTGGCGCAATCGGTATATTTGGGATGCTGGGCGGCAGAGGCGATTTTGGGAAGAAAAGCGCTGCCGAATTGGAAGTAATGAAAAGACGGTGCACGGAAGTCAGCGGGCGATTGCGGGGAGGGAGCTCAAGAGCGCGGAAAAGCCGTTCCAGAATATTTGCACGCCGATGCAAACGAGCAGGAATGATGTGAGCCGCATGATCACCGCCATGGCTGTGGGGCCGAGAATTTGCGCAAGCCGGTCCGCAAAGGCATAGCAGAAATAGACACTGAAGGCAATGAGCAGCGAGCCGATGACAGCGCCAATGATGGAAAAGAGAATGCTGGCGCCATGATGGGGTTCGTTGGCGCCGAGCGTGATGGCCACGGAAATGGAACCAGGGCCAACGGTCAACGGAAGGGTCAAAGGGTAGAAAGCGCGGGTGGAGAGATCGCGGGGATCCACCGTCTGTTGGACATTGCCGCGAGTTTCGTCTCCTTCCTTTTGCTTGAGCATATTCCAACCCGCGGCCATGACGACCAGGCCGCCGCCGGCCTGCACTACGGGCAGGGAAATTCCGAAGAACGCGAGAATGTGCGTGCCGATGAAGTAAGAACCGATGAGAAGCAGGAAGCTGTTAATGGCGATGTTGCGGGAGAGGAGCTTGCGCTGGATAGTGGAGTAGTAGTGAGTGAGGGAAAGGAAAATCGGCGCGCCACCGAGCGGGTTGACGATGGGGAAGAGCGCCGAAACAACCAGGATACTGGATTTGGCGATGGGAAACATGAATTGCCAAAGAAGAAGTATAGCCGACGAAGGACGGAAATGCGCGAGATACCCGGCGGTAAGAAAGCAACTGAATTGACAGCATCGTGGGCAGAACATACGATTGATGGAAATTTGGAGCAGAAAGATTGACTTCAAGGAAGGGAATTCACTTTTCATGAAAGACCGATCGGCAGTGTGGCGCGCGTTGGGTGTGTTGCTGTTGGCGGTTTGCCTGGCGACCGCGACACCGGCACCAACAACCGTGGGGCCCGCGGATGCGCAGCGTTATGTGAACGACATCAAGACGCTCACGCAGCCGAAAATGGAAGGACGCGGAGAAGGTACAAAAGGATTGGTGCGGGCTGAGCACATGCTTGCCGAGCGCTACAAGAGCGTGGGGTTGGAGCCCGCGGGGCAAAAAGGCTTCCTGGAAGCGTTCACGGTAACCACCGGCGCGAAGTTAAAGGGGAAGAACCATCTGATGGTACAGAACGGCGAATCGAAGATGGAGGTGAAACTGGATCAGGATTACGTGCCCTTCAGTTTTTCGTCCTCAGGAGAAACCAGCGGACCGCTGGTGTTTGCGGGATATGGGGCGACGGCGGAGGAATTCGGCTACGACGACTACGCCGGAATCGACGTGAAGGACAAGATTGCGGTGGTGCTGCGCTATGAACCGAGCGGGTTCGCGGCGAAGAGCGGCAATCAAGGACTGACCACGCACGCGCAGTTCATCACCAAGGCGATCAACGCGCGCAATCATGGGGCGAAGGGCCTGATCCTGGCGAACGGCAAGCTGGGCGATGGAGAAGAGGATTTGCTGACGCGGTTTGGGAGCGTGAACGGTCCAGAGAATGTGGGGATTCTGTTCGCGCAGGTGAAGAACACGGTTGCCGAGGAGTGGTTCCACGCCGCTGGGAAATCGCTGAAAGATGTGCAGGAGCAAATCAATGCGGGGAACAAGCCGGCATCGTTTGTGTTCCCAGAAACGCTGCGTGGGAGCTTGGCGATGGGAATCGAGAATACCCACGCGACGGTGGACAATGTGCTGGCGTATTTGCCGGGAGAAACGGATGAATATGTGATTCTCGGCGCGCACTACGATCATCTGGGACGCGGCAATTTCGAGTCGCTGGCGCCCTCGCAAATCGGGCAGATTCATCCCGGCGCGGATGACAATGCCTCGGGGACAGCGGGTCTGCTGGAATTGGCGAGGCTGCTGGCGCCGCTGAAAGGTCAACTTAAGCGTGGGATCTTGTTTGCGTCGTTTGCCGGGGAAGAACTGGGATTGCTGGGGTCGGCGGCGTGGGTGAAGGCGCCGACGAAACCGCTGGATAAAGCCGTGGCCATGTTGAATATGGACATGATCGGGCGAATCAAAGACAGCAAGGTGTACATCGGCGGCGTGGGGACGGGCTCAACGTTCCAGAAAATACTAGAGCAGGCGCACGACGATTCGCAGCTTAAGTTTGAGTATTCGCAGGGCGGATATTCTTCGAGCGATCACACTTCGTTTGTGACCAAGAAAATTCCCGTGTTGTTTTTCTTTTCCGGGCTGCACTCGGATTATCATAAGCCCTCGGACACTTGGGAAAAGATTAACGGCGAGGCGGCGGCGCGCCTGTTGAATGTGGTGGCGAGCGCGGCCGTGGCAATCGCGGATGCGCCGGAGCGGCCGCAGTTCGTGACCGTAGTGGAGAGCAATCCTCACAGCGGAGTCACGGGCGGCGGAGGGGGTTACGGGCCGTACTTCGGGTCAATTCCGGATTTTGGGCAGACGGAAAATGGCGTGAAGTTTTCGGACGTGAAGCCTGGGTCGCCGGCAGCGAAAGCGGGTTTGAGAGGTGGCGATGTACTGATCCAATTTGGCGACAAGCCCATCAAGAACCTGTATGACTTCACGGACGCGCTGAGGCGAAGCAAGATCGGCGAAGTGGTGGCGGTGACAGTGTTGCGTGATGGGAAGGAATTGAAGGTGGATGTGAAATTGGAGCAGAGGAAGTAGGGGGTCAGAAGGAGTTGCCGGGAACAATGAAGGGCCGGGTGGTGCGAGCTTCAAAGCTATTTGGATGGGCGGTGAGCGGCGCGGTGGCGGCGGCGTGCTTGTATGGACCTGGCTGGATCCTGGTGAAAGCACAGCAGAAGGCGGAGACGGACATTTTGCTGCCGCAAGAACAAAGGCATTTGAAAAATGCCCGGCAACTGACCCTCGGCGGCCAAAACACCGAGGCCTATTTTTCCGCGGATGACAAGCAACTGATTTTTCAACACCAGGGTGAAGGCGTGCCGTGCGATCAGATCTACACAATGCCCGTGGACACGCCTGACGGGAAGCCGGCCACGCCCAAGCTTGTGAGCACAGGCAAGGGCCGGGCGACGTGCAGCTACTTCTTTCCAGCGGGAGACAAAATTCTGTTTTCTTCGACGCACGGGGCGAGCGCCGACTGCCTGCCGAAACCTGACTACTCGCACGGCTACGTCTGGCCAGTCTACAGCACCTATAAGATTTACACGGCGAGGACAAACGGCTCCGAGTTGAAACTATTGACGGACGCACCGGGCTACAACGCGGAATCCACGATCACGCGCAATGGCAAGCACATTGTGTTCACGTCCACGCGCAATGGCGACCTGGATATCTACACCATGGATGCGGACGGCAGCAACGTCAGGCAATTGACGAATGAGCTGGGATACGATGGCGGGCCATTCTGGTCGTACGACGGGAAGAAGATCGTCTATCGCGCGGAGCACCCGAAAACGGCTGAAGAGATAGAAGATTACAAGGAACTGTTTGCGCAGGGACTGATCCGCCCGGGAAACCTGGAGATCTGGGTGATGAACGCGGATGGCTCGAACAAGCACCAGGTGACGCACAATGGCGCGGCGAACTTTGCGCCATACTGGCTGCCGGACGGCAAGCGCATTATTTTTGCGTCGAATCAAGCGGATCCAAAAAGCGGGCGTGATTTCGACCTCTATCTGATCAACGAGGATGGCACGGGACAGGAGCGGGTGACGTATCATCCGGACTTTGACAGCTTCCCAATGTTCTCGTCGGATGGGAAGAGGCTGGTGTGGGCATCGAACCGCAACGGCAAAATGCCGCATGAGACTAATCTGTTCCTTGCGGATTGGGTGGAGTAGCGTCAGCTTTAGGGAGCAGCGGGCTGTGAGCAAAATCCGTAACAAGACGGCCGCGAAGGAGCGGGACGGCCACCGCCCCGGCGAGGCGCTGCACGTGCTGATTTCCCACGCCCGCATCCAAAAGCGAGTCTCCGAGATGGCGCAGGAAATTCGGCGGGACTTTCCGAATGACACGTTGCATCTGATCGGCGTGCTGAAAGGGTCGATCTTTTTTCTCGCGGATCTGGCGAGGAAGCTGGGTGGCGAGGTGTCTTTCGATTTTCTCGGGGTATCGAGTTACGGGAAGGGCACGGATTCGACGGGCGAAGTGAGGTTAACCAAAGACCTGGACGTCAGTATTGAGGGGCGCACGGTACTTATGGTGGAGGATATCCTGGACACCGGACTGACGCTCAAATACCTCTTGAAATTATTTGAGGAGCGAAAGCCGAAGCACTTGCGCGTGGCGGTGCTGCTGGACAAGGTGGAGCGCCGCATCACGGATGTGCGGGCCGATTACGCCGGGTTCACCATCCCGAACGAATTTGTGGTGGGCTACGGGCTGGATTTTGACGAACGCTACCGGAATCTGCCGGATGTGTGCGTGTTGCAGCTCGGGTCGCGTGGAAAAACAAAGAACGAGTAGCACCCTGATTTGCGTGCGCTCCAAGAGGCGGCAGCGCAATCGATTTTCACAGGACGAGCGCTCCGCCGCCAGAGTTCGCGAGAAACGCCTGCTATAATTAAGGGATACATGGAAGCCACGGATCCCATATTACAAACCACTCCACCTGCAGAGAGCCCGGAGACTTCCGCCGAAGTGCTGGCGACGTTTGCGGAAATCGGAGAAGAGGTGAACGCGTCGCTGGACCTGGACGAAGTTCTGGCGCACACAGCCGTGCTGATCAAGCGGCACATCGACTATGAAATGTTCGGCGTGCTAATGGCCGATGAAGAAGGCGCCTACCTGAAGCACCGGTTTGCAATCGGCTACCCGCCGGGGCTGGCGGAAAATTTGCGCGTGCCGATCGGGCAGGGCATTACCGGAACGGCGGCAGCGACAGGCCATCCGGTGCGGGTGAGCGACGTAGCGCAGGATCCGCGCTACATCAATGCGATAGACAGCGTGCGCTCCGAATTGGCGGTGCCGCTGATGTTCCGCGGGAAGTGCGTGGGCGTGCTGGATATCCAGAGCCGGCACCTGGACTACTTCACGAAAGATCAGCAACGCATACTGGCGCTGCTGGCGAGCCGCCTGGCGGTGGCCATCGAAAACGCGCGGCTGTTTCAGAAGGTGCGCGCGCAGGCGGAAACGCTGCTGGTGCTAAATGAGGTGAGCAGGGAGATCAGCTCGATTCTGGATGTGGAAGAGTTGTTGCGCCATGCGGCGGAACTGGTGAAGCGGGTCATCGATTACCAGATACTGAGCATCATGCTGTACGACGAAGAGCAGCACATTTTCCTGCACAGGGTGGATGTGAAGCACGGGCAGCGGGTGCAAGGCAAGCTGCGTGTGGCGGCGAGCGAGGGACTTGTGGGCGCGGCGGCGACGCTGCGGGAGCCTGTCCTGGTACCCGATGTAACCAAGGACGAGCGCTACCTGATGGTCAATCCGGAAACGCGGTCGGAACTTGCCATACCCATGATGCACAAAGGCAAGGTGATTGGCGTGCTCGATCTGGAAAGCCCGCAATTGAATTACTTCAACGCCGACCATGTGCAGACGCTGTCGATCCTGGCGTCCAATCTGGCGGTGTCGCTGGAAAACGCGCGGCTGTATGAGCAAGTGGCGAAAGACGAAGCGCGGCTCGACCGCGACTTGCAAGCGGCGAAGAGGATTCAAGGTGCGCTGTTGCGGCCGGTGCCGACCGATGACTACGGGTTGGATGTTGCGGCGCGATATCTTTCCGCGCGGGAAGTCTGCGGCGATTTGTACGAGTTTTTGCGTTACGGGCCGCAGCAATTGGGATTCGCGCTGGGCGACGTGAGTGGAAAGGGCACGGCGGCGGCGTTATACGGCGCGGTGGCCATCGGCATCATGCGCAGCCTGGCGCCGCAAAAGCTGCAGCCCGCGGAAATGCTGCGGCAGATGAATCATTTAGTGGGCGAGCGGCGGATTGAAGGGCGGTTCATGACGGCGTGTTTCGCGACGTGGCAGAAAGGCCGGCAGAAGCTGCGCGTGGCGAACGCGGGACAGTCGCAGCCGCTGTTGTATAAGGACGGGCGCTGCGAGCGCATCGACCTGACGGGGTTCCCGCTGGGTATCTTTGAGGAGACACAGTACGACGAATGGGGCGTGACGCTGCAGGCCGGCGACATCCTGGTGTTTCACTCGGACGGTATCGCGGAAACGACGAACGGCGAAGGCCAGTTCTTCGGGACCACGCGCTTGCTGCGCTTCATCGAACAGCATCACGAAATGACCGCGGCGGAGATGGCCGACCAGATCCTGCAGGAAGTGGACTGGTTCACGCAGAGCGCGCCGCTTTCCGACGATCGCACGCTGGTCATCGCAAAAGTGAAATGAGCAATCCAAGCCAGGCCCGGAAGAATCTGGAGTACGTGGACCCGGCGCGGTTCACGCCCTATTTTGCGTGGAAGGCGCGCGGCGAGGCGAAAGAGGTGTATTGCGAGGGCGTGGCTCTGGCAGAGATTGCCAAGCATTTCGGGACGCCAACGTACGTATACAGCCGCCGTGCAATCGAGGAGGCGTTCGAGGAGCTGGAAAGCGGGTTGGGCCGTATACCGCACCTGCTGTGCTTTGCAGTGAAGGCGAACGGCAATTTGTCGATTCTAAAGCTGCTCGTGCAACGAGGCAGCGGGTTCGACATTGTTTCGGGCGGCGAGCTTGACCACTTGGGGCGCATCGGGGTGCGCGGCGAGCGCATCGTGTTTTCGGGTGTGGGAAAAACGCGCGAGGAAATTCGCGCGGCACTGAAGTACAAGGGCGGCCGGAAGAGCGCGGCGGGAATCCTGCAGTTCAACGTCGAGTCGGCAGCGGAGCTGGAAGTGCTGGCCGAAGAAGCATCGCGCAGGCGCGTTGTGCCGGGCGTTTCGGTCCGCGTGAATCCCGATGTGAAGGCGGGGGGACACCCACACATCTCGACAGGACTCTACGAACACAAATTTGGGGTGAGCTGGCAGGAAGCGCGCGCAATGTATCTGGAGCGCCGGTATGCGAGGCACATCCGGTGGCAGGGAATCAGCACACACATTGGGTCACAGATCGTGGGGCTAGGGCCATTCCGGCAAGCATTGGAGCGGCTTGCGGGTTATCTGGTGGACTTGCGGAAGCAGGGAATCGCACTGAAGTACCTGGATTTTGGCGGCGGGCTGGGAGTGCGGTACACACAGGAGCAACCCGCAACGCGCAGAGACTATGCGCGGATGATTGCAAAGGTGGTACGGCCGCTCGAAGTGGAGCTACTGCTGGAGCCGGGACGCGCGATCATCGCGCAGGCGGGGATTCTGCTTTCGCGCGTGGTCTATAGCAAGAAGAATTCGCGCAAGTCGTTTGTGGTGATTGATGCGGCCATGAATGACCTGATCCGGCCGGCGCTTTATGATGCGCCGCACGCAGTCACGCGGGTCAGCGGGAAGAAAGAGCACAGCGGCGAGAGAGAACGAGTGGATGTGGTTGGCCCGGTATGCGAGACGGGCGATTGTTTCCTGCAAGGCTGGCCATTAGGCGAGGTTACGCCCGGGGATGTGGTGGCGCTGTGGGCCACTGGCGCGTACGGCATGGTGCAAGCCTCGAATTATAACGGGCGCCGGCGTCCCGCGGAGGTGCTGGTGGAAGGGAAGCGCGCGCGCCTGATCCGGCGGCGGGAAACGCATGAGGATGTTTTGCGGACGGATGCGTTGTTTTAGAAGAGATTCTTTGCAAAGGTGAGTTGAGAGGAAGAACTCACCCGAATGGCGGCGGCCACAGCCTCGTGAGAAAGACATTCTGGCGGAGTTGCTTATGGCGTGAAAGCGGCGGCAAGCCGCCCCACTCCAGAATGCCTCAGGCTTCGCCCCATTTGAGTTTGTTGCGGAGAATCTCGAAGTAGGTCTTGTTGGGCGGCTGGATGAGCTTGAGGCGTTCGGCGGCGCGGGTGATGCGCACACGATCGCCGCGCTGCATGGGCACGCCGGTTTGGCCATCAAGGGTGAGAAACACGGAATCCGCGGTTTCCGAGGGGCGCAGCTCAATTTTTGAAGTGTCGCGCACAACGACGGGCCGATCGCTCAACGTGTGCGGGCAGATGGGCGTAATGAGGATGGATTCCACGGCGGGGTGGACGATGGGTCCGCCGGCGGACAGGGAATAGGCCGTGGAGCCCGTGGGTGTGGCGACAATCAAGCCGTCAGCGCGATAGCGGCAGACGAAGCCTTCATCGATGAAAAGCTCAAGCTCAATCATGCGCGCGAGCGTGCCCTTGTGAACGATGGCGTCGTTTAAGACGCGCTGTTGCGTGACGATTTGGCCGGCGTTTACCCGCTGGACGAGGAGCAGCACGCGTTCATTGATCGTCGCGTGCCCCGCCAGCACATTTTCTAGCGCCGGATAAAGCTCGTCGACTGTGAAGCTGGTGAGAAAGCCAAGGCTGCCCATGTTGATGGGGAGAACGGGAACGGCGCGCTCGGCGGCTTCGCGGGCTGCAGCAAGCAAAGTGCCGTCGCCGCCCAGAACGAGTAGCAGGTCAGATTCTTCGGCGATTTTGTGGCGCGTGGTGCCGAGCGCACCGTCCTTCAGGCAACTGGCGGTTTCGGGATCGTAGAGCGGCGTTACGCCGTGCTCTTCGAGCCAGCGCAACAGCTTGGGGATGACCTCAGCCAGGTTGGCACGCCGGGGCCGCGAGATGATGCCTATCGTCTTGAAGAAAGAAGTAGGTTGCATGGATTAGAGCGATTCTACCGTAGGGGGTTTCATAGCGTGAAGGAAATACTCCTGGTTGCCCTCCGCGCCGGGAAGGCGGCTGGGAGAGACCTGCAAACCAGTAAGGCCATGGGATTCGGCGGCGCGGCGGACGCTGGCGATGGCTTTTTCGTGCAGCTTGGCATCGCGCACGATGCCGCCTTTGCCGACGTCGGCGCGCTCCAGTTCAAATTGCGGCTTGACGAGGACGAGAAGCTTGCCGCCGGGTTTACAGCAGGCGACGGCACCGGGAAGAATTTTGGTGACAGAGATAAACGAAACATCAATAACGACGAGTTCAACGTGTTCCGGAAGATCGCGGGGCGCCAATTCGCGGGCGTTCTTCTTGAGGACAATCACGCGTGGCTCTTCGCGCAACTTCCAGGCGAGTTGGTCGGTGTTGACGTCCACCGCGTAGATGCGCGCCGCGCCCTGCTGCAGCAGGCAATCAGTGAAGCCGCCCGTGGAGGAACCCACGTCGAGGCAGACTTTCCCTTGCGGGTTGATGTGGAAATCTTCCAGCGCGCCTTCGAGCTTGAAGCCGCCGCGGCTGGCGTATTTCTGCAGGCGGCTGTGAACTTCGATTGGCGCGTCTTCGGCGACAGGTTGGCCAGCTTTTTCGGCGCGCTTGGCGTCGATTGTGACTTCGCCCGCCAGGATCATGGCTTGCGCTTTTTGGCGTGATTCGGCGAGGCCGCGCTCGACGAGGAGAATATCGAGGCGCTTGCGTGGAGATTTGGGTGGCATGACGTTTCTTTTGGGATGCGGTCGCGGCGCCGGAAACTGAATCCTTCAGGTGCGACGAAGGACCAGGAATTCGGCGATGGCGCGGAGGCGTTCGGCGCGGCCGCCGTAGGGCTGCAATTCCTCGATGGCTTTGTTGGCCAGTTCATTGGCAATTTCGTGGGAGCGGGGCAGGCCAAAGACCGCGGGATAGGTGGCCTTCTGTTGGGCAATATCCTTGCCAGCGGTTTTGCCAAGCGCGGTGGAGGATTCTTCGACGTCGAGGATGTCGTCCGTGACCTGAAAGGCCCAGCCGATGGTTTCGCCGAAGCGGCGCAGGCGCGCCACATCGTCGGCGGGCGCACCCGCGGAGAGCGCCCCCGAAGCGATCGAAGCGCGAATGAGCGCGGCGGTTTTTGAGCGATCGATGTATTCAAGTGTTTCGGGGCCGACACGCTGGCCTTCGGCTTCCAGGTCGGCGACTTGTCCGCCGACCATGCCGTTGATGGTGCCGGCGGCGGAGGAGATTTCCTTGATCATGGCGACGCGGCGATCCGCCGGGGCCGGGGAAGCGGTAATGGTTTCAAAGGCGAGCGTCAACAAAGCATCGCCGGCGAGAATCGCGGTGGCTTCGCCAAATTTTTTGTGGCAGGTGGGCTTACCGCGGCGCAGATCGTCGTTATCGAGCGCCGGCAGATCGTCGTGAATCAGGGAATAGGTGTGGATGAATTCGATGGCGCATCCGGGATAGAAGGCAGGCAAAACGTCGGCGTCAAAGATGCGTGCCGTTTCCAGGCACAGGATGGGGCGGATGCGCTTGCCGCCGGCAAAAACCGAATAGCGCATGGCCTGATGGATCGAGGGCGGTTGCAGGGTTTCCGCGGGCATCAGGCGGTCGAGATAGGCGTCAACGGCGATGCGGTCTTCTTCAAAAAAGGCGGGAAGTTTCATCGGGATGAAAAGGTTCCTGTCGGCGGAGTTGCGGGAGCGTTACGCGTTGCTCTCTCCCTCGGGTTCAAAGGGTTCGGCGGCGAGCTTGCCGTCGGCTTTCTTCAGCAGAATTTCCACGCGGGCCTCGGCTTCTTCCAATTGCTTCTGGCACTCGCGGGAAAGGCCAACGCCTTCCTCAAACAGCTTCATGGCGTCGTCAAGAGAAAGCTGCGGGCTTTCGAGCTTGCGCACTACTTCTTCGAGGCGCACCAGGGAGCGCTCAAAATCAGGCTTCTTGGAAGGTTCCGGTTTTTTCGGAGCAGTTTGATTCACGGCATTTCCTCGGCGAAATCCTACTTCTGGCAATGCAAACAGCAGTACGTGGAACGTCCACCCTGTTCGATGCGCCGGATGGCCTGCCCACAGCGGTGGCATGGCGATCCTTCGCGCTGGTAGGCGCGCAGGATTCTTTCTAGCCCCTGGAACCACCATTGCGGATCACAAAAGTCGGGCGCCGGCTCCAGACAGCATTCTAAAGCACGGCGGAGAACGGACACAATCGCTTTATGGAGTTTCACAGAATCTTTCTGGCTGAGGGAATTCGCCGGGCGACGCGGATCCAAGCGGGCATGCCATAGGGCTTCCGCGGAATAGATGTTGCCGATTCCGGCGATTCTCGATTGATCGAGAAGAAATTTCTTCAAAGGGCGGCGTGAAGCGGCGAGACGCGCGTGCAGAAAAGATGGCGTAGATTCAGGCGAAAGGGCATCGGGGCCGAGAGACCGAAGGGAAGAGCAGGCTTCAAACGACTCCCAGTGGTGCACCCGGCCAAAATGCCGCCGATCGGCGAATCCCAGTGTGCCCTTGTCGAGTTCGAGCGCGATGTCCACATGGACGCCATCGGGCGATTGATTGGCGCGGCGAAGAAGCTCACTGGCGCTTCGAAACCAGCGTAGCTGGCCATCGAAGCGGAAATGCATCTCGATCAAGCCGCGGTCGAGTGGGAGCAGGAGATATTTGCCATGGCGCGAAGCATCGAGGATGCGGCGTCCACGGGCGAGTTCCGCAAGGCGCGTGGGGGATTGCGGCTTGGTGGCGATGGGGTGAAGGATGTGCACGCAATGAATGCGGCGTCCGCGGACCAGCGGGCGCAAGCTGCGCGCTACGGCTTCGACTTCGGGAAGTTCGGGCATGTGTGATTAAAGGTTGCTCAAGATCACCAGAACATACTTTCTTCAGGGGCTAAAGCCCCTCCCTCTGAGGAACTCTACGCCGGGGCTGAAGCCCCGGCCTCCTAAAGAAAAAGGCTACATCGTCAACCCGCTGCAAACTCAAGGCTTCAGAGTTAGCATGTGTTTTTTGGTTTTGGCTTCGGCAGCGTTGCTGAACGGCGCGTAAATCGGTTTGCCCTCGAGCCAGTAATGAAACTGGTCGGTGTAGTGCTCGCTGCCGGGCTGGCCGGATTGTCCCGCAGGGATGAGGAGGATGGAACGATCCCAATCCGCAAGATTGGCCACAAAGCGTTCGGAGGGGCCATCGTTGCGGCTGGCGGCGCGTGGGCTGAACGCGGTTCCCGCCTGCGGCTGATGGGAAAGGCTAAAGAGCTTCTTCAGGAAGCCTTCGCGGCCGAGGGGATGCAGCATATCCAGATAGTTGAAGCGCTTCCACTGCCAGTCTTCGGGGTTAGATTTATTGGTGCGTTTTTCCAGGCGCTCGACAGCGCGATCAGCAGCCGCGCTCAGTAGTTCGTCGTAGTTCTTGAACTGTGCGGGGAGCCACCGTGCGGGACGCTCGGTGAGGATGCGCTGGAGGAAAGACAATTTGCGCCAATGGTAGAGCTCCGTGTCCTGGCCAAGGTGGGGTTCGAGGATGAGATCGAGCGCGCGGTACAGCGCCGTGTTCAGGAAAGAGACGACCACGGAATTGGGGTCGGCAATGCCGCTCCAATCCTTGGCCTGCTCGATGAGCTTTTTCGCGCGAGGATCTTTCGGGGGAGCCACTTGGGCGGCAGCCACAAGCTGCTCCGCTAGAAAGGCGTGCGGATAGCTGTACGCGTCGGTTTGGACCTTGAGCATGTCCTCTGGTCGCAGGTCGTGCTTGTCGTGCAGCAAGTCGTAGATGCGCGCGGTGCGGTATGGCTCTTCCCAATCATCGGTGAGATACGGCTTGTAGCCGGGGCCAACAACGCGCGCATTCGCGGTTACGATGAGTCCGCTTTCAGGATTATAGCTTCGGGGCAACTGATCGAAGGGAATGTAGCCTGTCCACTCGTAATCATCGGTATCGCCGGGCACGGGCACTTCGCCGTGGCCCTTCTTGCGAATGGGAACGCGCGCGGCCATGACGTAGCCGATGTTGCCGTTCACGTCGGCGTAAACGGCGTTCTGGGCGGGGCCCCACACGCGCTTCATAACCTCCAGAAACTCGCGCCAGTTCTGCGCTTTGCCAAGCCACAAATAGCTGTTAGCTAGCGCACCGGGTTCGAGCGCGGTCCAGCGAATGGCGTAGCTTTTGCCGTCGTCCGGGTGGATCACGGGCCCATGGCGTGTGACGATCAGCTTCAGGTGCTCGTCGGGAGCGCCTTTCACGTGAATGACTTCGTCGAAGACGTCGGCCTTTTTCCACTGGCCGTTAACGCGATATTCCTCGGGATTCGCGGGATTGAACGTTTCAATGTAGAGGTCCTGCACGCTGGCGCCATTGTTGGTGAAGCCCCAGGCGATACGTTCGTTGTGCCCCACGATGACGAGCGGCGAGCCAGGCAGGGCAAAGCCTTTGACGTTCCAACCGGGCGCGGTGACGTGCACTTCGTACCAGATCGGCGGCAGCGTCAGCTCCAGGTGCATATCGTTGGCCAAGAGCGGCTTGCCCGTGGCGGTGTGCGCGCCGCTGACCACCCAATTGTTGCTGCCGAGCGAACGCCGGATATCGCGCTGTGAATCGAGCAGCCAGTCCTGCACGCTGGCGGCGAGCGCGGAAGTGAGATCCGGCTGGTTGGCGAGATTGGGAGGGACATAGAGTTCGCGCCCGGCTTTCAGCACGTCGTCGCTATCCATCTCATCGTCATCATCATCGTCGTCGGCATCGGCTTGCGAGGCGTCACGGCCATTTTCCTTGGTGTTCGGGTCGCCAACGACGAAATGGTCCAGGGCGGCATCATCGCGGTAAAGATCCTTGGCGAGTTCCGGGCCGACCCTTTCGGTGACGATGGCGCGATCCAGCTTATCCCGCCAGGTGTAGGTGAGTGTGCGATACATGTAACCACCGATGACCAGGGAGTCCGAGGCTTGCCAGGGTTGCGGCCTGTACTTGAGCAGGGAGAACTCCATCGGCAGTTTGGAGGGATGCTGTTCGATGAAGCGATTGACGCCTTGGGCGTAGGCTTCGAGGATGCGGCGGTGGTCGGGGTCCATCTGTTCCACTTCGCGTTGCGCGGTGCGGCCGAAGTTCAGAACGCGGAATTCCTTGTCAATCTTAAGCGTGGGGGAGCCAAGAATTTCCGAGAGCTGCCCGCGGGCCGCGCGCCGAAGCAGATCCATCTGCCACAGGCGGTCCTGAGCCATCACGTACCCTTGAGCTTCGGCCAGGTCTTCGATGGAAGCGGCACGGATGTGCGGCACGCCCCAGTTATCTCGTTCCACGGTGACGCTGGCCCGCAGGCCGGGGAGCGGCGCGGTGCCGTCCAATTGAGGAAGCGGGCGATAGACGAACCACCAAATTGTAGCGGCGAAGGCGAGAACCACCACGGCGAAAAGCCAAAGGAAAAGACGCAGGATGATGCGCAATTCGAATTCCACCTCAAAGCTGAGGGATTAAGTTTAGTGGAGCCGAGAAACGCGCGCAACCTGGCGAAAAGACGAATCGCATGCTGATGCACGCCTGAGCGCGACGATTGAAGATGCTTCGGCCGTAAAACCGTAGCCGAGGCAACTCCTTATGACGCCGGCCCCCCGGGCAGGATAGGTGCTGCTACAATGCGGCTGGGGAGTGCGCAAGAGAATGTTCCTGGTGCGGCTGATCGGCGTGTTCGTACTGGTGGCGTTGAACGGTTTTTTCGCCGCGGTGGAATTTTCGCTGGTGACCGTCCGGGTGTCGCGCGTGCGGCAACTGGTGGCCAAAGGCAATGCGCGGGCGCGCATCGTCGAACACTTGCTGAGCGACTTGCACCGCGTGGTTTCCGGAGTGCAAGTGGGCATCACGCTCAGCAGTCTGGCGATTGGTGCGCTGGGCGAAGTGACGCTGGCGAAACTGGTGCAGCAGGTGATGCCGGCGGAAGGCAGCGTGCGCATGCTCCTGCTGGTGCACGGCGTCGCGTTGACCATCGCCTTCCTTTTCCTCAGCGCAATCCATGTGGTGCTGGGCGAGTTGGTGCCAAAGAGCATCAGCCTGGCGCGTGCCGGGCGGGTCGCGTTACTGGTGGCGCGGCCCTTCCAGTGGTTCCTGAATACGTTTCGCTGGGCCATCGACCTTCTGGACGGCATTTCCGGAGCGATCGTAAAAGCCCTGGGAGTAGCGGCGCCGGCGGGCCACGGCGTTGCGCATTCCACCGAAGAGCTACAGATTCAGATTCAGCAAGCGCGCGAACGCGGATTGCTGGCGCCCGGGGAAGAAAAATTCATTCTCAGCGCGATTGATTTGAGCCAATTGCAGGTGCGGGAAATCATGGTGTCGCGGCCGGATATGCACACGCTTCCGGTGGAAGCCTCGCTGGACGAAGTGATGCGCGTGTTCGCCACGACGCAGCGCTCGCGGATTCCGGTTTATCGCGGCACAGAAGATCACGTGCTGGGTTTCGTGCACATCAAGGACATGATGTGGGTGTTGCTGGACCGCGAACGCCGCCTGGAGGAAAACCTGCCCGCGGGGCCGCCGTTTGATCTGCGGCGGGTGTTACGCGAGGTGCTGATTGTGCCGGAAACGAAGCCGGCCAGCGAATTGCTGCTGGAATTGCGCGCGCGGCGTGTGGGCATCGCGATGGTGGTGGACGAGTTTGGCAGCATCTTGGGCCTGGTCACGAAGGAAGACCTGCTGGAACAGCTCGTGGGCGAAATCCATGATGAGTTCGACGTGGTGGAGCGGCCGCTGACGCTTGCCGACGGAGCGGTAGTGTTTGACGCGGCGCTGAATGTGCGCGACCTCGATACGCAGTACAACATCTCATTGCCGGAAGATCCGGCCTATGCCACGGTGGGCGGTTTTGTGATGGACCAGTTGGGGTTCATCCCGCGAGGCGGCGAGAGCTTTGAATTCGGTGGCTACCGCTTTTCTGTGGTAGAGATGGATGGGCGGCGTGTGGCCCGCGTGAAAATACAGCGACTGCGCCCGGCGGTAAAAGAGCCGGAGAGTGAAACGGGCGCGGCCGCACAGGTCCCAAAAGCAAGAGCCGCAAAAAAGGAGCACTGAGTTTCCGGACGAATGGCGCGCTACTTCTTACACCGCCTTCTGTTGACCTTGCCGGCCCTCTGGCTGGTGCTGACGATGGTCTTCCTGCTGATCCATATCGTGCCAGGCGACCCCGTGGAGCAGATGCTGGGGGAAAGCGCGGCGCCGGGGCAAGCGGCGGAATTGCGGCACACACTCGGCCTTGACCGGCCGTTGATCGTGCAGTACGCAAAATATCTTTGGCAGGTGGCGCGCGGCGATTTCGGGCAATCGTTCAAATTCCAGGCGCCAGTGCGCCGCGTGATTTTCGAGCGTTATCCGGCCACGCTGCAGCTTGCGCTGCTGGCGTTGCTGGTGTGCATGGCGATTGCGATTCCCGCGGGCGTGCTGGCGGCGCACCGCAGGGGGACAGCGGCGGACCGCGCCGTTGGCGTGCTTACACTGTTCGGGCTGGCGGTTCCGAACCTGGCGCTGGGGCCGCTGCTGATCGCTCTGTTTTCGATTGAATTGGGATGGCTGCCCGTTTCCGGGCGGGGCGGGGCATTGAACTACATCCTGCCGGCGGTGACGCTGGGCGGGGCGTTGGCGGCGATCCTGACGCGCATGGTTCGCGGGGCGATGCTGGAGGAACTCTCCAGCGATTACGTGCGAACCGCGCGCGCAAAGGGCCTGCGCACATCGGCGGTGCTCGTGCGGCACGCGCTGCGCAACGCGCTCATTCCCATCACCACCATTATCGGATTGCAGTTCGGGACGCTGCTGGCGGGGGCGATTGTCACCGAAACAATATTTTCCTGGCCGGGTATTGGGCGCCTGACCGTGCAAGCCATTTCCGCCCGCGACTATCCGCTGCTGCAGGGCTGCATTCTGGTGATCGCGCTTTCCTACGTGCTGGTTAACCTGTTGACCGATTTTCTCTATTCCCTGATCGATCCGCGAGTGCGGCTGTCATGAAATCCGGCGAGCCATTGCGTACATTCCTGCGCCAGAGCCCGCTGGCGCGCATCGGTTTCGCGATTGTGTGCCTTCTGGTGCTATTGGCGTTGCTGGCGCCATGGATTTCGCCGGGTAAGCCGGCCGCGCAGAATCTGGCGGTGCGGCTGCAAGGGCCGTCGTTCTCGCACTGGATGGGCACGGACGAATTGGGCCGCGACATCCTTACGCGCATTCTGTATGGCGCGCGCGTGTCGTTGTTCGTTTCCATATGCGTGGTGTTGGGTTGCGGCTCGATTGGCTTGACGCTGGGCATGCTTGCCGGTTACAGCGGCGGCGTTTTTGACCGCATCGTAAACCTGCTGCTGATCAACGCGTTTCTTTCGTTTCCCGGCGTACTGCTGGCGATTGCCTTCGCGGCATTTTTCGGCCCGGGCATTGGCAAGGTGATTCTGGCGCTGATCATTACCGGCTGGGCGGGCTATGCCAGGCTGGCGCGCGCGCAGGTGCTGAAGACGAAGGAACTCGAATTCGTGCTGGCAGCGAGGTCGCTGGGCGCTTCTCCACTGCGCATTATGATTCGGCATCTTTTGCCGAACATGATTCAACCGGTGCTGGTGCAGGCCACCATCGGCATGGCCGGAGCGATTCTGGCAGAAGCGACGCTCAGCTTTCTGGGTTTGGGAGTGCTCGCGCCGATTCCCAGTTGGGGCGCGATGCTGAACGACGCGCGAAACCATTTATTTGATGCGCCCCACATGGTGGTCTTTCCTGCGCTGGCGGTTGTGTTGGCGGTGCTCGCGTTCAATTTGCTTGGCGATGCGTGGAGGGATTGGCTGGACCCGCGCACGCGTTCGCAGATGGCGGCGGTGGAACAGGGCCGGTAGACGGCGTGCAGGCACGGTTACATCCTCGTGAGAAAGATGCGCTCGCGGAGTTGCTTTCGGCGTAAAAGCAGCTGCAAACCGCCGCACTCCAAAATGCTTGGCCGCGTCTAGCAACTGCCGTTATGAGCGCCGGCGAGGGGAACGCTTAGAACAAATTCGGGCTAGCTTTTGGTGAGCAGGACGGGTGTGCCTCGGCCGAGGCCCAGTGTGCGGGCGGCGCTGCCTTTGTTCATGGCGACTTCGAGGAAGCCACTCGAGCCGATATAGGCGACCGCTTCGCCAGACGCACCGTGCGCAAAGGTGGGTACGAACTTGGTTACTGGATGGCTGCCGATTTGCAGACGCACTTCGCCTTTTTCCGCTGCATTGGCGGGCAAATCTTCCGCGCGAAAATTCGTAATCAGATTGCCGAAAGCATCCACCTTGAGCACGACGCCCTTCAGCAGGCCGTCGGCTTCCTTGGGTTTCGGCATGGCAAATCGCTTGAAGTCCGTAATCTCCTCGCCCATGCTGGCGGGCTGCCAGTTCTTGGAGAGCCACGCGGCGACGGGAGCGAAAACATCGCGGCCATGGAAGGTCTTGCTCACCGGCTGCAGAAAATAATGTTCGGAAGTGATGTGCCGAACCACAACGGGGTGCTCCTTTTCGTAGATGCCGGAGAGCACGCCATTATCCGGCGCAATGAAATAGTGATTCTGCCCACTGACGAGTATGGGGCGGCGCTCCGTGCCCACGCCGGGGTCCACGATGACCACGTGGATGCTGCGCGGCGGAAAATAGGAATACGCGGAGGCGATGGAGAGCGCGGCGTCGAGCAGGTCGAAAGGGGTGACCTGATGGGTGATATCGATGATCTGCGCGTCCGGATTGATTTTCAGAATGACGCCTTTGAGCACGCCCACAAGATGGTCATTGGTGCCGTAGTCGGTCGTCAGGGTAATGATCGGGTTCGTCAAGACTTTCTCCCTTTGAAGGCTTTGAGTTGCCTATCATGCCGTGGAGTGGAGAGGCACCCCAGCACTCCGACGCTAACGGAGGGCGCGCCGGGATGCAAGGAATCAGGCGGGAAACGCTGCAAAAGCGCCAATGGCGGGTTTTGGGCGGTGCGGGCAGCCAAGATTGTCTACGCCTTTCCGAGATGGGGTCGCTCGTGCGGGGCGGGAGCGACCGCTACTCGAGAAATCGACGCGAACGTCGAAGACCATCGGGAAGATAGAACGGCTAGCGATGCCGCGGAGTTGCTTGCGTTCAGCGGGTGGGCATCGTACGATTTCAGATTGGTGCTTCACCCGTAATTTGTAACATTGACTACTGTCTTGTGGCGGCGTGCGCGAGTGGTGTGTCGCGGCAGGGTCCTCGGTGAGGAGAAGGTCTCCATGAAATCGGTCGTGGTGGTTGGCGCGCAGTGGGGCGATGAAGGCAAAGGGAAGGTCGTCGATTACCTGGCGGGGTCGTTCGATTACATCGCGCGGGTCGGCGGCGGCCACAACGCGGGACACACGGTAATCATCGGCAAAGAGCGCCACGTGCTGCAACTTATTCCTTGCGGAATCCTGCGGCCGAAGCAGCACCTCATTATCGGCCCGGGCGTCGTGATTGATCCGTCGGCGCTTGTCGGCGAAATTGAAGCCCTGGCCAAAGGAGGAATCAGCGTCACCGGGCGGCTGCACATCAGCAACCGCGCACACCTGATTTTTCCCTATCACCGCGAACTCGATAAAGCTGCGGAAACGGCACGCGGCGCCAACAAAATCGGCACAACCTCGCGCGGCATCGGGCCGGCCTATGAGGACAAGATGGCGCGGCGCGGGCTGCGTATGGTGGACCTGCTGACGCCGGAACTCTTCCGGGAAAAGGCGGCGCGCGTGGTGGCGGAGAAGAACCGCATCGCGCGAGGAGCCTACGGCGCGAACATTGATTTTTCAGCGGACGTGGAAGAAACGCTGAAGCTGGGCGACAAGATCAAAAGCTACATCTGCGACACCGCGGAATTGACCAACCGCGCACTGGATGAGGGCAAGTCAGTGCTCTTTGAGGGCGCGCAGGGCACCATGCTGGACATTGACCATGGCACGTATCCCTTCGTCACGTCGTCCAGCGCGACGTCCGGCGGCGCGACCACGGGCATGGGCGTGCCTCCCACAAAAATCCGCCATGTCCTCGGCGTTTCCAAGGCGTACACAACGCGCGTTGGCGGCGGGCCGTTTCCCACGGAAATGCCGGACCTGGAAGCGAAGGAAGTGCGCGAGCGCGGCAACGAATTTGGCGCGGTGACGGGACGTCCGCGGCGCTGCGGCTGGCTGGACCTGGCCGAATTGCGCTACGCGAAGATGATCAACGGCATTGATACGCTGGCGATCACCAAGCTGGATGTGTTCGATACCCAGCGCGAAATCAGAGTCGGCGTGGGCTACCAGTATAAGGGCGCGGAACTGAAGGAAATGCCCGCCTCCGCGGAAGAGTATGAACGCGTTACGCCGGTGTACAAAACGCTGCCTGGCTGGTGCGAGAAAACCTATGGCGTACAAGACGCGGCGAAACTCCCGAAGACGTCGCTGGAATATTTGCGGTTTGTGTCCGACTTCCTGCAGGTGGAGATCGGCATGATTTCCACGGGGCCGGAGCGCGACGCCACCATCATCCAGCCCGGCACGCTGTTGGCGCGCTGGCTATAAACTGTTTCCCAAAAAGCGAGGCGATGGTTAGTCTGAGTGGGGCGAGGACTCTTCATGCTGCGCTACGACGAAGCCCGGCAAATTGTGATCACGCAAGCGGGCAGCCGGCCGCGCGCAGTTGCCACCTCCAAGCTGAGGGTTGGTGAGGCGCTGGGCTACGTCCTGGCAGAGGAGATCCGGACCGACCGCGAATACCCGCCGTTCGACCGCTCGACGCGCGACGGTTTTGCGGTGCGTGCCAGCGAAGCGGCGGCAGGCGCGAAGTTGCGCTGCGTCGGCGAAGTGAAAGCAGGGGACAGCGTCACCTTGCCGCTGGCTACGGGGAGTTGCGTGCAAATCATGACTGGCGCGGCGGTGCCGCCCGGCGCGAACGCCGTGGTCATGATCGAATTCACCTCCCGCGATGGCGATGCCGTTACTTTCCAACGAGCCGCTCTGCTCGGACAGAACATCGTGCCGCGCGGCAGCGAAGCGCGCACAGGCGATGTGGCCTTGCACCCGGGGCTGCGCCTTGGCTTTGCGGAATTGGCGATTGCCGCGCAGGTTGGTGCGGCGCAACTCCTGTGCGCCCGCAAGCCGCGCGTGGCGATTCTTTGCACGGGTGACGAGATTGTGCCGATCAGCGAGACGCCCGGTCCATTCCACATTCGCAACAGCAATGGCATTTCGCTGGCTGCGCAGGTACGCCTCGCCGGGGGCAAGCCGGTGCTGCTTGGCAATGCATTGGACCGCAGTGACGACCTCGGCGCAAAAATCGAGCAAGGTCTGCGCGAAGATGTGTTGGTGCTTTCTGGCGGCGTTTCGATGGGCAAGTACGACCTGGTCGAATCCGTGCTGCAGGCCATGGGCGCGGAGTTTTTCTTTGACGCGGTGGCCATACGTCCGGGGAAGCCAACGGTGTTTGCGCGCTGCCGCGACACTTTTGTGTTTGGGCTGCCGGGCAATCCGGTGTCGACAATGGTGACATTTCTCTTGTTTGTGGTGCCTGCGCTCGATCTTTTGAGCGGCGCACCGGCCCGGCCTCTCCCGCTGCTCGAAGTCACGCTGGCGGAAGCCATGAAGGAAAAGCCCGGGCTGACGCATTTCCTGCCCGCCCGGCTCGAATGGAAAGGTGGATCGGCGGAAGTCCGACCACTGCGGTGGCAGGGTTCCGGTGACATTGCGGCGCTCAGCCGCGCGAACTGCTTCCTGGTGGTGCCCGCTGATTGTCAAGACATTGCCGCGGGAGAGAAAGTTACCGTTCTGCCAAGAAGCGACGTACTCTAAAACGTTGCTGAAGAACGCCGGAAAGACTTTCTTCAGGGGCTAAAGCCCATTCGCTCTAGCAGTTTTACGCCGGGGCTGAAGCCCCGGCCTCCTAAGGAAAGATGCTTTCTCTGGAGCCCGCAAGGCCCGGAAAGGAAGTCGGCTGAACGGCTGAGGCGAATGGCAAAACTCTCCCACTACGGCAAGAGCGGCGAAGTGCGCATGGTGGACGTCTCCGCGAAATCGGTCACCACGCGGTCGGCGGTGGCACACGCGTTTGTGCGCATGGCGCCGAGCGTGGTGGGGGCGGTCCGGCGTTTGAAAAATCCCAAGGGCAATCCGCTGGAAGTGGCGCGGATAGCGGGAATCGCGGCGGCCAAACGCACCGCGGAGTGGATACCTCTTTGTCACCCGCTGCCGCTGACGCACATTGCTGTGACCCCGCGGCTATGCAAAGATGGAGTGGAAATTCAATCCCGGGTAACAGCCACGGCGCAAACAGGCGTGGAAATGGAAGCGCTGGTCGCCGCCACTTGTGCGGCGCTCACGGTCTACGATATGTGCAAGGCTCTCGATAAAGGGATAGAAATCGCTGACGTGTACCTACTGGAAAAGACGGGTGGAAAAAGCGGGGAGTACCGACGCGCGCAAGAGAAGAAAACGCGGAGAGCACACAAATGACAGCGGCCCCGGGCAAGACCGTTAAGCTGCTGCTGGCAGAGGACAATCCGCTGGTGCGGGCCCTCGTTTCCAAGGCGCTTGATCCTTTTTGCGAGGTCATGATCGCGGCTGATGGCGCCGATGCCTTGCTCAAGGTGGTGGATGAGCTGCCCGACGTGATTCTCTGCGACTACAAGATGGCTGGCCTGGATGGCCGGCAACTTTTTGAGAAGTTACGCGGGCGGGAAGCCACCCGCCACATTCCATTTCTTTTCATGGCCAGCCGCGCGGATATCGAAGAGCGTTTGCGGCCGCTCGTGGATGGGGTGGAAGACTTCATCGCCAAGCCTTTCTTGGTGAAAGATTTGGTGCGCTCCGCCAAGAAGGTGGTGGACCGGCTGCACCTCGAAAAACTCCAGAAGCTAGCTTCGCGTCCCGGCGTGATTCAAGGCCGCCTGGAAGAAATGAACATGACCGACCTGATGCAATCGCTGGAAATAGGGCAGAAATCCTGCCGCCTGGTGGTGCGGAAGGGCGAGGAACAGGCGGAATTGTATTTTGCCAGCGGGCAGTGCCGCGACGCGAAGACCGGCGCAATCCAGGGCGATGACGCGGTGTTCAAGGTGGTATTGTGGACCGAGGGCGAGTTTGAGATCGACTTTAACGCCGCCAGCGCTTCGACGGCCACGACGACCACGCGCAGCACGACAGGCCTGCTCATGGAAGCCATGCGCCTGTTGGACGAAGCCAATCGCGACGCCGTCGAGAGTAGCTAATCCAGCCATGCGAGTTGCCATCCTGACGATCAGCGATTCCGTTGCGCGCGGCGAACGCATGGACCTCTCTGGGCCGGCGCTGGTGCAGCGCTGCCGCGAACTTGGCTGGGAAGTGAATGCGACGTTGCGGTGCTCGGATGACCCGGGCAATGTGCGCAGCCAATTGCGCGAGCTGGCGGATTCGAAGCGCGTCGATCTGCTGTTGACCACCGGCGGCACGGGGCTGGGGCCGCGCGACAATACCCCGGAAGCGACGCTCGACGTTGCGGAACGCAACATCCCCGGCTTGGCCGAAGAGATGCGGCGCAGGGGCGTGGAGAAAACGCCGACGGCGCTATTGTCGCGGGGCGTGGTGGTATCGCGGCACCGCACTCTCATCTTGAATTTGCCCGGCAGCCCGAAAGGTGCAGTCGAATCGCTGGACGCGATCGCGCACCTGCTGCCCCACGCGCTGGAAGTGCTCCACGGCGCGCGCCACGATTAGCAGACGATTACCTGAGCAGGATTTCGTAACTTCCGCACTGGATGGATCGGTCGCCCCCTGCAGGGTTGGCCTCGTGATTCGCTTGTTGACGGTTTTCGTTGAGTCTATAAGAATGTTTGCATCATGCCTGCAAAACTCTCAGAGAAGAATTTGGCCGTACTCGGCACCGGTAAGCTCGGCAGCATCCTGTTGCGTGCCTACCTGAAGCAAGGGCTATTCGCGCCGAAGCGCGTAAGGGCCACGGTGCGCCACGAGGAAAAGGCCGCGGCGCTCAGCAAGGAATTGGGCGTCAGCGGTACAACGGACAATCGCAAAGCCGTCCACGGAGCGGACATCGTGCTTCTGGCCTTGAAGCCGCAGGTGGTTGGCGAGGTCCTGAAGGAAATTGCGCCGGAACTTGGCAAGGACACGCTGATCATTTCGGTGGCGGCTTCCGTGCCCACCACGTACATCGAACAACGCGCCGGCGCCAAGACTGCCGTGGTGCGCGCCATGCCCAACACCTGCTCCGCCGTGGGCTGCGGCATGACCGGTATTTGCCGCGGCGCGCACGCCTCCGCCGAGCACCTGGAAATCGCGAAGGCCATGTTCAATGCCGTGGGCCGCACGGTAGTCGTGGACGAGAAAAATATGGATGCGGTAACCGGCCTTTCCGCCAGCGGCCCCGCGTTTGCGTACATTATTCTGGAATCGCTCGCGGAAGCCGGCGTGAAGGTGGGCTTGCCGCGAGACATCGCCACGCTGCTGGCGTCGCAAACAATGAAGGGCGCGGCCAGCGTCGTGCTGGAAACGGGCGATCATCCCGCATTGTTGAAGGACGCAGTGACGACTCCGGCTGGCTGTACGATCGACGGCATACTCGAACTTGAGGAAGGGAAGTTGCGCGTGACGCTGATCAAGGCGGTGGTGAAAGCCACACAGCGCGCCGGCGAGTTGCTGTTCGAGAAATAGGCGCATCGCAAATCGCGGCGCAAGAAGCCAAGCGCAAGATTTGCGTGACCCGCGCGCGTGGAATTCGATTTGCGTGGAGTTGTGGTACGATGCCTCGAGAGACATCCCATGCCTGAGGCTTACATCCCGGTTCTGATTTTTGCGTTGCTGGTTCTGTCGTTCCCCGTCCTCGCGCTACTCATTTTCAAATTGATCCGTCCAGAGTCACGCGGGGGCCCGGCAAAATTACAGCCTTATGAGTGCGGCATTCCACCGGAAAGCAACGCGCGCGGCCGCTATTCGGCGCGGTTCTACGTGGTGGCGATGCTTTTCGTAATCTTCGATGTGGAAACGATGTTCCTGTTTCCGTGGGCGATTTTGTATCGCTCCTGGGTAGTGAAACACATGGGCGCGTTCGCGCTGGTTTCCATGTTCGTCTTTCTGGGCATCCTCCTGGTTGGCTACGCGTGGTTGTACAAGAAGGGCGCGCTGGACTGGGCCTAGAACCTGACTCCTTCAGGAACTCTTGCGAAAAGCAGATCTCTCGCTGCGCTCGGGATGACAAGCGACCTATCTTGGGGATGAGAGAGGCAATTGCGCATTGCCACAGTAAGCATTGTGCCGAGATGGGGTCGAGCGGTGCTCGACCCCTACGAAGACGATTCCGCAGAGAAGAAGTCCGGAAATTTTTCACCGCATGTGGCGGCGCGCATTGACTGCTCTCACAGCGTGTGTTAGAAACGCAGGGAGCGATCCTGTTGGTTGCTAGATCGCGGATGAGTGTGTCCGCCTGCAGACTGGTTCGCGCGCTCTCGCTTCTTCCTTTTGCGCGCGGCCTTGATTGCGGTCATTCTCTCGAGAATAAGTCGGGGCCTCTTTGAGTTCTGATGAGCCCCTAATTTGCAGCCCAATGGTCCCAGGGTCCATGCCAGACGAGCCCAAGGCAGCCCAGTCGCCCGAAAGTTCCAAGCCAGATAGTGCTGGCGCCACACCGGCGCCACCCGCTACGCCCGCGAGCGCCGAGGCTGCCCCATCTCCAGCCGCAAAGCCTGCAGCGCCTGCCAGACCCGCGCCGCCGCCTCCGAAGCCGCCCGTATCAATGCAGATTCCGCTGGACAACGATTTGACGAAGCGCTACCGGGAGCAATTTGGCGTCGCGATTTTGGACGCCATCGAAGACCGCAAGCAGCCGTACTTGGTCGTTGCAGCGGCACAATTGGCGGGAATTGCGCGCTACTCGCGCGACGTCGAGCAATTCGATCTTCTGGAAGACTACACGGCGGTGGATTGGCCGCGCCGCGAGAAGCGTTTCGACCTGGTCGCAATTCTCTACTCGTTTCCGCACAACACGCGGCTGCGGCTGAAGATTCCGCTGGCAGCGGACGAAACAGCGGCGAGCCTGGTGGAGATTTGGCCAACTGCGAATTGGCTGGAGCGCGAAATCTTCGATATGTTCGGCATTTCTTTCAGCGGACATCCGGATCTGAAGCGCATCCTTCTGCCCGAGGAGTGGCAGGGGCATCCACTGCGTAAGGACTACGACATTTTGCAGCAGGACACCGCCTGGGTCCGGGAGAATCTGGGGATTGAAAGCGGGCAGTAGCAGCAGAGAAGGCGAACGCGAGAGCGATTCGGCAGCACGAACCTGGAAGGCACTTTGCAAGACGACGCAGCGCAAAATCAGACGCTACTGGGCGCCGACGAACTGGTCCTGAACATGGGACCGCAGCATCCCTCCACGCACGGCGTCCTGCGGGTGAAGCTGAAGCTGGATGGCGAACGCGTGCGCGGCACGGAGTGCGTCATCGGGTATCTGCACCGCGGCGTCGAGAAGATCGCGGAAAACCGCACCTACCAGCAATTTGCGCCGTATGTGGACCGCATGGATTACGTTGCGGCGGTGAGCAACGGGCTGGGCTACTGCGAAGCGGTGGAAAAGCTGCTCAACGTGGAAGCGCCGCCGCGCGCGAAAGTTATCCGCACGATCATGACGGAATTGCAGCGCATCGCCAGCCACCTGATCTGGCTGGGCACGCACGCCCTGGACATCGGGGCCCTGACGCCACTTTTTTATTGCCTGCGCGAACGCGAAGAGATCCTGAAGATTTTCGAGAAATATTGCGGAGCGCGACTAACGACGCACGCTTTCCGCATCGGCGGGCTGCAGTACGAAGCGTACGATTCGTTTGAAAAAGATGTGGAGCGTTTCTGCAAGGATTTCGAGCGCCGCATCCAGGAGTACGTCGATCTGCTTACCGGCAACAGCATCTGGATCGGGCGCACGCGAAACGTGGGTGTGCTCAGCGCCGAGGATTGTATAGCGCTGGGCGCTTCGGGACCCGTGCTGCGCGCGAGCGGCGTGAAATGGGACCTCCGGAGAGCGCAGCCTTACGCCGCGTACGACCAGTACAAATTTGAAATTCCCGTGGGCACCAAGGGCGACACCTATGACCGTTACATGGTGCGCATGGAAGAGATGCGGCAATCGCGGCTGATCTGCCTGCAGGCGATCGAGAACATTCCCGCGGGGCCGATCATTGGCAAGGTTGGGAAAGTACTGAAGCCCCCCGCCGGCGAGATCTATCACTCCATCGAAGCGCCCAAGGGCATTTTGGGCTACTACATTGTAAGCGACGGCACAACGCAACCGTATCGCGTGCGCATTCGTCCGCCGTCATTCATCAACTTGCAGGCGCTGGACAAAATGGCCCGTGGGCATTTGGTGGCCGACGTGGTCGCGATCATCGGCACGCTGGACATCGTTCTTGGCGAGGTGGACCGCTAACGCCATGCATCCCAACCTCCACGCCTTGCTCGTTTTTCTCCAGACCTGGTGGGTCGAACTCGTCTCCGGCGTCGTGATTGTTGCCGTGGTGCCGCTTATTGCCGGCTACCTAGTTCTGATGGAGCGCAAACTGATGGCGGACATGCAGGCGCGGCTTGGGCCGATGCGCGTGGGGCCGCACGGTTTGCTGCAGCCCATTGCCGACGCGGTGAAACTACTGATCAAGGAAGACATCATCCCGGATAACGCGGATAAGTTGGTTTTTTGGCTGGCGCCTGTGGTTTCGATGACGGCGGCGCTCACCGCAATGGGAGCAATTGCGTTTGGGCCGACGTTTCAGGTGGCGCGCGATATCAACGTGGGCCTGCTTTTTGTGATCGGCGTCAGTTCGCTGGGGCTTTTTGGAATTGTGCTGGGTGGCTGGGCGTCGAACAGCCACTACTCGATCATGGGCGCGCTGCGTAGCACGGCGCAGTTGGTTAGTTATGAGACCGCCGCGGGACTTGCACTGGTCAGCGGATTGCTGCTGGCGGGGACACTGAACATTCGCGCCATCGTGGACGCTCAGCAGCATCTCGGCGTGTGGTTCGTGTTTCTTGCGCCCGTGGCTTTCTTCATTTACGTGGTGGCCTCCATTGCGGAAACGAATCGCGCGCCGTTTGATTTGCCGGAAGCGGAATCGGAACTGGTGGCCGGTTACATGACCGAATACAGCGGCTTCCGCTGGGCGCTGTATTTTCTTGGCGAGTACGCCAACATGATCGTGGTCGGTGCCGTGGCCGCCACGCTCTTCCTTGGCGGCTGGCTGCGGCCATTTCCGAATGTGCGCTGGATGAACTGGCTGGATGCTCTGCCTGCGTTGTCCACCGCGGCGGTCGGCGTGTATTGCGTGTGGCGGGCAGGGAAGCAGCCTGCCCGCGTGCAGACATGGTTCATGTGGGGAGTGGCGTTGGCGTGTTTTGCGGGAGCGCTGATCCTGGGCGTGCCGCTACTGATGGCGCCGTTGAAGTTCCTGGTGCCCGGGCTGCACGGCGCGTTCTGGTTTTTGCTGAAGATCAGCGCTTACATTTACCTGTTTATGTGGCTGCGCTTTACGCTGCCGCGCTACCGCTTCGACCAGTTGATGCACTTGGGCTGGTACATTCTGATTCCGCTGGCGATTGTGAACGTGCTGGCCGTGGGCGTCGCCATGATTCTGGAAACGGAATATGGCTGGAACCGCTGGCTGGCGATGATTGCAACTACGATAATCACTCTGGCCGCAGCGCTCTTCCTGATGCGGTTGAACGACAAGCGGGAAGCAGCGGCTTCTTCGGCGGCACCGCCACCGGAAGAGGCTTCAACTGAGGATTCCTATGCTGGATAAAGCCATTTTCTTTTTCTTCGCAGGTGTGGCGATCCTTAGCGCCGGGCTGATGGTGACGCGGCGCAACGCCATTCACAGCGCCGTGTTCCTGATCACCACGCTGCTGGCCACAGCGGGTATCTTTCTGCAACTGCGCGCGGAATTCATCTTCATCGCGCAGATCATTTTGTATGTCGGCGGGATCATGGTGCTGTTTATTTTCGTGATCATGCTGGTGCGGCTGGACGTGGCCTTGCACCAGATTCAGTTCTCGCGGCAGAAATGGGTGGCGCTTTTCGTGACGCTGGCGCTCGCTGCCGAAGTGGGTGTGATGCTATGGTCGTCGCGCAAGGTTCCCGGCCAGGGATTCCTGCTGCCCAATGCGGTACCCGCGGCCAAATTGTTGCCGAACACCGAAGAGCTGGCGGGCCGCTTGTTCGATGGGTACCTGCTGCCGTTTGAGATTGCCAGCGTTTTGCTGCTGGTGGCCATGGTCGGGGCCGTGGTCATGGCCAAGAAAAGGACCTAGAACGCAATGATGCCCATTGGCTACTACCTGTTTTTGAGCATGGCGCTGTTTCTGATCGGCGCCATCGGCGTGATTACGCGGCGCAACGTGATCGTGGTGCTGATGTCCATCGAGCTGATTCTGAATGCCGTGAACATCAACCTAGTGGCGTTTTCGCGGGTTTTTGGGGACGTGGCGGGGCAGGTTTTTGCGCTGTTCATTATTGCGGACGCCGCCGCGGAAGCGGCAGTGGGACTCGGGATTATCATCGCCTTCTTCCGCAACCGCGAAACCGTGCTTGAGGATGAAATGGATCTCTTGAAATGGTGAAGCGCACCAGATCATCGCAAGCAAAGCGCGGGGTCTGCATCTCCCGGAGGCTGCGGCAATGACTCCCTCCGGCTACTTCCTCGAACACCTTTGGCTCATCCCGCTCTTTCCTCTTGTGACCGCGGCGCTCATGCTGCTGATTGGCCGGAGCTTGCCGCGTGCGGCGGTGAGCTTCTTCTGCGTGGGCAGCGTCTTCCTTTCGTTTGTGCACGCGGCGGGCGCGGTTTACCAACTGCTTGCTGTCGCGCCAGAGAATCGCGTTTACCAGCAAATTCTTTTTGAGTGGATCACGCCAGGGGCGATGCCCGGACCCGGCGGCCTGGTCAACTTCGTGGCCGATTGGGGCTATCTGCTCGATCCGCTCTCCTGCGTGATGGTGCTGGTGGTGACCGGCGTGGGCTTTCTGATTCACGTTTACTCCATCGGGTACATGGGCCACGAGGGCGGCTACTACCGGTTCTTCGGCTACATGAACCTGTTCATGTTTTCGATGCTGACGCTGGTGCTGGCGAACAATCTTCTGCTTCTGTTTGTGGGCTGGGAAGGCGTGGGGCTCTGCAGCTACCTGCTGATTGGTTTCTACTTTTTGAAGAAGTCCACTTCCGACGCGGGGAAGAAGGCATTCATCGTTAATCGCATCGGCGATACGGGATTCTTACTGGGAATTTTCCTGATCGCCACCACGTTCGGGACGGTGCGGTTTACTTCCCAAGTGCTGAGCGATCCAATCGCGTATGCGGGAATCCTGGAAACACTGCGGGCGATGGTGGATCAGGGACGCCTGGCCTATGGCGCGCCGATTCTTACCGGCATTGCTTTGCTTCTTTTCGTCGGTGCGATCGGAAAATCCGCCCAATTGCCGCTGTACGTCTGGCTGCCCGACGCGATGGAAGGCCCCACGCCGGTGAGCGCTCTGATCCACGCCGCAACGATGGTGACCGCGGGCGTGTACATGGTGGCGCGCATGAGCGCGATCTACCAATTGGCGCCGGTGGCGATGGATGTGGTCGCGATCGTCGGCGCCACGACGGCTATTTTCGCCGCTTCCATGGCCGTGGCGCAGAACGACATCAAGAAGGTTCTGGCGTATTCCACCATCAGCCAGCTCGGTTACATGTTTCTGGCGCTGGGCGTTGGCGCATTCTCGGCCGGCATATTCCACTTGATGACCCATGCTTTTTTCAAAGCACTGCTCTTCCTTGCGGCCGGCAGCGTGATTCACGCGCTTTCCGGGGAGCAGGACTTGCGCAAGATGGGTGGGCTGCGGAACGCCATTCCGGCCACCGCGGTGCCTTTTTTGATCGCCACGCTGGCCATTGCCGGCATCCCGCCGCTGGCGGGATTTTTCAGCAAGGACGAAATTCTCGGTCACACGTTCAATCACCACGACCCGGCGTTGTTCGTGGACCGCTATCTGTTCCTCTGGGCGATTGGGTTGATCACCGCTGGGATTACCGCGTTCTACATGTTCCGCCTGCTGTTTCTGGCGTTTTACGGCAGATCGCGCGTGGCGACGGAGTTGGAGGAGCACATCCACGAATCGCCGAAGTCCATGACGGTGCCGCTGACGATCCTGGCGTTTCTTTCGATCTGTGGCGGCTGGTTTGCCCTTCCGGTGCTTTGGGGGGAGGACAACACATTTGGCACCTTCCTTGAGCCGGCATTGAGGGGCGTGAAGGACCAAATCGGCGCCGTTGAATTGGGCCATCACACCTTGTTCAAGGAATATTTGCTGATGCTGGCCTCTGTGGGCATCGCCGCGCTGGGGATTTGGCTCGCGTATCGCCTCTATCTGCAGTACCCGAAGCTGCACGCAACGATCGCCGCAGCGTGGCCGCGTCTGCACAACTTGCTGGTCAACAAGTACTACGTGGACGAAATTTACGACGCATTGTTTGTGAACCGCGTCAAAGATTTGAGCACGGCGTTCGGTGTCGTGGATGCGAAGTTGATCGATGGAGTCGGCGTGGACGGCGCGGGGTGGCTGGCGCGCGTGATTTCCCGGATTTCAATGTGGTGGGACAACTGGGTTATTGACGGCCTTGTGAACTTTGTTGGCAAGGTCACCAATGGGCTGAGCGCGCCGGTGCGCATGTTCCAGACTGGCGTTTTTTCGAGCTACGCCGTGTTGATCCTGCTGGGCCTGGCGATTTTATTGGGTTACTACGGCCACCACATGCATATGCTTGTGCGCAATTTGCGCTGAAAGGCGAACCGCATGGGGCTTTTTCATGATCATCTCCTGAGCGTGGTGCTGTTCACCCCGCTGGTGGGCGCGGTGCTCCTGCTATTCATTCCACGCGACGCGCCGATGCTCCACCGCGTCGTCGGCAATCTCTTTGGCGTGCTCGGCTTTCTGATTTCCGTGCCGCTGGTGATTTACTTCCCAACGGGCAGCAACGACTATGCCTTCCGCGAAACCGCGAACTGGATTCCTTCCATCGGCGCGAAGTATTCGCTGGGCATTGATGGCATCAGCCTGCTCCTGGTGATGCTCACCACCCTACTGGGCATGATCGCGATTACTTCCTCGTGGACCGCCATCAATACGCGCACCAAGGAGTACTACATTCTGATGCTCCTGCTGCAAACGGGCATGCTGGGCGTGTTCATGTCGCTGGATTTCTTCCTGTTCTACGTTTTCTGGGAAGTGATGCTGGTGCCCATGTACTTCCTGATCGGCGTGTGGGGCAGCGAGCGGCGGCTCTATGCCGCGATCAAGTTCTTTCTGTACACGCTGGCGGGTTCCGTCATCATGCTGCTGGGCATCCTGGCGCTGTACTTCAATGCTGCAAAGGCGCCGGGAAGCGTGCCGACGTTCGACGTGCCTGCGCTGCTGGCCGCGGCCCAGCATTTTCCCGAATCGCTGAAGGTGTGGCTCTTCTGGGGCTTCTTCTTCGCCTTTGCCATCAAGGTGCCGATGTTTCCCTTTCACACCTGGCTGCCGGACGCGCACACGGAAGCGCCCACAGCGGGTTCCGTCATACTGGCCGGCGTCCTGCTGAAAATGGGCACGTACGGTTTCCTGCGTTTCTCGCTGCCGTTGCTTCCCACGGATGCTGTCCTGCGCGCAAAGATCATTCATATCCTCATTGTGCTGTCGCTGATCGGCATCATCTATGGCGCAATTGTTTGCCTGATGCAGAAAGACATGAAACGCCTGATCGCGTACAGTTCCGTCAGCCACCTGGGCTTCTGCACGCTGGGAATTTTCGCACTGACGCCACTGGGGCTTTCCGGGAGTGTGCTGCAGCAAATCAACCACGGCATTTCCACGGGCGCCCTCTTCCTCCTGGTCGGCATAATCTACGAGCGCCGGCACACGCGCCTGATCTCCGAATTCGGCGGATTGGCCACGCCGATGCCGAATTTTGCGGCGATTTATTTGATCATTACACTGAGTTCGCTGGGCATGCCCATCCTCAACGGATTCATCGGGGAATTCACGATTTTGCAGGGCGCGTTCGTAGTGAACAAAGCCTGGGCTGCCTGGGGCACGCTGGGCATCGTGCTGGGCGCCGCGTATCTGCTGTGGTTGTACCAGCGGGTGATGTTCGGAAACGTGACGCACGATGTGAACAAGACGCTGCCAGACCTGAACCTGCGCGAGTATGCGGTGTTGCTGCCGCTGGTTGCCCTGGCTTTCTGGATCGGCATCTATCCGAAGCCGTTCTTTGCTTACATCGACAAGCCGGTGGAGAAAATCGTCCAGCAGGTGAATCCGAAGTTTTACGAGCAGGCTCATCGTGCGTTGCCACCCGCTGCGCCAGTTGTTGCGCCTTCCGCTCCGGCAAGTCTGGAGGTCAAGTAAGGAACCCCGATGCACTTTTCCTTCCTCGACCCAATCCTGAATTACATCCACGGCGACGGCCTGGTCGTTTTGCCGCAGATGGAGCTGCTGCTGTTCGCTTTGGGCATCCTGATTTTTGATTTTCTGCTGGAGAAACGAGAAAAACACCTGAACGCGTTTCTGGCGCTACTTGGCGTTGCGGCCAGCGGTCTCGGCTTATTCATGCAATTCCAGAAGTACCGGGATGTGCGCGTAAGCCAGATGGGACCGCCCGTCCTGATCGGTTTCCACAACACCGCGATCGTGGACGGCTTCTCGCTGGTCTTTGCGATGATTTTTCTTGCCGCCACCGCGCTGGTGATTCTGCTCTCCGTCCGGTACTTGAACATCGAGAAGGAGCAGGAAGGCGAATATTATGCGCTGCTGCTGTTCTCCTGCATCGGCATGATGTTCATGGCCTCTGGCATTGACTTGATTGTGCTGTTCCTGGGGCTGGAGACGATGGCGCTGAGCTTCTACGCGATGGTGGGTTTCCTGCGCCGCGAGAAGCGCTCCAACGAAGCGGCGATGAAATACCTGCTGCTGGGCGCCTTCAGCACCGGGATTCTCGCCTACGGATTCTCGTTGCTGTACGGCATGAGCAGTTCGACGAAGATTGCGGAGATTGGCAACATCTTGGGCCGCCGGTTTGCATACACCTCGTCGCACGGCATTACCGATTGGCTGGCGATCATGGCGTTTGTCACCGTGGCCGCGGGCATGTTCTTCAAAGTGGCGGCGGTACCGTTCCACCAGTGGGCCCCGGATGTGTACGAGGGAGCGCCCACGCCCATATCCGCGTACGTCAGTGTGGCCTCGACGACAGCGAGTTTTGCGATGCTCCTGCGGCTGATGATCAACGTCTTTGGAGATTCGCAAACCACCTGGGTGTACATTATCTCCGGCGTCGCGATCGCTTCGCTGACTTGGGGCAACCTTGCGGCGCTGACGCAAACCAATATAAAGCGCCTTCTCGCGTATTCCTCGATTTCGCATGTCGGCTACGTCCTGCTGGGCCTGGTGGCGTGGAATGAGACGGGCCTTGTGGGAATCATGTACTACCTGATTGCGTACGCTTTCATGACCATCGGCGCGTTTGCCGTGGTGATCGTCATGCGCCAGCGCGGGCTGATCGGCGATGAACTGGACGACCTCGATGGTCTATACCAGAGAAGTCCCGCAGCGGCATTGCTTCTGCTGATTTTCATGCTATCGCTTGCGGGCATACCGCCAACCGCGGGCTTTGTGGGGAAGTACTTTATTTTCCAGGCGCTGATCGAGGCGCATCACCCGGTGCTGGCGATTCTCGCGGCGCTCTACATCGTGCCCGCGCTATACTACTATTTCCGCGTGGTGGTGCATGCCTGGATGAAGAAGCCGGGCGAGGCGCCGGCGCCGCACATGAGCAGCGCGCAAGCCGTGGCGCTGGGCGCGGCCCTGTTTGTCACGCTTGCCGCGGGAATTTATCCTGAGCCGTTCGCACGTCTGGCGCGTTATGCCTTCGGACCGTAATGAAAATCGCGAAGAGCAACTGACTCCCGCGGAAAAGCAGGCCAAGGGATTTTCGCAGCAGTTCGCCATGGCCATGGAGTTGCCGTTTGTGCTTGTGGCGGCGGTGGCGGTTGGCGGCCTGCTCGGCTATTTTCTGGATCGCTGGCTGCATACCAAGCCCATTTTGATGCTCGTCCTGGGATTTCTGGGATTCTTTGGCGGCTTGCGCGATGTGCTGCGGCGTCTCCCTGCGGACGACGATGGAAAGTCCAAGCGTTGACATCTCGAGATACCTTGCATCAGAGCGCCGGATCTCCTGGCTGACTTTGCTGCTGGGCGCGCTGGCGGCTTTGCCCGTCGGCTATTTCCACGGTTGGCGATGGGGCTCGGGAATTCTGATTGGTGCAGCGCTCGCGTGGCTCAACTTTCGCTGGCTGAAGCAGGGCCTGGATGCGCTGACGGAGGCGGCCATGGCGCAGGCCGAGCGGCCAAAAGCGAAAGTGCCCGTCGGCATCTATTTTCGCGCGGTGTTTCGCTACGTGTTGATAGCCCTGACCGTGTATGTTATTTTTAAGTATCTGCATGTTCCCGTACTGAGCATGATTTTTGGGCTGTGCTCTCTGGGAGCAGCCACAATGGCGGTAAGTGTGCACGAAATCCTGCAACCCGCGGACCGATAAATGGAAGAACATCTAAGCCGGCTAACAGAGTGGGTCAATCACCTGCTCGGACCCGTAGCCCTGGGCATCCTGCACGCGCTCCATGTGCAACCCACTGACTATGACCATCCCATCCCCGAGTATCTGGTGATGGCGATGGTCGTTCTAATTGTGGGTACGGTGCTGGCGCTGCTTGTGAGGTCGCGCCTCTCCGTGGAACGCCCCGGGGGCTTGCAGCAGGCTGCCGAGATGCTTCTGACCAATCCCCTGGGCTTCGGCATTAAGGACCTTTTGGAAGAGAACGTTGGGCACGAGGGCCACAAGTTCATTGCCTTTACCGGTTCCATTTCCATCTTCATTCTTCTGGCTAACCTGCTTGGCGTGATCCCGGCATTCAGTTCGCCGACCGGTGGCAGTCTTCCCATCGTGCCGCTGGGCTGTGCGCTGCTCACCTTCCTTTATTTCAACTGGCAGGGCTTGCGGCATCACGGACCGTTTGGCTATTTGAAGACGTTTGCTGGACCGGTGTGGTGGTTGTCGTGGCTGATTGCGCCGGTTGAGATGATCAGCGCCATGGCGCGCATCCTCTCGCTCACTGTTCGTCTCTGGGCCAACATCTTTGCCAGTGATCTGATTTATGTGATTTTTCTTGGAATGTTGATCGGGCCGGCGCAATGGGGCTGGTCGAAGAGCCCGGTGCTGGGCGTGGCCTTGGGCATCTTTGCGGTGCTGATCCCCATTCTTTTTGTCGGCCTGCATATCTTCGTGTCCATCATCCAGGCTTATGTCTTTACCGTCCTGCCCTCGATTTATCTCGGGCTAGCCGTGGCGGAAGAGCACTGACACAGTTTCGGGTTTGCCGCTCCAGCGTGAGACCGGTTGCAGGGCGCAGGGCCGGGAACCACCAACTGGCGGTAATTTCAAGGAGGCATCAATGAAGAAAGCAGCGATGTTGATGGGAGTGCTCGCGGCGGTCGCGTTGTTTGCGCCGGCCGCGTTTGCGCAGGAAGCAGGAGCAGTAAGCAGCAAGGGAACGCTGGCGATTGCGGCCGCGTTTGGCATGGCGCTGGCGGCCTTTGGCGGCGCTTTGGGACAGAGCAGGGTGGCGGCGTCAGCTTGCGAAGGCATGGCGCGGAATCCGGGAGCCTCTGGCGCGATCCGGACGGCCATGATTCTGGGATTGGTCTTTATCGAAACACTGGCGCTGTTTACGCTGGCAATCATCTTCACGAAGGTTTAAGCGCGAAGAGAGAACAGGGAATGGAGCCCGCTCGGGAAAACCCGGGCGGGCTTTTTTGTTCCTGCCGGTGCCCTGCTAGGGAGCAGGGTCAGCGCAAAGCGTTTTTCAGGCGCTTGGTGGTCTTCGAGAGCTGCTTCTTCATCTCGTCGATCTGTTTGGAAATGGCCTGAAGTTCTTCCTTGGCGACCGCGCCTGCTTTTTTGAACTTGCGGGCTTGTTTGTCCGCCTTGCCCATCGCAGTTCCGATTTTTACGCTGACTTCCTTGAGCCTGTCTTTTTTGGCCATGAACGTTTCTCCTTTTGCGAGAGTAGTCATCCTATACCCAATTCCTGCAATCCGCCATACGAGGATTACGGCAGGTCGTGGAAAGTTTAGTGGGTTGCCAAGAAGGGGTCCAGCATGCTGGGCCCCTACAAAAACACGAGCGGCCGGAAAGGTAGATTTCCAGATTCGCTCAGGGCGGGGCTAGCGGGCGGACAGGATTAGGTTGGGGTCGAGGACGATGCCCAGGACGTGATTGGGCGCGAGACCTAGATAAATCGTGGCGAGTACCGTGACGATGACCACCATGGCGGTGGTGGGGCTCAGGCTGGTGGGCGCGTCGGCCGGCACGTTACCCTTGTATTCGTGCATGTACATCACGATGATGACGCGCAGGTAGTAGTAGGCGCCGATGATGCTGTTGACGGCCATCAGAATGGCCAGCCAGATGAGCTTGGACTTGATGGCCGCGGTGAAGATGTACAGTTTGCCGAAGAACCCCGCGGTGATGGGCAATCCGAGCAGGGAAAGAAGGAATACGCTCAGAGCGGCGGCGGCAAAGGGCTGGCGCGTGCCGAGTCCCGCGAAATCGTCGGTGTTGACGTAGCGCTCGCCCTGCCCGCCCAGATCGGACACGATTGTGAAGGCGCCCACGGAAACCAGCGAATACGTCAGCAGGTAGAAGAGCACGGCGGCATAGGCGGTGCCGGGGTCCAGCCCGGAATCGCTGTTCTTCGCCGTGGTGATCGCGGCCATCGCCACCAGGATGTACCCGGCGTGCGCGATGGAGCTGTACGCCAACAGCCGCTTGATGTTGGACTGCACCAGCGCCCCGAGATTGCCGGCAAACATGGTCAGCGCCGCAAGAATCCAAAACGCCCAGAACCAGAAGTCGGTGGCCGCGTGTATGGTGGCGAAGATGCGCAGCAGCAGCGCAAAGGTGGCCGCTTTAGGGCCCGCGGAGAAGAGAGCCGTGACCGGAGTGGGTGCGCCTTCGTAGACGTCCGGCGTCCACACCTGGAACGGCGCGGCGGCTACCTTGAAGCCCAGCCCGACAAGGATCAGCGACAAGCCCAGCCGGACGAGATTGCTTGAGGGATCGGCGGTGGCCAGAATCCTGAGGTTCGTGGAGCCAGTGGCGCCGTAAACCAGCGCAATGCCGTAGAGAAAAAAGGCCGTCGCGAACGAGCCGAGCAGGAAGTATTTTACGGCGGATTCGCTGGACTTTATCGAATCGCGGCGGTACCCGGCGAGGATGTAGCTGGAAATCGAGGACATCTCCAGGCCGATGAAGGCGGTCAGAAGTTCCTGCGCGGAGGCGAGTACACCCATCCCTGCGGTGGCAAAAAGGATCAGGGCGTAGAATTCTGCTGCATCAAGATTCTCCCGCTCAAGATAGGAGTCCGACGCGAGAATCACCAGGAAGGCCACCAGGCCGATCAGCCAGTGAAAGAAGAGGCTGAAAATATCGAACTGCACGAGGCCGCCGAAGCCTTCCCCGAAAGCCGCTTTGAAGGTGACTAGCGTTCCTGCTGACGCGCCAAGCATGCTGATGAACGTGAGGGCTTGCCGGTTCTTGACGAAAGGCTGCAGTAGCATCAGCAGCACACCCGCGCCGCACCAGGCGAGCTCCGGGAGAACGCGAAGAATGTCTTGTGCGCCTGGAGGTGTCATTTAGCGGGTTCCAGACCTTTCCGAGGAGGTTGCCATCGACGTAGAAGCCAGGACGCGCCCCGATGAGTCGGGCGCCACGCTGGGAACGGAAGCAGGCAGGGCAGCTTCGCGTGCGAACGAGCGGTTCATCTGTTGGAGGACAGTCTGGCAAGGGACGGCGAAGCGGCGCGTGAAAAACGGCGAGCCAATACCCATCCACAGGGTCACGACCGCCACCGTCGCCAGGATCCACTTCTCGCGCGTGTCGAGGTCTGGCAGTTCGCGGTTCTTCTGGTGCGTCACTTCGCCGAAGAATACGCGCTGATAGGACCATAGCAGGTAGCACGCGGAGAGAATCACGCCCGTCGCGGCCCAGGCGGCCCACTTCCAGTGCACGTGATAGGTGCCAAGCAGGATGAGGTACTCGCCCACGAAGCCGTTCAACATTGGCAAACCCATCGAAGACAGCACCACGAACAGGAAAAAGGCCGCCAGCCGCGGCATTGGGGTGGACAGGCCGCCGTATTCGGCAATCTCAAAGGTGTGCCGCCGCTCGTACAGCATGCCGACCAGCAAGAAAAGCGCGCCGGTGGAAACGCCGTGCGCCAGCATCTGGAAGACCGCGCCCTGCATGGAGATATTCTGGAACGCGAAGATGCCCAGGACGACGAAGCCCAGGTGGCTGACGGAAGAGTAGGCTACGAGCTTCTTCAGGTTGGGCTGCACCATCGCCACCAGCGCGCCATAGATGATTCCGATGATCGCCAGGACGGCAACATACGGCGCCGCGCGGTGCGAGGCCTCTGGAAACAGCGGCAGGCAGAAGCGGATCATGCCGTAGGTGCCCATCTTCAGCAGCACGCCCGCGAGGATCACGGAGCCTGCCGTGGGCGCTTCGACGTGCGCATCCGGCAGCCAGGTGTGCAGCGGGAAGAGCGGCACCTTGATGGCAAAGGCCAGGAAAAACGCGAGGAACAAAAGCATTTCCGTGCGCGTGGAGAGTGTGACGACTCCATCGTGCAGCATCTGCTGGATGACGGGCAGGTCAAATGAGCCGGTGGCGTTGTACAGCCAGATGATGCCGACGAGCATCAGGATCGAGCCGGCCATGGTGTACAGTACGAACTTCATGGCCGCATAAAGGCGGCGTTCATGGCCCCAGATGCCGATCAGGAAGGCCATGGGGATCAGCATGATCTCCCAGAAGAGAAAGAAGAGAAACAGGTCGAGCGAGAGGAAAACGCCGACCACGCCAACTTCCAGAAGCAACAGCGTGAAGTGAAATTCCTTAATGCGGTGATGCACGCCATGCCAGGAAGCGAGCACGCAGATGGGTGTGAGGAAGGTCGTGAGGATGACCAGGAACATGCTGATGCCATCCACGCCGAGGTGATAATTGATGGGCGGCGCGGAGATCCAGTGGCCAAACTCCACCAGCGAGTAGCCTGGGGCGCTGATAGGGACGGCGCGCAGCAGGAACAGAGAGAAAACAAATTCGACCACCGACACGACAAACGTGAGGCGGCGAATCCAGAGATGGTCGTCGCCGCGCAGCAAGAGAAGCGCAGCAGCCCCAAAACCAGGGAAAAAGATCAGCACGGAAAGGAGATGGCCGCTGAGTTCCATTAGCGCACCCCTCCCGACATCGCCACGAAAAAGGCCGGCCGCCACAACGGCCAAAAGATGATGGCCAGAATCACGATGGCGCCGATGATGACCCAGACGGCGTAGCTGCGCACATTGCCGGATTGCGTGTGCCGCACGGTGTCGCCCACTGCCTCAGTGCCATGGGCAATCCCGTCGACGCTGCCGTCGATCATGCCCACGTCAACGACCTTCCAAAAGATGTTGCGCGACAACCAGACTAGCGGGCCGACAATCGTGGCCTGGTACAGCTCATCCACGTAGTACTTGTTGTAGAGAATCTTGTGAAGCCCGGTGGATGTGCCGCGCACAACTTTCCCAGAGTACATGCGCCACGCGACGATCAGGCCGAGGGCCGCCGCAAGCACGGCAACGATGGACAGAGTCAGCTCCAACGAATGCGTCTGGCTGCTTGGAGCTTCGGCATTGCCAAAAACCGGCGCGAGGAAATCCGCAAAGTAGTTCGGGCCATTCCCAAGCGCGGGCGCGGCGAACCAACCGCCCACCAGCGAGAGCAGCGCAAGAATCATCAGCGGCACGGTCATGCTGCCGGGCGATTCGTGGACGTGCACGTGATGCTCGTCGTAGCGCTTTTCACCGCCGAACGTCAGCCAGACCAGCCGGAACATGTAGAACGAAGTGAAGATCGCCGCGAGCAGCCCGATGCCATATAGCGTCTTGCCGCTGTTTTCCGACTGGTAGGCGGCGAAGAGAATGGCATCCTTCGAGAAAAATCCGGCGAAGGGAGCGAAACCGGTAATGGCGATGGTGCCAAAAAACATGCACACGAAGGTCACTTTGATCTTGGACGCCAGGCCGCCCATGTGCCACATATCTTGCTCGCCACCCATGGCGTGGATCACACTCCCGGCAGAAAGAAACAGCAGCGCCTTGAAGAAGGAGTGCGTCATCAGGTGGAAGATGCCTGCGCCGAATGCGCCGACGCCGCAGGCGAGGAACATGTAGCCCAACTGGCTGATTGTCGAATAGGCCAGCACTTTCTTGATGTCAGGCTGCACCAGGCCGATAGTGGCCGCGAAGATGGCCGTCGCGCAGCCGACAATCGCGACTACGTACATCGCCGTGGGCGCGTGCGTGAAGAGAACGTGCGAGCGCGCCACAACGTAGACACCCGCGGTGACCATCGTGGCCGCGTGAATCAACGCGCTGACCGGCGTGGGGCCTTCCATGGCATCGGGCAGCCATACGTACAAAGGGAGTTGCGCGGACTTACCTGTGGCGCCCATGAAGAGCAGCAGGCAAGCGATGGTTAGCGTACCGAACTGCCCCATGGCGTCCGGTTGCCACGTGGCGGCTTTGGCGAAGACGGTCTGGAAATCCAGCGAACCAAAGGCGCGGAAGAGCAGAAACATTCCCAGCATGAAACCGAAATCGCCGATGCGGTTGACGATGAACGCCTTCTTGCCCGCATCCGCTGCGGATTTCTTCAGGAAGTAGAATCCGATCAGCAGGTAGCTGCACAGGCCCACGCCTTCCCATCCGACAAACAACAGCACGAAATTGGCGGCGAGAACGAGAATCAGCATGAAGAACATGAACAGATTCAGGTAGGAGAAGAAGCGGTAGTAGCCGCCTTCGTGCGCCATGTAGCCCGTGGCGTAAATGTGGATCAGGAAGCCAACGCCGGTGACGACAAGCACCATGACGACGGTGAGCTGGTCCAATTGCAGATCGAATCCCGCACGGAAGTTTCCGGCGATGATCCAATCGAAGAACTCTTTGCGGAATGACGCCTGGCCATCGGCGAAAAACTCGCGTACGGCTTCCAGCGCGCAGGCGAAAGAGAGGCCTGTGGACCCCAGCGCAACGCCGGTGACGAACTTGTTGGGCCACTTCGCGCCCAAAAGGCCATTGACGGCTGAGCCTAGCAGCGGTAGGAGCGGGATGATCCAGAGATACTCGAGTATCAGCCGCAGATGTTCGTGTGTGGGCATTAGAGTTTCAAAAGATCGACGCGCTCGACGTTGAGCGAATGCCGGTTACGCGCGGTCAGAATAATGATGCCGAGGCCGACAGCCGCTTCCGCTGCCGCAACAACGATTACAAAGAGCACAAAGACTTCGCCATCCGGCTTGCCAAGGGACTGACTGAAGGCGACAAACGCCAGATTGACGGCGTTGAGCATCAACTCGATGGCCATGAAAAGCGTGATGATGTTGCGCTTGAACACGAAGCCCACGATGCCAAGTCCAAACAGGATAGCGCTGAGGATCAGATAGTAGTTAGTGGGCACCATGGTTAGTTCTCCCGCTGGGCGAGCACGATTGCGCCCAGGATGGCCACAAGGATCAGGAAAGAGGTCAGCTCGAATGGGTAGACGAATTCGGTGAAGAGGAGCATCGAAAGTGTTTTGGTGGAGGTCAGAGCGCCACTCGGAGCCGGGGCAGGGAGGTGACCGCCGGAGCGCACGATGGCCGCGGCGATGAGGCCGGAGACGGCCAGCGCCAGCGGAATGCCCGCGTAGGTGGCAAGCCTCGAGAAATTTGTGCGCTCTTCCAGGCCGGCGTTCAGAAGCATGATGACGAAGATGAACAGCACCATGATCGCACCGCCGTACACAATAATCTGCACGGCCGCGACAAATTCCGCGCCCATGAGCAAGTAGAGTCCCGCGAGCGCGACCATCACCACGATCAGCGAGAGCGCGCTATGAATCGGGTGCCTCTGCAAAATCAGGCTGACCGCTCCGAAAACGGCAAGGGCGGCAAGCACGAAGAAAATAACCAAGGGCGCAGTCATCAGTGCCTTCCCCAAATTAGAATGGCGACGCTGGTCAGAACCACGTTCGCAATAGACACAGGGAGAAGAAACTTCCAGCCGAAACTCATCAACTGGTCATAGCGGAAGCGCGGGAGCGTGCCGCGCATCCAGATATAGACAAACAGAAACACAAAAACCTTGGCGAAGAACCAGAACGGCCCCTGGATGTAGCCATTGACCACCGGATAAGCCAGCAGGGCGCCACCCAGGGCGAGCAAGGCTATGCCAACGCCGGGGAGCAGCACGCGGCCGAAAATTGTTTCGTAACGGATGCCGTCGAAGATCACCCAAAGACCGAAGGGAATCAGAAGCACCGAAGGCAGAAATTGCGTGAATGTCCAGGAAACGGGGAAGGGAGAGAGCCATCCGCCGAAGAACAGAATCGTGCACAGGCAGGAAACCGTGATCATGCTGGTGTATTCGGCGATAAAAAACATGGCGAACTTCATGCTCGCGTATTCCGTGTGGAAACCAGCGACGAGTTCGGACTCCGCTTCGGGCAGGTCGAAAGGCACGCGATTTGTTTCCGCGATGGCCGCGGTGAAGAAACACAGGAAGCCGATGATCTGGGGGAAGATGTTCCAGCTTACAAGGCCCTTACCAGATTGCGCCTGCTGCTCGACAATACCGCGGAGACTGAAGTCCCCGGCAATCAAAAGAACGCCGACCACCGAAAGAGTGAGCGCGAGTTCATAGCTGATCATCTGCGCCGAGCTGCGCAACCCGCCCAGCAACGAATACTTGCTGTTGGAGGCCCACCCGGCCAGCGCCACACCGTAAACGGCCAGCGCGGTAATCGCGAAAAGCACCAGCAAGCTGATGTTCACATCCGCGATGCCCACGTGGGTTTCATAGCCCCAGATGGTGAAGCGCTGCGGGCCGAACGGGATCACCGCCAGAGACGTCAGCGCCAGCATCAACGTCAGAAACGGCGCCAGGAAATAGGCGATCTTGTCCACGCCCGCGGGCATGGGGTCTTCCTTGAAAATAAACTTCACGCCGTCGGCAAGCGGCTGCAGCAAGCCGTGCGGGCCGACGCGGTAGGGTCCCCACCGCGCCTGGATGTGCGCGATCACCTTGCGCTCCAGCCATGTCAGATAGGCGTCCACGGTGAGCACCAGGAACACCAGAATCGCGATCTTGATGATCGGCACGATGAGGAACGCGTAGTGGGTGAGAAATTCGTTCACGGCTTGGCTTCCGCCTCCGGGAGGGATTGCATCATCGTGCAGAAGCGGCCCAGGGAGCCGCTTGTGAAAAGGTTGTCGTTCGCGGAGCGAATCAGCTGAACGGGAACATCGTAAGCCTCATGGCCATTTCTGGAAAACTGAATCTTTGTGGGTGCCGCGCCGCCAGTCAGCAGGCCCGCGGGATGCATGTTGTAGCCGGACACGGCTTTGCGAATTTCCTCGAAGACCGCGCCTGGCGTCTTGTAATGGAAAGCCTTGCCCAGGCCCAACTTCTCCAACTGGTGCGACACGATGCGGAGAAGGTCGAAGTCTGAGCGCGTGCCCATCACCTCTCCAGCCTTGTGAAGCAATTGGATTTCGCCGGACGTGTTCGTGACGCTGCCGTCCTTTTCGTAGGCGGAGGCAGCGGGAAAAACAATGTCGGCCTGCTTGGCAGTCTCCGTGAGGAACATTTCATGGACAATCAGGAGTTGCAGCTTGCCGCGCCCAAAGCCGAGCGTGCCGAAATGCGCGAGCGGGTTCGCGCCGACAACGTAGAGTGCCTTGAGTATTCCAGACTGCGCCGCTTCCACCATTTGCGGCGCCGTGAGTCCTGGTTTGGCGGACAGCTTGGTGTTCCACAGATTTTCGAGCGCCTCCGCGACCGACCTATTGTCAAGGTAAGCGTGACCCGGCAAGCGATCCGGCAGCACGCCCATATCAGCAGCGCCGCGCGAGTTGGCGTAATCGCCGAGGGCCATAAAGCGCGTTGTGCCGGGAAGCTTAGAGCCGAAAGCGACAAGATGGCCGATGGCAGCGCCGGCGAGTTCCGAGCCGAAGACAATCGCGACATCCTGTTCGGCTTCGAGCGCGGCGCGAAGAGCGGTAAGTCGTTCCGCCAATTCCTGCGGCAACTCGCCTTCGCCCGTGGCTAGCCAGCGAACTGCGGCGGCTTCCTGGCCGGCGGGCACCTGGATGGATTGGGTCGCCTTGCGAGCCAGCTTGATCTCGCGGGAATTTAGCAAGAAAAGCTTCGTACCGTGATGCCGGATGCCCGCGCGGATTTGCCAGCCGACGAGGGGATTCTGATTCGTCGGATCGTTGCCGATCAGCAGCACCGCTCTGGATTGGTAGAGCTGTTCCATGGTAAGCGAAGAATCGGCGGCGCGATCTCCGAGGGCCGTGACGAGCCCGGTGTAATCCGCGGTGCGATGGTGATCGATATTGTTGGTGCCAAAGGTTGCGCGCGCCAGCCGCTGGAGCAGATAGTTTTCCTCGTTCGAGGTACGGTTGGAGCCGATGAAGCCGATGGATTCGGGGCCGTAGGCAGCGTGCAGCTCCTTGAGTTGCTTGGCAGCGGCTTGCGCGGCCTCTTCCCAGGAAACGGGATAGAGCTTTTCGCCCTTGCGCAGAAGCGGCTGCTTGATGCGCTCCGGATGCCGCGTGAAATCAAAGCCGAAGCGCCCCTTCACGCAGAGAAAATCCCCATTGATGCCGGAAAGATCGCGATTATTGGCGCGGAGAATTTCGTGGTTGCGGACGCTCAGGGTGGTCTTGCAGCCGTTGGAGCAATGCGTGCAAATGGTGGAAACATACTGCATTTCCCACGGCCGGGTTTTGTAGCGGTACGTGCCGCTGGTCAGCGCGCCGACGGGGCAGATGTCAATGCACATGCCGCACTCTTCGCAGTCCAGATGATCGCCGCCGTTGGGGATGATGAGGGAGTTGGCGCCGCGCATTCCCACCCCCAGGGCCTTCACATCCATGCCTTCGTCGCACACGCGCACGCAGCGGAAACATAGGATGCAGCGGGGCGCGTCGTAATAGACGAGGTCGGACCACTTTTCCTCGGGGCGATGGATCTTTTCCTCGACGAACCGGCTGGAATCCGCGCCGTAGCGGAAGACCATGTCCTGCAGCTCGCACTCGCCGCCCTTGTCGCAAACCGGGCAATCCAGCGGGTGATTGGTGAGCAGAAATTCCAGCATGTACTTGCGTGCATTGCGCACTTGATCCGTGTTAGTGCGGACGACCATGCCCTCCGAAGCGACCAGCGTGCACGCGGTCTGTAGCTTGGGCATCTTCTCGACTTCCACAAGGCACATGCGGCAAGCCGCCTGCAGCGACAATCCCGGGTAATAGCAGAACGACGGCACTTCAATCCCGAGCCGCCGCGTCGCTTCGATCACCAGTGTGCCCTGGGGCACCTGGACCTCGCGGTCGTTAATCTTCAGATTGATGAGCTTCGTTTCGGCCATGGGTCCCTACCGCGATCCGACCAGCGCATCGGCGGATTTGTACGCACACTTGCCATGCAGGTGGTCCTCAAATTCACCGCGGAATTTCGTCACGATGCTGATGGTTGGCATGGCCGCGGCATCGCCGAGCGGGCAGAGAGTCCGCCCGAGCATGTTTTTCGCGAGATCGCCGACCATGTCAATGTCTTCCGTCCGCCCAAATCCCGCGTGGAAGCGCTCCAGCATTTTGCGCAGCCAGGAAGTGCCTTCGCGGCAGGGAATGCACCAGCCGCAGGATTCATGCGCGTAGAAGTGCATGATGCGCCGGGCCATGTCCACCATGCAGGTGTCTTCATCCATGACCACCATGCCGCCGGAGCCAAGCATCGAGCCGGCCTTCGCCAGCGAGTCGTAGTCCATCGGGATATCGATCTCGTCGGCTTTCAGCAATGGACAGGAGCTCCCGCCCGGGATCACCGCTTTAATTTTCTTCCCGCCACGTATCCCGCCGGCCACTTCATAAATAAACTTCTTCATGTTCATTCCCAGCGGTATTTCATAGATGCCGGGTTTGTTGACGTGCCCGGAAACGCACAGCAGGCGCGTGCCGCCATTTTTCGGCGTGCCGCGGTTGGCGTAGGCTTCGCCGCCTTCCAGGATGATCGAGGGCACGGAACTCAGCGATTCCACGTTGTTGATAGCCGTGGGGCAGCCATAGAGGCCCACGATGGCGGGGAAGGGAGGCTTGATGCGGGGGTAGCCGCGCTTGCCTTCGAGCGATTCCATCAGCGCTGATTCCTCGCCGCACTCGTAGGCGCCGGCGCCCGTATGAATGAGCAGATCGAAGTCGAAGCCGGAGCCAAGAATGCTGTTCCCAAGATAGCCGCGCGCGTAGGCTTCGGCAATGGCGGCATCCACAATGTCCAAAACGTAGCGGTACTCGCCGCGAATGTAGATGAAGCCGCGATGCGCGTCGATGGCGCGCCCGGCAATGATGATTCCCTCGATCAGTTGGTGGGGATCCATTTCCATCAGCGGGCGGTCCTTGCAACTGCCCGGCTCGGACTCATCGGCGTTGCAGATGACGTATTTCGGCTTCGGCGAATCTTTTGGCACGAAGGACCACTTCATCCCCGTGGGGAAGCCCGCACCACCACGCCCGCGCAAGCTCGATTTCTTGACTTCATCAATGATGGACTCCGGCGTCATCTGCTTGAGCGCCTTTTCGAGCGCCTGGTAGCCACCGTTCTGCAGATACACATCAATCTTGTGGGAGTCCTTGATGCCCCAGCGCTTGCTGATGAGAGGAATTTCCAGGGCGTCGCGTTCGCGCAGGGCGCCGGTGATGACCGGCACGGGGGCGGGGTGGCTGCCGTTGTCGAGTTCCTCGATAATACGGTCGAACTTCAGCGGCGTGAGGTTCTCGTAGTAATCGTAATTCACCTGGATGGCCGGCGCACCAGTGCAGGCGCCGATACATTCCACTTCTTCCAGCGAGAATACGCCGTCCTGCGTGACTTCCTTGTGGCCGATTTCCAGACGCCTCTTGGCGTGCTGCAGGAGTTGCGCGCCGCCGCGCAGCATGCAGGCCACATTGGTACAGACCTGCACGTGATGTTTGCCCACAGGCTTGCGGTGCAGCATCGAGTAGTAGGCCAACGTTTCTTCCACTTCCACGGGCCGCAACTCCAGCCGGTTGGCGAGTTCGTTCACCATGTCGTCGCTGATGTAGCCGTATTCATCCTGCGCGTACAGCATCATGGGGACAAGCGCGCTGCGTTTCACGGGGTAGCGGTTCTGCAGAAGTTCGAATTTCGCAGCGAGTGTTGGCGAGAGTTCCATGATTATCTGTCTACTTCCCCAAGCACGATATCAATGGTGCCGATGCAGGCAACGGTGTCGGCAATCAATTGGCCCTTTACCATGAGCGGCAGGGCCTGCAGATTGATGAAGGACGGCGATCGGAAATGGACGCGCAGGGGTTTTGGCGAGCCGTCGCTGGCGACGAAACACCCCAGCTCGCCGCGGGGAGACTCGACGGCCACAAACGCTTCACCGGGAGCCGGTGAGAAGCCTTCCGTGAAAATTTTGAAATGGTAGATAAGCGCTTCCATCTCCGTCTTCATCTTTTCGCGCTGCGGCGGCACGATTCCCGGCGCGTCCGCCTTGATCGGGCCCTGATCGGTGATCTTGTCCATCGCCTGTTTGACGATTTTCAGGCTCTCGCGGATTTCCGCCACGCGCACCAGGTACCGCGCGTAGCAGTCGGATTCCGTACGCGTGGGCACCTTGAAATCGAATTCTTCATAGGAGGAGTAGGGAAAGAGCTTGCGGTTATCGTAGGCCACGCCCGCGGCGCGCAGGCCGGGTCCCGTTGTGCTCATGGCGATTAGAGCATCCGGCGAAAGGTAGCCGACGCCCTGCAGGCGGCCCTTCCAGATACGGTTATCGGTCAGCAGCGCTTCATACTCATCCACACGCGCCGGCATCATTTCGAGGAAGCGCTTCACGGGTTCGCGCCAGCCCGCTGGCGGCTCCAGCGCCAGCCCGCCAATGCGAATGTAGCTGGTCATCATGCGCTGACCGGAGAAGCGCTCGAAAATCTTTAGAATCTCCTCGCGTTCACGGAAACAATAGAGCAGCACCGACATGGCGCCCATGTCGATGGCGTGCGTCCCGAGCCAAACCAGATGCGAAGAGATGCGTTGCAGCTCGACCAGCATCACGCGGACATATTGCGCGCGCTTGGGCACTTCCAATCCCAGAAGCTTTTCCACCGCAAGGCAGTACACCAGGTTGTTGCCCAGGGGATTGAGATAATCGATGCGGTCCGTGAGGGTAATGGCCTGGGAGTACGTTTTGTCCTCGCAGCTTTTCTCGATGCCCGTGTGCAGGTAGCCGATGTCCGGCACGGCGCTGACCACGTTTTCCCCATCCAGTTCGAGGAGCACGCGCAGAACACCGTGCGTGGAGGGGTGCTGCGGCCCCATGTTGAGGACCATCGTTTTTGTGGCGCCAACTGCTGTCTCAACCGTAGTCATGGGATCCCAGTCCGCTGAGCGGAATCTAGTACCGTTCCAACCAAACCGACCAACAAACGCCAATGCTTGTCCAGTGCAAGTTGCCAGCAACGGTCCCAACGGACATTTTCTGCGTCGAGTTGGAACGGCACTACCGTTTGCCCTCCGTCGGAAAATCACGGCGGAGAGGAAAACCTTCAAAGCCTTCGGGCAGGAGGATGCGGCGCAGGTCCGTATGGCCGGTAAACTGGATGCCAAAGAGGTCAAAAATCTCGCGCTCCAACCAGCTAGCGCCGGGCCAAACCGGTTCCAGCGAATCCACGACGGGATGCTGGACGCTGACGCTGGTGCGCAAGCGGATACGGCCGCGCCGCGGGATGGAAACCAGGTGATAGTTCAGTTCAAAGCGGGGCTCGATGGGGTACCGGTCAACGCAGGTGGCATCGCTCAGCAGGTTGAACAGCAGAGCGGGGTCCTCTTTACATTTCTGAGCCGTGGCGCGCAGCAGCTCTTTGGGGACGACGATGGTCGTCTCCCCGTGGTGCTCGATCACCTGAGTCACCGCGTGTGCGTTCCAGGAGCGAAGGTGTTCGACTACAACTTGAGCGCCTGCGTTGGCGAGCTGCGTCACTTGAGCAAGGTCCTTAAGGGCTTGTGCTGGCGTTACTTCCGCGATTTATGCCAGTCGAGTGCGCCCTTCTTCCAGAGATAGATGTATCCGACCAACAGAATGGCGACATAGAACATCATTTCTATGAAGCCGAACCACTTCGTTGCTGCGTCGCGAGCCAAATCCTTGAAAATGTACGCCCAGGGATACAGAAATATGGCCTCAACGTCGAACAGGATGAAGACCATCGCTACCAGATAAAACTTCACAGAAAAGGGCTCGCGGGCATCCCCCGTGGGCGTTACGCCGCATTCATAGGGCTGCAGCTTGGCCTTGTTTGGGCGGCGCCATCCGATCAACGTGGAGATGGCCAGCAGGGCCCCCGCCAGTAACATTGCGACAAGCAGGTGTATTAGAAGGGGAACGTATGCATGAAGGCCGGAGGAGGTCATGGTCAAAGCGTTATAATAGCGATTGAGACGCCGCCGGGTCAAATTGTTCTGATCCCCTTCCGAACGGCCGCGCGGTCGAAACTGGCGGGCAATTCCCGCGGGAGCCAGGGCGGATTATGGTCTTTGGTCACAATACCAACATCAAGTTGGGAAACGTGACGTACCACGTCCAGACCGAGAACCGGGGCGCAACCCTCGCCCTGATTGACACCACTGTCTACTTCCGCGGACGCGTGCTGCACCGCCGCACGAACAACTATTACGACTTGCTGCCTCTCAATGACGATAGCGAGCAGGCCCTGAAATTGCGTCTTGATGAGCAGCACCGCACCGTCCTGGAAGAGATGCGCAATGGAACTTTGGATTTGGCCCTGCCGCCGGCTGCGCTAACTCAAGCCGATGCACCGCTGCCTCCACAAGAACCAGCGCCGGAGCCACACGCGAATCAGGCACAACCTTCGGAAGTGGAACTGCCGGTTGCAGTGGTTGCCGAAACTCTTGCTAATGCGCGCGAGCCGCGAAAATTTTTGCTGGAGTTGCTCAATGCGAAGTTCTGGCTCTCCGGAAAACATGCCCATTTGCTGGTGACCGTGAAAGAAGAAGGCGGGAGCCCCGTAGTTGGCGCGCGCGTCATTGTACAGATAGAGGGCGCTGGCGAGCACAGCCTCCCCGACAGCGTAACGGGAGAAGCGGGAACCGCCGAGTTGCAGTTTGAAATGCCCCGTATCACGGGTGCCGAACCGGCGCTCGTGCTGCGTGCGGAAACTCCGGATGGAATCGGGCAGTTGCGGTTCGCCTTGCGCGCCAAGTCGAAAGTGCCCGTGGTTTAAGGGCGAGCCTGATCAAACTCCCTGCCCCCGTTCCCACCCTAACGAAACAAGTACAAGCTGCTTATCGTTATCGCTCAGCGAGGTACTTTTTCCACGGACGCCAGTAATACTTGGGCCAGCCTTCGCGCACACCCTTCTGATCGTAGGCGGGGACGCCCGCGTGGACGAGGTCGATCTGCGCGCCGTCCGCAACGCGGCTGAAAGTTAGAATAAGGACTGACCAGTCTTCCTTCTTCCAATGATGCGCCCGCCAAAGCTGCACCAGCCGCTTGCCCGGCACAATCAGAAGATTTTTGCCCTCCAACTGGCCGCCAAAGGCAGTGAATTTTCCACCGAGCTTCTTGCTTATTTTGGCAGGCGCGCCCGTGGACTCCATGTGTTTACGCGAATCCAGATACATGCTGAAGAGTGTCTGGGGAGAGGTGCGGAAGCGCACGCTCTGCTGAATGGTAGGCGTCATAAAACCTCACTCCCCTGCAATGTTTGGCTCAGAGACCCTCGAGGAGGTGGCCCATTTTATGCTTTTTGGTGTGCAAATACTTGCGCGAAATCCTGGAGATGCGCGGCTGGCAGGGCACAAGTTCCACCACGCGCACACCTGCCGATTCCAGTTGCCGCACCTTGTCGGGGTTGTTGGAAAGCAAGCGGATCCGCGTGGCGCCCAGCTTCCTGAGGATCCGCGCTGAAAACTCGTACTCGCGGACATCCGCCGCAAATCCCAGCGAGACGTTGGCCTCGACCGTATCCATCCCCCCATCCTGCAACTGGTAAGCCCGCAGTTTGTTCATCAACCCAATACCCCGGCCTTCTTGCGGAAGGTACAGAAGGATCCCCGAGGGGGCCTGGCCGATTTTTTTCAGCGAAAGCTCCAATTGAGCCCGGCAATCGCACCGCTGCGAAGTCAGCACATCGCCTGTAAGACACTGCGAGTGCACGCGCACCAGCGGCGCAGTTCGCCCGCGCGGGTTGCCGCGGACCAGCGCTACGGCTTCCTCCTGCGGCCCGCGGCCGGTGAATCCATAAATGGTAAAGCGCCCGAAGCGCGTCGGCAGTTCGGCGTGCGCCACCAGCCGTGGAGATTTCCTGGCGTTTCGCTTGCGCTTCTTGGCAGACGATTTTGCAGCCATAGGTATGCTCCAGTATAACAGGGAGCCGCGCTGCCTCCGCGCGAGTCGCCGTTGTCCCCGGCAACTCCTTTACAGTAGAGTTGCAATTGGCTAGCGTAGGCCCAAGGCTGCAGGCGAGCGATGGACACGATTCCCGCAATCCGCGAACTTCTTTTCACGTTGTTATTGAAGGTGGGCGTAGCTTCATCGATCGCCGCGTTGCTGGCGCGCTGGAATGCTTTCCGCCGCGTCCTCTTCACCGAACAACGCGATTCCGACCAGAAACTGAAGCTGATGCTGTTTGTGACGCCTCCGCTGATTGTGGGCGTGACGCTGCGGCTGGCCTTCCCGGCCTACCGTTTCGCCGATCTTTCTCTCGAAGGCGCATTTCTGATGGGACTCCTTGGCGGCCGCGTGGTCGGCCCCATCGGCGGCGCCATCATCACCATTCCCGCGCTGATGGGCCACGAATGGCTGGCCATGCCGGCGGCTTCTGCAGCGGGCTTGCTCGGCGGGCTGATCCGTCAGCTCATCCCGGATCGCGAAGATTTGTGGAGCTTCGGGCCGTTCACCTTCCTGAACATCCCGAAGGCCATCATGCGCATGGTGCGCGAAGCCGAAATTATGTGGGAGATGTTGCCGCTACTCACCTGCGTGGGCCTGGAACTCGGCCGTGTGGCGCTGGTGATGGCCACCAAACCCAAATGGCTGTTCGCCATCGATCCGCACTGGAACTGGGTGCTGTGCCTGGTGGTCTTGAGCACGCTGATGAGTGTGGCGGCGCCTCTCAAAATCTGGAACAACACCCGCATCGAGATGAACCTGGAGCGCCACCAGCAACTCCTGCTGCGCGCAAGGATGGATGCGCTCTCCAGCCAGATCAATCCGCATTTTCTTTTTAATACGCTCAACACGGTCTCTGCGCTGATCCGCATCGACCCGGACAGCGCCCGGGGCGTGGTTCTGAAGTTGAGCAACATTCTCCGGCGGCTGCTGCGCAAGCACGAAACGTTCGTGCCGCTGCGCGAGGAGCTCTCCTTCATTGACGATTATCTGGATATCGAAGTGGCGCGCTTTGGCCGCGACAACCTCGATATCGTGAAGGAGATCGGCGCCGAGACCCTGGAGATCTTCATTCCCAGTATGCTCCTGCAACCGGTCGTGGAGAACAGCCTCAAACACGGGCTGGGGCCTAAGCTGGAAGGCGGCAAGATCCATTTGCGCACCTCCAACCGCGACGGGCGCCTGCACATCGAAATCCAGGACAACGGTGTCGGCATTTCGGAAGAAAAGATGCCCCATGTCTATGTCGAAGGCATAGGCTTGAGCAACGTCCGCGAACGGCTTCACGTGCTTTATGGCGACGACTTCCGCCTGGACATCGAGAGCCACGAGGGGCAGGGAACGATTATCCACATTGACGTGCCCGAGCTTGTGCCGGTCATCCCCGAAGTGAGCGTAATTTAGCCGGAAAGCCCCCAAAAGGAGAGGCAAAAAGAGCTTGACAGGGTCCTGTATGTACAGTATATTCTGTACATACTGAAATGAGCGACACTACTAAAACTCCACTCACTCCCGTAGCTCAGAAGTTCATCCTCCACTGGGGCGAAATGGGCACCAAGTGGGGCATCAACCGCACTGTGGCCCAGGTGCATGCCTTGCTTTTTCTCTCGCCGCACCCGGTCCCCGCGGACGAGATTTCCACCACTCTCTCCGTGGCTCGCTCGAACGTCAGCACCAGCCTGCGCGAGTTGCAGGGTTGGGGTATCGTGCGGGTGGTGCATGTCCTGGGCGACCGCCGCGACCACTTTGAGACCACCAAGGACGTCTGGGAGATATTCCGGACAGTTTCGGAAGAGCGCAAGCGCCGCGAAATTGACCCGACTCTCCGAGTGTTGGCGGAGTGCGTCCAGGAATTGAAGGCTGGCCCGCAGGCCGAGGCGTATACGCGCGAACGCCTGGAGAGCATGCTGGATTTTCTAACTATCATGACCGGCCTATTCGAGGAGATTCTTCGTATGCCGGTGGGCACGCTGAAGGGTGTCGGCAAGCTGCGCGGCAAGGTCATTACACTGCTCGGTAGCGAAAAGAAAAAGGCCGGCTGAGCGAGCGATTCGTTGGCTGTGGGTGCGGATCGGGAGATAGGCCAAAACATGATTTCACTGGCAAGCGAATACACGGACGGCAAAGGGCGACATGCCAAAGGCTGGCTGTTCTTTGATGCCGAGTGCGGATTCTGCACCCGCCTGGCCCGCGGGCTTGAGCCCATTTTGGCGCGTCGCGGCGTTGCGGTCGCGCCACTGCAAGACCCTCGGGTCGGCGCGCTGCTCGGAATGCCACGTGAGGAATTGTTGCGCGAGTTGCGATTTTTGCACTCGGATGGCCGCCACTATGGCGGCGCGAACGCGGTAATCGCCGTTGCGCGGGAGATCTGGTGGGCGCGTCCCCTGGTCTGGTTGGCGGCGATCCCCGGCGCTATGCCACTACTTCACGTCGGCTGTCGCTGGGTGGCCTCGCAGCGGAGTTGCGCCGCGGTGACCACCGCGTGCAATGGCCGTGCCTAGCAGCCTTGCTTCTCCATTCTGCACGGGAGGGAGAGGCAGATCAGGGAATGCCCATGCAGGGAAACAACACGCGAAGAGAGACGGTGGTCATCACGGGTGCGTTCAGCTACACGGGCAAATACGCTACCAAACTGCTGCTGGACCGTGGATACAAAGTTCGCACACTGACAAATCATCCAACGCGCGAGAATCTGTTTAGCGACCCGGTGGAAACATTTCCTTACGCCTTTGATCATCCCGAGCACTTGACGGAGGCACTTCGCGGCGCTTCGACGCTGATCAATACCTATTGGGTGCGGTTCCCTCGCGGCAAGACGAGCTTTGAGACGGCCGTTCGGAACACCCGCACTTTGATTGCAGCCGCGAAGGACGCGGGGGTCAGGCGCATTGTGCAGGTCAGCATCGCCAACCCGTCACTACAATCGCCGCTTGGTTACTATCGTGGAAAAGCGCAATTGGAGCAAGCTGTAATTGGAGCAGGCCTTACCTACGCCATCGTGCGTCCCACCGTCATTTTTGGCTTTGAAGATATTCTCATCAACAACACTGCCTGGTTCATCCGCCATTTCCCTGTGTTCGCTGTTCCTGGCGATGGCCGCTACGGCGTCCGGCCAATCTTCGTAGAAGACATGGCTCGACTGATAGTCGATGCAGTCGCGCGGGAAGAGAACAACGTGTTTGACGCCGTTGGGCCAGAGACGTTCACATTTGAAGAACTTGTGAGGCTGATTGCAGCCGAAGTGGGCAGGCCGGTGCGCATCGTTCGCGTACCGGCCCATTTGGCATATCTCTGCACGCGCTTAACGGGCCTGATGATGCGGGATGTAGTCCTGACGTGGGAAGAGTACAAGGGGCTCATGAGCAACTTGCTCGCCCCCCATGGACCACCCACGGGGGAGACTCGCCTCAGTCAGTGGCTCTCCGAAAACAGCGAACAAATCGGCCGCCGCTACGCTTCAGAGGTGGCGCGCCACTATGTAGTTCCTGCTTAGAAAAGGAAACCTTCGATCGCGTTTACACGCTGGCGGCTAGCGAGCCTTCGAGGACTTGTTCGTAGTAGCGTTCGTACATGGGGATGACATCATTCGCGCAATAGTTCTTTCTCGCATGGATGCGCGCGAGTTGGCCCATCTCCCGGCCGCGATCGGCGCGCGACAGCAACTCGATCGCATAACGGCCCGCCTGTGGCACATCGCCAGGTTCCACCAGGAAGCCATCCACACCGTGTTCAATCACTTCCGGGATACCGCCGGCATTGGTGGCAATCACCGGCACCTCGCACGCCATCGCTTCCAACGCCGCAAGGCCGAAAGACTCCAGCCTCGAGGGAAGCAAGAACAAGTCCGCCTGCCCCAGCTTTTCCCGGATACCATTCTGTTTGCCCAGAAACAGGACATCCTTTTCAACGCCGCGGGTGCGCGCAAGTTCCTCGGCCGGAACGCGGTCCGGACCATCGCCGATCATGACGAGTTTGGCGGGCATCTTTTCGCGCACGAGAGCGAAAATTTCAATGGCGTCGAGGATGCGTTTCACGGGGCGGAAATTTGAGAGGTGCATGAGGATGGGTTCGCCATCGGGGGCCCATTCCGCGCGCAGTTGTGCATTAGGATGGCGGCAGTACAGGTCACAATTGACGAAATTGGGAATGACTTCGATGGGGCGCTTGATGCCGAATTCCTCCACGGTGCGCCGGTACAGATAATGCGAAATGGAGGTAACGCCATCACTCTGTTCGATGGAATAGCGTGTGATCGGTAGAAAATTGGGATTATTTCCCACTAGGGTAATGTCCGTGCCGTGCAGCGTGGTGATGAAGGGCAGGCGTCGCGGCGCAGCCATTTGGCGGGCGAGCAGGGCGCTGACGGAGTGAGGGATGGCGTAATGGACGTGGAGAATATCCAGGGATTCCGCCTCAGAGACTTCCAGCATTTTTACGGCGAGAGAAAGCGTGTACGGGGAATGATCGAAGAGGGGATAGGAGACGACGGCAGCCTCATGGAAATGAACGCGCGGGTCGTTCGGGTTCATGCGGATGGGTGGAGCGTACGTGATGAAGTGCACGTCGTGTCCGCGGGCCGCCAGTTCTTGACCCAACTCGGTGGCGACGACACCCGAGCCGCCGTAGGTGGGATAGCCGGTAATTCCGATACGCATAGAAGGCCTCAATTAGAAATCGCGCGGCAACCCAAACGGACCAGCTTGCTTGCGGGGTAGCAAGCCCAGATACTAGGGTCGCGCCAACCGCGGGCGGAAGTGCCTGCCAGCGCAATAGTACAATGATTAGACGCAAGAGCGGGGGAGAACGTGACACGCTTGACAGGCAAGGTGGCGGTGGTAACCGGGGGGCGGCACGGGAATTGGCCGTGTTTCTCGCGTCCGAGGAGTCTTCCTGGATGACCGGAACGGCGATACCCTTGGACGGCGGGCTCTCGGCGCAGTGAAAGGGCAGAGGCAGAAATGTCACGCAAACTGAGCAGGGAAGAGAAGAAGGTTACCGAATTGGTCCGCCGCCGCATGCGCGAGAGCAAAGCCACGGAGCTCTTTGGATTCGACGTGGAGAGCGTTCACGATGGCAGCGCGATTTTCCGGCTTGACGTGCGGCCGAAGCACAAGCAGATCCACGGCGTGGTCCACGGTGGAATCCTTGCCGCTCTTGCGGACACCGCCGCGGCGATTGCGGCGTACACGGTGATCCCGCGCGGAAGGGAACTTGCCACACTGGAATTGAAAATCAATTATCTCGAGCCGGTACCGGGCGGAAGAGTGAAAGCGGACGCACGGGTGTTGCGGTCGGGCAGGAACTTCATCGTCACGGAATGCGAAATATTCAATGAAACCGGGTCGCTGGCGGCAAAGGCTTTGCTTACTTTTTCCGCCGCCTCGGGTCACATCCTGAGGAAATAGCGCTTACTCTTCGCCGCCCTGCGAGGATTCCTCGCCGTCCTTATAAACATATTTAATGAAGCGCTTGAACAACATCAGATTCGGCGCGCCCTCGCGAGTCAGTTTGATGCAGTCACGGTCATACCATTCGATAAAGCCGTGAAGCTCTTCACCTGATTCCAGAACCACGACCATCGGCGTGCGGCTCTGCATTTGCTTAACCCAGTAGAAGTTCTCGGCGTGCGTGAGTTCAGGAGGCGCCGGCTTCTTGCTGGGCAGAGGCCCGAGGTGCTGGGGGCGTGGGGAGGGCGTTTCCTTGGCGTCCGCAAAGTTGGGACGATACAAGCGGCGATTCACCATGGTTGCTCCTTGGGATAAAAAGGGTATTTCACTACCTAAGATGCAAGGCCTGCCACTCTGGTTTCGTTCATTATCCCTTTTTTAGGGGGTACCCGAACATCTATTTTTTAGATTCGGGCCGAGGAGTCGCTCGTGGCTGGCGGGGCCAGAGAGGCGGCCAAGGCGTCCAATCCAAGCTGGCGATTCAGATTGCGGCGCGCACCGGCGGTAAGCTCATCCAGACCGGTAATCGCGCGCACGACCCACGCAGAAGAGATATTCCTGGCCACTGCGTCTAATTCTTTGGCAAGGTGCGGGTTCCTCAGCACAGGCGATTTCACACTGGATGTGAGTTCCAGAAGGTCGGACAAGAGCCCATAGAATACACCGGATAGTTCTTCAAAGGAGGACTCGCGATCCTTCGCCAGAGTGTTGGTGTCTGCGAAGAGCTGCGCGTAACCTTGCCCTTGCGCCGCGCGCTCCAGAATGCGCAACGCGATTTTGCGCTTCTCCGCCGTCTCTTCCACATTCATTTCCAGGGCCAGGCCCGGACTTCCTTCGGAAAGTTGTGCCGCCAGCTTGACTTGCGATGGACTGCGTTCACCATGCGTTTTCAGGATGCTTTCGACTTCCGCCTGAGGCAGCGGCGCAAAATGAAATTGCATGCAACGCGAAACGATCGTCGGCAGCAGGTTAAACGGCGAAGTCGCGGTCAGGATCAGCGTCGCCGAGCCAGGTGGCTCCTCCAGAATCTTCAGGAAAACGCTGGCCACGTCCCAGCGCATGGTTTCCGCGGCGTCCAGTATGAACACACGGCGGCGGCCTATCGGCTGAAAATACGCGGCCCTTTGCACCGCGCGTAGTTGACCGATGCGCAGCACCGGCCGGGCCACGGGACTTTTCAGGCGAACGGGATCGGGCACCAGCGCCCAGACGTCCGGATGCGTCTGCAAGATTAAGGGAATGCGCTCAACGGTGGCCGCGTCCGCACTTTCGCCACGCTCTGCCAAGCCTTGCTCGATGAGTTTCTGAGGCTCGGCAAGCAGCGCAATGCGCTGGCAGGTGGCGCATTCGCCGCAGAAATCGTCGGTAAGCCGCTCGCAATTGGCCACCTGCGCGAACATGCGCGCCAAGGTGTATTTGCCCACGCCGCGCGGACCGGTGAAGAGCAACGCGTGCGGCACCCGTCCGGAACGAAATGCTCCGCGCAGCGCCGACACGATCTTCTCATTGCCCAGAAAATCGGAAAAACCCATGGTTCAGCCTTTACCGAGGTTGGCGAGGAGGGGTCTGACCGCCTGCATGGTCTCCGCCGCAATGTCTTCGGGAAGTCTTACGCAATTATTTTGCGCATCGAAGCACTGAATCGTGGCCCAGGGTCGGCTGCGGGAGAGCATGTCGTACATCTCCGCGGCGTCTTCCAGGTGGCGCAGATTATTCTCCTGCAGGTCACGCTTTGCGCTGGTATACGCGCGCCCGGACTTGCGCGCCACGAGTTGCTGAGCCTGCGAGGGCGGTATGCGCATATAAAGGATCAGATTTTCACGCGGCAGCCCGTAGATGGCATATTCCAGGTGCTCAATCCAGCGCAAAAACTCGGCGCGCTTCTCCGGCTCGGCCCGTGCCACCTGATGGGCCAGGTTTGAGCCGACGTAGCGGTCCACAAGCACGACCTTGCCCTCATTCAGCGCTGCTTCAAGCCGCGCCTTCGCTTCAAAGCGATCACCGGCGTAGAGCAGCGCGGTGAAACGCGGATCGACGCTTTCGAGCGGCCCAAAATCACCGTTTAGGAACTTCCCCACCATGTTCCCAAACCAGGAGTCGTACTGCGGGAAGCCCGTGGAGTAGACGGGTATTCCGTCGGCCTTCAGCGAAAGTTCCAGAAGACTTGCTTGCGTTTGTTTTCCGCTTCCGTCAATTCCTTCGATGGCAATCAGCAATCCGCGCGTCGTCATGGCACCTATCAGTGGCAGGGGGAGGCTACCTGTGATAGTCAGTTTAACTGCATAGTGAACCTCGCGCAACGCCTCCGGCATCGGTGATGTGACCAGTATGCCGGAATCGGCGAATCGCCGTAGCGCGTGTTACGATTTCTTCCGGGCCTTTTCGAGAATCATCTTGACCACGATCGCAGACAATCTGATGCGACTCCACGAGCGGATCGCCGCTGCCGCCCGGCGCGCGGGGCGCTCCGCGGAGGAAATCACGTTGATTGGCGTCTCCAAGACGCACCCGGCCGATAAGATTCGCGAGGCGTTCGGGGCAGGGCTGCGCCACTTTGGTGAAAATCGCGTGCAGGAGTGGGAAGGGAAGCACGCAGCATTGGCCGACCTTCCGGCAACATGGCACCTGATCGGCCACCTGCAGAGCAATAAGGCCGCGCGGGCCGCCAACGCGTTCACTTCCATCGATTCGCTGGACGAGTGGGCGCTGGCGCAGCGCATTGACCGCGCCGCAACGGAAAAACCTACGGCCGAACCGATGCGTGTGCTAATTGAGGTGCATCTTGGGGGTGAAGAAACGAAGAGCGGCGTGGCTGAGGCCGAGCTTCCCGGCCTGGCCGATAAAATCTTGCAGCTCGAAAACGTGCATCTGGCTGGTCTGATGTGCATCCCTCCGTTCCTGGAAGACCCGGAGGAAGTGCGTCCGTATTTCGCGCGGCTTCGCCATTTGCGCGACAACCTCGAAACGCGATTAGGCCGGCGGTTGCCAGTGCTTTCGATGGGGATGTCGCACGACTTTGAGGCCGCCATTCAGGAAGGCGCAACCGAAATTCGCGTCGGCACCGCGCTGTTTGGTACCCGGCCGTATCCGCAATGAATCCAATGGATGCGGCACTTCAATGAGGAGAGTCAATGACGCTTTTTGAGCCTTTACGTTTGCGGGAAATTGAGTTTAAGAATCGCATTGGAGTTTCCCCGATGTGTCAGTACTCGGCGAAGGACGGCCATCCGGGAACATGGCATCTGGTGCATTTGGGCAGCCGGGCTGTGGGCGGCGCGGCGCTGGTAATGACCGAAGCCTCCGCCGTGCAGGAGGTCGGGCGTATCTCGCCGACAGATGCCGGAATGTATGTCGACGCCCACGTGGAGTCCTGGCGCCCGACTGTGGTGTTCCTAAAGGAACAAGGAGCCGTCCCCGGTATGCAATTGGCCCACGCGGGACGCAAGGCGAGCACGGCCGCACCGTGGTTCGGCGGCGGGCCTCTCACGTACGAGCAGGGAGGCTGGACGCCGGTTTCATCCACCAGCGTTCCTTTTGGTGCTGGCCATCCCGCGCCGCGCGCAATGACTCAGGCGGAACTCGATCAGGTCGTGGCTGATTTCCAGAAGGCCACGCGGCGCGCCCTCGCGGCGGGTTTCCAGTTCGTGGAGGTTCATGCGGCCCATGGCTATCTGTTGCACCAGTTCTATTCTCCGCTCTGCAACGACCGGGAGGACGACTATGGCGGCAGTTATGAGAATCGCATCCGCCTGCTGCTGCGCGTGACACAGGCAGTCCGCGAGACCCTGCCGCAAGCTTTCCCGCTCCTCGTGCGCATTTCGGCGACCGATTGGAAAGAGGGCGGCTGGAATTTGGAGCAAAGCATCGAATTGTGCCGCAGGCTGAAAGGATTGGGAGTTGATCTGGTGGACGTGTCCAGCGGCGGAATTTTGCCGGACGTTAGGATACCCGCCGGGCCGTGCTTTCAGGTGGGATTCGCGGAGGCTATCCGGCGAATGGCAGGAATGGCAACCGCCGCCGTCGGGATGATCACGGACCCCGCACAAGCGGAATCCATCATTGCCAATGGCCAAGCGGACATGGTGTTTCTGGCGCGCGAGATGCTACGCGATCCCTATTGGCCTAGGCGCGCCGCCGCCGCACTGCAGACCAAAATCAAGCCGCCCGTGCAATATGAAAGGGCCTGGTAAGCGATGAGCTATCTGGACCTTTCCGATGATGCAGCCAGGGGCACGGTCAACTTCACCGTGCGCGTGCAGCCACGCGCCAGTAAAGATGAAATCGCCGGCACCTTGGAGGGCGCTCTGAAGATCCGCCTCCGCGCCCCGGCCATCGAAAATCGCGCCAACGAAGCTCTTGTCGTTTTCCTGGCAGAGCTTTTGAAAAGGCCAAAGTCGGCTGTTAGAATTCAAAGCGGCGAACACAGCCGCACAAAGCGCGTCGAGATTCACGGGGTGACGCGCCAGCAGGTGCTGAATCTTCTTTACGAGGAAGCCTGACCAACTGGCTTGGAGATGGTTGATGCGGGCTGCTGTTGAAGTGACCTGCGGACGAACGCTCCTTTGGGGCGAGGATACAAATGAGCGTGAAGATTGCCGAAATTCAAAATGATTTGCGCGCCGCCAGACTCCACGGCTGGCTCTTCTACGATTTCCGCGGGCGCGATCCCATCGCTCACCGCGTCCTCGGCCTTCCGGAGGCCATGCGCACGCGCCGCTGGTTCTATTTCATCCCGGCCAAAGGTTCGCCGCGAAAGCTCGTGCACAAGATCGAATCGGAATCCCTGGCCGCTTTGCCGGGCGAGACGCTCTATTACGCCAGCCTGAAGGAACTGCAAGCGGGCCTGCAAAAGCTGCTGGGGCGCGCGAAGACCATTGCCATGCAGTATTCGCCGAAGAACGCCATTCCCTACGTCTCCATGGTGGATGCAGGCACCATTGAAATGGTGCGCAGCGCCGGTGCTAAGGTGGTCACTTCCGCCGATCTGGTACAGAAATATGAAGCGTGCTGGAGCCAGGAACAACTGCATTCCCACATGGCCGCGGGCATCGCGATTGACCGTATCGTCCGCGAAGCTTTTTTGCACGCGGCGCAATCCGTGCGCGAGAAAAAGTCTCTGACCGAGTACGACCTGAAGGAATGGATGCTCCAAAAATTCGCCGAGGCGGGCATCGTGACAGATGAAGGCCCGGACGTGGCCGTCAATGCCAATGCCAGCGACCCGCACTATGCAGCGACGCGCGAGAAAGCCGCCCCCATTCGCGAAGGCGACCTGCTGCTGCTCGATGTTTGGGGCAAGCAGAAAGCCGCGGGGAGTGTCTACTACGACGTCACCTGGGTCGGCTATCTTGGTGCAAAGGTTCCGGCAAAATATGCGAAAATTTTCGAGCTGGTTCGTGAGGCGCGGGATTGCGCCGTGGAGTTGATTCGCTCCAGCTTGAAGGCCGGGAAGCCATTGCAAGGCTGGCAGGTGGATCAGGCGGCCCGGAATGTGATTGAGAAGGCCGGCTACGGCAAGTACTTCTTTCATCGCACCGGACACAGCATCGGCCAGTCGGTGCACGGCAACGGCGTGAATATGGACGGCTTGGAAACGCGCGATGAGCGCCACCTGACTCCGCGCACCTGCAACTCGGTCGAGCCGGGCATCTATCTCCCCGAGTTTGGAATTCGCACCGAAGTGGATGTATACGTGGACGAGAAGGAAGCCCGCGTAACCGGAGCGGTGCAAACGGAGATTCTGGCCCTCCTCGCGTGAGGCCAGCACAAGGCAGGCATATGGCCGACGAAGTCACACAGCAAACGCCGCAAGAAACGCCAGCGCAGCCCCCCGATACCGGTGTGCAGCGCGAACGCCTGGCTTGGGCGATTGGCATTGCCGGTTGGCTTTTGCCCGGGTTAGGCCATGCACTGCAGCGCATGTGGGCTCGCGCCGTGGTCGTATTTCTCGCCGTTGGTTTTCTGGTTGTCGCGGGAGCGACCATGCGCGGCAATGTGTTTAGTTCGAACGGGGGCGACGCTTTTGACACACTCGGCTATGTCGCCGATCTGGGCACTGGCAGTTTCTATATGGCAGCGCGTGCCCTGGAGCGTGATGGCGCCGATGTCTCCCATGCCGATGGAGATTACGGCACGCGTTTTCTGGCTACCGCCGGCGTGCTGAATTTATTGGCCGCTTTGCATGCCTACGAAGCGGCGCGAGGACGCAAAGCGTGATTGCCGCGAATGGCTTTGCGTTGACGCATTTCCAGGCCTTCCTGTTGTTCGCGGCGGTGATTTCGATCGCTTTCGGCTTTCTGGGACGCCGCCGCCCGAAGGACCGCATCAAGTACATCCTCTGGTCGTTTTTCCTGTTCCTGGTTGTGGGCATCGGCATCGCCTGGGCCATGTACCCATTTTCGCGCTGAGACATCTTCTGGCAACATTGCGCGCGGCGAATTGACACGCATTTTCAGCGAATGCTATCGTCAATAGTAAAGCCGAGGTAGCTCAGTGGTAGAGCAGCCGATTCGTAATCGGCAGGTCGAGAGTTCAACTCTCTCCCTCGGCTCCACTCCTTACTGTGTCGTCCCGCTGCGACACCATAGCCGCAAAATCTTCTCTGCCGTCAAAGGGCCGGGTTCAAGAGTTGTTTCTTCTACACGCTCTGCAAGGCTCGATTCACCATGGCCTGTGCTTCTCTGACGATTTCGTGCAAGTGCGTTTGGCTGATGAAACTCTCCGCGTATATTTTGTAGATGTTTTCCGTTCCCGAGGGACGCGCCGCGAACCAGCCACTCGTCGCCGTAACCTTCAGACCGCCGATGTCTGCGTTGTTCCCCGGAGCGCGCGTCAGCTTTGCCGTGATGGGCTCGCCGGCGAGCGTTGCATCCTTCACGGCCTCCGGTGAAAGCTCCAGGAGCTTGGCTTTTTCTTCCGGCGTGGCCGCTGCGTCGATTCGCGTATAAAACGGCGTGCCGAATTCAGCGGTCATCACGCGATAGTGCTCTCCTGGGTCTTTTCCCGTGCGCGCGGTGATCTCCGCTGCCAGCAGGCTCATGATCGGCCCATCCTTGTCGGTCGTCCATACGGCGCCGTTTCGCCGCAGAAAACTTGCCCCGGCGCTTTCTTCCCCGCCAAAGCAGCAATATCCATCGAAGAGACCCGGAGCGAACCACTTGAAACCCACGGGCACTTCAAACAATTTGCGGCCCAGCTTCTGCACCACGCGATCAATCATGCGGCTGCTCACCAGGGTTTTTCCCACAACCGCGTGGCCCGGCCAGTCCGGCCGGTGGGTCAGCAAATATTGGATCGCCACCGCCAGATAGTGATTTGGATTCATCAGCCCCGCCGAAGGCGTGACGATCCCATGCCGGTCCGCATCGGGATCGTTTCCAAACGCCACGCGAAACTTGTTTTTCATCTTCACGAGTCCCGCCATGGCATACGGGCTCGAACAATCCATGCGAATTTCGCCGTCGTGATCCACTGTCATGAAGGAAAACGTCGGATCGATCTTCGGGTTCACAACCGTAATCTCAAGCCCGTAAATGGAATTGATCGGCTCCCAATAAGGCTCCGCGGCCCCGCCCAGCGGATCCACGCCTAAGTTCAAGCCAGCAGCGCGAATAGCTTCCATGTCGATCACGTTGCCAAGATCTTTCACGTAGGGCAGAACGAAATCGTCCTGGTGCGTTGTTGCTGCGGCGAGCGCTGTGGCATACGCAACACGCTGCACCCCGGCATTGCCCGCCCGCAGCAGCTCATTCGCGCGCGTCTCCACCCATTTTGTGATGTCCGTGTCCGCTGGGCCACCATTCGGCGGGTTGTACTTGAACCCTCCATCGCGTGGCGGATTGTGCGAAGGCGTGATGACGATACCATCCGCCAGATGTTCTTTTCGTTCGCGGTTGTAAACCAAAATCGCGCGGGAAATCACCGGCGTCGGCGTAACGCCGTCGTTCCGCTGAATCACCGTTTCCACCCTGTTAGCCGCCAGCACTTCGAGGGCGGTGCGTTGCGCGGGCGCGGAGAGCGCGTGCGTGTCCTTCCCCATGAACAGCGGTCCGTCGAAACGTTGCGCCCGGCGATAGTCGCAGATCGCCTGGGTGATCGCCAGGATGTGCGCTTCCGTGAACGTGCCCTTCAGCGAGGTGCCGCGGTGCCCGCTGGTGCCAAAACTGACCAGTTGCTGCGGATCGCTCAAGTCGGGCCGGCGCTCGTAGTAGCTCCGTTCCAGTTGCGCAAGATCCACCAGTAAATCCTTGGGCGCGGGAAGTCCCGCAAGCGGTGAGAGATGCGTCTTGTCATCCGCTTCATTCGGAACAGCCTGTGGTTGTGACATTTGGTCTGGCCTCGGCAACGACAATAATGTGATACCACTGCCCGCCCGGGAACTCCAATACTCACGCAGAGTGCCCTGTGATTTTCGCCCAGAATTCATCCACCAGAGATGTAACCACCTTGCGGGGGACGGAGTATCATGGTGAGCCGAGTACTCCCTTAGGGAATGAAACCACACCGGCCAATCGGTTCACTCGCTATCGCGATCGCTTTGCCCGCAACATATGTTCGTTCCCGGGCATCGCTACCCTGAGAGAAGGATAGCTGAGTGAATTGCGAATCACCGGCAACTTTCGGCTCTACGCCGGCAAGCGAGGAACACTATGCCAGACCCTGTCCCCACGAATCCCGGCGCACAGGTTGAAGATGACCGCACGGGTTCGAGCGTCGAAACCCTGAAACGTGCCATCCTCGACAATCTGTTTTACGTCGTGGGGCGGCCTGCGGAGCGCGCCAGCCCCATGGAATTCTACATGGCCGTTGCCTATACGGTCCGCGACCGCATCCTCGCGCGTTATCTCCATTCGCTTCATACTTACATGGAAGACGACGTTCGCGTCGTTTGCTACCTTTCCGCCGAATTCCTCACAGGGCCGCAATTGGCCAGCAACCTTCTCAATCTTGGCCTAGAGGTGCCTTTTCGCCAAGCCACCAAGGAGCTCGGCCTGGATCTGGATTTGCTAATGGAACAGGAAGCCGAACCGGGCCTCGGGAATGGCGGCTTGGGACGCCTCGCCGCGTGTTTTCTCGATTCCATGGCCACTATGAGCATTCCTTCGATCGGCTACGGCATCCGCTACGAATACGGCATCTTTGACCAAAAAATTCGCGACGGCTGGCAGGTCGAGTACACGGACCATTGGTTGAGTAACGGCAATCCCTGGGAATTGCGCCGCCCCCGCTTTGCGGTGGAGGTGGGTTTCCATGGCCGGACCGAACACTGGACCGATGCCGAGGGGCGCTATCGCGTCCGGTGGATCCCTCAGACCACGGTGAAGGGCGTACCCTACAACACCCCCATTGTCGGTTATCGTTCCGGCGCCGCCTATATTCTGCGGCTGTGGCGCTCCGAGGCCTGCGAATCCTTTTATTTCGAGCGCTTCAACAGCGGGGACTATGCAGGCGCAGTGGCGGAAAAAGTGTTCGCCGAAAATATCACGAAGGTCCTGTATCCCAATGACGAAGATTTCCGCGGCAAAGAATTGCGTCTCCAGCAACAGTACTTCTTCACCTCCTGCTCCCTGCAGGACATGATCCGCATGCACCTGTCCGCCGGGAAGAAACTCGATAATTTTCACGAACGATGGGCCATTCAGCTCAACGATACTCATCCCTCCATCGGCGTGGCCGAGCTGATGCGTTTGCTCATCGACGAACATGGCATGAACTGGGAGCAGGCCTGGAACATCACCTCGCAGACCTTCAGCTACACGAATCACACGCTCCTGCCTGAGGCGCTGGAGCGCTGGCCGCTCCCGCTGTTTGCTTCGCTTTTGCCGCGCCATCTCGAAATCATCTACGAAATCAACGCGCGCTTCCTGGCCGAAGTGCGCCGGCGCTTCCCGAACGACGAAGCCAGGGTCGCGCGGATGTCCCTCATTGACGAATCAGCCGAAAAGTACATCCGCATGGCCCATCTGGCTTGCGTGGGCAGTCACAAGATTAATGGCGTCGCCGCAATCCACACTCAACTATTGAAGAACGAATTGCTCCACGATTTCGCCGAACTTTGGCCGGACAAGATCGTCAACGTAACCAATGGCGTGACTCCGCGCCGCTGGCTCGCCGTCAGCAATCCCGAGCAATCCGAACTCATGACCAGCAAGATCGGCGATTCCTGGATCGATCACCTGGAAGACCTGAAACTCCTGGAAGCTTTCGCGGACGATGCTGTCTTTCGCGGGGATTGGCAGAAAGTCCAGCGCGCCGTGAAGGTCCGGTTGTCCCGTTTCATCTTGCAGCAGACGGGAGTTTCCGTCGACCCCGACTCCATGTTCGACGCCCAAGTGAAGCGTATTCACGAGTACAAGCGCCAGCACCTGAATGTTCTCCATATCCTCACTCTCTACCAGCGCTTGAAGAATAATTCCAATCTTGAAATGACTCCGCGCACGTTCATCTTTGGCGGCAAGGCCGCGCCGGGCTATCGCATGGCCAAGCTCATCATCAAACTCATCAATTCAGTGGGCGACGTCATCAACCAGGATCCCGATGTGAAGGACCGCCTCAAAGTCGTGTTCCTGCCCGGATATGACGTGACTTTTGGCCAGTTGGTCTATCCTGCGGCCGACCTGAGCGAGCAAATCTCCACGGCCGGCACGGAGGCTTCTGGCACCGGGAACATGAAGTTCGCCATGAACGGGGCACTTACCATCGCCACGCTCGACGGCGCCAACGTCGAGATTCGCGAAGCCGTCGGCGCAGAGAATTTCTTCCTTTTTGGTTTGACAGTGGAACAAGTCCGCGCTACTTGGACCGCCGGCTATAATCCCCACCACGTCTATGAAACGATTCCCGCGCTACGCAGCGTGATTGATGCGCTATACTCCGGGCAGTTCTCCCGCGGAGACCGTGAACTCTTCCACCCTCTGCTTGATTCGCTCCTCTATCAGGACTCCTATCTCCTGCTTGCCGACTATGAGTCCTATATCCACTGCCAGGATCAGGTGGCCGAGGCTTATCGGGATCAGGAAGCTTGGTCCAGGATGTCCATCCTCAATGTCGCGCGTATGGGAGCCTTTTCATCCGACCGGGCCATCAATGACTATTGCCGTAAGATTTGGGGCATCCACCACCTCTCAGCGCGAACGGCGCAGAGCGCCTGACCCCCGCATCGTCCCGGATGCCCCACTTCGGCACCTGCAAACCCCGCAAGTCCGCTCCTTGAATTTTTCGGTTGTCAGCGGGCGAATAAAGTGGCATCGTCTCCCCGCCAGGGGAGTGTCCCTCCTGGCGGACCAGGTTCAAGAGGCTTGAAAGTTGACGTTCCCCGTTTTTGTCTGGTGGCAAGGTGCGCGGCGGACGGACGAAGATAAAGCACGGCGTAAACTCCTCGTGTGGGAAGTGCGCTTTCCATTCTGAGTTGCTCCTTAAGCTGCAATTGGAGAGCAACCCGGCAGCGCTCGGTCTTGTGCGCGCCGCTGTCGAGCGCGCCACGGAGGTTCTGCATTTTCACGAGGAGGAGTCGCGTGCCATTGTGCGCTCAGTGGATGAGGCTCTCGCCAATGTCATACGTCACGCCTACCGGGGGAAATCCGGCCTTCCGATTGAAGTGACCTGTCGCCACTTGCACCGCACCCAGAATGGTGCGTGCCTCAGCGGAATCGAAATTGTTTTGCGGGACTCCGGTGTACAGGCCGATCCCGCGAAAATGAAGGGCCGTCCCCTTGACGAAATTCGCCCTGGTGGGTTGGGGCTTCATTTCATGAGGGAAAGCATGGACGAAGTTGAATTCAGCCGCAAAAAAGGCAAGAATCAGCTTCGCCTGGTGAAATACCTGGCTCCGGCTGCTCCCGCAAGAGCGCCGGAAGGAGAATAGACTGTGCAGATTGTCGCGCGCGCCATAAAAGGTTGGACGATCCTGGACCTCTCCGGTGATATCGACTTGTCGCACTCGCCGGCCATGCGCAAGGCCTTGCTTGGTGAAATCAAAGAGAAGCACACGCCCAAAGTTTTCCTAAACCTCAAAAATGTCCGCTACATTGACAGCTCCGGCATCGCCTCTCTTGTCGAAGGTCTGAAAGCCTCGCGCGATCAAGGTTCCCGCCTGATCCTGTACGGTCTGAACAAAACCGTCCGCGAAGTGATGCAACTCTCGCGCCTGCAAAAGATCTTTGAGATCTATGAAGACGAGGAGCAGGCGCTCGCTTCTTAGATGAGCAGAACCGTTCCCCCGCAAAGGTAGAGTGGCCCCGTGGAATTCGCTCGAAAAGTCGGCGCTGCCGTCATCAATGCTCTCTCCTATCTCGGCTCCCTGGCCGCCCTGGGCGGGCGTGCCGCTTTTCACGCGTTCATAGGCCCCTTTCTCGGCAGGCCTGTTCGTTTCCAGAGCGCGGTCGCGCAAGCCATGGAAGCAGGTGTGCGCGCGCTGCCCATTCTCTCTCTCATCACATTCTTCATCGGCTTGATCCTGGCGCTGCAAAGCGCCTACGAACTGCGGCGATTTGGCGCGTTGAACTATGTCGCCAGCGCCGTCGCCATCTCCATGTCGCGGGAACTCGGGCCGCTGATCACCGCGATCGTCGTGATAGGGCGTTCGGGTTCGGCCTTCGCTGCCGAGATCGGCACCATGAAGGTTTCCGAGGAGATTGACGCTTTGGAGACCATGGCCATCGATCCCGTCCACTTCCTGGTCACCCCGAAGTTCATCGCCATGGTTCTGATGTTGCCTTGCCTGACCATCTGGGCCAATTCCATGGGTATCCTGGGAGGATCTCTGTTCGGAGTGCTGCAGGCGGACTTCACCTGGAGCCGCTACATCAACGCCTCGCTCGAAGCCCTGTTTCTCCGCGACGTCGTCACCGGCCTCATAAAGAGCTTCATGTTCGGCGTCACCATAACGGCCGTGGGTTGCCTCGAAGGACTTTCAACCCGTGGCGGCGCGGAGCAGGTCGGCCGCTCCACCACACGCGCCGTCGTCGTTTCCATTTTTCTGGTGATCCTCGTCGATCTGGTATTCACGACGCTGTTCTTCTTTCTCGGAGCGCACTGAGAACTATGCCCGGCATTGTGGACCCAATTCGCCCCAGCACCTCATTGGATGGACCGATGATTTCCTTGCGGGACGTCCGCGTCAGCTATTCCGGCAGGGAAATTCTGCATGGCACCACTTTCGACGTCCAACGCGGCGAGACTCTCGTCATCCTAGGTGGCTCAGGCTCTGGCAAGAGCACGCTGCTGCGGACTCTCGTCGGCCTCGAAAAACCGACCTCCGGTGAAGTCTGGATTGCCGGGAAGAATTTTTCCGCCATTTCCGGGGCGGAACGCGACGCTATCCGCAAGAAAATCGGCATGTCCTTCCAGGGCGGCGCACTTTTTGGCTCTATGACCGTCGGCGAAAACGTCGCGCTTCCTTTGCGCGAGCACACCAAGCTCGAGGATTCCACCATCGACATCATGGTTCGCCTCAAACTCGACCAGGTCGGCCTTTCCGGGTATGAACAGTACCTGCCCTCGCAACTCAGTGGCGGCATGAAGAAGCGCGCCGCCGTAGCGCGCGCCCTGGCCATGGATCCGGAGATCCTTTTCTTCGATGAGCCGTCCGCGGGTCTCGACCCCATCATTGCCGCCGGCATCGATCAACTCATTCTGGATTTGAAACAGGCGTTCCGCATGACCATCATCGTGGTCACGCACGAACTGGCCAGCGCCTTTCTGATCGCCGACCGCATGGTCCTGATTAACAAAGGAGATGTGGTGGCCATGGGCACCGTGAAGGAAATGAAGACCAGCACGCATCCCCGGGTTCGCCAATTCATGGATCGCGTCCCCGAACCCGCCGTGGCCCAGGAACTCGATTATCTGCAGATGTTGACGGAGCAGCAGCCCAGACAGGGTGCGCAGTCTCCGGGGAAGAGCAGGTAGAGATGGAAGCAAAACGCGAGCAAGCATATGTTGGATTCTTCGTGCTGATCGCCGCCGCGCTGTTGATCTTTACGGTCTTCGGCGTCACCGGCGCCTTCCAGGGCGCCGCGAAGACGTTTCACTCCAAGTTCCCCAACGCCGCGGGGCTGGAACCTGGGGCCTCTGTCCACTACGCCGGAGGCCAGAAAATTGGCCGCGTCGAAAAAATGCGAATTGATCCCGGCGATCCTTCACTCATTGACATGACCTTCAGTGTGAAAAGCGATCTTCCCGTGAAGGCCGACAGCAAGGTGGCCATTCTGAGTTACAGTCCCTTGGGCGATAATCACCTGGAAATCCTGCCCGGAACTCCTAGCGCGCCTCTCGCTCCTTCCGGCGCCCTTTTAGCCTCCAAGCCTTATCTCGGCTTCAACGATCTGGCGGAGCAGATCAACAAGCTCACGCCGCAAGCCCAGGAACTCCTCACCAATCTCAATGACCGCATCAAACAACTGAACGTCACCATCACTCGCGTGAACGACCTGCTCAGCGATCAGAATCGCCGGAACATTTCCGCGAGTCTCGCCGATCTTCACGGCATGCTCAACGAGGATCGTCCGGTGGTCAGGTCGGCCTTGAAGAATGTGAATGCCGCCAGCGAGAAGATCTCGCCTCTCCTCGATCAGTTGCATAAAACGATCGATCAGGCTAACGAAACATTGAAGCATGCGGACGGCATGATCGGGGAAAATCGCGAAGAGGTGCGCGCCTCGGTCGCCAAACTTCATGAATCTCTGAACAACGTGTCGGACCTTACGCGACGCCTGGATCAGATGCTGGATGTCAATTCCGAAAACATTGATGAAATTCTGGAGAACCTCCGCCATATCACGGAGAACATGAGAGAATTTTCCGACATCATTAAGACCCAGCCATCCTCGCTAATCCATTCCGGCAGTCCACGCCAGCATGTACCGGGAGGACGTCCATGAGCCACACTCCGCGCAGACTTGCATCTCAAACTTATGTCGCGCCAGCCTCCCGGGAAAGTACCAGACTGATGCGGTTCTCCATGGCCCTCGCGGCGCTCGCTCTGCTGCTGGCCGGGTGCGGCCACATGCAGCCCGTCAAGTACTACGAAATCTCCTATCCTTCCGTCGGCCCGCTCAAGCAGGAACCCTTGAACGCCGCACTCCTGGTGCGCGCCTTCGCCACGTCGCATCTTTATCGTGAAGATCGCATTGTGTATGGTTCCGGCTCGGACCAGATGGGAACGTATCAGAATGAACGATGGAGCGAGCCTCCCGCCGAAATGCTCCAGAATGCCTTGGTACGCGAATTGCGCTCCACCGGGCGCTTTCGCAACGTGACCGCCCTCCGCAGCGATTCCAGCGGCGATTTCGTTCTCACGGGTCATCTTTACGATTTCAAGGAAGTGTCCGGGAATGGCATCGTCGCCCGGATCAGCTTCGACGCGGAGCTGCGCGATCTGAAGGCCGGCAAAACCGTCTGGACGTACACTTATAGTCATGACGAGCCAAGCAACGGCAAGGATGTCGCCTCTCTCGTTGCTGCCATAGACCGGAATGTTCAACGCAGCGCTCAGGAAGTAGAAACGGGCATCCAGCAGGCGCTCGCGACTTATCCTATGAAGTGAAGAAGCCCACTTCTTTAGGGATCCGGCGATTAGCGGTCTCTTGCTGATACGCGAGACTCAGTTCTGCTCTGTTCTTTCAGCGCTTAACTCTTGTCTACATACACTGGCGCCCAGCTACTTCCAGCGGTAGTAGAGCCTGTGTAGCCTTTCTTCCCCGAAGCCCAGCAGGACCTCGTCGTCCAGCCAATCGCGGCCTTGCGCGCGGCTTAGGGAGCTACCTGAAATGGGCCGATAGCCTTCGGAGCGCCCACATCGATTCTGCTCATAGCGACGGGCACTGCTCACGACGGATTTTCGTGGCGGGCTTCAAATATCTTATGGGCAACTCTTGAAGGAACTCCAGCTGGCCGCACCGCGCTGAATACTTAATCATCTACTGTTGCATTTCACATCGATTCGCCTTTCTCTGCCATCCTCCTTCTTTTCTTAGACTTAGCCAAGCACCTTGAATCAAACAGGATCTGCCGCGCTGCAAATCTCAACGGTGCGCACGTCGTTAATTGCTCAAGCGTTTCTCGCCTTTTTCACCCGGTCTCTGCTATCTTCTTTCTTCTTAGCGACTTAGCATGCTGCTTCAGAATCCCCATCCATTGGCAGACCAGTTGCCTTTACAGAGTCTGGAGTTAGCGACACCCTAGGAACCCGGGAGGCGGGCCATGACAGTCATTTTGATGCTTGCGATGTTCGCGATCTTCCTCACCATCGACTACCTGAGGCACCGCAGGTACGTGCCACGCACTGCAGAAGGCAGAGAGGAAGCTGCGGCGCTTTCGCCGCGTATGATGACCAGCTTTGTTGCTGGCTTTGAGTTGCCGGATAACCGGCGCTACCACCCAGGCCACACTTGGGCATTGCAGGAAAGCCCTACCTTGGTTCGCGTGGGAATCGATGATTTTGGCGCGCGGCTTGCCGGCAAGCTAGACGGCCTCGTCCTCCCAAAGCGCGGGCAGTGGCTGCGGCAAGGCCAGAGATTTGCCACCATTATTCGCGACGGCCAGCGGACGGATCTGGTTTCCCCGATCGAAGGCGAGGTCACCAACGTCAACGAAGCCCTCGCCGCCAATACTTCCTTGGCCAATACAGACCCCTACGGAGAGGGTTGGTTTGTTTCCGTGATCTCACCCGATCTGCAGATCAGCTTCCGCAACCTCCTCAATGGAAGCTTAGCCCGGAAGTGGATGGCGGATGCCGCCAGCCGCCTCCAGGCGCGCATGCCCGCTCTCGCCGGTGTCGTCGCCCAAGACGGCGGCCCAGCCGTTCACGATCTGACCATCCAGCTGCCCATGGAAAAGTGGGGCGAAATCACACGGGAGTTCTTCCTGACCTAGCCTCCTGTTGCACTCTGAGCCAAAGCCCCGGTGGAACGAGGATCGGGGCCTCGGCGTTTGTCCACACTTGATGGACTCACTGAAGTTGGCAGCTGAAATAGTCCGCATACTAACGTGACGTAGGTCACATCCCAGAGTGCCAAGACTCACATGAATCCAACATCGCCCCCTCTATATTCATCTTAGGTCGGCGCCTGCGCAGAAGGTTTCATCACTGACGAGGTCAACCCCGCTGAATTGTTCTACAGCTCTGGAACATCGCGTCGCGTCGTCTGACCCAGATGTTCGGATGACCCTCCGCCAGTCTTTGGCACCTGTTGCGGCGCTAGATCGAACGCCAAGTGTCGATCTGAGCCACCTATGAGATCACGAATGCAAACTGTGGTCCCCTGCTGCAGGTCATACCGCAGGGCGTAGGTTGCCACAGGGAGCGGTTATGAGCAAAGGCATCCTTTACGACGCGACTCTGTGTATCGGTTGCAAGCTCTGCGAGAAGGGATGCGCGGAGCGAAACGGCCTCCCTTACGACGACGACATTGCTGCTGAACACAAGCAGTCAGCGCACAAGCTCACCGTGGTACTCACAAAAAACGACAAGTTCATGCGTCGTCTCTGCATGAACTGTCAGGATCCAAGCTGTGTTTCTGTCTGCCCCGTCGGCGCGCTCCGCAAAACATCCGAAGGACCCGTCACCTACGATGCTTCCCGGTGCATGGGGTGCCGCTACTGTATGTTGGCTTGTCCGTTCTCTGTTCCAAAGTACGAGTGGGACAAACCTTTGCCGCTTGTCCGAAAGTGCGACATGTGCTTCGACCGCGTTGCACGTGGACTGCAAACGGCCTGCGCGGAAGCGTGCCCCACCGGCGCGACAATGTTTGGCAACAGAGAGGATCTGGTTTCTGAAGCAAAAGACCGCGTGGCCAAGAACCCAGAGAACTATGTGAATCACATATTCGGTCTGAACGAAGTCGGGGGGACTTCGGTTTTGCTGCTCTCCAGCGTTCCGTTCGACGAGTTCGGCTATGGAAGCGACCTCAGCGGGGAAGCGCTCCCTTTGCTGACCTATCGTGTTCTTTCTCACATTCCGGATCTGGTGACCATTGGCGGTGTGGCCCTCGGAGGCTTGTGGTGGCTCACCAATCGCAAAGATGAGGTGGCTCGCCACGAGGCGGGAGAGAGACGTGTGACGCCTGGAGGAGCAAACGGATATGCAAAAACCTAATATCACCTTCTGGCGGGTCGTGCTGGTATCGGTCCTCCTGCTGGGGGCCTACGCAACAATCGTGAGGTTCGCTCGAGGCCTGGGGGCTTCGACGAATCTGAGTGACGCGTTCCCGTGGGGGCTGTGGATTGGTTTTGACGTCATGTGCGGCGTAATGTTGGCCGCAGGCGGGTTCACCTTAACCGCTGCCGTGTACATCCTTAACCTCCGTGAATTCAAACCAATCATCCGGCCAACGGTCCTGACCGCTTTTCTGGGATACCTACTGGTTGTCGTCGCCCTGCTATTTGACCTCGGCCGTGGCTATCGCATCTGGCACCCCCTGGTAATGTGGAATCCCCGCTCTGTGATGTTCGAGGTCGCCTGGTGTGTCACGCTATATTCCACCGTCCTCTCACTGGAATTCTCATCAGTAGTATTCGAGCGGTTGCGACTCCCCAAGCTCCTTCGCCTTCAGAAAATGATCGTCATTCCTCTGGTCATAGCAGGCGTGATGCTCTCGACGCTGCATCAATCTTCACTCGGAAGCCTCTACCTGATCGTTCCGAACAAACTTCACCCTCTCTGGTACACGCCGCTTTTGCCGGTTCTGTTCTTTCTGTCGGCGCTTTGTGTGGGCCTGGCTATGACCATCTTCGAGTCCTCCATGAGTGCCAGGCACTTTGGCAAACAACTGGAAATGCCGCTTCTGCGCCAATTAGGGAGAACGCTTTTGGTTGTCCTTGCTGTGTATACGGTAGTGCGATTTCAGGATCTGCTGCACCGGGGCGCATGGCGTCTCTTACAGTGGAGAAGTCCCGAAACACCCCTCTTCGTTCTGGAAATGCTGCTCTGTTCGTTTGCTCCGATTTGCCTCCTGCTGATCCCCAAGGTGCGGAAAAACGCAGACGGTCTCTATCTGAGTTCGGTGCTTTGCTTGCTCGGTTTCGTGACGAACCGCTTGAATATCGCCATCACCGGGATGGAACGCTCTGCGGGCCAACAGTACTTTCCGAAGTGGACGGAAATATCCATCACGTTGGCCATCGTCGCTTCCGGGTTCCTGGTGTTTGCACTGGCAGTGAAGTATCTGCCGATCTTCGACAGGCTGCCGTCCCGCCAGCCGGTGGCGGAACCGGAAATGGCCGGGAGCAAACTTCCGGAGCTCTCCCATGTCCAATCCTGAAGACAGGTCGAGCCCGTCGTACCTTTGGAAGCGTGTCACGGGCAGCCTCAGTTCCATGTTGCTCCTGCTGCTCGTCTCTTCAATGGCCCTCGTCTTCGGAGTGCTGGGCTACCTGAATATTCAATTGCACCGCACGCATCTGGAGCGTGATGCTCTTGCGGATGCAGCCCGCACCAGCAGCGTCATCAAGCGCAACACCTCCTACTACATGTTGCGGAATCAGCGCGATGGCCTCTATCACATCATCACCGAAATGGCCGATGAGCCCGGGATGGTTCGCATCCGCATCATCAACGATCAGGGCCGCATCAGCTTTTCCTCCGATACTTCCGAAATGTACAAGTACGTGGACCAGAACATGAAGGCCCACGATGGCACCGTGCCTGGCAGCGCGCTGCGCATCCCTGACATCAAACAGAACTTTCGCACCTACCGGCTCCCCAATGGCGAGCGCGCCCTTGGCGTCATCGACCCCATCGAAAATGCCCCCGCCTGCAGCAGCGCCGAATGCCATGCCCATCCTGCCGAAGTAAAGGTCCTCGGAGTCCTCGACACCAACATTTCCCTGGCCAGCAGCGAACGAAACGTCGCTGAGAGCACGCGGCAGGTCCTGCTCTACACAATTCTGGCGGTCTTCGGGGTCGCCATCCTCAGCGTCGGCTTTGTGCGCCGCATGTTGCAGGGGCCGCTCAGCGCTCTCACGGAAGGCACCAAGCGCATCGGTTCGGGCGACCTCGGCTACCAGATTAAGATCCCGTCGCATGGCGAACTGGAGGACCTGGCCACCTCCTTCAACACCATGAGCTCGCAGCTTCAGGAGGCCCACCGGGAGATAAACGCCTGGGCGCGAACTCTGGAAGCCCGCGTTGAAGAAAAAACGCGACAGCTTAAGGGCGCTCAGGACGAAATGTTACGTGTGGAGCGCATGGCTTCGATTGGCAAGCTCGCCGCCGTCGTCGCTCACGAAATCAATAATCCGCTTGCCGGCATTCTCACGTACGCCAAGTTGCTCAAGAAGCGTCTTGCTCGGGAAACGCCCGCACAGAAAGAAAACCAGAAAGAAAATATCGAAATGCTCGACCTCGTCGAGAGCGAAAGCCGCCGTTGCGGCGAAATCGTCAAGAATCTCATGACCTTTGCGCGCCCGACCTCCTTGAGCAGCGAGCCAGCCGACCTGAATGCCGTCATTGATCGCTGCATCCGCCTCGTTCAGCACCAGTTGGAATTGAAGAACATCGAACTCCACCTCAATCTCGCTCCTGATCTACCAAACGTCCGCTGCGATCCCGGCCAAATCGAACAGGTCATCCTGGCTCTCGTTATAAATGCCATTGACGCACTTCCGAATGGCGGAAACCTTACGCTGAACTCTCACCGGCTGTCGGGCATAGGTAACATCCAGATTGAAGTCCGGGACGACGGCGTCGGGATGCCTCCAGACGTCCTCGCAAATATGTTTGAACCCTTTTTTACGACCAAAGAACACGGGCGCGGTCTTGGCCTCGGTCTGGCCATCAGCCGCAATATCGTGGATCGCCACGCCGGCAAAATCGAAGTGGCATCAGAGCCAGGCCGCGGCACATCCTTCACGATCACCCTGCCTGTGCATTCCAATGTGGTGTTAAACAATGGCTCCGCGATTGTCGCGGGGTGAGGAGCAGGTATCATGGCCAAGAAGGCGAATTTGCTCGTTGTCGATGACGAACTGATTGTCCGCGACTCTCTCGACAAGTGGTTCCGCGAGGAAGGCTACGACGTCACCGTGGCCGAAAGTGCCCAGGACGCGCTCACCAAAATGGCCGCGAAGCGCTTTGACCTGGCGCTCGTCGATATCAAGATGCCCGGCATTGATGGCGTCGAGCTACAGCGCCGCATGCGCGAGATCGACCCCGAAATGCTCGTGATCATCATGACCGGCTACGCCAGCGTGGAGACCGCCATCGCAGCCCTCAAGAATGGCGCCTACGATTATGTTTCCAAGCCCTTTGACCCGGACGACATCGCTCACAGTGTCCACAACGCCCTTTCCCACAAGCGTGCCGAACAGGAGAACGTCCGCCTGCGCGAAACCGTTGCTTCCGTGGTTCGTCCGCAGGAAATTGTCGGACAGAGCGCCGCGATGGTCCGCGTCTTTGAAGCCATACAGACAGTTGGCCCCACCGACGCCACCGTTCTGATCACCGGCGAAAGCGGCACTGGCAAGGAACTCTGCGCCCGCGCGATCCATGCGGCCAGCCCCCGCCACTACAATCCCCTCGTGGTGATCCATTGCGGCGCTCTTGCGGAAACGCTCCTCGAAAGCGAGCTTTTCGGCCATGAAAAAGGCGCGTTTACGGGCGCGCAATACCGCAAGAAGGGCAGCTTTGAAGTTGCTGAAGGCGGCTCCGTCTTTCTCGACGAGATCGGTGACATCAGCCTAAAGACCCAGACCGATCTATTGCGTGTTCTCCAGGAGCGCGAAATCACCCGCGTCGGCAGCACGCATCCTATCCAAGTTGACTTCCGCTGCATCGCCGCCACCAACAAGAAACTCGAGCAGCTCATCGAGGAAGGCCGCTTCCGCCCCGATCTTTTTTACCGTCTGAATGTTTTTCAGATCCAACTGCCGGCGCTGCGCGATCGCAAGGGCGATGTTCCGATTCTGGCGGAACACTTTGTGCGCAAGTTCTCCGCGTCCATGAACAAGCGCATCAATCGTGTCTCCCCGGCCGCCATGGCCCTCCTGGACCGTTACCAGTGGCCCGGCAATGTCCGCGAGCTTGAAAATGCTGTCGAGCGCGCCATGGTTGTCGCGCAGGAGCCTGAAATCCGCGAAGAAGACTTCGCTTTGCGCCTGCCCCTCGCCGAACATCAACCCCGTACTCTCGAAGACATCGAGCGCGCCCACATCCTCGCCGTTCTCGAAGACTGCAAGGGCAATCAAACCCTTGCTGCGGAAGTCCTCGATATCGATCGCGTCACCTTGCACAACAAGCTCAAGAAGTATGGTTGGAAGCGGGTCACTGCGGACGCTCTGTGAACCTCATTCAGCTACTCCCGTTCGGCCCGGCCGCCGCGGAGACGCTCTCCGAACTCCGCGCGGGACTCGAGCGTGAATTCGCTGTTCCCTGCGAAATCCTACCGCCGGAGCCGGAACCCGCTTTTGCCTTCAATCTCTCCCGGCAACAGTACTCTTCGACCGAGATCCTGGCTGCGATGCTGAAGCGCAACACTCCCGCGAAGTGGCGCGTCCTCGGCGTTACTCCGTTGGACCTCTACATCCCCATCCTCACTTTCGTTTTTGGGGAGGCCCAATTACCCGGCACCTGCGCCGTGGTTTCCTCTCATCGTCTGAGTCAGGAGTTTTACGGCTTGCCTGCGGATCCCAAACTGCAGCACGAGCGGTTGCTCAAGGAAGCCGTCCACGAACTCGGCCACACCCTCAACCTGTCGCACTGCGAAGACTACGAGTGCGCCATGGCTCCTTCTCACGGTGTGGAATGGATTGATCTAAAAACCAGCCGCTTCTGCAGCAGTTGCAGCGCTCTCGTCCCCACCCGCGGCATCCATAACGCTTTCAGGTAGCGGCTCGCCGCAAATCACTCCGCCGAACCGGCGCTCACTCGCCGTTCAGGCCGTTACCTCTATCAGCTTCTTGTGCGGGACGATCTTTCGCACGATCACATATATCATTGGAATGAACAGTAAGTTCAGTGTCGTGGCTGCGATCATTCCTCCGAGTACCGTGGTGCCCACTGAGACGCGGCCGGCAGCCCCGGCTCCTTCTGCAAGGACCAGAGGCGAGACACCAAGAATAAACGCCATGGAAGTCATCAAGATGGGCCGCAGCCTGATGCGCGCCGCTTCTACCGCCGCGTCCATTGTCGAGAGGCCTTTCTCCTGCAACTGTTCCGCAAATTCCACGATCAGAATGGCGTTCTTGCTCGCCAATCCAATCAACATCACCAGTCCGATCTGGGCATACACGTCGTTTGCCAGGCCGCGCGTCCAAAGAGCGCCGAGCGCTCCCAGAAGCGCACCGGGCACACAGAGCATCACAATGAACGGCAATACGTAGCTCTCATATTGGGCCGCCAGCGTCAGGTATACGAAGACCAGCCCCAGTCCGAACAAAATTACCGCTTTTCCGCTTGATTCGATCTCTTCGAGCGACAACCCGCTCCACTCAAACCTCATTCCCTGTGGAAGAACCTTCCTGGAAAGGTCTTCCATGGCGCTGATTCCCGCGCCGGAGCTAAGGCCAGACGCCGCCGAACCGTCTATTTCAGCCGAACGGAACAGGTTGAAGTGTGAAATTACTTGTGGGTTGGCCGTCTGCTCGATTTGCACCAAGTTATCCAGCGGAACCATTTTCCCATTGTTGGATTTGAGATAGTACGTGCGAATATCTTTCGCGCGCGAACGGTACTGCTGATCCGCCTGGACATACACGCGGTATGATCGGTTGTTGAAGTCGAAATCGTTCACGTACACTGAACCCATGAACACCTGAAGCGCATCGGTAATCTGGTTAAGCGGCACTTGCAGACTCTTGGCCTTTTCGCGGTCAATCCTCACCATGTATTGCGGGTCATTAGCGGTGAAACTGGTGAACAGGCCGGTGACCCTTCCGCTTTGATTGCCTTGGCCCACTAATTGATTGGCAGTATCGGCAAGGGTCTGCAAGGAATTGCGTCCGAGGTCCTCCAGTTGATACGCGAAACCTCCGAAAGTGCCCAAACCCTGCACGGCAGGCGGGTTGAAAGGCACGACGATTCCGCCCGGAATGCCCAGCAGCGGACCGCGGATCTTGTTCAAGATTGCAAACGAGGTGTGTTCCTTCCCCTTGCGCTCGCGAAAGGGCTTCAAATTCACAAACATCATAGCTTTGTTGGGAGCATTGCCAGAAAAACTAAACCCGACGCCGGTAAAGGCCCCGTTGGTCTCAGGCACATGGGAGAGGAACTCCTCCGCTTTGCCAGCGATATCGCGCGTGTATTGAAGTGACGCGCCTTGGGGCGTCTGAACCGCAAGCATGAGATAGCCTTGATCATCTTCAGGAATAAAAGCCTGGGGAAGGGTGCGATACAACCAGAAAGCCAGTCCCACGGTTGCCGCAAAGGCCAGAAGAAGCGCGTAGCGCAGGCGCAGCACGCCACGAAGCGTCGTTATATAGAGCCGGGCGCCGGCATTGTAGAACTTGTTAAATAAAACGAAAAAGATGCTCTGCGCCCGGGCACGATGATGGCCGAGAAAGATCGCGGAAAGAGCCGGGGTCAAGGTCAGGGCGTTGAACGCCGAGATGGAAACTGAAAATGCGATGGTCAATGCGAACTGCCGGAAGAGAATGCCCGTTGTTCCCGGGAACAACGCGACTGGGACGAATACGGACACCAACACCAGCGACGTTGCGATCACAGCGCCCGCCACTTCTTTCATGGCTACGCTGGCAGCATTATGAGGCTCGGTGATGCCTTCCAGAATGTGCCGCTCTACGTTTTCGATCACTACGATGGCGTCATCCACCACCAAGCCGGTGGCCAAAGTGATGCCGAAGAGCGTCAACGTATTGATAGAAAAGCCGAGGATCTTGACGAAAATGAAGGTGCCGATCAGCGAAACGGGGATCGTTGCTGCGGGGATGATCGTGCTGCGCCACTCTTGCAAAAAGAGAAACATCACGAACAAAACGAGTGCGATGGCAACCAGCAGGGTGATGAGCACATCGCGGATGGATTCGCCAATGACGGTCGTAGTATCGAAGGCGATTGCGTATTTCAAACCCGGTGGAAAGTTCTTTGATAGCCTCTCGAGTTCGTCCTTGGCAGCGCGGTCCACGTCCAGCGCGTTCGCACCCGGCAATTGCGTGACAGCGATGCCTGTGGCGTCGTGTCCGTTGAAGCGCAGTATCGAGCCGTAGTCCTCGGCGCCCAGCTCCGCACGGCCGACATCCTTCACCCGCACCAACGTGCCGTCCGTCCCTGTCTTAAGAATAATGTTCTCAAACTCAGTTGGTTCCGTAAGGCGGCCGATGGCGCGCACGCTAATCTGATAAGCCTGGCCACTTTGCACCGGAGGTTGCCCGACCTGACCTGCCGCCACCTGGACGTTTTGTTCTTGGAGCGCATTAACGACATCCGTGGCAGTCAGGCCGCGCTGGGCCATGCGCGCCGGGTCCAGCCACAAGCGCATTGCGTATTTCCGTTCGCCAAAAATGAAAACGTCGCCGACGCCCTTCACGCGCTTGAGGGCATCGCGCACGTACACATCCAGGTAATTGCTCATGAACAGGTCGTCGTACTGGCCGGTTTCCGAATAAACTCCTGCGCCGAAAACAAACCCGGCTGATTGCTTCGCGATGATGATGCCAGTGTTTTTCACAGCGTTGGGAAGGCGGCCCAGCGCCTGGTTAACCCGGTTCTGGACGTCCACGGCAGCCAGGTCCACATCGCGTGAGACATCGAAAACAATAGTGATCTGGCTGGTGCCATCGTTGCCGCTCGACGAAGTGATGTACTTCATTCCCGGGGAGCCGTTAATGGCTTGTTCCAGGGGAATAGTCACGGCAGATTCCACGGTTTGCGCGTTTGCGCCGATATAGTTGCAGCCGACATTCACTTCGGGTGGGGCCAGATTCGGAAACTGCGCAATTGGGAGACTGGGAATCGAAATGGCGCCGCCGAGAACAATAAGCAGGGCACAGACGGTGGCGAATACGGGACGTCGTATGAAGAAGTCAACAAACAACGGTCTGTTCCGCCTTTCTTTTCAGACAAGCTATTTTGTGCGAATTTCCGGGGAGATGGCGGCCATTTTCGCGGTCGAGACCTCTCAGCCTGCCTATTTGCCAGTCCCCTGCATTTGCTCCGCGACCGGCGCTCCGTCCTGCAGGAATTGCGTACCGGACACGATCACGTGATCCCCCGGCCTCAAGCCTTCCAGCACCGGATAGTTATTCCCGGTGATCTCCCCCAGCTTCAGCAACCGCTGGCGCGCCAATGTCCCAGTTGCTTCCTTTACTGCCAAAAACGCAAAGAACTGTCCATTAATACGCTGCACCGCCAACACCGGCACCATCGGCCCTTCCCGATTTCCCCAAGTAAGTCGAGCCCGCACCTGCTGGGCAATTCGCAAGTCTCCCTTCGCGTTGCCCACCGCCGCCTTCGCCAGCACGGTCTGCGTATCGGGATCAACTTGCGGGGAAATAAACGTGACCTGCGTCTCCGCCCGCACTGCTCCGCTCTCATCCAAGAGTCTCACCGGCAGGCCCAGCCGCAACTCCTTCGCACGCGAAGCCGGCACATACAGATACGCCTCCAGCGCCCCCGGCTCGTCCACCGTCGTCAGCAGGGTCGAGACCGTCACGCGGTCACCCACGCGGACGGGAATATCCCCCACGATGCCGTCCATGGGCGCACTCACCCGGTAATAGCGCAGTTCCACTTTCTGCTGCTGCACCTGCTGTTCCAGGGATTTCAGTTGCGCCACCGCGGAGTCATGGTTCGTTTGCGCGTTGTCAAAATCCATCTTGCTGATGACCCCGGCTTCCAACAGCTTCTGCGCCCGCTCTAGGTTCACCTTCGCAAGCTTCAGCGCGGCTTCCTGCGAAGCGCGCGCCGCATCCTGGCTGCTGACGGTGGCCTCCTGCTTCATCGGGTCAATCTGCAGGAGCGGGTCTCCTGTCTTCACGCGATCGCCCGATTTCACGTCTATGCCTGTGACATGCCCCTCCACCTGCGGGTTAATCGTTGCCGAGTGCCGCGATTTCAGAATCGCCAGGTATTCCGTCGTGTCTGCGATCTTTTCCGGCACGACAACCAGTACCTGCACGGGCATCGCGTGTGGAGCTCCGGCTGCCGCGTTTCCGGCGGTCGACTTTTGTCCGCATCCGCTCAAAAGCGTGCAGACCAGCAGCATCCCAATCAGAGGATTCACCCCAGACCAAGGCCTTCTACTACCTAAAGTGGTCAACTGTCGGAGGACGAGTGTGCGCATGGGTCTAAGAATCCTCTATAGTACGACAACCGACCCGAGTCTGTATCGGAAATCACAAAGCGACCATTAGACACAGTTTGGCTCTTTTTGGGTGGGGGAGAGAACCTCAATACATGTCGCTGGCGTCGATCTTTTTCCCGCTTAAGCCCAGTTGCAGAACTTCGATATCTTGCGGGCGGTCAAACACTTTGCCGGGGAACAGCCGCTTGATAACCACGCGCACGCCGCCAAACGCAATTCCCACGCCCGTGGCGAACCCCAGAAATAACCCGGTGAACAGGAAAATCTTCACCATGATCACCACCATCGGCGGGTCTGTCGCCGTGTGGCTGGGCTCATTCCAGGTTACTTCGGTGTTGTAATTCACTTCGTCCCGGATGGCTTGGGCGTGCATCGCCGAGGTGGGCTCAAACACCAGTGAGAGCAGGGAAGCCTTGCGTTCCACCGTTACCCCAGACCGCTTGGCTGCGGCGGGCAGTGCCTCTTCCAGATGGTGCAAGTGCTGTTCGGCCAGTTGCGGCGTGGGATACTCCAGAAGCAGCAGCACTCCGCTGCCATGCGCCCCTTGGTACTTGGCAAGAATCGCTTCCACGCCCAACTGAAAGCCCACTTGATTCGCCAGGTCGGCGTATGCAGCCTGCCCTAGCGAAGTCATCGCCGCACGGAGTCCCACCGGCCCCAACGCATATCTCTCCGTCCCGAACACCCGCCATGTGACCGGCAAGTAGCTCTTCAATGGCGGAAAGGGTGTCCTATCCGCTTTCGCCTTAAGAATGGTCAACAATTCCGCTAGGCTTTCTGGCCTTGGATTCGAGAAAGGATCGGCAAGAACTACCATATTGCCGATCAGAATCACTCCGTTGTGTGGTCCAAACGCGGACTCATCGCCTAACCCTACACTCTTCATTCCCGGGGCGATTGCTTCTGTGTAGAACTCATAGGCACCGCTGGAGTCCTTAAAAGTAAGAAGGGATACTTTTAGTTGCTCGTCGCCGTTCTTGTAGCTGCAGTCTTCAACCAGGCGAAGTCCCGCTTCCTGCAGTGTGCCCGGCATAACTTCGCCCCAGCCTTCGTGTAGCCCTGCCCCGACCTTCATCTGGGACGGGCTCTCCGCCTGCCAAGGGCCGAAGTGGTCCGGCAACAACCCAGGCTCCGCCGTGGCTCCCACCGAAGCGAGCAGGCCCAGCAATATCAGTGCGTAGAATATCCTCCGCATGACAACCTATCCTTTAGATGCCACTAGGCTACTTCTGGTTCCTGGATTGTTCAACTGCGGAGATAACTGCTGGCCGGTTCGCTCTGCCGGAGGAGTTTCCCGCCATGCTGTTCAGGCTCTCCAGGTAGGTGACCATTCCCTGATACAGCCCTTCCGCAACCCGCTGCCGGTGCTCCGGCTTCTTCAGAAGCTGTTCGTCCGAGGGGTTGCTCAGGAACGATATCTCCGTCAGGACCGACGGCATATCCGCCCCAATCAGCACCACAAACGGAGCCTTGCGCACGCCGCGGTTCCTTACTGGCCTGGCCGTCTTCTGGATCCTCCGCGACAACGAGTCCTGCATATCCTCGGCCAGTTCCTTCGATTCGTCGATCTTTTCGGTGCGTGCTATTTGCTTCACCACGTCTTCCAGGTCGTGAATGCTCTCCTGAGAAACCGCATTTTCCCGCGCCGCCACGGCCATCGCTTCCGGTGACCCTCTCAGGTTTAGGTAATACGTTTCCACTCCCCGCGCCCCATGATCCGGGCTAGAGTTGGCGTGTATCGAGACAAACAAATCCGCCTTGGCCTCGTTGGCGATATGCGTCCGCTCTTCCAACGGAATGAACGTGTCGTCCGAGCGCGTGTACAGGATGTCCGCACCGGGCAATTTCTGCTGGATGATCTTCCCCAGCCGCAACGCCACATCCAGGCACAAATCCTTTTCCATTAGGCCCGTCGGCCCGATCGTGCCAGTATCATGTCCGCCATGTCCGGGGTCAATCACGATTCTCCCAATCTTCAACCCCAGCGTGCGCGTCAGCGTAGATTGCCCCTCTCGTGTAGGTTGCGGCGACGTCGCGGGCTGTACCAATTCCGGCTTCGTGCTGCCCTTAGTGGCCTTCGTCCGCGCCAACTTGCCCGCTGAGGGTTCCGGTCTCGCCGCTGCGGGTGAAGTCACAGGCGCAGGCACAGCTTCCGCTGCTACTGTGGTCGTCGTCGGCTTCAGTGCTGGTCCACTGTGTGCTCCCGTATCGTCCACCGCGGAGCTTGTCTTAGCCGTCCGCACCGCAGGAGCAGGATCGTCCCCGCCATCCTTCGGACTCGCTTTTCCATTGCCGTTCGCCTTAGCTGTCTCCGCCGGCTCCGGCTTCGCCCCACGGCTTGTGCTATACAGTTCAATCACCAGCCGCGTTGGCTTTTTCAGCAGGGAAGCCGCGTAATCCTGCACGTCATTCACATCCAGCACCACGCGCACCACACCCGCCTGATTTTGTGCGACGCGCACTTTGCTCAGCAGATTTCCGCTCACCTGCACATTGCCCCTCGCCACATTCGGGCTAAGCCGTGCCGCGTGTAGATCGAAATAAATGCGGTCCGGATTCGCAATCCGCCCAGACACATACTGCACGGAATCCTCCAGCTCAATCAGCACTTCCGTGCTGTCCGGCGTTGCGCTCGTCTTGATTCGCTGTACCCGTGGCACCTCCACGGATTTCGCGCTCTCTCCGCCGCTTGTTGCTTTCCGGGCCGGAGGCCCGGCCGCTTCGCTCTTCGGCGCCGCCACGGATACGGCTGCCGGCGAATTTGCCGGCGCCCCGTTCTTTGCTGTCAGATCGCCCGCCTCGGCGTTGCGCATCAACGCCAGCTCCGCCAGCGCTTCCTGCACTTCTCGCTTGTGCGTCGAGCGCGGAAACTTTTTCTGGAAATCCTGGAAGCTCTTCGTCGCCGCGGCGGAATCGCCCAGTTGAGCCTTCTGCAATTGCGCGGCGCGCAGGATCGCATCCTGCACGTATTTGCTTGTGGGGTATTCGCGAATCAGGAAACCGTAGGAATCCACCGCCGCCTGGTAGTAGCTGCGCCCGAAGTGGTCGCCCATCTCCGTATTCAGTTCGCCCACAGCAAACAGCGCGTCCGGCACTTCCGTGGCGTGCGGCGTAATCAGGTACACTCGCCGGTAACTTGCCGCCACCTGCTTGTATTCGGCCAGCGTGCGCTTCTCGGGAGCCTTGGCGTTCAGCGCCGCGCGTTGCTCCTCGGCCTTTGTAAATTGTGTGCCGGCTGCTTCTCGTTTTACGCTGCTATGGGTTGTCGCAGCCCTGGCGGGGCAGGGAATTACGTCCCAGCCAAGCAGGGCAAAACCCAGCGAAGCGCTGGCGAAAAGCTTGTGGAAATTTTCTTGCCCCAGGCTCATCCGTGTATTGCTTCCCCCAAACCGTACCGCCCGCTATGCTTCACTCGTTTGAGAAAATAATCCGCCCGTTGGCGTCCACTTCGCGATGAATGGAATTCGCCCGCTCATACATATTGTCGAGACGTCCCGAGCCCGGCCGGTAATACGCATCCTGCACCCGCTGCACGTAATTCCTCGTTTCCCGGTACGACGGAATGCCGTGGGCTCGATCCACCGCTCCTTCTCCCGCATTGTACGCCGCCAGGGCCAAGTCCAGGTTACCGTTGTATCGTTCCAACAATCTCCTCAAGTACCGCACCCCGGCATCCACATTCTGCTTCGGGTTAAACGCGTCGTTCACTCCAAACCGCTGCGCTGTCGTCGGAATCAACTGCATCAATCCCATGGCCCCCTTCCGCGACATTGCTCCCGAGTGCCAATTCGATTCCGTTTCGATCACCGCTCGCACCAGCGCCGGATCCACATGATGGCGTTCCGCCGCTTCCCGAACCAGCGCTTCCGCGCCGTCGCGGTTGATGTTCATCGCCGGACGATCCCGGCCCGTGAACGAAACCTCGCCCGGCAAATAAATCGCCGCTCGTGGCTTTGCGGCAGCCAGCTTCACCAGCGTGGGCGGCTCCGCATTCACAAACAACCGTCGGCCGTCCGGGTTGGTCACCGTGGCGATCTGTGCCGCGCCTTGGCCCGCCGTTCCCAGCAGGACAACCGCAACCACAAAGGACGCAAGAACAGTGTTCCGAATCATTGGATGTTGTGAACCGCGAATCGGCCTCGGGGAAGGCATAGGTATAACAATTCGTTTTCGTCTGCGGGCCCTCTTGATTCGCACTTGGGCCGGCAGTGCATTCATCCTGCTGCAAAACATCGTCCGCAGACAAGTGGTGCGAAATGCGTCACTTGCGGGACACGCTTCTAGCGCTGTCTTGGATTATAGCAGCGGTTCCAGCAGCGAGGGTACGTTCTGCAGGGCACTTTTTAGCGCCGATGTGTCTTTTCCGCCAGCCTCGGCCAGGTCCGGCCGACCCCCTCCGGAGCCCCCCACCTGCTTGGCCAGCGCCTGTATCAGCTTGCCAGCATGGACTTTAGCGGTCAGGTCCTTGGTCACCCCCGCGATCAGCGCTACTTTGCCATCCTCAGGCATTCCTAATACGACCACGCCGGAGCCGAGCTTCTGTCTTAGGGAGTCCACAAGCTGCCGCAGACCGTCTCGGTCCACATTACCCACTTCGCCGCAGACCACCTTCACGCCTTTGATCGTCTTCGCCTGGGCAAACAGCTCATCCAACTGGTTGAGCGCCCCCTTGCGCTTCTGCGCTTCCAATTCCTTCTCCAAATTCCGCGCGGTCTGGGCCAGTTTCTCCACCGACGCCAGCAGAGAATCCTCCCCGACGTTCAGTCGCCCGGCCAATTCGCGCAGTGTGTGCGCCTGGTGCTGGTAATGTTCCAGCGCGCCAATTCCTGTTACCGCTTCGATTCGTCGCACGCCGGCCGCCACGGATTCCTCGCTCACAATCTTCAGCACGCCAATATCGCCGATGCGGTGTACGTGCGTTCCCCCGCACAATTCCTTCGAGTAGAAACCGCGCGGCGCCCGCGGATCGGGTATCGTCACCACGCGCACATTGCTCTCCGGATACTTGTCCCCGAAAAACGCCAGCGCCCCGGAATTCAGCGCTTCTTCGAGCGACATCACGCCCGTCTCGATCTGCGTGTTGACCCGGATCTCCTCGTTCACCTGCTGCTCAATGTCCCGCAGCTCTTCCTGTCCCACCGGCGCAAAATGCGAAAAGTCGAAGCGCAAGCGCTCCGGCGCGTTCAACGAACCCGCTTGCTTCACGTGCGTGCCCAGGATATTCCGTAGCGCCGCGTGCACCAGGTGCGTCCCGCTGTGATTGCGCATGATGCGCGCGCGCCGCTCCGCGTCCGCCACTACCGCCACGCGGTCACCTACCCGCAGCGTCTCCTTCGCGGTCACCTTGTGCGCAACCAGTCCGGCCACCGGATAGTACGCGCCTGTCACGTCGCCCAACTGCAACGATTCCGAACTGTCGTAAAACGCGCCGGTATCCGCCATCTGCCCGCCCGATTCCGCGTAGATCACCGTGCGGTCCAGCACCACTTCGCCCGTCTCCCCCGGCTTCAATTCGCTCTCCGGGCCTGTTTTGGTGATGATCGCCTCAATCCGGCAATCCTTTGTGCTCGTCTCAAAGTAAAAATCCGGTTCCGTCTTGAACGTCTCAGCCAGCTTTGCATACGCCGGATTCGCCGCCTCCTTCGACCCGCCCTTCCACGAAGCCCGTGCCCGCGTCCTCTGCTCCTGCAATGCCCGCTCAAAACCGGTAATCTCTAGTTGGTGTCCCTGGTCACGAGCTATGTCTTGCATAAAGTCTAGTGACAGGCCGAACGTGTCATACAGGCGAAATGCTTCCTCGCCCTCGATTCTGACCGGTGGGACATCCTTCGCATTCCACTGCTGTCGAAACCGCTCCGCCCGCGTCGGTCCCAATTCACGCTCTACTGCTTCAAAAAGCACCGCCGGGTCATTTCGCTTTATGGCTAGACCAAAGGCGTTGGTGAAGGCGTCGCTGCTGGACGGCTTCTCTTCGTCAAGTTCTGATAAAAGGCGCGAAGCGATTTTCTGACGCAGAAGCGTGTCCCATTCGCCTAGTCCGAGTTCAAGCGTCCGCCCAAACTGCTGTTCTTCGGAGTAGGTCACTTTGCTAACTAGGCCAGTGGATTCGACCAACTCCTGATAGGCGTCTTTCATCAATCCGCAGACTGTGCCCGTCATCTCATAAAGAAATGGCTTTTGCATGCCCAGCATGCGGCCGTGATTTATCGCCCGCCGCATGATCTTGCGCAGGACATAGCCACGCCCCTCGTTGGAGGGAAGAACGCCGTCTGCAATCAGAAAGGTCGTGGCGCGCGCGTGGTCTGCAATCACCCGCAGGGAAGCAGCCGAGCGGCGGTCCTCTTCCGCTTGCAATTCCTCTTTCTCGTCGACGCCAGTCAATTCTGCCGCACGGTCAATCAGTGGTGTGAAGAAATCCGTCTCGTAGTTCGACACCACGCGCTGAAGCACCGCCGCGACACGCTCCAACCCCATCCCAGTATCCACGCAAGGCTTTGGCAATGGCGTCAGCCTGCCGCTCTCATCCCGGTTGAACTGCATGAACACCAGATTCCAGATCTCCACATACCGCCCGCAATCGCAGGGAAATGTGCATGCTGGGGCGGTAATCCCGTGGGCCAAGTCGGAAGCTTCAGGTCCCATGTCGTAGTGAATCTCGCTGCACGGCCCGCAAGGCCCGGTATCTCCCATCGCCCAGAAATTTGCCTTTAAGCCAGGTATCTCAAAGATGCGATCCTGCGGTACGCCCTCATTTACCCAGAAGACCTTTGCCTCGTGATCGGAACTTAGTAGCTGACCGGGGGACACTTCGGTGGCGCCGAACACAGTTACATACAGCCTACTCGGGTCGATCCCATACCACTCCGGCGAAGTGATCAGTTCCCATGCGTACGCAATCGCATCCTTCTTGAAATAATCCCCAAACGAAAAATTCCCCATCATCTCAAAAAACGTATGATGCCGTTTCGTGAAGCCCACATTTTCCAGATCGTTGTGCTTACCCCCGGCGCGCACGCATTTCTGCGCCGTCGTCGCCCGCGTGTACTCCCGCTTCTCCAGTCCCAGAAAAACATCCTTGAACTGGTTCATCCCCGCGTTCGTAAACAGCAGCGTCGGATCGCCATGCGGCACAAGCGAAGACGAACGCACGCGCCGGTGCCCCTTGCTCTCGAAAAATTGCAGGAATTTCTCGCGGATCTCGTTGCCCGTCAGCCTCTTCATTCCCTCGCCCACCACGTCACCCTTATCTCGCAATCTCTGGAATCACCGCAATCTCGCCCAACTCACGTGCCCCTGCCTTCTACCTGGCCTGATGCAGGAATGGAGGCGGGTGCCCTGTTCAATTCTCCACAATCTAGCAACCATTTCATTATCGCAGAGCCACCGACGGCCCAGCAATCGCACTTGCTTTGTGGGCAGCAGCTCCGCTACACCCATTGCGATAGAATGACTGCTGCGCTTCCCCTGATCAATCGGGCAATCACAAGTGCAAAGACCAAGCTACGACGAGGGTATAACACATGCCGAAGCCAAGAAGAACCAAGAAGCTCCTCTCCGCGCAAGACTTCGCCGGAGAGGGCGAACCCTATACTGAAGTGGAAGTCACCATTTCCATCCGCATTCTCGGCAAGGGAATCACTCGCTCACGCCTGGCCGTGAATGTCCACCCCGATCCAGCGCTTAAGCATCTCGCCACGGAATCCCTGAAGGAAATGAAGATCGAAAACTACGGCTTCAACCGGGACCACGTATTCGGCGCATGCCTATCCGAAAACTTCAACGGCTGGGAAGACATGGATAAGGATTACCCAAAGATTGACGAAAAGTCCGGCAACAGCTTTGAAAACAGCTGCGCCAAGGCCATGAACGCCTACATCAAGACATCGGTGAATTGGGCGATGGAGCTGCACAGGAAGGGGATGGCCGAAGCCCTGTTGAACGACGCAAAATTCTCTCGGAACGATCCCGTCCAGTAAGAGCGCGCTTTCGACGGATCTCTGTTGCTGGAAGTCGGATTCCAGTTTCCGGACCCTGAAGCGATCAGCTTCGCCCTCGGAGCCCTTAGCGTTCTCTCCTCAATCCACTTCCTCGCTCCCCTCGGTTTCTGGCACATCTTCCTTGGTCATGCGGTGCAATTCCCGCCGGATCAGATCGGAAGGGAAGCCCGCCGCGATCAGCGACCGGTACAGCGAAGCCATTTTCCTCTCGTCAATCTCTCCCCGGAAGGCACGCAGTTTCCTCTCAATCCTCTGCCGGATCACCGCCGCCGGGTCCGTCTCCTCGCTGGCGTTCTTCAGCGCCACCGCAATGTGACGGTCCGGCACGCCCCGCGCCCGTAAGTCCCGCGCAATGCGATACTCCCCCTGCTTGCGCGATTCCGTGCGGTGCCTCGTGAACTGCTTCGCATAGCGCGCGTCGTCCAGCAGGTTTTCCCGCTTCAGCCGCTGCACAACGGTCTTAACCAGCTTTTCATCTTCGCAGCGCCGCGCCAGCGCCTTCTTCATCTCGTGCACCGAATGCGCGCGCCGCATCAATGCCTTGATCGCCGCATCGTAAAGCAGCGCTTCCGTCTCCAGTTGGCGTGGCTTCCCAAACACACGAAGAGCATAGAAGTAAGCGAAGGCTGAAACAAGCGCTGAGTTCCTCTCAATCCTTCAACTCCACCTCGCCCGATGTTCACCCTCGCCTCATTCCGAGCGGAGTCTGCGAAGCGCGGGTTTTGCGCCCCGCACGCTTCGTCGGGGCGAGGTACGATTTTCCATCGCACGCCTTTTGTGCGAGGAATCCCTCTTCATCTTCGGTTTTCAGGTTGAAGCAAATAGCCGACATCGAAGTGCAGGCGTGCAATGCGCGATTTCGCCGGCAGTCCTGCAATCGATTGATTCCGGAACAATAAGGTCGTGTTTGCATGACCCCCGCACTGTGCGCCAGATCACACACCCTAATTTGGTCCGATATTACACTTTTCTCTACGGATTGCTTGAAAACACAGTAGTTTGCCTCTGTGCCCCTGTGGCACGCGAATTGCACTTCAACACTTTGGGAGATCACGCACCATGGCTTACGTCATTGTTGACACCTGCACGAAGGACGAGCACTGCATCGAGACTTGCCCCGTCAATTGCATTCATCCCACCAAGGATGAGCCGGATTTTGAGACCGCCCCTCAGCTCTATGTGCATCCGGGCGAATGCATTGATTGTGGCGCTTGCGTCCCGGTTTGCCCCACCGGTTCCATCTTCGTTCTCGAAGAATTGCCGGAGGAGTACAAGTCCTTCGTCGATAAAAACGCGGCGCACTTCAACTGAGCCGAGTTTCTGCCCTGCCCCGAGCTCACCGCCGCTGTGCGGTGAGCTCGTCTTTTTTTGTTAGGAGGCCGGGGCTTCAGCCCCGGCGTAAAGACTTCAATAGAATTGGGCTTCAGCCCCTGAAGAAAGTCTTTTCCGTCTTCCTGTCACGTCATTCCGACGCTGGCTTCGCCCCCGGAATGCGGGTCTTTAGCATCTTGATTTGTCCGTTGTGATTGGCCTCGTGCTCGGTCACGTGAAACCACTTGCAATAGTTGTTCGTTGGTCCCCAGCCCCACGTTTTGTCCACCGCCATTAGCCACGCATCGTCCCGCTTGCGAAACTCCGCCAAGGTTTTTTCACGCGTCTCACTCAGACCGTTCAGGTAGTAATCCAAGGTGTTCCCCTGAATCTGCTTGCGTCCGGGATCGCCCAACTCCATCGCCGACCCCCACTTTTCCTTCCAGGCTTCAGGGAGCTTGTCGTCGCCCAATCCCTCAAACGTATTCAGTTGATAAAATTTCTCCACCGCCACCAGGTGCAGAAGCAGCGCCCCCATGCGGTTCGCTTTTTCGTCCAGTAGAAAATCCAAATCCTTGGTGGACATCCCTTTCACCGAGCTGAGGACCTGCCAGCGCATGAACGCCATCATGGAGACCAGCGTCCCTATCTGCGGCGCATAGCCCTTCTTCGGCCCGACAATAAACTGCTCCGCTTCCTCGGAGTAAGACGGCCCCGCAAAAAGGCTGAAGCCGGCAATTCCCGCGGTAAGCGTCGCGGAAGCTTTCAGAAAATCCCGGCGTCCCGGGATGAATTGACAACAATCCATTGCATCCTCCTTAGTTGATGAAGGTCATCGGATGAGCACTAGCGGCGTGAACGCGCGGATGATACACCCTCAGCAAGCGAGGGGCAACAGAATCCACCGCGGTTGATTAGGGAAACTACTTGCGGGCGAACCTCTCGAAGTCCGCCATCTGCCGCTCCATCTCCTCGCGCGCCGCGTCGGAGGCCGAGCGGATACCCTGGATGCGCAACTTGAATTCGTCCGCGTTGGACGCGCGCGACAGCGCTTCATCCAGCGTGATGAGTTCCTTGCTGTAAAGATCGAACAGCGACTGGTCAAACGTCTGCATGCCGTATTGCGAGGTGCCCGCGGCGATGGCGTCGTGGATCAGCCGCGTCTTGTCCGGATTGATGACGCAGTCCCGGATGTACGCGGTGGCAATCATGACTTCCACCGCGGGGACGCGGCCCTTGTCATCCGCGCGGCGCACCAAGCGCTGCGAGATGACGGCCTTCAACGTCGCGGCCATCTGCAAGCGAATCTGTTTCTGTTCCGGCGGCGGGAAGACCGCGATAATACGCTGGATCGTTTCCGTCGCGTCCAGAGTGTGCAACGTCGAGAACACCAGGTGGCCGGTTTCCGCGGCCAGCAGCGCGGTCGAGATCGTTTCCAGGTCGCGCATTTCGCCGACCAGAATCACGTCGGGGTCCTGACGCAATCCGGCGCGCAATGCCGTGGAAAAGTTTGCCGTATCCACTTCCACTTCGCGCTGGTTGATGAAGCTGCGCTTGTCGCGGTGCAGAAACTCGATAGGGTCTTCAATCGTGATGATGTGGTCGGATCGGTTCGCGTTGATCCGGTCGATCATCGATGCCAGCGTCGTGGACTTGCCGGAACCTGTCGTGCCCGTGACCAGCACCAGCCCGCGCTGCTCTTCGCAGATTTTGGAAACCACCGGCGGAAGATTCAGCTCCTCCACGGTGCGAATTTTGGTGGGGATGACGCGCAAGACCATTCCGACATTGCCGCGTTGCTGGAACACGTTCACACGGAACCTGCCCAGGCCCGCGACGCCATACGCCATATCCAACTCGGCCGTTTCCTTGAACTTCTGTTTTTGCCGGTTGGTCATCATGCTGAACGCCATCGAGAGCATTTCTTCCGGCGTGACGCGCGGCACGTCCGTCAGCGGGGTCAATAGGCCGTCCACGCGCAAATAAGGATGGTTGCCGACCTTTAGGTGCAAGTCGGAGGCCTTGTTCTCCACCGCGCGGCGAAGCAGATCGTCAATACTCAGAGCCATAAGCAGACACCCCGCAAGAATGCGCTTCCTGATCGAACGTAGCACCCACCGGGGACGCCAACAAGACAGCCGGGGAAGGGAGTTGCGCTCTAGTTACCTGAGCCTCCGGACAGGCAAATCCCGTGATCCCTTATCCGTGCCCCACTTTACGCCCCCACCACGCACTTCACGTAGGGACGCAGGAGTCCTTCGCCCCAAACGCCCGGACCTCAGCCCTTGGGGGCTCCGATCATCATCAAATTCTTGTGGGATTAGCCCGCTCAGAGATGCCGTGAAGAAACTCTATTCGACGCTTTTCACAAACTCGCCCACTCGAACCTACCTTTCCGCCTTCCGAAGGAACAGCGTGTCGTACAACAACCCGGCCACAAATCCCCCGCCCAAGGGGCCCACCCAATATATCCCCTGATTCAGCCAGTGGTGCGAAGCCAGCGCCGGCCCGAACGCCCTGGCGGGGTTCAATGCTCCGCCCGTGAATGGTCCGGCAACCAGAATCCCCAGCGTAATCGTCAAACCGATTCCGAATCCCCCGATCGCGCGAAACGCTCCGCGTTCGTCCACCGCCGTCGCAAACACCACCAGCACCAGGAAGAAGGTGGTCACGGCTTCCAGGGACAGGGCGCCCCACGTCGGGAAGTCGCGCATAAGTTCCGGCGTACCCAGCGCCACGTTGCGCCAGGTTTCATCAGGGATGATCACCTTCAACAGATACGCCGCGGCTACCGCCCCCAGCAGTTGCGCTCCCCAATACGCCAGCGTATCAATCGTGGAGAGCCGCTTGGTCACCCAAAATCCGATCGTGATCGCGGGATTGAAGTGTCCGCCGGAGATATGTCCCAGCGCCGAAACCATGATGGCCATCGCCAACCCGTGCGCCAGCGCAATTGCTGGCAATCCCAGTCCGCCTGTGCTTCGCAGGTGCCAATCCACGCACACGGCACCGGCACCGAAAAAAATCAGCGCGAACGTTCCAAGAAATTCCGCAGTCAGTTTTTGTGTGAGGTTGTACATCGCACGGCCTCCGGGGCACATCCTTGAGTACAACGCGATGCCCACGATTCTAGCCGGAAAGCGCACGCTGCGCCAGAAAGGATGAAGCGAAGTTCTTGTAGGGGTGCAGCATTGCTGCACCCTTCCGTGGCAAGATCTGAATATTTTGCAGAATTCCTACCGCGCAGCCGCTACCGGAACATTCACCGGTGTGAGCCAGTTGTGCCGGTCCGCTTTCTTTCCGCTGGTCATTGCAAAGAACTCTTCCTGGATGCGCAGCGTGACAGGGCCAGCCGCTCCCTTGCCGATGGTGATGCGGTCAATCGAACGCACCGGAGTGACCTCGGCGGCCGTCCCCACGAAGAACACTTCCTCGGCAAGGTACAGCATCTCGCGCGGAATGTTCGCTTCCTTCACCGGAATGTTCAAATCGCCGGCGAGCTTAATGATGGAATCGCGCGTGATTCCGGGAAGAATGCTCGCGGCCACGGGCGGCGTTATCAGCGCGCCTTCCAGCACCAGGAAAATGTTCATGCCGGAACCTTCGCTGACGTGCCCGCTGGCGTCGAGCGCGATGCCTTCGGCAAAGCCATTGATTTCGGCTTCCATATGAATGAGCTGAGAGTTCATGTAATTGCACGCCGCTTTGGACATAGCCGGCAGCGTATTGGGCGCCATGCGCGTCCACGAACTGACGCAAACATCCACGCCCTTCGCGAGCGCTTCTGCACCCAGATAAGCGCCCCAGCGCCAGCACGCCATGTACACCTCGACGACCGAGTGCAGCGGGTTTACGCCGACTTCGCCGTATCCGCGCAGCACGATGGGCCGCACGTAGCAGGCATCGAGCTTGTTGAGGCGCACCAGTTCGATGGCGACGCTGCAGAGTTCCTCGGCGGTGTAGGGGAACTCCATGCGGTAAATCTTCGCGGAGTTAATCAGCCGCTGCATGTGTTCGTGCAGGCGGAAGAGCGCAGGGCCTTGTTTCGTGTCGTAGCAGCGCAGGCCATCAAAGACGGCGGAGCCATAGCTGACAACATGGGAAAGGACGTGAATCTTCGCGTCGTCCCAGTTGATCCATGTTCCGTTGTGCCAGATTTTGTCGGTCTTCTGTACCGGCATGGTTAGCCTCCCTGGCTGAATCGATTTCACCCGCCCGCAAGTTCAGAATATGCCACGGGTGAGGGAGCGTCAATGAAAAGGCCCGAAATGTAAACGAAAATTCGCAACCATTTTGGCGTGCTCTTTTCGCGCGTTCCGGCCAATTTGGCAGAGCTAGCGTTTGTCCGCTGGCGGAGTATTTTCCGTCGGCCGCCCTTCCCCCAAGTAGGACGAGGCCATGTTGGCTGAAGTTGAGAGGACCTTTCCGTTTTGATTTGACCAGATGCCCAGGAGAACGAACGGCAGAATCGTGGCCACGGCCCAAAGCTTCGCATTGCGCGGCAACTTGACTTCCGGCTCCCACCGGAAAAGTTGCGAAGAGATGAAGGCGGCCAAAGCCGCCCACGCGAGCAGAGAGACCACCACGGTGCCGAGAGTATACCAGTGAGCATCGGCAAGCATCGCCCGCTGCAAGCCGTAGACAAAGTAGGTCGCAGGCAGAAAGAGCCCTATGCGCTGAACCATGTGCGGAAGCGCGGCCAGCGGGATGGTTGCTCCAGAGAGAAAAATCAGCGCGAACCAGAGGAGTTGGTTGATGATCTGGGTTTCCTGCATGGTGTTGGTCACGCTGGCGACCACCAGGCCCATGGCTCCAAATGCGGTGATGCCTAGAATCACCAGCACAAACACGCTAATCAGATTACCGAACGACGTGACGTTGTAGATGAACCGGGCCAGCAACAGCTCCAGAATGACCGTCGGCATAATGAGCAGATAATTCGCCAGTATGCTGGAAATGATCATGCTGGATGGAGCGATGGGGGCAAGCCGGAACCGGCGCAGGATTCCCTGTTCACGCCAAGTCACCAGTTGCATGCTCAAACCCCAAAAGGTCCCCATCACCGTGAAGGACAATATCGGGCCCATCCAGTACCTGACAGCCTCAGGCTTGCCTCTGGCAAGAACACCGGTGTAAAGAAAGAAAATCGCCATCGGCATGACCAGGCTGAAAAATAGAAATGTCTTATTTCGCAGCGTGATGCGTATGCGCACAGTAGCAAGCTTGAGAATCGTTTTCAATCCCGTAGCCTCCTTCCGGTCAGCTCGATGAACACGTCTTCCAGCGAAGGGGTCGCAATTTCCAGGCTCACGAGTTCGTTGCCCTGCGCTTCCAGATATTTGACCAGCGCTACGATGGCTGGCGCCGTCCGCTGGCAATGCAGCACATATGCCCCGTCCACTTCCAGCGCGTCAGCCACGCCATCGAGTTTGCACAGCGATTCCTTCGCCGTCGGTTTGGCTAGCCGCACTTCCACCCGCGTGGTGTCCCCCGATCGTTGTTTCAATTCCCGTGGAGTGCCCGAGGCAATCAGTTTGCCGTGATCAATGATGGCCACGCGGTCGCACAGCTTCTCCGCCTCTTCGATGTAGTGCGTTGTCAGGACGATGGTCTTCTTTTCGCGCTTCAGCTCTTCGATGATCGTGTAAATCTCCCGGCGCACCTGCGGGTCCAATCCTGCCGTCGGCTCGTCCAGAAACAGCACCCGCGGATCGTTCACCAGCGCCATCGCCAGCGCCAGCCTCTGTTTCTGCCCGCCGGAAAGCTGGTTGTAGAACGAATGCCGCTTCTCTGCGAGCCCGAAGCGCCTCAGCAGCTCATTAGGATTCCGCGTGCGCTTGTAGAAGCCGGCAAACAGCCGGATCGCTTCGCTCACACGCAATTTGTCGGGAAGGGAAGTGGCCTGCAGCACTGCGCCAATTTCATTTTTCAATTCGTTGGGGTTCCTCTGCGGATCCAGGCCACAAACCGTGGCTCGCCCGCCATCGGCCACGCGCAATCCTTCCAGCACTTCAATCGTGCTGGTCTTTCCGGCGCCGTTCGGACCCAGCAGGCCGAACACTTCGCCCTCTTCCACGCTGAAGCTGACGCCGCGCACGGCTTCCACTTCGCCGTAGCGCTTCACAAGGTTTTCGACCTGCAGAACGGGATTCGTCATAGTCAAGAATCCCCTATGGTACCCCAGGTTAGCGACGCGCAGTTCTAAGTTTTCAGTTATCAGTTTTAAGTCTAAGAGAAGACGGAAGAAAGAGAAAAGCTGTTCAAAGTTAAAGGTTGAAGATTCAAAGCTCGTGTAGCGGTCGCCCTCTTGGGCGGGCGCCTTGCTGGCAACGAAACCTACACTGTGACGTTGAAGCCCGTTCCTCCAAACCCTCCGTCCCGCCGCTCCGGTGGACGATGCGGGCATGTCTCGGTGTCTTTTTGAAAGAATCGGGCATATGCCACCCCGGGTGTTTTTGTGAAGCATGTGAAAAGAAAGGGCTTGCGGGTGCAAAAGTGTGCAAGTATGTGAAAACACGTTGGTTATAAAGTCTTTATTTTGATATCGATGCCCAGTCTTGATGCAGAGTGTGAATGTGCCGGGGAACTGTCGAGCGCGGGCGGTCTGGTGCCGAATATTCACAACGCATCATACCATGTTATTTACCGTATGTCAAACACTATTTATAAGGTACTAGTGCCGTTCCAACTTGTTCCAGCAAATCCCTTCGAGAATAGTTTCTCCGTGTTCGCGTCAGATGCCTGAACCACAGTTTGGCCTAATAGTTGGAACGGTAGTAGTTTCGAAACTGGTACGGGGAGGGGTGGAGAAGACAGAAGAACCGACCCACCCTTTGCAAAAAACCGCAAAGGGTAGGCCACCCGGAGGTCTCAGCGCATTGAGAGTGCGCCCTTTTATCAATCCCTGGTCATTTTCTAAAATGGTATCCTGCCATCGTGAATCGCAAATCCAAGCCAAAGGCCGCGTCAGTCGCCACAAAAGAACGCAGGCAAGTTGCCCGCGTGACCGACGGCAGCGGAAACGTCTTTGCGGACCTGGGCCTTCCCAATCCCGAACAGGAACTGCTCAAGGCGCAGCTCGCCCTGCAAATCTACACGATCCTCAAGGACAGCGGCATGACCCAAGTCGAGATCGCCAAGATTCTCGGCGTGCAGCAGCCTCAGGTCTCCTTACTCATGCGCAACCGCGCGGGCAATTTTTCCATTGGACGCCTGATGGAATTCCTCACCGCCCTGCGCCAAGACGTTGAAATTACCGTCCGGCCCACGCGCAAGGAACACGGCGTGCTTTCGGTTGTGTCTGCCTGATCAGGGGCGCGCGCGGCCCGGCTGGAGTGTGAAGTACTCAGTTGTAAGTTTAAGGATAAGGAAAACCAAAGCCAGCTTCAGGGATACCCTGCTCGGCGTCATCAATTCCTAACGACAAGCTTTCTCCACCTTTGCGTGGTAGAATCTGCGCAAAGCGCAGGAGTTAAGTATGGGATTGCTGAGCAAACTCTTCGGTACAACAGACAAGCGCCCGGCAAAGCCCTACGTGGACGCAGGAATGCGGTTGACACAAAAGTTGATTACGTCCCTCCGGCTTGGGGGTTGGGAGAACCATCTTCCAGTTTATTCCCCCGAAGAAATCGAAGTCATTAAACGACAGCTGGAAGAATCCCAGCGCCAATTCAATGAGGCGGCGGGTGGAACTGTTCTATTTCATCCTGAAGCGGTCGAAACGCTTCAAAGGATGCAAACGGCACAAGCGCTCGAAGGCTTGGCGGGGGAAGGCTGGCTGTACTCGGATAGGTCGGAACTGCCCAAAGATTGGGCCACACGAGTATCTACTTTCCTGAAAGCGTTTGCTTGTGGTCTTAATCCAAGCTGCCTTCAACAGGTGGGAGAATTGCTAGTTCAGGCCGGATACAAAACAGAAGCCAGAGAAGCATTTGAAGTGGTGCTTCTTTTTCCAACTTACGCCAGCACTTACTACGGCGGAGCGCCTGATTGCGAAGATATTGTAGCCAAAACCGTCAACAGGGCGCGGGATTCGTTGGGGAAGTTACAAGACCTGCCTGAAATTCCCCGGAGGGAAACCGCCAAGCAGAGTACTGACATTGTCTTCAACGGCTATCCCGGCGGCAATGGAGCAGAAGTTACTCCTTTCAATCCGAAGGCTGCTTCCTGGTTAAGAGAAAATGCGAAGGTTGGTCGCTGGATTTTGGACGGCCAATGTATGCAACTCCCGATGTCACAGGTCGCAGGAATTATAACTAAGGCGCGTGAGGCTGGCTTCGTAATTAAAACAAATCGCATCTGACGCGGAAAGAGCGGCGTAAGGAGCAAAACCATGTCCCAAGGAAAGGGTATTCAGAAGGGCGACCCGATTCCCGCTGGTTACGCCAAGGTGCCAAATTCACCGGATGCTATGTGTCGCAAGTGCGGAGCAGAATACGTAATCGTGTACCACGTCCATGAGGCTGATGCGACACTGGCCGCGCAACACGCAGCTTTCTTGTCCGGCTATCTAGAGGGCGAACACGTAGATGAAAAGCACAGCCAGCACCTTGAAGTTTACGAGCCGTTAGATTGGACGGATTCAAAGTAGGGCGTTTTGCAGGAGCGTCCTATCAAGTAGGGCTGCCCCACATTTGCCCCACAAATCGGCGCGGACGTGCCCGTCTTGCCCCGTTTCGGCCCTTCGGATTCCCTTTAAAAACTTGAGTTTTCAGTGGGCACAGTACAAGGTGGGAAATTTACGAATCGGCTGCTCTATTACTGAGCTTCGCTCGGAATGACAAGTTTATTTGATCGCTGAATCGGAGTGGCGCGTTTGTTTATTCGATGAATTTGCAACTCAGAAGACCAGCCCGCAATCGCTCACAGACGGTGGCCCTCGTGAATCAGTTGCTTGACGGAGATCCCTTCTAGACGCACGCGGTTCTTCTCAACGAAGGCGAGCATGTCGCGTACGGCCTCGCGCTGTGTGCCGTTAGGCGCGCCGGCAGTCGAAGATTGCTCCTTCTCGTGGAGAACCTGCAGAGCTTTGCCAATTACTTCCTGGACAGTGCGGAAGTGGCCCGTCTCCAGCGTGTCCTGGACGATCTTTTCCTGCTCAGGCGTCAGATTGATATTCATGGCCTACCAGCTTGCTAAAAAACCTTGAATTCGTCATTCCGAACGGAGTCTGCGAAGTGAAGAATCTCTCTTTTCTTGGAATTCTGATCGAAGAGGGATTCCTCGCTTCGCTCGGAATGACGGCGAAACGCGTTTTTCAGCAGCCCCCTGGAGTTTACTTCACATTCAGTGGCCGGGCCGCTTGGCAGGATCACAGGCCGCCGTGGAACCGTCCGAATGCGTGGGCCAGCATGAGCGACATGATCAGGATGCCCGCCCCGAGGACGAGCACGTGCGGGGTCTTGCGCAGATTGAAGCTGCCGACGCGACAGACGAGCAGGTAGCCGACGGCAAGGTTGAAGAAGCCCCATAGGACATTAACCGTGGAGGAGGACAAGCCTACCCCGGGTGGTGATGCGAAGGGACTCTGGAAGGCATGGCCCGAGATGCCATTGCCGAAATGGGGCAGAGCGTTCGCGAGGAACGCGCCTCCGAAGAAGTACGACACGTAGTGGTACCAGCGCATGGTTGCTCCCTCCTGATTGCCGAACCAATGGTAGCAGGTCTCGCGCGGCGAGAGTTCTAAGTCATCAGTTTTCAGTTGTAAGTTCAAAGCGAAACAAAAACAACCCGCCACTCATTCATCTCATCCCGGCTGAAGAGGCGCCCCGTCTGTACATGCTTCAGGCGTTTCATCAGAGCGTCGAACTCCGGCGTGCCGCTCTAATTGAACTATCGATAAGTTATTGAGACAGATTCGATATAGTCGGCCAAATGTCGGTCAAGGTATCCGATAAATGCCTGCAGTAACTGCCACTCCGCCTTTCCGTCCAGAGTCTTGACTTCCGCTACGAGGACCCCGCCTTGCGCTTCCTCCCAGTTAATCCAACCAGGATATTTCTTGTGCTTCCACCGTCCTTCCCTCTGTCGCACGAAGGTGGTGGTCCCGCCACGAAGCTCTCTCTCTGTTGCCTTTAGCAAGGCTTTGAGTTTTGCATTCTTGTTTGCTCGCGGTATGACTTGGAGGATTTTCATGAGGAAATACCTCACCTTGGCACTAATTGGGTTCTTATTGGGACCAGCTCCGCGGCTCTGCCTAAACTTCATTCACTATTAGGTGACATGGTGACTACACGTGCAATACATATCTACTGCGATTGTACTGCCATCTACGGAGCTCAACAACCTGCTTTGCACGATGTAGTGCTCGATCGTTGGCGAAAAGAGTTCAGTGCTTCGGGTCGCGGTTTGCGGCGGTGAATTCGACGTAATCGAGGGCGGCGCGTTCGGGGCCATCCGGGCGGCCCTCGATGCGCAGCGCATCCCCTGTTTTCAGGGCGATGCTTGGAATGCGATAGCGCGTGGAGGAGTCTGCGTTGGGAACCGTCGCGGGGAATTGCTCGTTGGCGCTCCATTCCGCGACGAGCTGGTTCGCCAGATACACGCGGAATTGAGAAATGCCGTTCGATTGGTCAAAGTAACGGACGTCGATGTCGTAGCGGCCCGGAGCACCTGTGAAATGAGAACTGGCGGTGCAGGACGCAGAGGTCGAAGGGCATTCGATTCCCTTGCCGCCCGAAGCGGCTTCCCACGGAGTGACGTCGAACGGCACGTAGCCGTGCAACTCCATGTCCTCCGCTTCAACTCGGCCAGGATAGTGGCCGACGCGTCCGCGTTCATCGGGCGCGCCAGAGGTGCGGGCAAACCAGTTGCAAATGGCGTCGCGCCAAACGATGGCGTGGCCCGCCTGATACTCAAGGCGCCGCAACACGTCTTCGTAGCGCTGCTCATCCACGCGGCCTTGCAACGATTGCCACTGGGTGACGAGCGCAGCGGCCCGGCCGGCGCCGTCATAATGGGAATCATAAATATGTTGGATCACGGTTTTGCCGGAGTGAAGTTTGTAAGAGTAAGGAACATGGTGGAAAAACAAGAGCAATTCGTCTGGCGTCGTTTCCACGGACTCGTATTGCTTCGCAACTGCGGGCGAATATTGCGCGACATACCCAGTCCCTGTGGCGGCTGTGCGATCCATGCCAATCCCCGCCTGATCCGCGCGGTGCCACTGGCCCCAGCCATTTCGTTCGGAGGATTCCACACCGGGACCGTAGTGACTTCCGAGAATATCGGTGAGCGTGCCCGCCCCGAGCGGCCCCGTATAGCTTTCGTAGATGTTCCAGGAAGAAAGCAGCATGGCATCAATCGTGGAAACGGTGGTTGCATCGTTGCCGAAGGTGAGGCGCGTCCATTCTTCCGTGATGGTTTGCGCGCTGAGGGTGGGGTCCCACGCCAGGCGGCCGAAGCCATAAAGGTTGGCCATCGCGAGCGGATGCGCGAGCCAGTTCGCATCCATGCCCACATTCGCGACGCCCACCAAGCCGCCGTAGGGGCGCTGGTAGGTCTTGCCGGAAACCAAATCGCGCACGGGCGTGGATTGGCCCGCGTTGCGCATATCGAAATCGAGCGTTTCCTTCCACATCGGCAGGAGATAACACAAATGCCTCTGCTGCCCGGTATATTCCTGCGTGATTTGCAGCTCGATGGCTTCATTCGTTTTTTCCAGGCCGCCGAGCAGAGGTGAAACCGGTTCGCGGACCTGAAAATCGATGGGCCCATGTTTGATTTGAATCACGACATTTTCCGCGAATTGGCCGTCCAGCGGATGAAAAATGTCGTAGGCCGCCCTGGCACGATCATTCTTGGGACTGCGCCAGTCGAGGTGGTGGTCGTAAACGAAACTGCGGTAGAAAAGCAATCCACCGTGCGGCTTCAGCGCGCGCGCGATCGCGTTTGCAGCATCGGCGGGAGTGCGGCCGTAGCTGGCGGGCCCCGCACGGCCCTCCGAATCCGCTTTCACCACGAACCCAGCAAAGTCCGGAATTTCGGCGTAGAGTGCATCCACCGTTTGCTGCCACCACGCGGCTACGCGCGCATCAAGTGGATCAAAGGTAGGCAATCCGCCGATCACTTTTGGGCTGCTGACGTCAACGGAAAGCGCCAGGCGCACGCCCCAGGGGCGGAAGGCTTCAGCAACGCGGCGCAGTTGCGGAAGGAAGACGTGATCGAGCAGCCGAGGATTCGCGTTCACATTGTTGATGGCGCACGCATTAATCCCAATTGAGGCAAGAAGACGGGCGTACTCGGCGGCACGCGAGAGGTCCTGGCGGACTTGGCCATTTTCGAAGAAGAGCGAGGCTCCGGCATACCCTCGCTCGATCGTGCCATCCAGGTTGTCCCATTGATCGACCACGCGAATTGTGTTGGCAGGAACTTGCACCTCGTTCAGAGATTGCAAACTTTCCGTGCGCGCGATTTTGCTGAGGAACGCGAAGACGCCGTAGAGGACGCCGCGGTCGTTTTGGGCGGTGATGATCAAGCAAGTGGAACCATTCACTTTTGTTTGAGCCAACCAGTAGCCATCCGGCGAAAGCGCTTGCGGAGGGCGAAGATCAGGAAGCAGTACTGTGACTTGGCTCAGCGTGCCTAAAAGGATGACGGGTTCACGAGGAAAAGTGGCGGAACGGTGGAATTCGTCACCCAACAACCCACCAAGCCCGCGAATCAATTCCTGCTCGGCCGACTCCAGAACGGTAGAATCGCCAACGCGCAAAATGAAGCGGGGAACAGAGGAGTATTTCGCGCTTGCTGAAGGATCAAGTGGGGCATAACGCAACCAGGCATCGCGGCCGGTCTCTGCTCGAAGCGATTGCGTCCCGGCGCCAAGCAAGAGAACCGTGATCGCGAAAAAAGGAAGCAGCCGACAGGGTGTTCGCCACGAACCCGCGCGCCGCTGAAAGAGTCTTGGAAACTTCATGTCGCGCCGAATCTAACACATCTCCGACGGGGCAGCGTTGAAAGTTCGACTCACCGCGATTGGCTAATTGCCTTTGCGAGGGCTTTTGCGTTTGGTTGTGGAGTCCTTGCCGAGCGGCGGATGCCAGTGGCAATTCTTGATGTCCACGCGAGATTCCTGCAGGGTCACGCCTTCGCTCTCCAGCAGTTTGCGCTGCAGAGAAGCATACGGCTCACGGATCAGCAGTTTTCCGCGCTCGCCTACAACGCGATGCCACGGTATGCCCTTACTAGAAGGGGTCGCCGCCATAGCCCTGCCCGCGGCTCTCGCCCCGCCGCGCAGACGTAAAGCTCTAGCGAGCGACCCGTACGTCATAACCCGGCCGCGCGGAATTAGTTTCACCAGCCGGTACACCGGATCCCAGGACATCGCGGGAACCTCCGTGGATTGAGCGGCCTCTATGGTAAGGAGGACCCGCGCGGCTCACAAGAGAAACTTGCCGCTAGGAAGTGTTGAATGAAGTGCAAGCGGCCGCAGCGCAACGTCACTGTGGCACAGGACCAAAACAATGATGGCATGCAGCGAAAAAATGGATGCAGCAAGAACCTGCAACCGCGCGAGCACGGCCGCAGCGCCGGGGCAGGCAACCATTGCTAATTCGGCGCATCTTATCTTGCATCGTGTAGTGGAACTGGCTTACACTACAGACACCAGACGGAGAGAAGGCCATCCGCTTTCGGCGGCTGCTCCCTCTGTCCGGCAGCTTGGCCGAGGTTCCGCGATGGCATTCGTTCGCCGCAAAGGAAATGCCTACTACCTGGTGCACAACGTGCGCCGCGGTGGAAAAGTGCGGCAACTCCATCTGGCGCGGCTCGGCGATCGCGCCCGCATCACCGACGAAATTGTTCGCGCAGTCAGCAAGAAGCATCCTTTCATGGAGCTCAACTGGCGCACCCTCCGTGACCAGTTAAACAATCAGATCGATCTGTCCGACCCGCAATCGCCCGCCGTTCAGAAGCTCGTCCACTCACTGAGAAACCTCAATCTGGACCTGGCGGACTTCTTCCCGCCTGTACTTCGTCTTTCCGAATCGCCCGCGGTGGCGCGCGAGCTGCTTTTGCAGTTGCGGCTCCTGCAATCCACCATCCAGGTGAAACTCGACCAGTTTGACCGCAAGGATGAAGTGAAGAGATTCGGCCGGACCAGCGGTCGCTTTGGGAGTGCGCATCCCGGATTCCGGGGGCGCTAGGAGGTGGTCATGGGGACAGCCGATCTATCTCTAAATCCAAATATACGCAGCGCGGAAACCGTGGAATTTCAGAAGGCGCTGCGTTCCAAGATCGTCGGGCAGGACGAGGGCGTGCAAGCGCTCGTCGAGCTCTTCCAGGTCTTCACCGCTGGACTGAATTCCCCGGGCCGCCCGGTTGGCAACCTGTTGTTCCTCGGGCCCACGGGCTCCGGGAAAACGCGCATCGTGGAAGCCGCGGCGGAAATCCTGTTTGGCAGTCCGCGCGCCATCATCAAAATCGATTGCGCCGAATTCCAGCACTCCCACGAAATCGCCAAGTTGATCGGCTCGCCCCCAGGCTATCTTGGCCACCGCGAAACGCATCCGTTGATCACCCAGGAAGCCCTGGCGGCTCACCACAGCGACAAGCTGAAGCTTTCTTTCCTGCTCTTCGACGAAATCGAGAAAGCCAGCGACGCCCTCTGGCAATTGCTCCTCGGCATGCTGGACAAGGCCACCCTCACCCTGGGCGATAACCGCCGCGTGGATCTCTCCCAGACCGTCATCTTCATGACCTCCAATCTGGGCGCGGGCGAAATCACCGAACTGATGGATGGCGGCTACGGCTTCATCAAGTCCGACGACAAGCCCAAGACCAACCTCGACCAAAAAGTCGCGCGCACCGCCGTCGAAGCGGCGCGCCGCAAGTTTTCCCCCGAATTCATGAACCGCCTGGACAAGCTGGTCGTCTTCCACTCGCTGAAGCGCGAGCAACTCGAGCAGGTGCTCGACATCGAGCTCGGTATGGTCCAGAAGCGCGTCTTGGACGCCGCCAACGGCAAATTCCTCTTTCGCGTCACCGACGCAGGCCGCGACTTCCTCTTGCGGGAAGGCACGGACCAGCGCTACGGTGCACGCCATCTAAAGCGCGCCATCGAGCGCCACGTCGTCTACCCGCTGGCCAACTTGCTGGCCACGCAGCAGGTGCGTGTCGGCGACCTCGTGCGCATCGATTGGAACGGCCTGCACAAGGAATTGACCTTCGTTCGCGAGCAGGAAGGCGCCCTCGTCCCCACCGAATCGGTAGAAAGGGAAGCCGCTGCGGCCATCCTGGGTGCGGACGGCCTTGGCAAAGACGCTCCCGCCGAAGCCGTCGCCGGGGATGTTTCCAACCCGCCTGCGCTGCCCGCAGCTTCGCCCGCCGCGGCGCGGCAAACGCTGCAAGGACACAAAAAAGAAGGGCGTTGAGCTTAAAAATTACCTGTCCGTTGGTGCAGGAACGCTGCATCCCAGCGCCTCTTTTTGTCAACCCTTCTGCGATAATTCGTGTTTCAGCAATCTCACTTTGCGCTTGTGTGGAACATCGTCTCATGCCGTGAGACGGTTTCCAGGATTGCAACACGCGTATGTCGTTGAGCGCATAGGTTCTTGCGCTAGCGATGCAAACCCCGCAATGTGGCACGCTCCATGCATATTTAGACCTGACCGCGCTACTTTGCTTTCGTGATGCCCCTTGCTTCCATTGGGCGGGCATTAAAGCAAAGTGCGATCCTGGCCGAGGTAGAAAGTATGAAAGCAGCCGTGCGACAACAACTGGACCCCAGCATCCGCAGCAACGACACGCGCGACTTCCATCAATCGCTTCGCGCCAAGATCGTTGGCCAGGAAGAAGGCGTGCAGGCCCTCGTGGACCTCTTCCAGGTTTTCACCGCGGGCCTTAACTCCCCGGGACGCCCTGTCGGCAACCTCCTTTTTCTCGGACCCACGGGTTCCGGCAAGACCCGCATTGTGGAAGCGGCGGCGGAAATCCTGTTCGGCGATGCTCACCTGGTTATCAAAGTCGACTGCGCGGAATTCCAGCACTCCCACGAAATCGCAAAACTCATCGGTTCGCCTCCAGGCTATCTCGGCCATCGTGAAACTCATCCTTTAATCACCCAGGAAGCCCTGGCGGTTTCCCATAGTGACAAGCTGAAGCTTTCATTCCTGCTCTTCGACGAAATTGAAAAAGCCAGCGATGCCCTCTGGCAGTTGCTCCTCGGCATGCTGGACAAAGCCACCCTCACCCTCGGCGACAATCGCCGCGTGGACCTCTCGCAAACCGTCATCTTCATGACCTCGAACCTCGGCGGCGGCGACATCACCGAGCTCATGGCCGGCGGTTACGGCTTCATTGAGTCCGGCGATAAGCCCAAGACCAACCTCGACCAGAAAGTCGAGCGTACCGCCGTCGAGGCGGCGCGCCGCAAGTTCTCCCCCGAATTCATGAACCGCCTGGACAAAATCGTGGTTTTCCACCCGCTGCAGCGCAAACAGCTCGAGCAGGTTCTCGATATCGAGCTGACCATGGTGCAACAGCGCGTCCTCGAAACCGCCAAAGGCCAGTTCCTTTTCCGCGTTACCGAACCTGGCCGCGATTTCCTCCTGCAACAAGGCACGGACCAGCGCTACGGCGCGCGTCACCTCAAGCGCGCCATCGAGCGCCATGTCGTCTACCCTATGGCCAATCTTTTGGCCACGGAACAAGTCCATTTCGGCGACCTGATCTGCATCGATTGGGATCGCGACGACGACCACCTCAATTTCACGCGCGAAGGCGAAAACGTGGCCATACCAGTCCGCCGGCCAGAGCCGCTTGCTGCCCCGCGGCTATCGCAAGCCCGTGGTGGCCGCCCAGTGGAAGCCCCCAGCGTGCAACTTCCTCCGGAACCCGCGCCGCGTTTCGCGCGATAATTTTCGCTTGCTCCTCCTCTCGCAGGCCCGGGCGGGCAACTGCCCGGGCTTCTCTTTTCCGGCCACTCTTGCTTAGCTCATTTTTGGTGCGGTCTCCCTCCATATAAGTTTGTCCGAAGTGACGCTTCTTGAAGGGATCGGAGCTTCAGTTTTGCCCCGCGCCCCCGATATTGGAGGAGGGCTTCGAGTGCAGCGGCGTACTGCTTCAGCGGTTGAGGGTTTGCCCGTCCGCCGTTGACTGCTGCTCTTGGTAGATTTCTTCCGCGCGTTTCAGCGCTTCGGTGATGCTCTCGCAGATATTCTCGGGGGGCACGTGCCGGTCGAATCCTGCTTCTCTCATGAGCGCCGCAGGTTGCGGACGCGCGCCGCAAATCATCATGGCCCGCCCGCTCTTCTGCAATATATCGGCAAGTTCCTCGAGCGCCGCGATCCCCGTGGCGTCCACCGCCGTCATGTTGCGCAACCTTAATATGACAACCGGCGGCAGCGCGTCGAGTTGGTCCGTGATTGCGGAGATCTTGTCCGTCACGCCGAACAGGAACGGCCCGTGAATGCGATAGACCGCCGCGTAGGACGGAATGTCCTTGTCCTGCAAAATATGAGCGCGGCCATCTTCGATGTATTCATCGGTCACTTTTGAAACCGTGGTCGTCATCGAAATCTTCCGGATGAACGTGAACGCCGCCAGAATCATTCCCACTTCCACCGCCAGCGTCAGGTCCGCAAACACCGTCAAGCTCAATGTCAACAGCCAAACCACAATGTCAGCTTTTGTCAGCTTCAGAATTTCCGGAATCTCCGCCCAGTCGCCCATGTTGTACGCAACCATGAACAGGATCCCGGCCAGCGCGGCCAATGGCAGATTCTTCACCAGGGGTGCGGCAAACAGGATCACCGCCAACAGGGTCAGCGCGTGGATCATCCCCGCGACCGGCGTTTTTGCGCCTGCCCGCACATTCGTCGCCGTGCGCGCGATGGCCCCCGTGGCAGGCAATCCGCCAAACAGCGGCGAAAAAATGTTCGCCACCCCTTGTCCGATCAATTCGACGTTGGGGTTGTGCTTGTCTCCACTCATGCGGTCAGACACAACCGCGGACATCAGCGACTCGATCGCGCCCAGCATCGCCACTGTCACGGCCGGCGAAAGCAGGTGCAGCAGCAAGATGGGCTTCAACGTTGGCACCGCCAGGTGTGGCAGCCCGCTGGGAATACCGCCAAACCGCGTGCCGATCGTATCCGCCGGGATATGGAACAGTGCCACAGCCGCGGTGGCGCCGAAACACACCAGAATCGCTCCCGGAATTCGTTTGAAGAATCTAACGCAGATGATCATCACCGCCAGCGACGCAATGCCCACGATCGATGCCGCCCGGTTCAGCGTGTAAAAATTCTCCGCCAGCGCCCCCATGCGGTGAAAGAAATCGCCCGGAACATGCTCCATGCGAATGCCAAAGAAATCGCGAATTTGCGTGCTGGCGATCAGAATCGCAATCCCGTTCGTGAACCCCACAACCACGGGGCGCGGAAAATACTTCACCAGCGCTCCCAGCCCCGTCACTCCCATCAGCACCAGCAGCACGCCCGCCAGCATCGTGCACGTAAACAGTCCATCGATGCCGTACCGCGTGATGATCCCCAGCACCACAACCACGAACGCGCCCGTCGGCCCGCCGATTTGCGTCTTTGAGCCGCCCAGCGCCGAAATCAAAAAGCCGGTGACGATCGCGCAGTAGATTCCCGCTTGCGGCGGCACGCCCGACGCAATGGCAAACGCCATTGCCAGCGGCAGCGCCACGAGTCCCACGGTGACTCCCGCAATCAGATCGACAACGAATTTGTCAAAGGTGTATTCGTGAAGAAGTAAGATGGACTTCGGTAACCACGCGTCTTGCACAACACTCATAATCTGGCCGGTCTCCCATTTTTCACTCTCAGCATTGTATCAGGCGCAGGGCAGGATTTCGGCGGCACGTGGCGTGGCCGTGTCCATAAATTTCAGTTGCACGAGAGTCGAATTTTCAATAGGGATGGTTCGGACTAATCCGCAGTCTCGCTCTTTTTCCCAGGGGGCTTCCAACGCAGCAGCGGTTTCCGCGCTGCCGCCACTTCGTCGAGCCGCTGCACGCGCGTGGTATGCGGCGCCGTCTTCACCACTTCCGGATTGGCTTCGGCTTCCAGGGCGATTGATTTCATCGCCTCAATAAACAGATCGCACTCCTCTTTCGATTCCGATTCCGTCGGCTCAATCATCAACGCGCCGGGAACAATCAGCGGGAACGCCGTCGTGTACGGATGAAACCCGTAATCGATCAGCCGCTTGGCGATATCCATCGTGTTCACTCCGTGCTTTCTCTGCAGCGCGTCGCTGAACACCACCTCATGCATCGAGGGCCGCGTGTACGGCAAATCAAACACGCCTTCCAGATGCTTCCGAATGTAATTCGCGTTTAAAACGGCATCTTCCGTGGCCTGCCGCACGCCGGGGCCGTACGCCAGGATGTACGCCAGCGCCCGCACCAGCACGCCGAAATTTCCGCCGAACGCGCGCACCCGCCCGATGGTTTCCTTGCGGTGGTGATCCAACGCCAGCCGGCCGCCCTTTTTTTCCACCAGCACAGGCACGGGCAAATAGGGTTCTAGAAATTTCTTGGTGGCAACAGGACCCGCGCCTGGCCCCCCTCCGCCATGCGGCGTCGAAAATGTTTTGTGCAAGTTCAGGTGCATCACGTCCACGCCCAGGTCGCCAGGCCGCGTCACGCCCGTCAGCGCATTCATGTTTGCGCCGTCCATGTAGAGCAACGCGCCCTTGGCATGCAGCACCTTGGCGATTTCCGCGATGCGCTGCTCGAAGATTCCCAGTGTCGAGGGATTGGTGAGCATCAGCGCCGCAACGTCGCCGGTCACCTGCTCGTCCAAGTGCGCGATGTCAATTTGCCCCTCGTCGCTGGACTTGATGTTCTGTACCTGGTAGCCCGCAATAATCGCCGTTGCCGGATTGGTGCCGTGCGCCGAATCCGGGATCAGCACGGTCTTGCGCGGGTTCCCCAGCTTCTCGTGATGCGCGCGGATCAACAGAATTCCCGTCAGCTCGCCCTGCGCGCCCGCCGCCGGTTGCAGCGTCACCGCATCCATACCCGTGATTTCCAGCAGGCACTTTTCCAGGAGTTGCAGAATCTTCAGGCAGCCCTGCGACAACTCTTGCGGCTGGTACGGATGTTCCGTGGCCAGCCCCGCCAGCCGCGCCACAAATTCATTCACGCGCGGGTTGTACTTCATCGTGCAGGAACCCAGCGGGTACATCCCCAGATCAATCGCGTAATTCCACGTCGAAAGGCGCGTAAAATGGCGCAGCACTTCGATCTCGCTGACTTCGGGAAAACCTTCCACGCCCCCGCCGCGGTGAAATTCTCCCAGCGCTTTCGCCGCATCGGCCGCAGGAACGTCCAGTGGCGGAAGATCAAACGCGCGCTTCCCCGGCGAGGACCTCTCAAAGATCAAGCCTTCGCTCTGGGTCGGGTGCCGCAAAACTTTCTTGATGTTGTCATTCATCGCTGAAATCTTCGGTCAAAGGTTCCCATCGGCAATTCCTTCGCCGCACCCTCCCTGGTCAAAGCGGCTGCTGCAATGCGCGTCTCACCGCCGCAACCATTCGTTCAATTTCCGCGCGCGATGTCGTTTCCGTCACGCAAACCAGCGCGTGCTTCGTCAACTCCGGATAGGCAGACCCGAGCACGAATGGCCCGACAATCTTTTCCTTCAACAACTCGGCGTTCACCATCTTCACCGACCGCGGCAGTTCCACCACAAATTCGTTAAAGAACGGCGCAGTAAACGTCCGCTTCACGCCCGGAATCGTGAGTAGCTCCTTCAACGCAAATTGCGCTTTCGCCAGGTTTTGCTCCGCCATCTCGCGCAGGCCTTCTTTGCCGAGCAGCGTCAGGTGCACGGTGGCCGCCAGCGCGCAGAGCGCTTGGTTCGTGCAAATGTTCGAGGTGGCCTTCTCCCGGCGAATGTGCTGCTCGCGCGTGGCCAACGTCAGCACGAAACCGCGGCGCCCGTCCAGATCCACGGTCTGCCCCGCCAGGCGGCCCGGCATCTGGCGCACGAATTTCTCCTTCGAAGCGATCACGCCGGCGAACGGCCCGCCGTAGCTCGGTGCCAGCCCGAAACTCTGCGCCTCCATCGCCACGATGTCCGCTTCGGCTGGCGGTTTCATCACGCCCAGCGAAACTCCCTCAGTAATCGCTGTTACCAGCAGTGCGCCCCAGGTATGCGCCGTTTCCGCCAACGGGCTCAGTGCTTCCATCGCGCCAAAAAAATTCGGTGATTGCACCACCACCGCGCACACATCGTTCCGCAGCGCGCTTTGCAGTCCCTTCGGATCCGCCGTCCCCGCCGCGGTGTACGCAATCTCTTCCACGCTCAACCCGGAATTCTTCGCGTATGTCTTCAGCACTTCGCGATATTCCGGATGCACAGACCGCGCCACCAGCACGCGCCGCTTCCCGGTCAGCCGCTCTGCCATCAAGACGGCTTCCGTCGTCGCCGTTGATCCGTCGTACATGGACGCGTTCGCGACCTCTTGCCCGGTCAACTGGCACATCAGCGTCTGAAATTCAAAGATCGCCTGCAGCGTTCCCTGCGAAATCTCCGCCTGGTAGGGCGTGTACGACGTCAGGAATTCGCCTCGCTGCAGCACGGTGTCGGTAATCACCGAACACAGGTGGTTATAGATCCCCGCGCCCAGAAAGCTTGTGTACCCCACGGAATTCTCCGCCGCACGCGCACGGAAATATTCAATCACTTCAGGCTCCGAGAGCGGCCCTGGGAGGTTCAATGGTTTTTTCAGCCGATAGGCTTCCGGAATCGTGGAGAACAGCTCTTCTACGGATTGCACGCCGATCGCGGCCAGCATCTCTTGCCGCTCGGCGGGGCTCTTCGGGAGATAGCGCATCAGCTCGACGCTTCCTTCTGCTTTTCTGCGATGAACGCCTCATACGCCGCGGCGTCCAGCAGGGAAGAGAGTTCGGCGGGATTTGTCAGCTTCACTTTCACGAGCCATCCGGCGCCGTGCGGGTCGCTGTTGAGCGTCTCCGGCTTGTCCTGCAGCACCGCGTTTGCCTCCACAACGTCCCCGCTCGCCGGGGCGAAAATCTCGCTCACGGCCTTCACGGATTCCACGGAGCCAAAGATCTTCCCGGCCGCCAGCTTCGCTCCTGCCTTGGGTAATTCCACGAACACGACGTCGCCCAGCTCGTGCTGCGCGTAGTCCGTGATGCCGATCGTGGCGATTCCGTCCTTCACGACGATCCACTCGTGCTCTTTCGTATAGCGGTACTCTGTTGGATACGCCATTGCACGACTCCTTTAAGGATTCCCCGGCCGGTCGGGGCCTACACCGCCTGCACTTTCTTGGGCCGCCTGTAAAACGGAGTTGCCACCACCTGCGCGCGGCACCTCTGCGAACGAATCTCCACCCAAATAACCGTGCCCAGTCCCGCCATCGCCGGTGGCACGTAGGCGAGCGCAATGTTTTTGCCCAGTGTTGGGGAAGGCGACCCGCTCGTGACCACACCAATCGCTTCCCCCGCTTCGTTCAGGCAGCGGTACTCGTCCCTTGCGATCCCTCGCTCGACCATCTCCAGCCCCACAAGCGTGCGTCGCAGGCCCGCCGCCCGCGCTTTGTCGAGCGCCGCCCGCCCGATGAATTCGCCCTTCTCCATACGGCAGTAGCGATCCAGCCCCGCTTCCCAAACGTTGATCTTCTCGCTAATTTCGTGCCCGTACAACGCCATTTTGGCTTCCAGCCGCAGCGTATTGCGCGCGCCTAACCCGCAGGGAACAATGCCAAACGCCCTCCCCGCTTCCAGCACTTTGTTCCACACGCGCTGGCTCGTCGCCACGTCCGACGGCACGTATATCTCAAATCCATCTTCCCCCGTGTAACCCGTTCGCGCGATCAATGTGTTCTTCAGCCCGCAAACTGCTGCGTGCGTGAACCAGTAATTCTTGATGCCGTCCAAATTCGCGTCTGTCAGCTTCCGCAGCACTTCCACGGCCCGCGGCCCCTGGATGGCCAGTTGCGTGCACGCGTCGCTCAACTCCTCCACCTGACAGTCGAAGCCCTTGGTATTCTCGCGCACCCACGAAATATCTTTCTCTCGCGTTCCAGCATTGATCACCAGCAAGAAATCGTCTTCGCCCAGCCGGTGGACGATCACGTCGTCCACAAACGTGCCTTCGGGGTAAAGCATGGCCGAATACTGCGCCTGCCCGGTCGCCAGCCGGGACACGTCGTTCATGGTGATGTGCTGCACCGCCGCTAGCGCCCCGCCGGCACTCTTGCCGGTGTGCACACGAATGTCGCCCATGTGGCTCACGTCAAACAAGCCGCATGCACTGCGCACCGCCCGATGCTCTGCCATCAGTCCGCCGCTGGAAGGGTATTCCACCGGCATATTCCAGCCGCCAAAATTTACCATCTTGGCGCCAAGACGGCGGTGCACCGCGTTTAACGGTGTTTTGCGAAGGACAGCGATGGGGGGAGAGGTGGCCGATTCCATTCCGCGTGCTCGGGCAAACCGGATGTTAACACGCGTGCCACAAGGGGGTCAAAACAGCCCGCTCTTTGGTGACGGGTCAGATTGCGATTACGCGACTACATGTCCAGGCGGCTGGAGAAGACGTTACTTCCCGAACTTCTTGAGCGTCTTGTCGCAGCCCGCCTGCATTTTCGTGGCGCGCGCTTCCAGGTCCTTGTCCGGCTTCGCGGCGAGCAACTTCAGCGCAACATCCAGATTTGCGCGAACGACCTCATTGACGGTGCGCAGGCGATCCGGCTGGTTGATGCCGCTGGACTCAAACATGGCACCAGTCTTAAGAAAGCTGTTGCTGATTTCGATGATGTAGACCCGTGGATCAACGTCAACCTTGCCGCTATTGAAGGCCTCTTTACCCTTGTTGGGGTCCTGGCCGGCGCCAGCGATCGCTGAAAGGACGACTGCAAGAGTGTTGCGGTCTGCCTGGAGCTCCGCGCTCAACCGGTCGGAATCCGAAACGAATTGACCTTCCTTGATCTTTGTCAGTCCAGGATTTGTTCCCGTGAAACTCGGAAAGCTGATCTCCAGGGGCACGGCCTTGTCGCCTAGTTTGGCGCGCTGATTCATCACCGTTTGCATCGCGTCCATCAGAAGCGTATTCGCGGTGCTGTAGTAGTCGGAACGCATCTTGTAAAAGGGGCTGGAGGACTTGGCGGCAGGCTGTTGTGCCCCGGTGTAATAGGCTTCTGCCATCTGTCTGTGGGCATCGGCGAGCGCCGTCACCAGTGCAGTGCGAAGTACAAGCGCTTGCTGACGGTGAGACTCGTCCTTGGCTGATTTAACTACTTTGTCGAGATTGTTCAACGCCCCATCGAAATCGGAAAATTTGAGGTTGTTTCTCGCGTCGGTGAAGGCCTTGTCACTCTCGGAGACGGGTGGCGCACAGGAACACGCCAAAAGCAGAACGGAAATCGCGATTGTCAAAAACGGCCACGGGCGGTGCGGCATCGTCATTTCACCTCTCTGAAGATACTGATACCTCGGGTTGGAGCGCACCTGAGCGCGATACTATGTCCACCCCCGCGTAGAGTCAATGGATTCAGTGGGTCGCGCGTCCGTCTACCCAGTCAAGTCTGGCCCAACGTCTCCCGTACCGCGCCCAAACGCGGTTCTATGGACTCAATGCCCATAACCGCATTACCGGAACCTGACCCACCAATCGCTCTCAGGCTTGCGCGCGAACGGTAGCTCTTGCGACCCTGTAAATCGCCCTTCACGCTACGCTTGCTGGCCACACGCTCCTCAGGTACAGTTCTCTTCGGAGGCGCGAATGCCAGGCGACCGCCCGCAGATTGTCTGCACGCAGTGCGACAAGACCGAGGAGTACTGCGCGTGCGAAAAATATTGCACCATCTGCAAAGGCCAGCACAACGTGCGCCTATGTTCCGATGGGCTGTACTACTGCCCTGATTGTCGCGAAGCCTGTGACGTATCCCTCGCCAACGACCATTGACCTTGCCCACGAGCCCACTCCACCTCCGCTTGCGCATGGACCCCGATGAGCGCCTGGCCGCCGCGGTGGGCGGTGTGGCGCGCTTTTTTGCCGACAACGCCGGGCTGGCCAATGAACTTATCCTCGAATTGCAATCCTCCGTACTTTCGGTCTGCCGCCATTGTTTTGGCCTGCATGCTTCCGCCACTCCTTGCGACGTCGCGTTTCACCGCTTGGCCGATCGCATTGAAATGGAAGTCTTTCTGCCCATCGAGGAAGCACCTGCGGACAAGGGCCATCTCGCCTGGCCGGGTGTAGATGAAGTTCATTGCGAAACGCGGGGAGCCACCGCGGTCCTGTGCCTGACCAAGTTCGTTTCTCCCTCCCCGGACGCGGAATAGTCTTCCAAACAAAAATCCCCGGAGCATCTCTGCCCCGAGGATCCTGTAATTCCGGCGATCTTCAACAATCCCGACGAATCACATCTTGAACGCGAACGTATTCCTTTTGATCAGCGAGGTCATCTGATCGTCGCTCACCGACATACGTATCACCACGCGCTCCCCGGAGGGCGTCACGCTTGCCTGATCCAGCAGTTGCCCCAGTTCCGGGTTGTCCTTGCTGGCTTGGTATTTCTTGTAGAGCAGCCCCGCCGTCATCAACTGGCTCAATGTATTCGCATCTTCGGGTGAACCGCACACCGCCTGGAATTTGCCCTCCACGCCGCTGCTCGCGGTTACGCTGATGATCATGGACTGCATGTTCTGCACGAGTTTCGCCGCTTCGGGGAATTGCTCGACTTCCGGCGCCAGTTGCGCCATCGCCAGCCGCGTGTAGCTCGGGTCCAAGACCGCCCACACGATGCCCGACCCGTTCACCTCGTTGATCAGACTGAACAGCTTGTCGTTGCGCAGCAAACCTTCCTCGCCGCCATAGCGGATTTCAATCATTTTTTCGAGCAGTTGCTTGTGCCCAAACGCTGCCTTGCTCGAATCAATGAAGAAAAAAAACAGGTCATTCGGCCCCACTCCCGATCCGAAGGCAAACAGCGTGTATCCACGCGATTTGGAGGTGGCCAGCTTCTGCTGCTTGAAATACGCTTCCGTGGAATCCGGGTTGAAATTCCCCAGCGCGATCCCCACGATCTGTTCGCTCTCCGGGACGTCCCCGGTCGTGGCCTTGCCCTCTTGCTTCGCCGCCGATTGCGGCACCAGGCCCCATGCCAGCTCTTCCACCTGGGTATTCGGATCCACTCCGGCAGACGCCAGGAACTTTTCAAATTGCCGGAAGCGTTCCGGCAGCATCTGCTCCTGCAGGGCAGGGAACCACTTCATCGTCCGCGCCTTCTTCAAATCCGCATACGCAAACTCCCCCGTATCCTTTGGGAACAGGGCGATCGTATCGGCGCTCAGGCTTCCCGCCTTTGAGGGTTTCGCGGTGGCGGCCAGCAATGCCAGCACGGCACATGCCGCCAACATCCGCGAGAGCGTATTGGTCCACTTCATGAAATGCTCCTTCCGGGCCTTCGGGGCAGAATCCAGTTTACGCTACATCCCATACGCTATATGAGGCGTTTGCGCAGTTCGTCAACTTTTCCGCGCATGGCGGCTGCATACGCCGCATCCTTCAATCCTTCCAGATTGATCTCCACGTTGGCCAGGGCGCCATTTGCTCCCGCTATTGCCATTAGACGCGCCACGCGCAGATCTGACTTCATGGATGCCGCGGCGATGGCCTCCAGTTGTACCAACCGGGCATGCAGCGCCGCCGCCTTCTCCGCGACTTCCAAGGGCACTTCCGCTGCGCCTTTCGTTGCTTTCTGTATGGCTTCCTCGCGCAGCCGCGTCTCCTCGCTGTTACCTTGCGGCAGTTTGAACGCCGCCATCACCGCATCATACGAAGCCGCATCACGGTCAATCGCATGAGTCAATTCGTCCGTCGTCCTTCGCAGGGCATCAAGATGTTCAGAGAGCTTCTCCACATTTAGAATTTGTGATTTCTTCTTCCGCGATAACGCCGCGACCATTTGTCCCAGCGCTCCCGCAAGTCCCACCGCCAGAGCCGACACGCTGCCGCCTCCCGGTGTCGCCGTAGGTTCAGCCACCGCATCCAGAAAAGGGCGCGCCAGGTTGGCCAGGTTCTTGCCCTTCGCTTCGGCCGGCGCGCCGCTCAACACCACTTCCAGCTTGTTCTCAAACACCTGCGCAGGCGAGAAGTTCTCCAACTGCAGAAAATAGTCGGCGGCCATCTCGATGGCCTTCTTCGGAATCAACCCCACAATCTCGCTGCCCACCGGCACCGCGCCGTAGCGCTCCGCCTCGCGCTTCACGGTCTCGTACACCCGGTGCATCGGCGTCTGCTCGAAATCCGTTAAATTAATGGACACCTGCGCCAAGTTGCGCGCCTTCAATTCCACGCCCATGGATTTAACGTAGCGCAGACCGCCGCTGGAAAAGCGTATGGCCTTGGCGATCTTGTTGGCGATTCCCACATCCGGTGTGTTCAGGTTCACGTTGTAGGCAATCAAAAACTTCCGCGCGCCCACAACCGTCACGCCCGCCGTCGGATGCAGTTTCGGCTCGCCCACGTCCGGCTGGCGATCGAGGTTGCGCTTCATCGCATCGCGCAGCCCCTCAAACTGCCCGCGGCGGATACTCTCCAGGTTGACGCGGTCCGGCCGCATGGCCGCCGCTTCGTAAAAGAAGACCGGGATGCGGTAGCGCTTCCAGAGTTCGTTGCCGACGCGCCGCGCCAGGGCGACGCAATCTTCGATTGTCACGCCCTCGATGGGAATAAACGGCAGCACATCCGTAGCGCCCACGCGCGGGTGCGCTCCCGTGTGTACGTTCATGTCAATCAGTTCCATGGCGCGGCCCGCGCCCAGCAGCGCCGCCTCCCCGACCGCGTCGGGCTCGCCCGCCAGCGTAATCACGCAGCGGTTGTGATCCGCGTCCATCTCCTGGTCCAGCACATAGACGCCCGGCACGCTGCGCATGGCCTCCACAATCGCGCTGACCTTCGCAGGATCGCGTCCTTCGGAAAAATTCGGCACACACTCAATCAATCGTTTCATGGGCTGAGTTCCGCCTTTGCGGGGGAGCAGTTTCTCCGCGCCCCGGTTGGCTACGACTCTTTCAATCCTGCATGTAAATAATTTCGCCGCGTTTCATGGTCATCCAGCAGCGGTTCATTCCAAAATAATAGGGAATTTCGCGGTAATCCTCCACCTCGAATACGGCCAGGTCCGCCTGCTTGCCCGCTTCCAGCGAGCCAATGCGCTTTTCCCGGCGCAGCGCGTAAGCCCCGTTGATCGTCGCCGCCGCAATCGCTTCCGCCGGCGTCATGCGCAGTTGCGTGCACGCCAGCGACAATATCATCGGCATGCTCATCGTGGGGCTCGTCCCCGGATTGTAGTCCGTCGCCAGTGCCATGATGGCCCCCGCCTCGATCAACTTCCGCGCTGGGGCATACTGCTTCAGCCCCAGATGAAAATCGCAACCCGGCAGCAGTGTTGCCGCCGTGCGCGATTTCGCCAGCGCCCGGATGTCCCCAGCATTTACCTGCTCCAGGTGATCGCAGCTCGCTGCTTTCAGCTCCACCGCGAGTCGCGTCGCCCCCGTATGATAAAGCTGCTCCGCATGCACCCGCGGCGCCAGCCCGTGCCGCTTGCCCTCGCGCAACACGCGCCTCGACTCTTCCCGCGTGAACGCGCCGCGATCGCAAAACACATCGCAAAATTCCGCCAGCCGATCGTTCACCACCTCCGGCAGCAACTGCTCCACCAGCAGGTTGATGTAGCGTTCCCTGCCATCCGGCAAGCTGCGAAATTCCGCCGGCACCGTGTGCGCCCCCAGGAACGTCGAAACAATTTCCAGCGGCTGCTCCGCATTCAGTACACGGTGCAGCCCCAGGATTTTCAACTCGCTCGCCACATCCAGGCCATACCCGCTTTTCGCTTCCACCGTTGTCGTGCCGTGCGCCGCAAATTCCTCCAGAGCTGCGCGCGCCCGGCGTTTCAGCGCTTCTGCTGTCGCCGCTCGCAGTTTCTTCGCGGAATTCAGGATTCCTCCGCCCTTGCGCGCGATCTCCTCGTAACTCGCTCCCTGAATCTTCAGTTCATATTCTTCCGCGCGGCTCGCCGCATGGACCAGGTGGGTATGCGAATCGACGAAACCCGGTAATACGACGCGGCCTCCCACATCGAGCTTTTCCGCCCGCTGTGCTTCCGCCAGCTTCTCCACTTGCGCCCGTGGCCCCGCCGCCACGATCTTACCGTCGCGCACCAGCAGCGCGCCGTCTTTAATCAAGCCCAGCTTGGAAAGGGAACTGCCTCTTCGTGGAACTCCGCCGCGCAGCGTCAGAATCTGCGCAGCACCCATGATGAGTAAACTGTCGCTCAATGCGTTGCTATTATGTCCGACCCGCCAGCCAATTGCACCTATGCACTGACGGCCTTGCCTCGATACGCCGGCGCAAACACTTCCTTCACAAACGTCTCGATCGAACTGGGCGTTGTGTTCGCCGGCGATCGCGTCTCCGTTGCCGTCACGATGCCGTTGTTGATCCCCTGGAACATTTCGATGAAGCTGGCCACTGTTGTTGCCGGCGCCCCCATCTGCTCCAGCACTTTTTCCATCTGGCCGTAGGGAAATTGTACATAGCGCATTTCCGGCTTGCGCAGCCCCTTGGCAATCACCGCAATAACTTCGGTCAAGGTCAAATCCCGTTCGCCCTGCAGTTCCTGCGTGCGCCTTCCGTTGAAATCCAGCTTTAGCAGGCGCTCCGCTGCATACGCCCCGACGTCGCGCGTCGCGATCATGGGAATTTTCAGGTCGCCTTTCAGCGCTCCGCCGAAAATCCCCATCATCTGAGTCATCTGAATTCCCGCCAGATGGTTCTCGAAGAAATACCCGGGGCGCAGATGCAACACATTCAGCTTGTCGATCGCATCTAGCTTCTTCTCCGAATTGTGCAGCCCCGCGATCGGGCCCGTTCCCGCCGGCGCCTGCGCTCCGTAGCTGCTCAGGTTCACGGCGTACTGCAGCCCCGAATTCTTCGCCGCGGCGCTGATCGCGTCGCTCGTCCTTTCCTGGTCCGCGCGATAGTCCGGCGAAGTCATGTTCGGGGGAACCATCAGGAACGCTGCGCGCGCGCCCGCAAGCGCCCGCGTCATTGCTTCCGTGTCCATCACGTTCCCCACGAAGGCTTCCGCGCCACGCTGCACGAACGGCTGCAAGCGTCCGGCGTTTCTTCCCACCACGCGCACCTTCTCGCTGTTGCTAAGCAGTGTCCTGGCAATCACCGAACCGATATTCCCCGTCGCACCTAAAATCGTGTACATCTGTCCACTCCTGTTCTGGAACTCTGCGTATCCTCCGTTCTTCCGTCCCGCCGGCTATCTCGCCCTGCCGAATCCCTACAGCATCGGCACCTTCACGCCGGTTTTCCTCGCGAACTCAATCGCCTCCGGATACCCCGCGTCCACGTGCCGCGCCACGCCAAGTCCCGGATCATTGGTCAATACTCGTTCGATGCGCTTGGCCATCTCCGGGGTGCCGTCCGCGCAAGTCACTTGCCCGGCGTGTTGCGAATAGCCAATCCCCACTCCGCCGCCATTGTGAATGGACACCCACGAAGCCCCGCTCGCCGTGCTAACCAGCGCATTCAGCAGCGGCCAATCCGCAATCGCGTCAGAGCCGTCCTTCATTGCTTCCGTTTCGCGGTACGGAGAAGCCACCGAGCCGCAATCCAGGTGATCGCGCCCGATCACGATGGGCGCCTTCAATTCTCCCTTGGCCACCAGGTCATTCAGCGCCAGCCCGAATTTGTCCCGCTCACCGTAGCCCAGCCAGCAGATGCGCGACGGCAATCCCTGGAATTTCACCTTCCTCTGCGCCATCTGGATCCAGCGCTTCAAGTGCTCATTTTGCGGAAACATTTCCAGCACCAGTTGGTCCGTCCGCGCGATGTCCGATGCTTCCCCCGAGAGTGCCGCCCAGCGGAAAGGCCCTTTCCCCTCGCAAAAGAGCGGCCGGATATACGCGGGCACGAATCCCGGGAAGTCATACGCGTTCTTGACGCCCGCTTCATACGCAAACGTGCGGATATTGTTGCCGTAATCGAATGTCACCGCGCCCAGCCTCTGCAACTCCAGCATGCCTTGCACATGCTCGCCTATAGCTGCGATCGCTCGGTTGCGGTACTCCTGCGGGTTGCTCTTCCGTAATTCCAGCGCCTGCTCCAGCGTCATTCCGTTCGGCACATACCCGTTGATCGGGTCGTGCGCGCTGGTCTGGTCCGTCAGAATATCCGGCACCACGCCGCGCTTTGCCAGCTCCGGAATCAGGTCCGCACAATTGCCCACCAAACCCACTGACGTCGCTTCGCGCTTGCGCACTGCATTCTTCAGGATGCGCAGCGCTTCATCCAGCGAAGTCACCATCACATCGCAATAGCCGGTCTTCACGCGACGCTTGATCCGCTCCGCGTCCACGTCAATGCCCAGGAATGCCGCGCCATTCATCGTTGCGGCCAGTGGTTGCGCCCCGCCCATCCCGCCTATGCCGCCGGTCACCACCAGTTTCCCGCTCAGGTCGCCGCCAAAATGCTTCCGCCCGGCTGCGGCAAACGTCTCATACGTTCCCTGCAAGATCCCCTGCGTGCCGATGTAGATCCAGCTTCCCGCGGTCATCTGCCCGAACATCATCAATCCGGCGCGGTCGTACTCGTTGAACTTCTCCCAATTGTTCCAGTGGCCCACCAGGTTGGAATTGCACAGCAGCACCCGCGGCGCATATTCGTGCGTCTGGAACACCGCCACCGGCTTTCCCGATTGCACAAGGAGAGTCTCATCGGACTCCAGCGCCCGCAGCGATTTCACGATGGCGTGGAAGCAGTCCCAATTCCGCGCGGCTTTTCCCGTGCCGCCATAAACCACCAGTTCCGCCGGTTTTTCCGCCACATCCGGGTCCAGGTTGTTCAGGAGCATCCGCAGCGCTGCTTCCTGCTGCCAGCCTTTGCAGGAAAGCTGCGTCCCGCGCGGCGCGCGAAATGGCCCCCGGCTGGTCGCCGGATCATTCAAAATCCGTGTGCTTACGCTCATGGGCTGCGCTCCTACCCCCATCTTAACCCACTGCCAAAGGCAGTTGAAAATAGCACACTGGCCCCTGTTCGCCCCATTTCGGCCGTCCACCGGCCTGCCAAACCCTCGGTTCCTGATCGCTGATAACTGATATCTGATAACCGTCTTGTCTTACCAAATCTTCTACCTCCGCATCCGCACTCGCTGCCAATATTGCACCTCCGTCCTCCCTTGCGGTACATTCATCCTCGCCCATGAACTACGCCTCGCTCCCCTCTCGCTTCCTTCACGCCATTGACGAGCATCCCTCTCCTCGGGCGCAACTCGTTCGGGGCTCCGAAGGATGGGTGCCTATCTCTTCCCAGGAATTCCTGCGGCGTGTGGCCGGGCTGGCCCACGCCTTCGTCGAACTCGGCGTGAAACCCGGCGATCGCGTTGGCCTGTTCGCCCCCAACTGCCCCGAATGGCATACCGCCGACTTTGCCATCAACGGTTCCGGCGCTGTTACCGTCCCCATCTACTTCAACGAGTCTCTGGACCGCACGGCCTATATCCTGAATCACTCTGGCGCACAGGTTCTCTTTATCTGTGGCGAGGTGCAGCTTGCGAAATTTCTGCAAGTCCGCGGTGAAGTGAAAGACGTCCAGCAGGTCATCGTTGCCGAGGTTGGCGACACTCTTCCTTCTGAATATTTGCGCTATGAAACCCTGATCGCCACTGCTGGAGGCCCGGAAATCGCCTCCTACCGCCTGCGCGCCGCCCAGGTTCTTCCCAGCCAGCTCGCTTCCATCATCTACACCTCCGGCACCACCGGCGAGCCCAAGGGTGTCATGCTGACGCACACTAATTTCAGTTCCAACGCCACCGATTCGTGGAGTGACCTCGTGTTCAAGCCGGAACTGGATCTGGCGGTTTCCTTTCTACCGCTCGCCCACGTTTATGGCCGGCTGCTCGACTACATGTACCTATTCGGCGGCTGCCCGCTGGCCTACGTTCCCGTGATTGAGAACGTCGCGCAGGCTCTCGTCGAGATCAAGCCCACGATCCTCGCCGCTGTCCCGCGGTTTTTCGAGAAAATCTATGCGCGCCTGATGGAGCAGGGCACAAAGAACACCGGCGCCAAACGTAAGATTTTCGATTGGTCCATGAGGCTCACCAAGAAAAGCGCTACATGGCGCTGTGGCGAAGGATCGGCCACCCTCGCCACGAAACTGCAATGGGCCCTCGCCGATAAGCTGGTCTATTCCAAGATCCGCGCCGGCACCGGCGGCCACCTTCGCCTCGTGTTTTCTGGGGGCGCGCCTCTCTCCAGGGAATTGGCGCAGTTCTTCTGGGCCATCGGCATTCCCATCTACCAGGGTTATGGTCTGACGGAAACTTCGCCCGTGCTCTCCTCCAACTATCCACACAACCGCGTCGGCAGCTCTGGCCGCCCCATCGCCAACGTTCAGATTCGCATCGCCCCCGACGGCGAAATCCTCGCCAAAGGCCCCTGCGTTATGCAGGGCTACTACAAAGACCCCGAAGCCACCGGCGCGGTTCTTTCCGAGGACGGCTGGTTCAGCACGGGCGACATCGGCTTCCTGGACAAGGACAACTACCTCTTCATCACCGACCGCAAAAAGGATCTACTCAAAACGGCCGCCGGCAAATACGTCGCCCCTCAGCCCATTGAAAACATGCTCAAAACCAGCCCGTACATCGTCAATGCCATGGTTGTCGGCGACCAGCGCAAATTCATCGTCGCCTTGATCGTTCCCAACCCCGCCACCGTCTCCGCCAAGCTGGCCGAGCAAGGCCTGAAATTCACATCAGACGCGGAGCTCGCCTCCCACCCCCGCTCTTATGCCCTCATCGAAGACGAAGTCCGCCGCCTCACCGCCCACCTCGCCCAGTACGAAACCATCAAGCGGTTTGCGCTCCTTCCCGACGACTTCACCTTCGATAGCGGTAGCCTCACTTTCACCATGAAGCTCAAGCGCCGCGTCGTCGAAAAGCAGTATCACGACCTGATCGACAAGCTCTTTTCCGACGTCTTCGAGCCGCGCCCCGTCATTCGCGGCTGACTTTCCTCCCCTCCTCGGCCCATCCCGCGATCTCTCACGTTGTCGGATTCTCTTTCCCTGTGCGACAGTAGGTTATGGCTTCCCTCAGAAATGCACGCGTGGTCATCACCGGCCGCGGTGGGCCGGAGGTTCTCCAGTGGGTCGAAGAAGACCTGCCGACTCCCGGTCCAGGTCAGGTGCGCGTCAAAGTCATCGCCACCGGCGTTGCCTATGCCGACATCCTCATGCGCCACGGCCTCTATCCCGTCTCGCAAGCCTTTCCCTTTGCTCCCGGCTATGACATCGTCGGCGATATTGACGCTCTCGGCGAAGGCGTCACCGGCTTTGCGCCCGGCCAGCGTGTCGCCGCGCTCACCATGATTGGCGGCTACAGCCGCTACCTCCTCGTTCCTGCCGCGCATCTCGTTCCCGTGCCAGACAATCTTGATTCCGCCGAAGCCGTCAGCCTCGTCCTGAATTACGTCACCGCCTACCAGATGCTCCATCGCGTCGCCAAGCTTCGCGAGGGCCAGAGCTTCCTCATCCACGGCGCTGGCGGAGGTGTGGGCACCGCCGCTCTCCAGCTTGGCAAGATCGCCGGGCTGCAAATGTTCGGCACCGCTTCCAAATCCAAGCTCGAACTTGTCTCTGCTTTGGGCGCCACGCCGATCGACTATCGCTCGGAGAATTTTGTTGATCGCATCCGCCAGCTCGTTCCGGAAGGGCTTGACGCCGCCCTCGATTCAGTTGGCGACAAGACCAGCACGGATTCCTATCGTTGTTTGCGTCGCGGGGGTTATCTGGTTTGCTTCGGCGTTTCGTCGGCAGTCGAGAAAGGGAAGCTTTCCGCGGCGCTGGGTTTTGCCTGGCTAGGCCTGATGAAGCTCGTGCCGGATGGCAAGCATCCTGTCTGGTTCAACGTCAAATGGTTGCGTGACGCCCATCCCGACTGGTTCCGCGAAGATCTCTCCAGACTTTTTGGCATGCTCGCCGCGCGCCAGATTCAGCCGGTCATTGCCGCCAGGATGCCGCTGCGCGAAGCCGCGCGCGCCAACGAACTCCTCGAAAAGGCCAAGGTTTCCGGGAAAATTGTTTTGCTCTGCCAGGAATGAAGCCACGCGCGGCAGTGCTCGCCCTGCCGCTGCTCAACTCAGATCATTCTGCCGCCGGGCCGACCGGCATCCTCAAACAAGGACAGCAGGTTCGTCATGCTGAACAATTCGCTGACCTGCTGGCTTGCGTTGATGATCTCGATCCGGCAGCCCCGTGTGCGCCCGCTCACGTACAGTCCCACAACCGTTCCCAAGCCCGCGCTGTCAATCTGCGGCACCCCCTGCAAATCCAGCACAATCCGTTTGCGCTCCCGAATCAGCGGCTTTACTTCATCCTTCAATGAAGGCGCATTCTCAAACGTCAATCGGCCAAAGCATTCCACCACCGTCGCGCCCTCTGCCTCATAAGAGTGCACGCGAAATCCGGGCGCCGAACTCCTTGGGCTTTCCGTGGACATAAAACCTCCCGCCGCCCCATTCCTCCGCGCCCCGTGCGATCCCAGAGTCTTTATCGCACTCCCCCGCCAAACACAAGCAGGGAATACAGACCTGGGCTATTCCGCTCGCCGCAGGCCTGCTGGCCGCCCTTCTCGGGCTGGCGACCGCGATTGTGGTATACCTGAATACAACGCGAGGAGAACTCGTTTGAAGCTCAAAGAAATGGTCTATCTTTTTGGCCTGAAGCCCAAGCCGAAGACCTATCCCTACGAACTCCGCCAACTCGATCTGCCCACCGACGGCAGAATCACCTACGCCCGATGGCTGCATCCCAAGGAGCACGTCCGCCCAATGTCCCAGGAAGTTGTGGATGAGCTGCGCAAATTCCTCTCACCCGGGGATGTCGCGCTGGATATTGGCGCGCACACTGGCGATACCACCCTGCCCATCGCTCTCGCCACCGGCAAAACGGGCTGCGTCCTCGCTTTCGAACCTAATCCCTACGTCTTCGCCATTCTTCAGCAGAATGCCGCGCTCAATCCGGAGAAGACGCGCATCATCCCGCTCATGTTTGCCGCTTCGCCTGAAGACACGTCCCTCGAATTCCACTATTCCGATTCCGGATTCTGCAATGGCGGCAGCTTTGAAGGCATCAGCAAGTGGTTCCACTTCCATGCCTTTGCGCTGCAAGTGCAGGGCAGGAATGTTCATGCTCTGCTGAAGCAATCGTATTCTGAGCTGATCCCCAAGATTCGTTTCGTGAAGATTGACACCGAGGGCTACGAGCCGTTCGTCCTGGAATCCCTCCGCGAGCTGATCACGCAGACCAAGCCATATATGAAGATCGAAGTGTACACGCACCTGAGTCACGAGCGACGCCGCGCCTTGCACCGCTCCATCACCTCTTTGGGCTACACCATCCGCCGCATCATCGACGATAGCCACTATTGGGGAGAAGTGCTCGGCGAGGACGACCTCAGCAAGTGGCGCTGGTTGGACATTTTCTGCCTGCCCAACCCGACCTCTTCCTGAAGCTGTTCCCGGATTTTCTTTTTGCGCCGCACGCTACCCGGTCCGGAACAGGATATGCCACGTCACATCCACGGCCGCGTGCACCAACGCCGACGCGAAAATCGAGCCGCTCTTTCGCCACGTCCAGCCATAGAAAATTCCCGCAATCGTCGCCAGCGCCACGTACCGCCAGTTCGGAAAGCCCAGGTTCGTGATGTGCGAGAAACCGAAGAGCAGCGACGCCGTCCACCATCCCGCCCAATCCGTCTTGGAATCCCGCGCCAGCAGATTCTGCAGCAGTCCGCGAAACAATAACTCCTCCGGCCACGCCGTGAATACCAATATCGCCACCGCGCTGAACAAAAACCCGCTCCACCGCCCCAACTGCGGCGCAAACGTGATGAAGTGCATCCCCGTCCCTAGCGGGACCGCGATGCACGCGAACGCCACAAAGCTCCCCACCACGTACAATCCCCAGTTTTTTCCCCATCCAATCGAATAGCCAATTCCTTTCAGCCGCCGCACCAGCACAAACGCTGCCAACGCCGTATTCAATGCCACCAGCACCGTCATCACATAGGCCAATCGCGCATTTGGAAATAGCCACAGCCAATGAGATGACCCGAACTTCACAAACGCCCAAATGCCTGCAACCATTGCATAGTCCTGCCACGCTCCCGCCGCGGCTCCTCCCGCAGACACAGCCAATCCCAGCGGCACAAAGATCAGCCCTGCCATCGCGCCTGCGCGCGCCACCGCAAACGTTCCCGTTCCCAGCACGTACACCAGGTAAAACACAAACACGCACGCGCCCAGGAAAAAACCGCCGCCCGGCCCGAATTTCTCCGCCCATCCTTCCGCCACATCGCGCGCCGCGAACACCAGCATCACCAGGAGGAAGAAGGCAAACACGGTCAACGTCGCGCCAAACGCGCGCCCTCCGTATCCCTGCCACGAGCCGTACAGCGCCCCGCCAAGGCACAGCCCTGCCCAAATTCCCAGAACCGCCCAAATCCCAAGCTGTCTCATCCCGTCTCTTCCTCGCTCCTCGTTTTCTCGGTTGACCTGCACTCAGGTACGGACGCCATAGCTTTCTTCATTGCACACTAATTCTAATCCGAGCTTGCTCTTGCCGCCCTTTCACTGATACGTAATGAGTAAGCAACCTTTCGGCTCCCAGGAATCCTGAGGTTCTCGGTGGATGATAGCAGCACAAGGGGCGCGTCTTACGCCTCCTGGTCGCTGATCGCTGGTCACTGGTCGCTTCTTGAGGTTTCTGATAACAGATGACTGATAACTTGCACCCGGTGACTCCCAATTGAAACGTCTCTCCTACATCGACTGGATGCGCGGCCTCGCCTGCCTCCTGATGTTTCAAACCCACTGCTACGACTCCTGGCTCCGCCCTGATCAGCGCGACACCTCGTTCTTCCGATTATCGCAACTCGGCGGCACACTTCCCGCTCCGCTTTTTATTTTTCTCGCCGGCGTTTCCGTTGCCCTCGTCACCGGCAGACTTCGCGAGAAGGGAATTGCCCGCAACGCCATTGCCCGCCAGACCATCCTCCGCGGCGCCGAAGTCTTTGGTTACGGCATCCTCTTCCGCATCCAGGAGTTTCTCCTCGGCTACCACTCGGCTCCCTGGACCGATCTCCTGCGCGTTGACGTGCTCAACATCCTCGGCCTCTCCATGATCCTGATGAGCGTGCTCTGCTGGCTAGCCTCAGCCGCCACGCCTTCACTCGCGCGCCGCCGCAGCGTCATCGCCGCGCTCCTCACTGCCGCGCTCATCGCGCTTGCCACGCCGCCTCTTTGGACCACCTGGCGTCCGCGTTTTCTCCCCTGGTTCCTCGAGTCCTACATCAATGGCGTGCACATTTTCAGCGAGCCGCAGCACTGGCTTTTTCCGATCTTTCCCTGGGCTGCTTTCGCCTTCGCTGGACTTGCCGTCGGATTCCTCATCTTCTCGGACTTTGCCCGCCGCCGCGAATCTCTTTTCTTCGCTCTCCTCGGCCTCGTCGGCATCCTTGCCAGCGCTCTCTCCGTACTCTTTGATTCCTCGTCAATCCGGCTCTATGCCGTTTACGACTACTGGCACTCTAACCCCAATTTTCTGCTCATGCGAGGTGGCGTGCTCCTCGTCATTCTCTCTCTTGTTTACGCTTGGTGCCGCTGGGGCCTCGCACAAAAGGGTTTCAGCCCGCTCATCCAACTGGGCAACACTTCGCTCCTGGTCTATTGGGTGCACATCGAATTCGTTTACGGCTCTCTCACCATCATGCCCAAGCGCGCCTGTTCCATCCCCCGGACCACACTGGGCCTCGCGATTATCTTTCTCTCCATGCTGGCGCTATCCCTCCTGCGCACTAGCTGGAAGCGCCGCTCCCAAAAAACGAAAAGCGCTCCCGCCGCACCGGAGCGCCCCATCCTGGCCAAATCCTAACTCTCTGCCTTTTGTTTTTTCCTATTGCGTCTTTCCCGCCGTTCCGCTCTCATTCGCTGCCGCGGGCAACTTGATAATCACCTCTCCCGGCCGCGCCTGGCCCAACTCTTCCCGCGCAATCTTCTCAATCGTCTGCGGGTCGGTCTTCAGATCCTTCACGTCGCCTTCGAGCGCCGCATTTTCCTTGTTCAACCGTTCGATCTGCGTTTTTGCCTTTTCAATCTCTTTCTGCTTTTGGTGCATGGCCAGGAATCCGTGCGCGCCGAACACATTGTGCACCAGCAACACAGCCACGAACACCGCCAGCAGGTGCCGCCCATAGCGCTGCGCCAGGCCCTTCCATTTTTCCTGTGATTGCACGGTCATCCGTCAACTCGGATCGTCATCGCGCGATCCATCCCCAACAAAGAATCTTCTTCCACCGGCCGCTCCACCGATACACATATTCTCCGCGTCCGTGTCGAACCCTCCACGGCCTCCCGCCGTCGCCCATTTGCCTTTTCTTCTTCCCAATCGTGTCCGGCTCTGCCTTCCATCCCCTCCTCATATACAATCAATCGCAGAGAGGATCCTGATGCCACGCGCCTCGCAGTACCGCCTTGTTCTGGTCACCTGCAGCACTCTTCCGGAAGCGCGCAAAATCGCCCGCGCCGTTGTCGAAAAACACTTCGCCGCCTGCGTCAACATCTTCACCGCACCTGTGGAATCGCTTTACACCTGGAAGGGCAAGCTCGAACGCTCCCGCGAACACCTGCTCCTCATCAAGACCACCGCCAAGCGCCTCAAAGCCCTCGAAAGGGAAGTCCTCCGGCTCCACTCCTACGAAACTCCGGAATTCCTAGTCCTGCCTATTGCCGCTGGCTCTCCCGCCTACCTCCGCTGGCTCGCCCAAAACACGTAAGGGCCCGGCACGCTGGACCCATGTGCGCACAATCTCTGCGTCTTGTTTCCTGCTGGTTTGGAGTGCGGCGGCTTGTTTACCCTGAGCTTCGAAGGGCCGCCGCTTTTGCGCCTGCAAGCGCTACCGACAACGCGCCACCGTTCGCCCGAGCTTATACGTACAGCAGCGCTTGATCCAAGTCCGCAATAATATCTTCCACGTCCTCGAGCCCGACGCTCAGCCGAACCAGGCTATCGGTGATCCCCACGCGATCCCGCACTTCCTTGGGCATGGACGCGTGCGTCATCTGCGCCGGCAGCGAGATCAGTGATTCCACGCCGCCCAGGCTCTCCGCCAACGCGCAAATCTTGACTTGATTCAGGAACCGCCGCGCCGCCCCTTCCTCCCCCAGATCAAACGCCAGCATCGCCCCCGGCCCCTTCTGTTGCTTGCGGGCCAAATCATGCTGCGGGTGCGACGCCAGGCCCGGGTAGTACACCTTCCGCACCTTCGGATGCGCATCCAGGTGCCGCGCCACCGCCAGGCCATTCGCGTTGTGTTGCAGCATGCGCACCGCCAGTGTCTTCAGCCCGCGCGACGTCAAAAAGCAATCCATCGGCGCCAGCCCCGCTCCCGCTGATTTTTGTATGAAGTAAATCTTCTCCGCGTCCTCCGGGCGCGTCAGGATCACCGCTCCGCCCACCGCATCGCTGTGTCCGTTCATGTACTTCGTCATGGAGTGCACTACGATGTGCGCCCCCATTTCGATCGGCCGTTGCAAATACGGCGTCAGAAACGTGTTGTCCACCACCAGCGTCACCTTCCGTTCATTCGCCAGCTTGCCCATCGCCGAAACGTCTGTGATGCGCATCGTCGGATTTGTCGGCGTCTCGATGTAGATCATCTTCGTGTTGGGCCGCAGCGCTCCCAGCACAATCGCCGGGTCCGTGGTGTCCACGAAGCTGAACTCCAGGCCAAAGTGCACCAGCAACTGCGTCGTCAGCCGGTACACGCCGCCGTACACCGCTTCCGAAAGCACGATGTGGTCGCCCGGCCGCAGCAACCGGAATACCGCGTCAATCCCCGCCATCCCCGACGTGAACACATACGCGCTGTGCCCGCCTTCCAGCTTTGCCACCGTGCGTTCCAGCGCTTTGCGGTTCGGGTGATTTGTCCGCGCGTAGTCATAGCCGCCCCTCGGCTTCCCCATCTCCTCATACACATACGTGGAGGTCTGGTAGATCGGAAGCGTCACTGCGCCTGTTGTTGGATCGGGTTCCTGTCCCACGTGTATGGCGTTCGTCGCAAATCCCATGCTCTTCTCCTCAGCCTCTTGCAAAACCTCTGCCTGACGTCGTGCGCTACCCCCCGCCGCTTCGCGCTGCGGACCTTCCAATTGCCCATTGCCTATCTTAAGTCCCGCCCTGCCCGCTTTATTCTACAGGGAAAAACCAGCGCCATCCGCAATCGTTACCCTAGAAGGCACCGAAGATGCAAGAGCCGCTCCCGCGAGTCATATCCACCCTAGGTTTCACGACCCGCAATCTCGCGTTACGATTCCCCCACCTCTTGACGTTTCCCCTGCTTCCGTGGACGATGAAATAGACACCTATGCGACATTTACGCTCTTCACTCGTTTTCGGTGCGTTGCTCGTCGCACTGGCGGCTGCCCTTCCTCTTTCTGCTCAACAGGATGCGCCGCCTCCAAAAAACTCCGCTCCCGCTCCGTCCAATCGCCTCACCGTCGAAGTCACCGGTGGCGACGCCAACAAGCCCATCGAAAACGCCAGCGTCTACTTGAAGACGATCGAGGAACGCCGCATCAAGGACAAGAAGACCGAGATCAGCGTAAAGACCAATCAGGAAGGCATCGCTCATCTGCCCGATGTCGCCCTCGGCCGCGTGCTGATCCAGGTCGTCGCCGACGGCTGGAAAACCTACGGCCACTGGTATGACATCACCGATCCCAAGCAAACGATTGCGATTCATCTCGAACGGCCACCCAAGTGGTACTAATTCGTCGCGTCCTGGTTCATTCCCGCATTCTTTTCGGGAAGTTTCCCTTCGGCACTTCCAATCGCAATTGCCTCAGCACTTTCCGGGAAATTTTTTGGAACACTCCTCTCCACATTTCTTGCGCAACTCTTTTTTCTTCCCCATTCATCCGTGATCCGGGTCACATGGCCGCAAATTTTCATGCATAATCATTTTTTGTCTCCCCCCACCTGCACCGTTTTTGTGCAAACCGCATCATCGTGTTGAATTTCGCGGAGTTACTTCCCCTTTTCCCTCGCTTTCCACAAACTTATCAACACTTGTGTGCAAAACTTAATAGAACAGAAAAATTCCGCCTTGCACTTCGGCATCGCGCGTGCTCCACACTCGCCCCTCTCTCCCTTCCATCGTCTTTGACCCGTTTAAATCCATGGTGGTACAGTTCTCTCTGCGGAACTATTCATGGCCGATTCCTACGAAGGACCCTTTTCTCTCCTCCAGATGTTCTGGGGCAACCTCGCCGCGCGTCCCCTGCGTTGCTTTCTCAGCATTCTTGCGATTGCCATCCAAGTCGTTTTGATTCTTATGATTGTCGGTCTCACCTCCGGCGTCATCAACGAGTGGGGCAAGCGCACCGAAGGCGTTGGCGCGGATATTCTCGTTCAGCCGCCCAACTCTTCCATCTTTTTTGCTTTCTCCAGTGCGGTGATGCAGGAATCACTGGCCGATCAGATCGAAAAAATCCCCGGCGTCGACGAAGTCGCCCCCACCCTGATCCTCTCTGACCCCAAAAGCCTGATAAACATCTTTTGCATTGACTACAAGCGCTTCAACGCCTTGAGCAAAGGCTTTTTCTTCCGGGATGGCCGGCCCTTCCAAGCTCAAGACGAAGCCATTGCCGACGATATCGTGGCGCAAACGCGGCACATCAAGGTCGGCGACACGTACACGCTTCTGAATCATCCCTTCAGAATCACTGGCATTGTCGCCCATGGCAAAGGCGCCCGCTTCTTTATCCCCTTGCGAACCGGGCAGGACATCGTCGGCGCCGAAAAGCGCGTCTCCATGTTCTTTGTTCGCAGCAAGGGCGACGTCGAGGGTACCCGCGCTGAAATCTTGAAGCTCGACCCGGAGAACCGCGTCCGCTCCATGTCCGAATACGTTTCCCTGATGAACTCTTCGAATCTCCCCGAACTGAAGCCTTTCATCCGCACCATGGTGGGCCTCGGTGTAGTCATCAGTTTTCTCGTCGTGCTCATGAACATGCACACCATGATTCTGGAGCGCACCCGCGAAATCGGCATTCTCAAGGCGCTCGGCTTCTCCCGCTTCGACATCATCAAGATGCTCCTCGGCGAAACCGCGTTCGTCACCATCGCCGGGAGTCTCGCCGGCATCGCTATCACCTTTCTCGCCCAGGCCATCCTCAAGCAGACGAATCCCGGCCTCTCCATCCTCCTCACGCCTGGCTGGATCTTCGGCTCCATTCTCCTGGCCTTACTTGGAGCTGCGCTGGGTGCTACGGTCCCCGCACTTCGCGCCTCTGGCTTTGATCCCGTCGAAGCACTTGCGTACGAGTAGCTTCTCCCACGCATCTCCTTACGTTTTCCTCAACCGCATCGTTGCTTCGGCCCCGCGAAACTGGTATGAGAAAGACATGCTATTGTGTCGGGTCCCTCCCGATGCCTGAACTGGCTGGTGCAGTCCTCAAGGAGAACACCATGAAGCGTTGTTGTCCCGGCCTTACTGTGCTCGCGATTTGTCTCTTCGTTGCTTCTGCAGCGTCCGCCCAGATGGGCATGGACCTGTTCAAGAAACCCGACATCGCCAAGGCGTTCAATCCCGTCGTCGGCAAAGGCGCCCAGTACTTGAACACCACGACATCCACAAGCGCCAAGAAATCCAGCACTATGGAGATGTACATCGTCGGAAAAGAATCCGTCGAGGGGAAGGACGGCTTCTGGATGGAGTTCGTAAATACCGATGAGAAGAATCAAACCTTCGTCGGCAAGGGTCTCTTTACCAGCGCTGATTTCCAATTTCACCGTATGATTATGCAAATGCCCGGCCAGGGAGCCATGGAAATGCCCTTCAATCCCACCGCCGCGCACCGGGAGAAGATGGAAGAAAACATGAACGAGTGGCACTCCGTTGGCACCGAGAGCGTAACCGTTCCCGCCGGCACGTTCTCTTGCGAGCACTGGCGCAACGACAAGAGCAATTCCGACGTCTGGACCAGCGACAAGGTTACCCCCTTCGGCATGGTCAAGGAAGTGAGTCCCCACGGCATCATGGTTCTAACCAAAGTAATCACGGATGCCCAGGATCGCATCACCGGCCCCGTCAAGGAATTCGACATGCAGCAAATGATGCAGCAGATGCAACAACAGCATCCGAAACCATAAGCCGCCGGCCGTACGTTCGCGTGATCCCATCGTTCGGGGAGCGCCAGTTCTTCTCTGGTGTTCCCCCTCATGTTTAACGGCAAGCTTTTCGCCGCTCCTCACCATCTTCGGTGTGCACATCCATCGTCGAGCGGCGCGCATCGAAAACGGAAAGGTTGGTGTTCATGACAGCGGAGAAGTTCCTGCCCGCAAGAATTCTGGACCGTCGTGCCGTTGACGGCGATCTATTCTTGCTTCATGTGGACCCGGGCGGCCCGTTTTCCTATCTCGCCGGCCAGTACGCCACCCTGGGTGTCGAGGTGGACGGCGAACGCATCGAACGCGCCTACTCTCTCTGCTCCTCACCCTACGAAAATGTACTGGAGTTCTTTGTCGAACGTGTCCACAACGGCGAACTCACCCCGCTCCTCCACGCCATGGACAAGGGCGCTCCACTCCTTCTTCGCAGATTCGCCAAAGGCCGCTTCACCCTGGACCTTCGCAGCGGCCGCAAGAATCATCTTCTGCTGGCTACCGTCACCGGCGTTGCGCCCTACATCAGCTACATTCGCACCGTCCGCGCGGACTGGAAGAAGGGCGGTACCCCCATGCCCGGTGAGCACCAGCTCTTTTGCATTCAGGGAGCCAGCCGCTCCGGGGAGTTTGGCTATCGTGATGAGCTTGAGAAGTACGCCGCTGAGACGCCGTGGCTAAAGTACGTGCCTGCCATCAGCCGACCCTGGGAAGATCCCGGCTGGCAGGGCGAACGAGGGCGCGTGGACGACCTGATCCGCAAGTACATTCACCTGTGGGGACTTACGCCGGAAGACACTTCAGCTTATCTTTGCGGTCATCCGGGAATGGTGTCGAGTGGCCGAGGGATTCTGTTGCGCGCCAGCTGGCCCAAGCAGGCCATTCAGGACGAAGTCTACTTCCAGCCGGGCAAGGATGCCTCTGCAACCTGACACGTGTCCTGAGCTGGTCTCCCGGGAAAACTCCTTACTCGCTGGCGAAAACAACGGAATGCTTCGTATGCCGGGCGTGCCATTCCCTTGCCCGTGCGCTCCTCGACGCATCTTCCAGCCGATCCGCAATATCCATCAGCGTCTCGACCGGCACTTGCAGGTGCATAGTCTGGTCGTCGCCCACCACATCGATGCGCAGCTTCCCATTCACCGTCGCGATGTGCACGTGCTGCTCCTCGTCCGTCACGTCAAGAAACTCCGCATTCGGATATTTCTCCAGTTCCTTGGCCATCACGCGGAACATCGGCAGATGCGGCTTCATCTGCTCCGCCGCTTGCTCCAACGGACGCTGCGGCACCAGGCTTGCCAACCTCATTCCAGCGGACACTGTCGTAGCCGGCACCCAGAAGTGCACGTGCGACCCTCCGGGCCGGTGCTCGTCCACATCCACGCGGATCACGCCTTCGTGAAAGACGTACGCGGTGGTCATCGCCAGCGTTGCGCCCAATCCCAGTGCGATCTTCGCCAGTACCAGCATGTTCGTCCCCCTCCCCGCTTGCCTATTCCGTCGCGTTCTTGGAGTCGATCCAGATGCGTACGTCGTTTTCCGCGTCCTTCACGGTCACAAGTTCCGTGTCGCCGTGCGCCGAAAGCGCTCGTAGTGCCGCCACCAGGTCCAGCTCATCTTTCCCCGCGGACAGCAGCGCGTCCACCACCTTCATCGGGACCTTGATCTCCACCTTGGATTCCACCGGCTCGCTGGCTTTCGTGCCCTTTGGCGCATCTTCCTTGGCCACCGCCTTCTTCGCGTGTTCTTTGTCGGTCACGATGATGTACAGCACCCCGTTGTTCTTGGACACCCGGACGTTATTCTCGTTGCTCTGCACGGAAACGTACTCGCCGTCTTTGGCCGTCCGCACGGCATCCAGAATCGCGCGCAGGTCCACATCTTTCACTTGGGCGGACTCGATGCGCACCTTCCCGTCGTGCAGCCTGTCTTTGTTGATGGCAGGCAAAACCTTTTCGGCCATTTCGATGGGCACATTGATCCGCACCACCTCGCCTTTGGCATCTCTGCTGGTGACGCGTATGTGGATCCATTGATCCGTGTCGGTGGCCGCCTGGGCCAGGCTGGCCGCAGGAGCCAGGGCGAATAGGGCTAGAGCCAGGGTCGCGGCTAGCTTAGGGACTCCCCGAGTGCAAAGGTTCATGATGAACCTCCTTTGCATTCCAATACGCACATCCCCCCCGGAAAGTTCCCGCCGCTCCCCGGTTTTTGCTGAGAATTAGCCGCACTGCGCCGTCTAGTAGCCGCAGCTCCTGACTGGCTGCTCAAGTAGTCCTTCTCCATAGGAGGCCGGGGCTTCAGTCCCGGCGCAAGGGTCTTAAAAGGGTTGGGCTTTAGCCCCTGAAGAAAGCCTCTTCCGCTGTTTTTCAGGCACCTGGCGTGTCTCGCTCATCTTGGCTGGCTGCTCTGCAGGATCGCCTCGGTAGACCCACCCGGTAACATTTTTGCCCCTTTTCTCCCAGGGGGTATCCCAGCCCGCTACGGGTTCTTGATTTCCTTGGCCTCGCCCATCTTCACGGTGCTGCCGTAACGCTTGTAGTTCGAGTACTTCACCGTCATGCGGATGTGCACATCCCCGCTGCGAAAATGCAGGTAGTCGTCGGCGCGCGTGAACACGGGAAACCAGTAGCCCTTCTCGATGTTCTGCCGGTAGGTGCGGAAGCGCGGGAAGACGTTTTCATTGTTCTTGGTGATGATGTCCGGCACCGCTTTTCCATCGGTCATCACGATCTGCAAGTCCTTGTCGTCCACCCACACGCGGCCCTGAAAATAGCGCTGGTTCTTCTCAATCGTCTTGGGGGCCACGTCAAACACGTACGTCGAAAGCTCGTCCACCTGTTGCCGCCCCACGTAGGTCACGTTGTACTTGGGCAATTCTGTCGTGGTCAGCACAAAGGGCTGGACGTTGCGCACGTCCTCCAGGTCCTGCTGGCTCAGCGAGATGCGCTGCAGCGTGTCCGGCGGGGCGAACTTGACCTTTTCAAAGCGTTTGCTGTCTGGCGTGAAAATGATGTCGCTGACCATGCGGTATTCGCCGTCCGGCCGCCCATCATCGTCAATCGTCTGGATGGCAAAAGCCTGCGTGTAGGTGTAGTTGTCCCGCTCGATTCGGAATTCGGTTTCGCGCTCGGCAAAGCGCTTGATGATCTCCTCCACCGGCTGGGAAGGTGGGTCATTAATAATGGGATTGTCGCCCGGCGAATGCAGCCGTTGGGGTGGCGCGGACTCCTGCGCGGGCTCGGAAGTGGGTGGGCCAGCCGGTGCGGACTTGGCTCTGGGCGGCGTGGTCATCGGGCCCGGCATATCTTGCGCGGCCGCCGGCAGCGCAAGAAAAAGGGCAGCGGCTCCCAGGAGAACAAACGGTTTCAGGTGCATCGTCCTGATGGCAATAGAAAGCTTCAAGGCTGTCCTCCACACACTGCGCTTGCTGATACAGTATAGGATTTTAGCAGGGCAGCAGGGGTTGCACGCCAGAATCTTGTACGGCGGAATGTTAGCTTTGGCCCGGGAACGCCAATCTCCCGATTGGCGGGTGGCGGAACGCCATTCAGGAGAATGGCGTTCCCAGCAGAAAACTATGAAGGCCGAAGAAAACCACAGCCCAGGCTCAAAACCCGAACCTGGGGCACCCTCCGTGTCTGTTTATTCCCAGACGGGCTCAGAAAGGGCCTTCCCTTCCTCGTATGTCGAGACGAAGAACCCAAGTTGATCAACCGGGCCACCCTCTATGACGGTGTCGGCGTTGTCAAGAGACACTTCCAGGGTACGAGCCGCGAGCGGCTCGTTTTCTTCTTACCTAGAAAGGACTCTTTCTTCATTTCGACCAAGGCTC
>JBEKOE010000003.1:0-96894 GCA_049522075.1 Candidatus Acidiferrum sp.
AACGTCGGGACCGGCCTGGTGGGCGCGCCGGAGTGCGGCGACGTGATGAAGCTGCAGATGCGCATCAATCCGGAGACGCAGGTCATTGAAGAAGCCAAGTTCAAGACCTTCGGCTGCGGCTCGGCCATCGCCAGCTCTTCACTCGCCACGGAATGGGTGAAGGGCAAGACGGTGGAGGAAGCGCTCACCATCAAGAATACGGACATCGTCCGCGAGCTTTCTCTGCCTCCGGTCAAAATTCACTGCTCCGTGCTCGCCGAGGATGCCATCAAGGCCGCCATCGGCAACTGGAAGAAGAAGCACGGGGTGGAAGTTCCCGAGCACGAGAAGGCGTCTCACTAATTCTCGGCTCGGCGCTAGTGGCGTCTTCCGGCGGTGAGGGTTGGCCGTCGGAGGATGCTGTCCAGTTATTTGGTCGTGCAGATTGTTAGGATTGGAGCCATGGCGACGGAAGTTAGTACCGAGGTTACTCAGAAAGTCGGGCCGGTAATTCACCTGACCGAACACGCCGCGAAGAAGATCCTCGCGCTGCTTGCCAAGGAAGGCGTATCTCCGCAAACTGGCGGCCTGCGCGTCGGGGTGCAAGGCGGCGGCTGCTCCGGGTTGTCTTATGCCATGCGGCTAGATACGCAGGCGCGTGACCGCGACAAAGTTTTCGAGGAATTTGGCGCGAGGATTTTTGTCGATCCCAAGAGCCTGCTGTATCTGAATGGCACCACCCTGGAGTATGAGGAGACACTCATGCGGCAGGGATTTGTATTCCAGAATCCGAATGCCGCGCGGAGTTGCGGCTGCGGCAGTTCGTTTACGGCTTAGCGGCAGCACGGATTTCAGTCTGTGCCCGGGCGGTTACTGACTCGGTCTGACCAGTGGTTGGCCACCGCAAACGCCAGCCACTTTTTTTATGTTTGCGGAGCGGTAAGGAAAAATTCCATGTCCACGCAACTTCCCGTCACGAATCCTCCTCTGGTCTGCTGGAATTGCCACGAGCGCACCATCGGCACGCATTTCTGCCCAGGGTGCGGCAAATTGCTGCAACTTCCGCAGGGAAGTGACTACTTCGCGATGTTCGAGCTGCCACGCAAGCTCTGGATCGAAATGGGCGCGCTCGAGCAGAAGTTCCTGCAACTTAGCTGGAAGCTGCACCCGGACAATTTTGTCAGCGCGACGGAGCAGGAGCGCGAAATTTCACTCAAGCGCAGCTCGGAACTGAACGACGCCTATCGCACGCTGCGCGATCCCATCGCGCGTGTGGAATACCTGCTGGCGATCGAGGGCATGCGCAAGAACGGCGAGAACAAGCAGCAGGCGCCTCCGGAATTGCTCGAGGAAGTCTTCGAGCTGAACGAATCGCTCGACGAACTCCGCGAAGCCACGGCCGAGGGAACCGACACTGCCTCGCTGCGGCATCGCCTGGAAGCCGCGGAAAAGAATTTTGAAGAGAAGCTGAAGGATGTCGATGGCGCACTGCAGTCCAAAGCGCGGGAATGGGACGGAGCCATCGACGCGGGCGCGGGTGAGCCAGATCGAGGGAAGATCATGGCGCAACTCAATGAGCTGTTGAACCGCCGCTCGTACATTCGCAACCTGGTGGTCAACGTTCAGAAGGAATTGCTGTAACGTGGTCGTCGGGCTCGGGTCCTGGCTGTGAACTGATACTTGGAAACTGAAAACTCCTCATGGGAAAAATCGTCGGCATCGATCTTGGCACAACGAACAGCCTGGTCGCGTACGTGGATGCGCAGACCGGAGAGCCGAAGTGTATTCCGGGGCCGTCCGGAAGCACGCTGTGCCCCTCCATCGTCAGCATTGATCCGGACGGCAGCGTCATCGTTGGGGAACCGGCGCGCCGCCGATTGCTGATCCAGCCGGAGCGTTCCATTTATTCCGTGAAGCGCCTGATGGGCCGCGGGCCTTCGGATGTGCAGAGCGAACTGAAGCTCTTCCCGTTCCGCATCGATCCCGCAAGCAGGAATGTGATCCGCGTGCAGCTTGGGGATAAGGTTTTCACGCCGCCGGAAATTTCCTCATTCATTCTGCGCGAGCTAAAAAATTGGGCGGAATCCTACTTCGGCGAAACTGTAGATCGCGCTGTCATCACGGTGCCCGCTTATTTCAACGATGCGCAACGCCAAGCCACCAAGGATGCCGGCAAGCTCGCCGGACTGGAAGTGCTGCGCCTGGTGAACGAGCCAACGGCCGCGGCCCTGGCGTATGGGTTGCACGAAAAGCAGCGAGGCAAGGTTGCCGTTTACGATCTGGGTGGTGGCACATTTGACATTTCCGTGCTCAAGCTGATTTCCACCGGCGAAGGCGACATTTATCAGGTGCTTTCCACGAACGGCGACACGCACCTGGGCGGCGACGACATTGACAATCTGCTGCAGGCCTTTGTCCACGAGCAGATTCTGCAGCACGACCAGATCGACTTTTCGCCGCACGGCGAACTGGCTCAGGAACTCCGCAAGGCGCTGATTGAGATCAAGCACCAGCTCTCCGAAACAACCACGGCCGCGCTGCGTTTTCCGCTGCCCAACGGCAAAGTTTTCGCGCGTGAATTCACACGTGGCGCGCTGGAAGCCCTGATTCGTCCCGTGGTGGATCGCACCGTGGCGCCGGTGAAGCAGGCGCTGGCCGACGCGCAATTGAAGCCCAGCGAATTGGATGAAGTCGTCCTGGTCGGCGGCACCACGCGCACGCCGTTGATTCGCCGCACGGTGCAGGAATTTTTCGACCGCAAGCCGCACACCGAACTAAATCCGGACGAAGTGGTGGCGCTGGGCGCGGCGGTGCAGGCCAATATCCTGGACAAAGGTGTGAAGAACATGCTGCTGCTGGACGTTACGCCGCTTTCCCTCGGCATCGAGACCTATGGCGGGGCCGTCGCCAAGGTCATCCCGCGTAACTCCACCATTCCCGCGAGCGCCCAGGAGCTCTACACGACCGGGGTGGACAATCAGACCGGAATTGACATCCATGTCCTGCAGGGCGAGCGCGAGCTGGCGAAGGACTGCCGTTCGCTGGCGCGTTTTACTTTGCGCGTTCCCCCGGCGCCGGCGGGTCTACCCCGCATCGAAGTGAAGTTTCTTATTGATGCCAACGGCATTCTGCAGGTGGCTGCGAAGGATTTGCGAACCAGTGAACAGCACACGATTGAGGTGCAGCCCAGCTACGGCCTGAACGACGCGGACATCGAACGCATGCTCGAGGAATCCATCGAGTATGCAGAGCAGGATTTCGCGGAGCGCCAGGTGATCGAAGCGCGCACCGAAGCGGAATCGATTTTATCGGCCACGGCAAAGGCTTTGGCGAATCCGCAGTCTGCGCAATTGGCCGCGGGTGAGCGGCAGAAAGTGGATGCCAGTGTTTCCGCGCTGCAAGAGGCGGTGAAGGGCAGCGACTACAAGCTGATCCGGCGGCAGATCGATGAATTGAATGGCGCCACGGAGCATCTGGCTGAACTGCTGATGACTTCAGCGGTGCAGACGGCGCTCGAGGGCAAAAAGTTGGCGGAGGTCTAGCATTTGAAGTTTTTGTTGTAGGGGCGCAGCATGCTGCGCCCCTACAAGCAACCCAATTTCGTGACTTGGCTGGAGAAAAACTATGGGTGGCAGCAATCCGTACATCGAGGAAGTAAAATACAAGAAGGCGACCAAGAAGTTCAAGGTCACTTTTCTTCCGAGCGGCAAAACCGTTGAGGTTGACCCGGAAAAGTTCCCCTACGGGCACAACGGGCTGCCCGGCAGCATCCTGGACATTTCCGAGGGCTTCAAGATGGGCCTGGACCATGCCTGCGGCGGAGTTTGCGCCTGCTCCACCTGCCACGTGGTCGTGAAAGAAGGTCTGGAATCCTGCAACGAAGCTACCGACGCGGAGCTCGACGAACTCGATGAAGCGCCGGGCATCACGCCAAAGTCGCGCCTGGGTTGCCAGACCGTGCCGGACGGCACCACGGACATCGTGGTGGAAATCCCCGAATGGAACAAGAATTACGCCAAGGAACTGGACCACTGAGTGTGGAAAGTAATCAGTGATTAGTAATCAGTAATCAGTAAATTCGGAACGGAGCGCATACCTGGTTTTGTAGCGGCCGCCTTCTGAGGCGGGCGCATTGAAGGAGTCAGAGGCATGCCGCGGACTTTTGATTGGGACAACCTCGATGATATTGCCATCGGCTTGACGGACAAGTATCCCGAAGTCGATCCGCTGACTGTCCGCTTTACGGACTTGCACAGATGGATCACGGAATTGCCGGGATTTGCGGGTGATCCGCTGAAGTCCAACGAGAGCAAGCTCGAAGCCATTCAGATGGCCTGGCACGAGGAGTGGCAGGACAGGAAGTGAGAGAAGGTTTCAGTTCTCAGTTTTAAGTTTTTAGTAAAAACACCTGCCGAACTCGGCGAGCGTTGCGCGACCTAAGGGGCCGCCTTTCGGAAACTTAAAACTTACCACTTAGAACTTATAACTTCCTGCCCCCGCGTGGCGCAAGTCGCGCGATTTCCGTATAATTGAAAGGTTGTGGTTCCCACGATTGTGGCGCTATGGTGCAACGGTTAGCACGCGGCCCTTTCAAGGCCGAAATACGGGTTCGATTCCCGTTAGCGCTACTAAGCTTTTCTCCTGATCAGACCAAATGAATGACTCCTCGCTGCGAGGCTCTGCGAGCGGCTCCATTCGATTCGCCACGTTGATGCTATCCTAATAGACACGCCCCATTTGCGGGCTGGAGGACATTTCGATGGCTGAGCTGTTTCGCTCCAATAATCCTGTTCTGAAAGAAAAGTTCTTCGCTACGCCGATTGCTGCCGGCGAAAGCATGACCATCCAAGGCACGGTCAACAAGACCGGCCTGCTGCTTCTGTTTGTAGTAATTGCGGCAGCATGGACCTGGGGTCTGAGCCATTCTCCCACTCCGGAAGCAGCTTTTCCGTGGATGATCGGCGGGGCGCTCGGCGGATTCGTTCTCGCTCTGGTGACGGTGTTCAAGAACACCTGGTCGCCGGTCACCGCGCCCATCTATGCGCTGCTCGAAGGGTTATTTCTGGGCGGCATTTCGGCGGTGTTTGAGAAGTCTTATCCGGGTATCGCGGTGCAAGCGGTGGGGCTGACCTTTGGCGTGCTGTTTGTCTTGCTGCTAGCGTACAAGACCGGCATCGTGCGCGCCACGCGGGGATTCAAGCTCGGCGTGATCGCCGCGACCGGAGCAGTCGCGCTGGTTTACGCGGCGAATCTGATCATGAGTCTGTTCTTCCACTCGCAGATTTCTGTTCTCTACAGCAGTACGCCGCTGGGCATCGGCATCAGCGTGGTCGTGGTGATCATCGCAGCGCTGAACCTGGTTCTCGATTTCGACATGATCGAAACGGGTGCGCGCATGGGCGCTCCCAAGTACATGGAATGGTACGGCGCGTTCGCCATGATGGTGACGCTGATCTGGTTGTACCTGGAAATTCTGCGCCTGCTCGGCAAGACGCGACGTCGGTAAAACACAGAAAAACGAAAGCTGTTTGCAAAACGGAGTCGAAATCTGCCCTCTTGGATGCAAGCCGGAGCCGGGCAGGAAAATTCCCAGCGGGGCGGAACGCGTTACACTTCCAAGGAACAGAATCCGCTCATGACTGCACCGGCCGCCAAGCAACCAAAGCTATTCACCCTGGGGCACTCCAATCTGGAGATGTCCGATCTGCTCGGCACGCTTCTGCGCCACGAGATTAAAGTGCTTTGCGATGTGCGCAGCCGGCCCGGGAGCTTTCGGTATCCCCAATTCAACCGCCAACCGCTGGAAGCGCGGCTAACCGCGGCGAAAATACGTTACGAATTTTTTGGCGAGCAACTTGGCGGGCGCCCCCTGGATCCGCGCTATTACCTGCCGAACGGCCTGGTGGATTATGGCTGCCGGCGCAAAGCTCCCGATTTTCTGGAGGCAGTGGACCGCGCCATTGCCCGAGCCCGCGAAGCGCCTACAGCAATCCTCTGCGCCGAAGAAGACCCGCTGCACTGCCACCGATTTCTGCTCATTTGCCCGGCGCTGGTAGAGAAAGGCGCTGTGCCGCTGCACCTGAGGCGCGCTGGAGTTGTTGAGTCGCAACGTGATGCCGAAGACCGGCTCCTTCAACTGCACGGGTTTGCGGACGTCACGAGCGATTCACTGTTCGCCCACGGCCGCGAGGCTGCGCTTGAGGATGCGCTCCGGCTTCAGGCCGAGCAATACGCCTTCCGCACTTCCCCGGAGGCCATCGAGTATTTCTGAGCAGGAGAAGCCGAAGGCGAGATTGCGATCTGCACTGGAAATAGAGGCGCGTCTGCCGGATGATAGAGTTCTCATCGCTCCACGATAAACCTCAGCCGTTACTGCAGAGTCTTGCATCCGCTGAGAAACGTAAGGGGCCTGGGTTGCCATCATCGAAAGTTTTCGTAATCGGATCCAACAGCGCATTTGGCTCGCGGGTGGTTCCTTCCGAACAAGTTGATCACGCTTTTGGGATGCCTTCCGGCAAATTGCGCCACCGCGCCGGGATCGTGTCGCTCGCCTATGCGGCGAAAGAGGAAAATGAGGGCACGCTGGGTGCGCAAGCGGCGGCGCCGCTGTTGCCAGGCGGCAAGGAAAAAGGGCACGGCATTGATTGGATCGTGGCGGCCAGCGAGACGCACCATGCTTATCCCTCGCTTTCCGCGATTCTGCATGCGCGGCTCGGTTTGCCGGAGACTTGCAGCGCGCTGGATGTCGGCAGCGGCTGCCTGGCAATGGTGCAGGCGCTGGCCGTGGCCCAGGCGTTGCTGGCGTCTGGCCGTGGCGCGAGAATCCTGGTGGCGAGCGCGGATGTACACAGCAGGTCCCTGCGTCCCGGGCGCGCCGCCGGGGAGTTCGGCGGCCTGTTCGGTGATGGCGCCAGCGCATTCCTGCTGTCGAGCGTAAAGCCCGAAGGGAACCGTCCAGCGTACCGGCTGGGAGAATTCTTCTTTGGGTGCGCCGCACAGTATGCCGAAGCGATTTCCGTCAGCGACGCCGGCGGCGGACGCCTGACCGTGCAATTCAACGGGGAAGCACTCTCTCGCGCCGCGGTGTACCGCATGGTGAAAGTGGTGCATGAAGTGGAGCGCCGAAGCGGACTTTCGCGCAAGGAAGCCGGCGCGTTTGCCACACACCAGCCCAATCCGCGGCTGGTCACACTGTTGGCGAAGCAGTTGAAGGTGCCGGCAAGCTCATTTCCACCGATCGCAGCCACCCGCGGGAATTTGGGGGCTTCGACCTGCGGCGCCGCTCTGCATACTGCGCTGCAACACGCTTCCCAGCAGCCCGCAGCTCAACGCAAACCGATCTTCCTGGCGTCTTTGGGGCCGGGGCTGCTGTTTGGCGGGGGCTGGATGGTACCGGCGCACAGCTAGGCGGCGGTCAAAGAAATAGACGGGCCGCGTCAGGCCCAAGAATTCCGGCAGTGAATTTTCCCAGGCTATTTTATGGTGAAGGACGCGTGCGCGCGGTGAAGGTGGGATTTGCCGGCGGCACCACGCAGCCCTGCAGCGGCGGCCAGCCCGGATCCGTGGTGGAATTGCGGCAAAGGGAAACGAGTGCGTTGCTAACATCGCTTGGTGCGACCGCGCCGTCCAGAGGTTCCGCGTAAATCTTGTAGCTTTGGCCCACGGGCAACTGATCGATTTCATAATTGCCGTCGAACTGCACCGGGCCGGGCGCCGTGCAGCTCCAGCCCCCCAGCGTGCCTGCGATGACCGCGCCACTCGACGCATCAACGGCCACGACGTGTGCGCCGAATACTCCGGTGACTCCCGGCGGCGCCGATGGCAGCGAGAGGGGATTCGCGGGAATGATGTGCCCCTGGATCGAGCCCACATAGAGCGCATCATTCGGATCGTGATAGAGGACGCGCAAACCGGTGCGATCATCGTCTGCCAGCGGCGCGTCCGGCTGCTGCGTCGTCGGCCGCTGCCCGGCAAAGGTGCCGGGCGCTGGCGCGAATGGGAACATCATGGCGCTCCAAACCGCCGAATGACTGAATCCCAGCGTGTGGCCCAGTTCGTGGGTGAGGATCGATTCCAGGTCGTAGGACTTCGGACTTGCGCTCAGCGCCTGGGGAGTGGCGAACGATGTTAGCGAATCGCTGGGATTGAAATAGATATCAGCGTCGAGGATCTGGCCAACTTCCGTGGAAACGGGGCCGCTGCCGACTTGAATGCCGATGGCGTCTGCGGTGACGACGCGGGTGAACGCCAGCACGCCGGGAGTGAAGGCCATGTCCGGCTGGTCAAAGCAGATGGAGTTGAGCCCGTCGATGCCGCATACATTCGCGGAGGAGATGCGCGTCAGGGGAGCCAGTGAAGCCGGTGTCAGGGTCGTGCCGCTCACATTTGTCCACACGGAGAGCGACTGCTGAATGGTCTGCTCGATTTCATTCAGTCTGCCAGTGGGAGTCTGGTCCTGCGTCAGAATGGTCGCGGGATTATTGCCGAGCACCGTGCTCCAGCGAAAGGAAAGGCTGCCAGCACCGGCCAATTGATGCGCGTGCACCGGGCAGGCCGAGCCTCCCGAAACGCTGGACGGCTGGCGAACATCGGGCACAATTTCGTTGAGGGCATACCCGTGAGCAGCGACAACGGACCAGAGCGCGAAGAGAGCGGCGACGCCTATGGCACCGAGTTTCCGAAACTTCCCTCTCATGGTGTGCTTCTGCCTTGCCTTTCGCCCGGCTATTTCATCGAATTCCGATCCGTGACCCAACTCATGCATAAAACTCTTTGACCGCCGAGAAAGCTATCTAGGGCAGCGTACGCAAAACCTCGCGGCGAACACGTTCCTGGAACACAGCGACCCGAAGGTTTTTGACACCCATCTTCGTGAAGGCATTCGCTTCAGGATCAAAGATGGGGATTTCAGCGGAATCCTGCGTGACAGTCTCCTTGCCGGAGAGGGCGTCGCGGTGCACGCGGAAAGTTCCTTGCGCCCAGCCCAGCACATAAAACTGCCAGCCCGGGCGTCCCCAGAGAAAGAGGTAGACTTCCTCTCCGATGCGGAATTCCGGCGCTCCCTCAACGTGCGAATACAAGTGCTGGAATTTCCCTCCCGGCTGGCGCACCACGATGGACGCCGGCAAAACCCCTTTTTCGCTTTCCAGGACGTGGAACCGCGTGTCGGTGAAGATTTCGCCATTCTCGACGCGGGTGTCAGCGCCGACGCAGCGCACCCGCGCGATGGCCGAAGCGTAATGCACGAGATCCGGGAAGCGCAGCCTCACGAGCGTCGTGGCGCGCGCCGTCATGGCAATCAGGAGCAGGCCCGCGAGGAACAGGAGCCACAGGAGGCGGCGGCGTTGTGCGTAACTCATCGTGTTCTCCCGAAGCTCATCGGATCTCCAAGGCCCCGGAGGCGGCGGTGCGATCCAGGTTGGCGTTCTGAATAAAAAGAGTTCGTGCACCCGGCGCCGCGCCCGCCGGAATCTGCAGCGTCAGGTGAATGATTCCGAGGCCCGCAGGCTGCTTGGCGATCACGACAACGTCACCGGAGCCGGAAATCGTGTAGCTCATGCTGGTGTCGAAACCGGCTTGCGAGAAAAGGCATATATCCGCCGCAGCGGTACCCGAGGAAGGCCGCACCAGCGGGATGGGATTTCCGGCGAGCGAGCAGGTATTCGTGGAAGTGGTGAACAGGCCGATCGCGGCCACCTCGAGGTCCAGATTGGCATCGCTGGTATCCAGTCCGGCGGAGGTGGGTTCGACGACGACAATGTCCTTGCCGGTCGCCGCGGGGGAGCTACTGGTCAGTGTGACGATTTCTTCGCCGCTGCCGGGCGTCAAGATCACGAGATTCACGACGTTCGACTTACTGTTATCGGGATTTACAATCTGCACATTGAGATTTCCGGCCAAGGCCACATCCGTGCTGCTGACCGGCGCCGAACAGGAATTAGCGGTGTCACACGTCGTGACGCGCGCGGTGCCGCCAATCTCCAGTGCGGAGCTAGGGCCCGGTTGGGAGGGCACGAAGCCACTGCCGTCCACGCTGACGGTGAAGCCGTCAGTGCCGCCGGCATAGACGCTTGCAGGATGCAGCGACAGGATGTTTGGGCCGGTGGAAATGGTGACGCTGGCGCTGCCCGACTGCGAGGTATCGTCCTGGCTGATGGTCACGACAGTCAAAGCATCGGGCGTGGGCGCGACGGCGGGGGCCGTGTAGACGCCTGCCGGTGTGATCGAGCCGCACAAGCCGCTCGACGTGCAGGCAGTCCCCTGGATTTGCCAGACGACGTTTTGATTGTCCGTACCCAGGACCGAAGCGGTGAATCCTTGTACGCCCAACGGCGGCAGCGTCACGTTGTTCGGCTGCACGCTGACCAGCACATGGTTGATCACTACGATTTGCGCCGAAGCGGAGAGGTTAGGATTGCCGACGGTGGCAACGGTTACGGACACCGGATTCGTCGCGGGGATTGCGCCGGGTGCGAGATAGTCCGCTTGTGTGGCGGTGCCGCTCGCGAAGATCTGGCAGGGACTCGAGCCCACAATGCAAATTTGTCCCAGAGTGGCGTTGCCGCCGGAAACGCCGTTGACGCTCCAGGCCAAGCCGTTGTTGGCGGCGCCATTCAGGGATGCGGTGAGCGTGATGCGATGATTTCCGGCCAGCGTCGCCGTCGGCGGAGAGATGCTGAGGCCAGCGCCCTGCGCGATGGTGATGTTGGCCTGCGCTTTTTTCGTGGGATCAGCCTGCGGGGTGACGCTTACGGTTACGGTGTTGGGTTGCGGCGCGGTGACGGGCGCGGTGTAGTTCGCCGTATCGGCGATCGTAATCCCGCCGGCGGTTTGCGTGGTTGTGACCGTCAAGATTCCGCAGGCGCTGCCGCTGCAGCCCGTGCCGGAGAGTGACCACGATAAGGTGCTGCTGGGATTCGATCCGGGAACCAGAGTCATGGTGGCTACCAACCCCGCCGTCACGCCGGGTTGCACGGTTGCCGGGGCGCTGAGCTGCATGGAGAAATCGCTGGTGATCAGGACGTTTGCGGAGTTTTGCTTGGAAGGATCGGCGGCGCTCGTTGCCGTCAAGGTGACGCTGGCATTTCCCGGCAGAATCTGCGGCGCGGTGTAATTTCCGTTGACATCGACGCTGCCGCACGAGCCGGGACAGGATGAGCCGGAGAGGTTCCAGCGGATCGCAGGATCCGGCTTGCCATTGCTGGAAACGGAGGCGCGAAAGGCTTGCGCGGCGCCCAGTTCCACGCTCACCGCTCCCGGCGAAATCGCGACGGTGATGTCACTGGAAATGGCGACGTTGGCGGTAGCGAACTTCGAGGAGTCGGCGTGGCTCGTGGCAGTCACTTGCACCATCCCGGCCTGGGGAAGATCCGCAGGTGCCGTATAGACTCCATCGGCGGAAATCGTGCCGGCTTGAGGAGAACCACCGGTGATGCCGTTGACACTCCAGATCACGCTGGTGTCCGCGGAATTGGAGACGCTTGCCGAGAACGCGAGTGTTTCACCGAGCAACACTGTTCCCGGATTGGGAGTGACAACGACCTGAATGGAGGGAGGTGGGGGCGGCGGGGGCGTTACGGAGCCTGCGCCTCCCCCGCCGCAGCTCAGAGTCCACGCACCCGTCGCGAGGAGAACGCACACCAAGACGAGCCGGCGCACCTTCGGCGCAGAATTCCTTTGGGCCGTGTTCCTCACGAAAATTCTCACTTCTTGAGTTTGTGGAAGGGACCGCATGCTTTCTGCGATTGCAGGCGAAGGACCAGCGAAATTGCGCTGCACCAGGTTTCTCGCGCAGTCCGGAAGCGGGCCGCGAAACGTCTGCTAACGCCTTTGTATCGATGTATTTGGAATTTCTAATGGAATTTGGCTGCGGCGCATGGAGCGAATCCAGTGTCACGCCACGGAGGACTTCCGCGTGCCGAACTGAAATCCTCAACCCAGCCAAAATCCCGAAGTGGGAATGCAGCCTGTGCCTTCATTGACATTCCCGCAAGCTGCTTCAATAATTCGCCCATGACGCGACCCGACGCGATGCGGCGAGTGAAGAGCTACTCGGCTTCCAACGGCTACGTCTACCAGTATTGCTTCTATGAAGTGAACCGCATCACCCATGAAGGCGGGCCCGCGGGTGAATTCATTTACGCCATTTCCGCCAATCGCAAGACGACGTTTCCGCTGCGCATCGTGGTGCTGCAGACGGCGCTGGAGGCTTGGGGGCAGGCCAATGGCCGCGCGCTGACCAGCAGCGAAGAATACGCCGTGGCCAAAATGCGATTGTTCCAGGCCTTCGATGAAGGTGAAGTGCCGGTCGCTGCCCCGAGTGCGGAAGAGCTGCGCCTCCTGGTGGACGAATCCAGGTTGGAAGATCTGCTCAGGATGCTCAATATCTGATGGCCGACTGTTGCTCCAGATGGACCGAAAAGCAGACCGCGGCGTCTAGTTCGTGTTGCAGTGAAGCGGCTGATTCCTGCTGAGCGCGAATCCTAGCAAGGTTCCGCAGTAGGGGCGCAGGACTCCTGCGCCCCTTCCACCCGTACTTCCAATCCCTCCCGTGCTATGCCGTCCCAAAGACCGCTGCAAGTGCGCCGGGCAGATCCGGATGCAAGAAGCGATAGCCAAGCTTTTCGAGTTGCGCGGGCATGGCGCGCTGGCTTGAGAGAAGCAGTTCATCTGCCATCTCGCCGAGCAGCAGCCGCAGCGCAAACGCCGGGGCGGGGAAGAGCGCCGGGCGGTGCAAAGTTCTCGCCAGCACCCTGGTGAACTCGGCGTTGCGCACCGGTTGCGGTGAAACCACATTAACCGCGCCGCGCGCCGCGCCGTTCTCCAACACAAATCGAAGAATGGCGACGACATCCGGGAGCGTAACCCAACTCATCCAGTGTTCGCCGGAGCCGATTCTTCCGCCGAAGCCCCACAAAAACGGGCGAGCCATGCGCGGCAAGGCACCGCCGTGTTTCGCAAGGATAATTCCAAACCGCGCTCGAACGACGCGTATGCCTAATGCTTCTGCCTTGGCCGCTTCGGCCTCCCATTCCTGCCCCAGGCGGCTCAGAAAATCATGGCCGAGCGGGCTCTCTTCCGTGAGCACTCGATCGCCGCAGCTCCCGTAATAGCCGATCCCGGACGCGGAGACGAGCACGCGCGGCCGTGCCGCCATCCTAGCGAGCGCCTGGACGAGTGCACGTGTGGTGTCCACGCGGCTGGCCAGCAGCAGCTGCTTGCGCTCGACTGTCCAACGGCCATCCGCAATCGAGGCCCCGGCAAGATTCACAACCGCATCCGCGCCCACTGCGGCGCCGCCAAGTTCTCCGGTCGCGGGATTCCAGTTCACATCGAAACCTTCGGCGCCTCGCGGCTTTTCCGCGGGCGTCCCTGGCCGCACCAAGCGGCAGACCGTGTGTCCGGCGCTCTGCAAGTCCTGGCATAGAGCCGTGCCAACGAATCCCGTCGAGCCTGTCATCAGAATCTTCATCGCCGCATCTCGCTGCAAACCCCTGGCATCTGCGCAGTGTCTTCCGCTGGAAGGCCGCACCTGCTCAGGTTACAATTTTCCTATGCCATCCGTCTCGCCCAGTGTCCGCGTGAAGGTCCTTTTCTTTGGCCGCATCCGTGAACTTACCGGACTCTCGGAAGAAAATGGAGAAATCAGCGAAGGGGCGACGCTCGGTGATCTCTTGGAGCGTTACATCCGACGATACCCGCAACTCGCGGAGTTTCGCGCCTCACTGGTTGCCTCGCGCAATCAGGAATTCGCTGCGTGGGACACGCGGATTGCAGGCGGCGATGAGATCGCCTTTCTTCCCCCGGTCAGCGGAGGCTGAGTCACGCCAGAAATGCCAGTCACGCCCGAAAACGATCTCTACGAACTGGTACGATCAGCCATTGATCCTGCAGCGCTGGTCTGGCACGTGCGCGCGGGGCAGGATGGCGCTATCGTCACGTTCGATGGCTTTGTCCGCGACGAATCTCATGGCCGGGCCACGAAATACCTTGAATATGAAGCTTACGAGCCCATGGCGCTGGCCAAAATGCGGGAGATTGGCGCGCAGCTGCACGAGAAATTTGCCATTCACCGCGTCGCCATGGTGCACCGCCTCGGACGGCTGGAAATTGGCGAAACGAGCGTCTTTATTGCGGTCAGCGCACCTCACCGGGCAGCGGCATTCGATGCCTGCCGGTTTGCCATTGATGTGCTGAAGCGCACCGTTCCTATCTGGAAAAAGGAGTATTTTCAGGATGGAGCCGTTTGGGCGGACGGGGAAATCCCCCCGGCGGCACCAAAGGCAAAACCTGCATCCTAAGAGACAGATGATTTTCCAGGCCAAGAGCTGGCTCCACGCGCTAGTTGCAGGATTAGTCCTGCTCATTTCTACATACGGGCTTGCGGCCCAGGAAAAGCCCGACCGGCCTCCATGGGCGCAGCCTACCAACAGCGGGCAGGGAAAGCCGAGCGACGCGCAGGCCAAGGAAAAGAGCCAGGAGCCGGCGTCGCCGCGCGGCACGATTAAAGTACACGTCAACCTTGTGAACGTGCTGGTCAGCGTTCTGGACGACCACAACCGCCCTGCGCCAAACCTGCCGGCGGACGCCTTTCAGGTTTTTGAGGAAGGCGTGCAGCAGAAGATTGACATCTTTGAATCGGAGACGCAGCAGCCCCTGGATCTCGCGCTGATGATTGATGCCAGCCTGAGCGAGCACAAGGAGATGCCGTTCGAGCGCGAGGCCGCCTCGCATTTCATCAAGCAGATTCTGAGGCCCGATGACCGCATGAGCGTCTTCTACTTCGACGAAAACGTGACCCAGTTGGCTGTCTTTTCGGACAACGTGGCGACGCTCCAGGAAGCTGTTCGCAAGGTTCCCGCTGGCGGCGGGACCTCGATTTATGATGCCATTTTGCTCGGCTCGCGCGCCATGGCGAATCGTCCCAACGAACGGCGCCGCGTACTCGTGTTGCTGACCGACGCCGGCGAGACTACCAGCCGCGCCGATTTCGATACGGCGCGCAAGGCCGCGCTGCGCGCGGAGGTCTTGCTGTACACCATCGTGATTCGCCCGGTGAAGAATGAGAACGGCCGCAACACCGCCGGCGAACACGCGTTGCAAACCATCACGGAGACCACCGGCGGAGCAATGTTCTTTCCCGATTCCGCGCAGGAGCTCCCGGTGATCTTCGACCGCATCGACCAGGAGCTGCGCACGCAGTATCGTCTGGCGTATTACCCCAATCCGCGGGGCCCGGCGAGCAGCTATCGCACCATCGACGTGAAAGTGCTGCCGGGTTATTCAGCGCGGCATCGCACGACCTACCTGACCGGCCCGCAGTAGGACCGCTCTTGGCGATTTCCCATTCTGAACGGCAAGCTGCTAACGTATAACCTTGCACGTTGCTATCAGACCCCAGGACTTGGAAGCCGAAACTGGAAACGGAAACTCAAAACTTAAAACTGCCCACTAATCCCATGACCAAAACATTCCTGCAGGCCGCCGTAGAAATCGCCAAAGGAGCCGGCGCCATCTTGCGTGAGGAGCTGGAACGCCCGCCAGACATCGCCTACAAAGGCGAGTTTGACCTGGTGACGCAGGCCGACTGGCGCTCCGAACAATGGATTGTTGGTCACTTGCAGGAGTTATTCCCGGAGCACGCCATCGCCGCGGAAGAAGGCACGGCGAGAGACAAGGAATCGGAATACCGCTGGCACGTGGATCCGCTTGACGGCACAACGAATTTCGCGCACGGCTATCCTTGTTTTTGCGTCTCGATGGGACTAGCCCACAACAATGAATTGGTTCTCGGGGTCATCTACAACCCTGTCTACGATGAGTTGTTCACCGCGCAACGCGGCGAGGGAGCATACTTTAACGGGAGAAAGATTCGCTGCTCCAGGATCGCTACGCTGAAGAACAGCCTTTTGTGCACCGGCTTTCCGAATCACAAGCGCCACGCGCATCCGAATGTTTATTACTACTGGGATTTCACGCTGAAATCGCACGGTGTGCGCCGTGACGGCTCGGCGGCGCTGGATCTGGCATACGTGGCCGCCGGACGGTACGACGGCTTCTGGGAATTCGGGCTCAACCCTTGGGACTGTGCTGCGGGCGTCGTGCTGGTCGAAGAAGCGGGCGGAACGATCAGCGACCTTGAGGGTCGGCCGTACGCCCTGGGAGGCAAGTCCATTCTGGCGTCCAATGGGCTGATCCACAATGAAATGAAGGAAGTGGCTGCCGAGATCGCCAAGCGCCCGACGCCCCCACTGTAGGGCCCCGCTAAATCTCTCCATTCGTGCGCGAGTGGGTCCGTGTCGTTGCGGGCTGGAGAGAGGGAGGGCATAAACTACCCCACCCTGTATTTGTGCAAGAGTGCGGATGTTACTGAGCGGAAAAGTGTTATTGGCATTGTTATCTCTGGTATGTCCGCAAAAATATCAAAACTAAGGACTTACGTGTGCCCACGGAATCAGGAAAAACCTCCACGAAGCTCATGCGCTGAGCGACTCCGATCTGAATCAATGAAAAAGGTACCTTCTAGGGGAACTGCTCGGGAAAAGGGCGAGACGTGAATTAACTCATCAAGAATTATACATCAAAGTAACTATTTGTCAAGAGGAGCTTTCCCTGTGAGGGGCACAACTGCCAGAGCGTAGCCCGGGTGGGGAGCGGAGTGACCAGGAAGGGCTTGGTCAAATGTCACAAAGAACAGTGATTAAGATCACACAGTTTTGCGGGAAATGACCCAGTTCGGGCTTCATTCTGCATGTTTCGCACGACTTGCCAAGTTTTGTCATCCAGGATAACCCAAGCATTTTGTTTACATTGCAGGGATTCGACCAAAATGACCGGATTACTCCAGTTAGGCCTTCGAGTTGCCTCTCTCCTAAGGCGAAGCGAGACGGAAGGCGGAGGAGAGGGAAGGGCCATATGTCCAATTCAATGGTTGCGGAAAGACCGGAAGTCTCCAGCTTGCGGCAAAGCACAGAACTCCGGAGCAGGACGCGCACTCCGTACGGCCTGCCGATCGAGGATGATTGCAGGAGTTGCAGGGTTCGCAGCACGCAGTTCTTCTGCGGCTTCTCAGAGCCTTCGCGAGCTGCCTTGCGCCTGATCATGCATGTGAGCACGTATCCGGAAGGCGCATTGATCGTAATGGAGGGGGAAGCAGCGCGGGGCATACACCTGCTTTGCCAGGGCCGCGTGAAGCTGCTGACTACAAACAGCGAGGGCAAGACCTTCATCCTGAAGATTGCTAATGCCGGGGAAGTGATCGGCCTGAACCCAATCCTCACGGGAATGCCGTACGACATCACGGTGGAAACGCTGCAGCCGTGCCAACTGGCGTTCATTCCGCGCGACGAGTTTTTGAAGTTCATCAAAGAGCACAGCGACGCCTCATTCCAGGTAGCGCAACACCTGGGGCGCGACTGCCAGATGGCCTATGACGTCATACGCTCGATCGGATTGAGCAATTCGGCCGCGGAAAAGCTGGCGAGGTTCCTGGTGGAGTGGGCCGGCGATGGGCGTCCCAGCGGCGGTGTGGTGCGCGTGAAACTTACCTTGACGCATGAAGAAATGGCGCAATTGATCGGCTGTTCGCGCGAAACCGTAAGCCGCACGCTGAGCGAATTCAAACGGCAGCGCCTGGTGGAAGTGAATGGCGCGACACTCGTGGTGCGCGACCTTGAAGCACTGGAAGACCTCGCGGCCAACTAGCAACTATCTCAAACGCCTTAGCCCGCCAGCGCAAAAAACAGCGCGGCCCTGCCTCCACCGGCTGTCCGTATAGCGATTTTTCGGGGTCTTTCATAGCCTCTTTGGCCATGGAGAAGATTCTTTCCGCAGTTTTTCAACAAGCTGCCAGGGAAGAGGCGGAGTCACGCCACAAATGACAACAGAGCGTTACGTAGAGGCCCAATTGGTGCGTTCGAGGAACGTGGGCGGTTCGTAGGTCTTGCCCCTGGCCAAGCGGCGCTCTTCCCGGCGGGTGGTCCACAAAAGCAGCGGGCCGAGCGCGCGCGAACTGAGGCGGGCGACAATGCCAGATTCACTCTCAACATCCTTGCGTAAGGCCTTCATTCTTTCGCTAACGCTGCGATTCACCGACCGGAATTGGTGTTCCATCGCCCATAGCGCGGCGCTATAGCCGGTGCGGAGCTTCTGCATTTCACGGGCAAAGCGCTCGCGAACGCGCGGATCGGGATAATCGCGGTACCGCCGCCAGCCCTGCAGCATGGTCTGGCACATGCGGTAGAGGCTGGGGCCGTTGCACTCAAAATCGTGGAGGAATGCCCAATCGAGAAAACGTTTGGAGTCTTCACGGGAAATGGCAGCGTGCTGGAAGTTGAATTTGAACTGGCCGTGGATGTCGGCGAGGTCCACGAAGTCCAGCATGCGGCCCTGTTCTTTCATTTCGCGGTAGAGCGGCGTGCCCGGCACGGGCGTGTATAGCATGAACTGATGGAAATCGGTCTCATGGCTGCAGGCGTGCTCGATCTCGCCGGTGATATTCGCGGGCGTGTGGTGCTCCAGGCCAATAATCGTGGAGCCCTGCACACGGATACCGTGGCTGCGCATTTCGTGCGTCAATTCGCGCGTGTCCGTGCCCTTCAGCTTCGTGTACACCGAGTGCGGGGACTCCAAGCCCATCCACACCCAAGAGACGCCGAGTTCGACGAGCTCCTCCATCGAGTAGGCTTTGATGGCATTCGCGGAGGCGAACACCGCCATGCCCCAACTCTTGCCCCCGGCTTTCATGCGTTCAAGAAGTTGCAGGGCGCGCTTGCGGTGCAGCAGGAAATTCTCGTCCATGATGAAAAAGGTCTGCACGCCGAGGGTAGTTTCAAAGCCCTCCATGATGTCAAAGAGCTCGTCGCCGGTTTCGTAGAAATTGTAGAAATTGCCCTTGCCGCCGAAGAAGGAGGAGGTAGTACAGAAGCTGCACCCCATGGGGCAACCGACCGAGGGAATGATGGTGGCGGCGGTGGAACCCCGGCGCTCGGGAAGGCGCATGCCCATGGCGCGCGTCTGAATCCCGGAAACGATGGCGGGATGCTTGATGGGAGCGGTCACGTCTTCGCCCAGGTAACGGCGCATCCAGGAAATGCCTTCGCCGCGGACGTAATGGTCGGCGTCCACGAACTGCTCGATGTCGGGAGTCGCGGTGACGTGCCCGCCAACGATGATCGTGGAGTGCGGCGAGAGTTCCCGCACCATGCGGCACATTTCGCGGACCTTGCCGACGTTGACGATGATCGAGGAGATGCCCACAACCTCGTATTCGTGCGAGGTCAATTCGCGCGCGAAGGCTTTGCGCGTAGGGAAATCGAGGACCGTGCAGGGTGCGGAGATATTGGCCTGGATCATCATGATGCCCCAGGAGCGGTGGAACATGCGCAGAGAGAAAGCGCCTTGCGCGCGGGTCACCTGATTGTGGTACAGCTCCATGGGATTGATGGCGCGGCTGCCGTATTCATCGTCCTGGGCGTACGGGCCGAAAACAGAGCTAAGAAGGACACGCGCACGCGTACCCTTCAAATGGGTGTCGCTACAGCTTGACTTCTGCGGATTCATAGATTGGAAGACCAGACTAACACGGGGCGGCAGAAGCCCTTTGTGACGGATGAACATGATGGTGTGAGAGGGAGTGTTCTGTTTTGCACACCTCGGCTGTTCCAGTGATTCCCCCGTGAGTTGCTTGAATCTGGCTGTGCTGTTCTCCAACTTAGTTCAACAGCGGTGCTGGACAGTGCCGCGCGAGGTTTGCTTGCGATGGGTGAAGGGGCATGCGAAAATAAAACGCTGTGGCTTCGCCGATCTAAACGGCGGTTGGCCGCAATGGCGATATCGTCTAGGGGTCCAGGACGCCGCCCTCTCACGGCGGAAACCCGGGTTCGAATCCCGGTATCGCTACCAACCATTCGCATAAACCCATGAACAAATTGTTTTCAAAGCGCTCAACTGCCGAGTGTGCGGCAATCTTGCGCGCAGTTCGTTGAGGTGTTGCAAGAGCGGGCGGGAATCTGGGGCCATTTCGGGTTGGGCTGGCGGCGATGGCAGAGCGCCGGGAATGCTGCGATGAAAAATCGCGTCACAAGATGCCGCAAAGAGGTGAGATGAGCGTACAATGGTGCTGTTTTCGAGAGCAAAAGGGAAACTGCGGCTGAATACCTCCGGGGGAGTGATTCAGCTCGGCCCGCGATCGCTCGCGGGGCTGGTGCATTTTCCTCAAGGGATGGTGTGGGCTGAGCTAGCTTTGGGGTGTGGCAAACGCCTGCTCATTCGTTGCATCCGAACGATTACAGAGTTCAGGGGGCGTCCAATGAAGAATTGGAACGCGATTTGGCTGGTTGTGATGGCATTGGTGTGTTTTGCACCAAGTGGGTTGGCGCAATCCGGATCGTTCGCCGGTTCGGTGATGGATAGCACCGGGGCAGAGGTCCCAAACGCGAAGATCACCGCGGTAAATGTGGCCACGGGAATCTCCCGGACTGCAGATACCGATGAATCGGGAACGTACCGAATCACCAATCTCAATCCGGGAATTTACGACGTTCGCATCGAGCACGAGGGATTCAAGAGCATCTTGTTTTCCCAAATCCCGCTAAGTGTGGATGAGGTTCTGACGCTCGACGCTCATCTGGTTATAAGCGCGGCCAAAGAGACGGTGACGGTGAACAGCGAGGCCGTGGCGCCCGTAAACATAAACGATGCTCAAATAGGGAATCTGGTGGACTCCCGGCAGATGACAGACTTGCCGCTGATTCTGCGCGACCCCTATGCGCTGATTCTATTGTCGCCCGGGGTGGTCCAGAGCAACACGCTCTTTGGCGGCTTCTCCGTGAATGGTTCGCGCGAACGCAGCAACAATTTCCTGCTGGACGGCACGGACAACAACGACCCTGATTTTGGCGGATTCCCGAGAGGGCTAAGCGCCTTGAATCCGGAGACCACACAGGAATTTCGCGTCATCAACAACAGTTACCTGCCGGAGTTTGGGCGCAACAGCGGGGCCATCATTGACATCGTCACAAAACACGGCAGCAACGATTTCCATGCGGATGTCTACTGGTATGGCCGTTACACGGCGCTTTCCGCGAAGGACTACTTTGCCACCCGCCGCAACGATGATCCTTTCGTGCGCAATCAGTTTGGCTTCACCCTTGGCGGGCCGATTAAGAAAAACCAGACATTCTTCTTCGTGAATGGGGAGCTGCAGCGCTTCAGCACCACGATTCTCAATGCCAGTACTGTGCCGACACAAGAGTTCAAAAAAGGGGTTTTCACTTACAATTACACCTATCAAGGACAGCAGTTTAGCCAGCCGATCGACGTAAGTAATCCCGGCTCCTTGTACGATGGCACGGGCAACAATGCCACTTTTCTCCCCCTTGATTCCACCATGCATCAAATCCTGGCCCTTTATCCGGCCCCCAATGGACAAATCCTGGATGGCGCCCGCGGCATATTGCACTTCCCCAGCCATTCTCTGGCAAATGGCAACACGGTTACCGCCAGGATCGATCACGACTTCCGGGGAGGCGGCATCCTCGCCGTTCGCTACACCTATAACGAGTATTCCGATAACAACTATCGCCATCAAGACTTTCTCCCCGGCCTGGGAGGCGTTTTCACCGACCAGCACAACGATAATATCTCCCTTGGACTGACCTCCAATTTCCGGCAAACCATGACCAATGAACTCCGGTTGGGCTTCAATCGCCTGGAGTTTCCCCTTACTTGTACTGGCGTGAGTCAATTCAATGCATTAAGCCCCGGTGGCCTCGATGCGGTGGGGAACGGCATGGACTTTCCCCTGCCCGCGAGCCTGAGCGGCTTCGGGTGCATTTTGTTGGGAGACAGCAGCGGGTCAACACGCGATAGCGGAACGTTTACCGCCGGCGACAGCTTCTCCTGGGTGCTCAGCCGCCACACGATCAAGATCGGCGGCGAATTCCACGACGTGTACTCGAATAGCTCCAATAACTACGCTTCGCGCACGATGACGGATTTTAGCTTGTTTTCCAACTTTAACATTCCGGCGGCCATCACAGGAACCGCAGCGGATGCAGATACCACGCTGCAGAATCTCGTTTGGATGCTTCTGGGGGGCGTGGACCTGCAGACGCAAGCGCAGTTCTTCAACAGCGCTAAGACGCGAACGTCCACCGACGCGCGTCAATTCCGGCAGCATGAAGTCGCCGGCTTCGGACAGGATTCCTACAAGTTGCTTTCCAATGTCACGTTCACGTATGGATTTCGCTACGAATTTTTTGGAGTGCCGACGGAAGTGAACAATTTGTTGTCGACGCTCACGGTTTCGCCAGACGGGCCTGCGCCGTTCACGTTCACGCAGGTGGGCGAAGGCAGCGGCCAGGCTCCGCTTTATCATAATGAGTGGAAGAACATCGAGCCGCGGGTGGCAGCGGCCTGGGACCCGTTCCGGAATGGCAAAAGCTCTGTCCGCGCGGGATATGGCATCTATCATGACCGCATTTTCGGGCAGCTCATCAGTATGCTGCGGGGCGATCCTCCGTACCAGATGCTGGAAACGCAGCCGTGCCTCGGCTTGGTCACGGGGACGGGACTGTGCACACTGTCCACGTCCACTCCGCCGGGCAAGTTTACGCCGTCTTGGACCGTGAATAGTTGTCCACAGGGAGGAATCATCTTCCTTACCTGTCCGGCGCCGATCCTGCCTTTCCTAATCGACCAAAATCTTAAGACCCCCTATACACAGAGTTGGAATTTGGGGATGCAATACGAGCCCTATCCCACATTTCTGTTCGAGATCAACTATGTGGGCTCGAAGGGGACGCACTTGCTGCGCCTGGTGGATGGAAACCCGCCTCAGTCGGCCTTGGTGTCCCAGTTGGTGTCGCAACTCGAAGCACAAGCGGGGTGTGCAAGCTCCCCTGACCCGGCGGCCTGCGACCAGCTTGTACAGCAGCCGCTGCAGTTAAGCACCCTCTGGTTGGGGGCGAATGAGATAAACCCGTTCACCGGCCAGCCCGTGCTGCCATTCAATGCAGCGAACAACAATGCTTTCCTACAGGCCGAGCTGTACAAGAGTATCGCGAGTTCGACGTACCACGCGCTGCAGTTCAATGTGACGAAGCGGATGTCCCATGGACTGGCGTTTCAGGCGGCTTACACCTATGGGCACGCCATTGACAACGCCTCCGACCCATTGGTTCCCGGCCAAGGGAATCAATCCTTCCCACGAAGCTCTCTCGATCTGGGGCCCGAGCGTGGCAATTCCGATTTTGACGTTCGCCACCGCCTGGTGATGAATTACTCCTGGCAGCTTCCTTTCGGGCGTGGCGCCAAGCACTGGTCGGGCGGCGTCTTAGGCAAAGCACTGGAAGGCTGGGACCTCTCTGGCATCAGCACTTTCTCGAGTGGCTTGCCCTATGACATTTTTACGAATGTAGATACCCAGCACACGGGATTCGCGGCGCGCCCTGTTTACAACCCTTCGGCAACGGCGACGCCCAGCAGCAATCCACGCACGCAGACGGGCCCGCTGGTCGGCTACTTCTCCGTTCCGGCGTTTGGGTCTGCAGGGAATATTGGGAGGAATGTATTCCGCGGGCCGGGGATCAACAGCACCGATTTCGTCATCACCAAACGCATCAGTGTAAGCGAACGGACTCGGCTCGATTTGCGTTTCGAGTTCTACAATCTCTTCAACCGCGTGCAATTCAATCAGCCCGACAACATGATTGCTGACGGCCCCGGGTTCGGGCAATCCACATCTGAATATGTGCGGCCAGATTTCACGACCGGGGCGCGCCAGATTCAGTTGGCCCTTAAACTCACTTTCTGATATGGCCGAAGATGTCGAGTTTCCAGCCCGCCCGGCGGCAGCGAAAAGTACATCAGGGTTAGCGAATTTGAGGATTTTTGCGCGCTTTTTCGACGTTTGTTTTGCCACCTGCACCGCAAAGTGGTAAAAATGCAGTAGAAGCGCCCGGTTCGCAGGCCGGACCCTCCGAGAACTTCCATGAGGCAGAGGCTGGAACCGAACCGCCGGGAATTCCTCAAGAATTGTGCCGCGGGTGCGATACTCGTGGGAGGAACGCATAGACTCCCTGCCTTTTTCTCCGCACGAGAAAAAACCAGGGTGGTGAACGCGCGCGATCCGCTGCTTCGCGGGGCGGGCTCGAGCCTGGACTCCGGCCGGCTTTTGAAAATGCTGGATCGCGCGGTGCAGGCACTTTACGGGACGGATTCTCCGCTGGAAGCTTGGAAGAAAGTGGCGCGGCCTGGCGAAGTGGTGGGGCTGAAGGTAAACGGCCTTGCCGGCCGGGGCATATCAACAAGCGTGCTTCTGGTCGAGGTCGTGTGCGCGCGATTGCAAGACGCCGGCATCCCGCAGAAGGACATCATCATCTGGGACCGGCTGAATGCGGACCTGGAACGCGCGGGATTTCGCGTCGCCACGCGCCAGGATCACATGCGATGTTTCGGCAACGACATGCTGGGCTACGAAGAGGATCTAGCGATCTACGGGAGCGTGGGCAGTTGCTTATCGAGAACCCTTACTCAGGCATGCGATGCCGTCATCAACCTGCCCGTGCTCAAAGACCATGGCATTGCTGGCGTGACCATGGCGCTCAAGAATATGTTCGGCGCCATCCACAACCCCAATAAGTATCACCTCAACATAGGCGATCCGTACGTCGCCGATGTCAATATGCTGCCACCCATACGGCAAAAAGTCCGGCTGCACATTTGCGATGCGACCACAGCTCAATACGAGGGCGGGCCATCGCACATGCCGCAATGGACTTGGCCCTGCAACTCACTGCTGATGTCGCGAGACCCGGTGGCTCTGGACTACACCGGTTGGCAAATCCTCGAGCAAAAAAGGGCCGAGAAAGCCATGAAATCGCTGCGGGCTCTCGGACGAGCGCCCGATTACATCGCGACGGCTGCCGACGCGAATCACCGCTTGGGAACGAATGACCCAAGCCAGATTGAACAGGTGGAGGTCTAAACCTCTGCGAGATGCGTTCTATGTCCAAAACACTCCACACGCGCAAAGGCGAGACGCGGCTTTCCCCTGAGGCGGTTTGCCGCGCACAAGACGTCAACGACGCACTGCCTTCTGATTCCGTGCTCACCTCTCTGAGCAGCCTTGGAGCAACGGAGCACGATCGTAGAACGTTTCTGAAGCTGGCCGGTGTTCCTTGCCTTACGGCTTGCGTGGGTTCTTGTATGGCGGGATGGCCCAGCCTTGCTCTGGGAGCTGGCTCGGCACCCGAGGAGGATTCGCGGTTCATCGTTGAGGCCCAGTTTTACGAAAAGCTCCCTTACAAGAAAACCCGCTGCAAGCTGTGTCCCCGCGAATGCGTGATCGACGATCGCGAGCGCGGCTACTGCGGAGTCCGCGAGAATCGCGGAGGCATCTACTACTCTCTGGTGTATTCCCGTGTATGTGCCGCGCACATCGATCCTATCGAGAAGAAACCGTTGTTCCATTTTTCCCCCGGGTCACTGGCGTTCTCAGTGGCCACCGCGGGCTGCAATGTGAACTGCAAATTCTGCCAGAACTGGGACATCTCGCAATCCCGGCCGGAGCAGGTTCGCAGCACCTATTTGCCTCCCAAGGAACTCGCCAACCTGGCGCAGCAAAGTCGCTGCCCGGCCATCGCTTACACTTATAGCGAACCGGTTGTTTTCTACGAGTACATGCGCGACGCCGCCGAAGCAGGCCATGCTTTGGGCATCAAGAGCGTGGTCGTGAGCGGCGGGTTCATTCAGCAGGATCCGCTCAAGAAACTGTGTCAAGGCGTGGATGCGATTAAGGTGGACCTGAAGGCGTTTTCGGAGAAGTACTACAAGGAAGTTGTCAACGGAGAACTCAAGCCGGTGCTCGAAGCGATTGTTACGATGCGCAAGCTGGGGATGTGGACCGAGCTCGTGTACCTGGTCGTACCCACGCTGAATGACAGCGATGCGGAGTTTCGCGCGCTGGCGCAATGGGTGAAATCCAACCTGGGAGCGGAGGTACCACTGCACTTCTCGCGCTTCTACCCGCAGTACCTGCTGAAGAATCTTCCGCCCACGCCATTGGAGACGCTGGAACGCGCGAAAGCCATTGCGGATGCCGAGGGCCTCCACTACGTGTATTTGGGCAACACCCCCGGAAACGCGGCGGAAAACACGTATTGCCCCAAGTGCCGGCGTGTTGTCATTGAACGGATTGGTTTCACGGTTAAAGAGATGCACCTTCGGAAAGGCAAATGCGAGTACTGCCAACAACCCATCGCGGGCGTGTGGCAATGATGGAGGTTGACGCGCACTTGGTGCGCTGTGAGTGAAAGATCATGAGAAAAATATTCTGTTGGGCAGTTTTCCTTTTGTTCGCCATCTTCGGCGCGACTCTATCGGGCGATGGCAGTCGTGCCGATGAAAAAACTTCAGTCCGGCAGCCAGCGGTTGCCGGCCAATTCTACCCCGCGCAGCCCGACGAACTCCGGCACATGCTGGATGACTATCTGGCGCAAGCCGCCGTGCCGCAACTCCCGGGGAACCTGGTGGCATTAATCGCGCCGCATGCGGGCTACATTTATTCCGGCAAGGTGGCTGCGCACAGCTACGCGCTGCTCAAAGGCCGAAAGTTCGAGCGGGTGGTGGTGATTGCGCCCTCGCATTTCGAGGGCTTTTCGTTTGTCTCGGTTTACGACGGCGATGCCTATGCCACGCCGCTCGGGAATGTCGCGGTGGACAAGGAGTTCGCCGCCAAGCTGGCCAAGCTGAACCCGTTGATCCAGCTATCCAGCCGCGGCCACGCGCCAACTAAAGAGCAGGGAGAGCATGCCCTTGAAGTGCAGCTCCCGTTTTTGCAGCGCGTGCTGGGTGAATTCAAGCTGGTTCCCATCGTGATGGGCGAGCAGAACTATGAAACGGAACGGGCCCTAGGGCTTGCGCTCGCCAAAATGCTCAAGGGGACGGGGACAAGCACGCTCATTGTGGCCAGCTCCGATCTCTCGCATTACCACACTTACGACGAAGCCACGAAGCTCGACCACAAAGTGTTGAAGGCCATCGAGGAGTGGGACTACCTCAGTTTGTCCCACAACTTCGAGTCGCGCATATGGGAGGCATGCGGCGGAGGTCCGATTGTGGCCACCATGATTGCGGCCGAGAGACTGGGGGCCAACCAGGCCAAGATCCTGAAGTATGCGAATACCGGCGATGTGACCGGCGACCGGAGCCGCGTGGTGGGCTATGGTGCGGTGGCATTGCTGCAGACACAGACCCGCGCTGCCCAGGCGGACTCGTTTTCTCTCGGTACCAAAGAAAAAGACGCCTTGATCCAGTTGGCGAAGAAGTCTGTGGAGACGGCCGTCCGGGAAGAGAAACTGTACGAGCCGGCGGCCAGCGATTTTGCGGCGTTCCAGCAGGAGCGCGGCGTGTTCGTGACGCTCAAAGAAAAAGGAGAGCTGCGCGGGTGCATTGGCTTGATTACGGCGGAGAAGCCGCTTTATCTCGGCGTGAGGGATGCGGCCACTTACGCGGCGCTGCGTGATCCGCGCTTTCCCCCGGTGAACGCCGGGGAACTTCCGGGATTGGAATATGAAATCTCGGTCCTCACGCCGTTCCGCCGGATATTGGACGTCAAAGATATCCGCGTCGGCCGGGATGGCCTGCTGATGGTCCAGGGGCGTAGCGAGGGAATCTTTCTCCCGCAAGTGCCGACCGAGCAGGGCTGGGACCGGAAAACCTACCTTGAGGAATTGGGGCGGAAAGCCGGGCTCCCTCGCCAGGCTTGGCAGGATGAAGCGACCGACATCTACGCGTTTTCTGCAATCGTGTTTAATGAACGCAAAGCCCCGGAACCCTTTACGCCGGAACAGCCCGTTTTCCCAAAGTCGACAAACCGGCAAGGACCGCCGGCGCCAAGTTCACCACAGCCATAAGCCAGGCCGTTTCCCGGAAGCCAAAAACAGGAACCAGATACGAGCTGAGAACAATCGCTCCCACACAGGCGCCCGCCAAATCCAGGGCATAGAGCGTTCCGGGACCGCTTGCTTTGCGATTCGAGTTTGAAAAGAAGATTCGCGTTGCCACTGGAAATTGATATCCCCCAAACAAACCGCACAACACCGCCAGCACCGGAAACAATATTTGGCTCGCCAGGAAAACGGTGGCAGGGTTTTTGATCGCGGCTAGTGCGTCGAAAAGCGCATATAGCAACACGGGAGAGAGGGCGGCGAGCAACTGCAGGAGGAAGAGGCGGCGGACGTCCCGCTGACCGGTGGCATGGGCCGCGGCACGCAGCCCCCAGCGGCTCCCCAAGGTCATGCCCAGCATGAAGCCTGCAATGATGATCGCGAGTTGTTGGTAGACGTAGCCATAAATGGCCTGAAATGCCAGCAGAAGCAGCATTTCCAGGCCGATCAAAGTGAATCCCATTGCGGCGACACAAAAACCGGCGCTGGCTCGCGAGCGATTCTCCGCGGCGGGCAGCCAGCGTAGAAGAGCAACGAGGCCGAAGAGAACCAATGCGAGCGTCAGTGTGACGGAGACGAAACGTACCGCAGCCATGGTCTGGAACACGCGTCGATAAGCGGTGTTGAACCGTGTGCTCCAGAGGGCCACGTCGAAGTAGTAGGCAATGGGCGCGAAGTCACGGTTTGTGCGCGTATCCGCGTCAGGGCGAATCTGCGACTCGAGATCGAGGACACGGTCCGGCATCATGCGGTAGGGAAGATAGTACTCGCGCACGTAGCTGGTGCGGATGTGCCGGGCGCGCAGCCGGGCGATGAGTTCCCGGGAATCATTGGTGAGGCTTCCCGCGCGAGCCGCAGCAAAAAAATGAACCGTGTCGCCGGGAATGGTGGCGACTTCCGGGAAGACCTGCCGCAGGGTATTGTCAATGCAGCGCAGGAATTCGGCCAGGTCCGGGCTGATGTAATCCTCCGATGCTTTCAATTGAAAGGAGAAAACGCCCGCGGGGGTGAGCTTGCTGGCCGCCTCCTGGAAAAACTCCAGTGTGAAGAAGCGGTTGAGCTGCGCCGTCTGCGGCTCCGGCAGGTTGACGATGAGAACGTCAAATTTAAGATTCGTCGTTCTCAGGAAGAGGCGGCCGTCAGTATTGTGGACATGAACGCGGGGGTCCGCGCGCAGTGGCGCCCAGGCTGCGGGGAAGTATTCTTGCGCCAAGTCCAGCACGGTCGGATCCAGCTCGACGTAATCAATCCGCTCCAAACTAGGGTGCTGTAACGCCTGGGAGAGACTCCCGTTCACACCGCCGCCAATGAGCAGGAGGCTCTTCGGCGCGGGGTGCTGGAGCAAAGCAAAGTGCACCGCTTCTTCGGCGGCCGCTGGGTCGGGAGCGTTGAATGCAACCAACCCATTCTCAAAGAGGCTGCGGGTGCCTTCGGTTTGCACCACGGCCAGGTTGCCGTAGACGGAATTGCGCGCGGCAACCAGTTCGAAGCCGCTCCACAGGCGCTTGAGTGACGTCTTTTCAAACCAGGGGCAGCCGAAGGGGAGCACTAGGAACGCGAAGACTCCAACCAGCGCCAGCCCGGCCGCTCTGCGGCGTGGCACTGGGCGAATCGTCAGGCTTGCGGCGCCCAAAAAATTCAGCAGGCATAGCAGGGCAGCGATTTGGAAACTCGTAAGATAGCGGATCAGCAGCAGGCTAGCGAGGATTCCACCCAGGCCCGAACCCAGCGCTTCCAGAAGATAGACGTTGCTAGTGCCTGCCAGCGTGGAAGTGCCCGCCTCATGAGCAAAGAGCCGGCTGCCCACGGCGAACAGGCCCCCAGAGAGCAAACAGAAGAGACTCAAGACCACCAAGGAAGTGAGGATCATCGGCCCTGGCCCCAGGATTTCTCCGGGAACAGACTGGAAGGCTCCCTTGCTTGCACGCGCCAAGTAAATCGCAAAGGGAAAGGTGAGGGCCACGAGCACTTCGAGGAGAGCCATGAGCCGGCGGGGCTGGGGTGTTCGCGCGGCTAAGCGGCCCAGCACGCTGCTTCCGATTGCCGTCCAGAGGAGCCAGCTCGCGAGCATGAGCCCGAGGGACATCTCGTTCCCGCAGAAAACCACCATCAGCTCGCGCATCAAAACGATCTGCGCAATCACGGCGGTAAAGCCGATCAGCATCAGAACGGCCAGCACTGTCCGTGGAGCTTGCGCGATGCCGCGCAAATCGGCTTGGGAAGTGCTCGTCCTATTCACGGAAGTAGCATTAGTCTGACCGCCGAGGGAAGTCAAACGCGACGTGTGCGACTTATGGACGGAAGGCGCGTTAGACAGCGGGAATCCGGCTCGTTAAAGGATGTAGCGTCTCAATCGTCACCGTGCGCCCTGGCGACAACAGCGCGTTCCTCCTGCCAGGGTGGAAGGATTTTGATCAGCACGTAAAGGATGGCAAAGGGAAGTATCATCAGGGCCACCGCCGGCAGTAGTCCCTCGCGGGTGACAAAGTCCATCTTGTAGGTTGTGTAGCCGAGAAAGCTTTTCGAAAAGAGCTGTCCGCCGATCACGACGTTCCAGCGCATGGCAAAGATCCCCACAAGCGTCATAAAACCCGCAATCGCGTAGATGCGCCGGCGAGCCGCCGCAGAAAAGCTGATCATTTGGGTGAAGCCGAGGAGCGCCAGAGGCGCCAAGGTGCCCAGAAAAATCTGAATCAGGATCTGCGAATAGAAAAGCCGGGTGTGCACCATGAAATCCAGGCTCCGGAAGGACTCATCGGATTCGTAGATGCGGTGAATGAGGTCCAGCATCTCCAGCGCGAAATCAATGACAAACGTATAGAAAAGATATTTGGCAATGGTGTCCAGGCAACGCATATCAATGGCGACACGGCGCATCGCACAGGTGGCCATGTACATCAAGAGGACCAGAGCAATGCCGGAAACCATCGCGGAGAAGAGAAACACGACCGGCATGAGTGGAGTGGACCACCAGGGATTCGCTTTCACCGACCCGAAGATAAAGCCAACGTAACCGTGCAGAAGAAATGCGGAAGGTATGCCAATGAGGGTGATAATCCATCCCACACGATCATCGATGCGCAGCGCGGCCGGACTGACGTTATGCGAACCAAGGGTAAGTGCGCGGTAGAGGAGGCCTTTCACGCCGCAGCTTGATTCGGCCAGGCGAACGATGTCGCGGCGGTAATCCAGCCAGATTTCCACCACCAGCACGGCCATCAGATACCAAAGATAAACGAATCCGAACATCGCCATGGCCGATGCGCGATGCGGCGTCAGGTACATCTCCAGCGACCGTTCGGGATGGCCAAGATGAAGCTGCAAAGGAAGCGGCGCAACGATCAGGAAAGCCAGAGCAGTAAGCAAGGCAAGCCGGTACGTCGGCTTCACTTCCTCCACGCGAAACACGCGCTCGAGAGAAGCCAGGATGAAGGCTCCGGCGACCAGCCCGGTGAGAAAAGGATAGAGAACAATGAGGATGCTCCACTGGAGCTCCACCTCATTGGGATACATGAATCCTTCCATGACTGCTTCTTCCTTACCGGACCGAACCGTCGAGGCTGTTGTAGAACAGCTTCGAGCCAGTCGCGAGATGCGGCTTCAAGACTTGCACCGTGTGCGTTTTCAGAAAGGCGTGAATCGGATCGCTGGGATTCTTCAGGTCGGCCAGTTGGCGCGCGCCCGTGGGGCATGCCTCGCAACAGGCAGTGGTCAGGCCCTTCGTGATGCGGTGGTAACAGAGCGTGCATTTATCGGCGGTATGTTTCTTGGGATGGAAGAAACGGCATCCGTAAGGGCAGGCCTGGATGCAATAGCGGCAGCCCAGGCAATAATCGTAGTCGACGAGCACCACACCATCGGGTGTACGGAAGGTGGCGCCGACGGGGCACACCTGGGAGCATGGCGAATCGACGCAGTGGTTGCACATCTTGGGCACGAAGAAATTCTTTCCGCCTTCCGCCTTGCCCGGGGGAAAACCGTCCTTCCCTCCGTTCGGTGAATCCACTTCAGGATTTTCGATATGCCAGTCAGAGACGTGGTAGCGCTCGATCCAGGTCCGGAAGTAGCCCTCCGGAACATCGTTTTCCATCGCACAAGCGCGCACACAACTCCCGCACCCTATGCACTTGGTGATGTCCATGAGCATGCCCCACCAGTGGTCGCTGATCTTATAGTTGGGTGAGCCTTCCGGATTGCCTGCGAGAACAAAGTCCCAGGCGACGGCCGCGGCAGGAAGTAAGAGTAGGATTTGGCGGCGGTTCAAGCTCATTTCTTGCCTCCCGCGTCAAAACCCGGGCTGTGCGGTTTGTGGCATGTGTTGCAGGCCTGTCCGCCGGAATGCTCTTTTGCGTTCACCTGCGGGAAGCCTGCTGGTTTGGCGGTATTTTCCGAGTGGCAACGGATGCAAAGCTGCGCTACTTCCGGCAAAACTGGCTTGACGTTGCCTGGATCATCCGCGTGCTTCGCAAGCGGTCCGTGGCATGACTCGCAGTTGATGGACTTGTGGACACCCTTCGCTTTAAGCTCGGCAACATCGGGGTGGCAGTTCTCGCAGGCCTCATGCCCTGCAAAGGCCAGAGGCCGTGCACTGAGCTCCACGAGGGCCGCACCGCGAAATGGGCCGTAGCGTCCAAAACTCTTTGGAATGGTCACCGACCGGAAAACGAGAAAGAGGATCAACCCGAGCAGGAAGACCCCAGCCAGCCTGATGAGATGGGCAACATCTTTGAATTCACCCATGCAATCGCTCCGTTGAGGGGCTGCCAAATAACGAGTGGAATTCTGTTGGCACGGGATGTGGCGTCATGTCTGGACACGCTTCGATGGTAGGATTCCTCGTAAGGAACTGACTACGCATCAATTAGGCCCATAAAGGAGCGAGGGGATAGCGTGACGACCGACAATGATTTAAGCGCAAAACTCACGTAGCAATAATGACGTTCATCACCGGACAGAGTGATGCGCATCACACTTTTGCGAGCCTGTTCACCTTTTTCCGTCTGGATGGCCACTAGCACTGGACAAGGCGCGAGATTCCTTCTCGGAAGAGGTCGGGCAGTGCGAGCAGGCTAATCACAATATAATCATCACCGCTGAAATCGTAGAAATGGCCTGGATGAACGAGGACGTGGTGTGTCTGCAGGAGAGTGATGGCGAAGTCTTCATCGGAAAGGCCGGCGGGGAGGCGCAGGACCGCATACCAGCCGCCATCCGCGTCGAGCAATTCGTACGAAGCGTGCTGCGACACAAGCGTTCGCAGATGCGCACGATTTTCGCGCAGGCGTTCCAATATTTGCGGCTGGAGCGAGTGGCGCTGCTTAAACAAAGCCGGGAAGGCCCATAGCGTGGGGGCATTGAGGGAGAGGTAGGTATCCGCGATGACCTCGAGGCGCTCCAGCGCGGAATGCACGAGGGCTTCGGAGCCGGTGGTGACGACCCAGGCGACTTTCATTTGCGGGAGCGCGGCAATCTTGGAGAGGCCGCTGAGCGTGAAAGTCAGCGATTCGTGATTACCGGCGAACGTCGCGCGAGGCGCGGCCACAAAGGAGTAGTCGAGGAAAACTTCGTCAACGATCATGGCCAGGTTGCGCTCGCGGCAGAGTTTGTTGAGGCGATGAACTTCCTCGGCTTGAAGATACGAACCCGTCGGATTGTTGGGATGGACAAGCAAAACTGCGCGGGTGCGGGGAGTGAGCGCGCGAATCACGCTGTGGAAATCGATAAACCAGCCGTGGGCGTATTCCAGCGTGTAAGAGATCAGGGTTACGTCCTGCAAGTCCGCAAGATAGTCGAACAGCGGATAGCTAGGCTTGGGCACGAGGATTTCGTCATGGGGATTGCACAGCAAGCGAAAAACATAGGAGTAGGCTTCGCTGGAGCTGGTGGTGAGAACGATGGACTCAGGGTTCACGACCGCGCGATGGTCTTGGAGGTAGTAGCGCGAAACCTCCTCCCGGGCGGGCAGCAGGCCTTGTGGCTGCGGGTCGTAAGTGAGCGCTTCGGGTTTGCGGAAGGCATCAAGAATGGCAGCGGTGTCGTAGTGGAAACCGCAATGTGTCGGATTGGAAGCGGTGAGATCGAGGATTGGCGTGCCCGCGGCGCGAAGTTCCTCGAGAGCCTGTGCGTGACGGTTGGGCGTGAGCTTCCAGTTGGTGCGCTGAGAGAACATGGGGAGTAGAGAGACCATAGCACAGCGAACCGCGAAGGCGGAATGACGCGGGTCCGTGGAAAGAGTGAGGCACAACCTCTTCGAGTCTTGCAGCAACCCACGTGGCTTAGGAATCAGGAGGGAGAAGCTTGGTCGCGCGGTCCATCCGATGGGAGGGAAATACCGGAGAGAATCGCCTTGATCCGGTCGATGACTTCTGGAACAGCGAGCCGCACGGGCTCTGAGAGCTTCTCGGACAACTCGAACGATTGCGCACCAATGGTGATCAGAAATGCGCGCGCGGGAATCACCTCGTAGAGACTCTTGGCGAGAGCGAGCAGGCCGGCGGGGCTGGACCGGTGCGAAAAGCTGCCCGGCGCATCGGGGCTCGGCGAGAGTTTCCGAGTTTGCACCGCTCCGGGAGGAAGAACGGCCGAAGCGTCCACGAAAATGACCACATCGGCTTCGCTGATGGATTCGGCCAGCTCAGGGGTCCACTGCGTCGAAGAATGGATTTTGGTTTCCGGTTCCCAGAGGCCGGAACGCAGCTCACGCGCAACATGCAAGGCCGCCGCGTCATCCCCGCGGAGAGAGCTACCGCAAGCGAGGATGAGCGCTCGAATCATGGCGTGTTGCGCAATTCATCGAGCAATTTGCCGTCCGGCGCGACCAGGCGGAGATGCAGTGGTATGTGGCCGTCGGCGTGGGTTGAGCAGCTCAGGCAGGGATCGAACGCGCGGATCACCGCTTCCACGCGATTCAGCATGCCTTCGGTGAGCTTATTGCTGCGCACGAAATGACGCGCGGCCTGGAGGATGCCGCGGTTCATGGCCAGATTGTTGTGGCCGGTGGCGATGATCAGGTTGGCCCAGGTGATCAGGCCCTGCTCATCCACGCGATAATGGTGGATCAGCGTACCCCGCGGCGCTTCGCAACAACCGACGCCTTCCAGGTTGTTCAGGGAAGCCGTGTAGCGGGCCTGCTTTTTCGTGATAATGGGATCGAGCAGGTACTCCTGGCGGCCCTCTACGAACTTCTCAAATCCGCGCAACTGCGTGGTGTGAAAGTACGCCCCGCTCACGCCTCCGTGATCGTCCACCTGCAAGGTGATCTTGGCGTGGCCTTCGATTCTGGTGATTGGATCGATGGTGATGGTTCTTCCCATTAGTTTTCCCTAGATTCCGAAACGTGAAAGTGCGGCGATGTCGGGGACACGGCCGGCCAGAAGTTCACTGAGAGCCGAATAGATGGTGTCTGCGCGTGCTCCCCGGGCGGCTTCATGGTGAAGAAGTGATAGAAGGTGGCCACGCCGTAGGCCTGGCTGAGCGGCACGCGGAGCGAATCGGCCACGAAGCGCAGCGAAACCTTGTCCAGGAAGCCGAACGATTCCTGAACGGTGTGCAACGTCTCGATCAGGGCGTCGCGCGCGTAGCCATGGCGGCGCATCGTGCCGTTGACAATTCTCCAGCGTTTGTCCTCTGAGGGCAGAGGGGGTTTCTTCGAGGTAAGAGGCATAGTTTAATTTTCCTGTATGGGGCCCAAAGGGGGGCACCTGCCATGCTGCCATGCGCAATCACGCTAAACTATGACGTAGCTCACACGCGAGCATCATACACCTCGTGGTCGGACTTGCGACATCGCTCGAACGTGGATTCAATGACGGCCGCATGCTATTGAAAACAAGGAACCTGCATGGAACGACTCCTTGGTGTTGAAAAATTAAACAGCTAATGAGTGTATTCACCCAGCTGAATTCCCCCCCTCATTGTTTCAATGCGAACTAACTGTTTTTCTTATCAAGCAAGGCGGGGTTCTCGCAGGAGGACCGAATTGGTCACTCGCCTGCCTTCTTTTGCTTGCGACAAGCATTGGTTTGCCCGCAGAGGCCTTGCCCGACTGCCTGCGGGGGCATAAGCTCATGCAGGAGTGCACTGGCGGGAACCTCGTGCAGTATTGCGCATTTTCTTGGGGAGAGTTTGGACCCAGTCAGGCGCAAACTGACCCTTGGATGCCCCGCTTGGTCTAAGCCTGGCATGCGTCTCAACCGAAAGGCCAGGAACGCATCCTCCCTTTCTTACAGAGGCAAAGATGAACGAAACTCTACACGACGCGCCCGTAAAGATCGGCGAGAAATCGATCGACACCGAGCATGACCTGCAAATGCAGATGCTGAATTCACTCTCCGAATCGCTGCAGAAGGGCGGCGATTTCTCACCCGCGCGCTACATCCTGGAACAATTCATCGAGTTTTCGGATATGCATTTTCTTTCGGAGCAGTTGGTGATGCGGCTGCACAGCTATCCCGGCTATGAAGCGCATCTTGAAGCGCACACCCGGCTGATGAAGAAAGTCCGCGAAATCCGCGACAGTGTTTTTCGCGGCGAGAATGCGCCCAGCCTGGAGCTGGTTCAGGATTTGCGCGACTGGTTGCTGAATCACATCGCTTCCGAGGATGTGGAGTTTGGCGAGTTCCTGCGCGAGAAAGAGGGCCGCGGCGCCTGATTCTCCCCCGTGGGCTGGCGTTTTCGACGCCGGGAAGGCGCCGTCGAGCACTTGTAGAATGGCGGAAAGACCCTAGCGACCGGGGCCGCTGCTGGGCTGGAGGGCGTCTCCCCATGCCTATCTTTCCGCGGAAAGACACAGTATCCTCGAATTGGGGGGAGCACCTGCATGTGCCTGGCGATTCCCGGTAAAGTGTCACAAATCGATGTGCTGGACGGCGTCCGATCCGGACGCATAGAGTTTGGCGGCATCACTCGGCAAGCCTGCCTCGACTTCGTGCCGGAAGCGATCGTCGGCGACTACGTGATGGTGCATGTGGGATTCGCCATCAGCGTGGTGGACAAAGACGAAGCCGAGCGCACCTACGCCCTGCTGGAAAGCATGGGTGTCCTGGCCGAAGAGCTTGCTCCGGGTGGCGGGGATCCCACGCCATCATGAAATACCTGGACGAATACCGCGACGTCAAGATCGCGCACGCCTTGGCTGCGGAAATTCGGCGGCGCTCCACGCGGCCGTGGGTGCTGATGGAGATTTGCGGCGGGCAGACGCATACGCTGATGCGCTATGGGATTGACGACCTGCTCGGCGAAAGCGTGCAACTCGTGCACGGACCCGGATGCCCGGTGTGCGTGACGCCGCTGGAAATGATCGACCGCGCCATTGCGTTGGCGCGCCTTCCCGATGTGATGCTGGTCTCTTATGGGGACATGTTGCGCGTGCCGGGCTCGGAAACGGATTTATTCCACGTGAAAGCGGAAGGCGGCGATGTGCGCGTCGTGTACTCGCCGACCGATGCGGTAGAGTTGGCGCGCAGCCAACCGGGACGCCAAGTCGTTTTCTTTGCGATTGGGTTTGAGACGACAGCACCGGCGCATGCCATGGCCGTGCTGCAAGCCGAGCGCCTGGGGCTGCGCAATTTCAGCTTGCTCGTTTCCCATGTGTTGGTGCCTCCGGCGATCCGCACGCTGCTGAGCTCGCCGAAAAATCGCGTGCAGGGATTCATCGCGCCTGGGCACGTCTGCACCGTGGTGGGGATGCGCGACTACGACGACCTGGTGCGCGAATTCCACGTGCCGATTGTCGTCGGCGGGTTTGAACCCATCGATTTGCTGGAAGCGATTCACATGCTCGTGGCGCAACTCGAGGAGGGCCGCGCCGAGGTCGAGAATCAGTACTCGCGATCGGTGCAGTATGAAGGGAACCGGCCAGCACAGGATGCCGTCGCGCGCGTGTTTGAAGTATCCGACCGGAAATGGCGCGGCATCGGTCCGATTCCGGAGAGCGGCTTGCAGCTCAAGGAGAAGTACGCCGCCTTCGACGCCGAAAGGCTGTTCGATCTCGAGGACGTTTGCGCGGAGGAGCCGAGCGAGTGCATCAGCGCGGAAGTTCTGCTTGGGCTTAAGAAACCCACCGACTGTTCTGCGTTTGGAACGCGCTGCACGCCGGAAAAGCCGCTGGGCGCGCCGATGGTATCCTCGGAAGGTGCGTGTGCCGCCTACTACCAATACCGGCGCCACCTCGTTACACTCTGAGTCCGTGTCCAAAGACGAGACCAAGGACCTAGCCGCATTTTCCTGCCCCGTGCCGCTTCCGGCGGGCGCGCGCATCCTTCTCGGCCATGGCAGCGGCGGCAAACTCAGCGCGGAATTGCTGCAAAATGTTTTCCTCCCCGCGCTCGGAAATCCCGTGCTGAATCGCCTGGAAGATCAAGCCATCGTTTCCTTGAACGGCGCGCGGCTGGCCATCACCACGGATTCCTTTGTCGTGAAACCCCTGATTTTTCGCGGCGGCGACATCGGTTCGCTGGCCGTGCACGGCACCATCAACGACCTGGCCATGGGCGGTGCCGAACCGTTGTGGCTGAGCGCCGCATTTATTTTGGAGGAGGGTCTGCCGATGGAGACGCTGCGCCGCGTCGTCGGTTCCATGCACGAGGCAGCCGCAAACGCCGGAGTGGAAATTGTCACTGGTGACACCAAGGTTGTGGAAAAGGGCAGCGCCGACGGGATCTTCGTCAATACCACCGGCATCGGCCTGGCGCGCGAGGGCATAACCCTTTCCGCAGCGCAGGCGCGGCCGGGCGACGCGATTCTGGTGAGCGGGATGCTCGGCGATCATGGCATCGCGATTTTGGCCGAACGTGAAGGACTGCAATTTGAAACCGCGGTGCAAAGCGATTCCGCGCCGCTGCATACGCTGGTGGCGCGCCTACTTGAGGCGACACGCGGGGTGCGCTGCCTGCGTGACCCCACGCGCGGCGGGCTCTCCAGCACGCTGAATGAGATTGCCGCCAGTTCCGGCGTGGGCATGGAATTGGAGGAAACTTCCATCCCGGTTCGGGAAGAGGTGCGTGGCGCGTGCGAGATGCTGGGTCTCGATCCGCTCTATGTTGCGAACGAGGGGAAGCTGGTGGCGATTGTTGCGCCGGACTCCGCCGAAGCGGCTTTGCGGGCGTTGCAGAACCATCCGCTCGGGAAAGACGCGCGCATTATCGGCCGCGTGACCTCCGAGCATCCGCGCATGGTGGTGATGCGCACGCCGTTCGGCACCACGCGCATCGTTGACATGCTGGCGGGCGATCAACTGCCGCGCATTTGTTAAGGGGGCCCATTGCACGAGGTCGGTATCGCTTCTTCCATCATCACATCGATCGAAGCCGAGGTGCGCCGACGCCCGGACGCGCGGTTCACCGCCGTAGGCGTGCGCATCGGGGAACTCTCCAATGTGGATCGCGATGCCCTCGCTTTTGCGTTCGAGGCGTTGACGCTGAGAACGCCGCTGGAGCACGTGCGGCTCGAAATTGAATGGTGTCCACTGCGCCAGAAGTGCCTCACGTGCGGCGAGGAGTTCGTGGTGAAAGACTGGGAACTGACCTGCCCCAAATGCGGTGAGACGCGTAGCACCTGCATCGGCGGCACGGAACTAGATATTGCGTATCTGGAGTTGGAGGAGCCATGCGAGAAGTCGTAGAGAAAAAAGTCCTCAGCGAGAATGACCGGCTGGCGGCGGAGTTGCGCCAGCGCTACCGCGAGCAGAACATTCTCTGCGTCAATTTCATTAGCTCGCCGGGCTCCGGGAAAACGGCGCTGCTGGAAAAAACGCTGGGAAGCTTTGCGCCGGGCACACCAGTGGCGGTTCTCACCGGGGATTTACAAACGGACAACGACGCACGTCGCCTCATGCGCTACGGTTATCCGGTGCGGCAAATCGTTACGGGAGGAACCTGCCATCTGGACGCGCGAATGGTCGAACGTCATCTGAACGAACTGGGCTTCCGCGGTCCCGGATTGTTGCTGGTGGAAAATGTCGGCAATCTGGTCTGCCCATCCAGCTACGACCTGGGCGAGGCGGCGAAAATTGTTCTGTTGAGCGTTACCGAGGGCGAGGACAAACCGCTGAAGTATCCTGGGATTTTTCGCCGCGCTTCGCTGATGATCTTGACCAAAACGGATCTTCTACCCCACGTCGAATTCGATCCCAAGCTTGCCCTCGAAAACGCGCGCAAGATTCATCCGGAGATCGACTACCTGGCGCTTTCTTCCAAGACTGGCGAGGGTTTCGACAAGTGGCTCGCTTGGCTCGCCGCGCTCCAGCAGAAAGCCCGGCAGGAAGCCCCTGCGGCGATTTCCTGACGGGCCCTATCATTCACCATGACCCTAGTGTCCCCAACGGGAGTACTTCGCAAAGCTATCGAGGTCACCGGCATTGTCCAGGGCGTCGGCTTCCGCCCGTTCATCTACCGGTTGGCCAATGAATGCAATCTCGCGGGCTTTATCGCCAATACGCCGGCGGGTGTGAGCATCGAAGTGCAGGGGCCGGCGGATTCCGTCGCGTCGTTTCTCGCAAGATTGCCGAAGGAAATTCCGCCGCTCGCAAAAATCACTTCGCTGGTGCCGCGCGATGTTGAACTGCAGCCGGACACCACGTTTCGCATTCTTTCCAGCCGCCGCGGCCAACCCCCCAAGGCGCTGATCTCTCCGGACGTGGCCGCCTGCGAGGATTGCTTGCGCGAAATGGCCGATCCCCGCGACCGCCGCTTCCGCTACCCGTTCATCAACTGCACGAATTGCGGGCCGCGCTTCACCATCATTTACGATATTCCTTACGACCGCGCGCGCACGTCCATGGCTGCGTTTAAGATGTGCGCGGCCTGCCAGGCCGAATACGACGATCCCGCGAACCGCCGCTTCCACGCGCAGCCCAACGCTTGCTGGGATTGCGGCCCGCAGGTGCAACTCCTCGACGACAAGGGCGCCCGCTTGGACATCGCCGAACCTGTTCGAGAAGCCGCGCGCTTGCTGGAAAGCGGCGCCATAGTTGCGATCAAGGGACTCGGCGGATTTCACCTGGCCTGCGACGCGATAAATGACGCGGCCGTGGACCGTTTGCGTGAACGCAAGCGCCGGGTGGAAAAGCCGTTTGCCGTCATGGTGAGTCGCATGGAGGATGCCGAGCGGTACTGTGTTGTTGAAGAAGCTGCGCGCAAATCTCTTCTTTCGCGCGAGCGCCCGATTGTGCTCTTGCCGCGCCGGTCCGAAGTGCATGTGGCCCCTGGAGTGGCGCCGCGCAATCGCTTTCTCGGCATTTTTCTGCCCTATACGCCGCTCCATCATCTTTTGTTGTCCAGTGGCAGATGCGCTGCCCTGGTGATGACCAGCGGCAACCTCAGCGAGGAGCCCATCGCCATTGACAATGACGAAGCCGTAGAACGCTTGTGCGGCATTGCCGATGCGTTCCTTGTTCACAACCGCGACATCCTGCGGCGTTGCGACGATTCCGTTGTGCGCCAGGCGGCGGGCCAATCGCAAAAGATGCGCCGCTCCCGCGGGTTTGTGCCCGTGCCCGTGGCGCTGGAGAACGAATCGCCGCCTATCCTGGCGGTTGGCGGAGAGCTGAAAAACACGGTGTGCATTGTGCGCGGCAGCGAAGCGTTCCTCAGCCAGCATGTGGGCGATTTAGAAAACCTGGAAAGCTACCGCTTTTTTGAAGAGGCCATCGAGCACTTGCAGCGCATCCTGGAAGTGCAACCCAAAGTGGTCGCCTACGATCTGCATCCGGACTATTTCTCCACCAAATGGGCATTGGGGCGGGCAGACGTTCGACTAATCGGCGTGCAACACCACCACGCGCACATTGCGGCGTGCATGGCGGAAAACCATCTGGACGGTAGAGTGATCGGCATCGCTCTTGACGGCACGGGCTATGGCACTGATGGCGCAATCTGGGGCGGGGAAGTGCTCTTTGCAGACTACGTTAATTTTCAGCGTGCCGCCCACCTGGAATATGTGGCTCTGCCGGGCGGCGAGGCCGCGATTCGCGAGCCCTGGCGCATCGCTGTGAGCTACCTCGCGAAACACTTCGGCAAGTCGCTGCCTGCCCTTGAGATTCCTTTCACCAAGGCGTTGGACCGGCGCAATCTGGATATCCTTCTACAAATGATCGATCGCGGCGTGAATTCTCCACCCACCTCGAGCTGTGGGCGTCTTTTCGATGCGGTGGCCGCTCTGATCGGCTTGCGCACCACGGTGAACTACGAAGCGCAGGCCGCCATTGAACTCGAAATGGCGGCCCATGAATCCACTGACGAGAGCGCTTATCCCTTTGACTTGCGGCGCTCAGGGGAAACGTGGCAAATCGGTACGCACTCGCTCTTCGATTGGCTGCTGCGCGATATTCGCCGGGGAGTGCGGGCCGCGGACATCAGCCGCAGGTTCCACAATGGCCTGGCCTCTTTATTCCTCGGGCTCGCCGAGAAGCTTCGCGAATCGCATGGGCTGAATCGCGTGTGCCTGACCGGCGGCTGCTTTCAGAATATTCTGTTGTTCCGGTTGCTGCTTGCCGCGCTGCGCAAACAGAATTTTGAAGTGTATTTTCACGCCGAGGTGCCTGCCGGCGACGGCGGCATCAGCCTGGGGCAGGCGCTCGTCGCCGCGCACCGCCTGCGCATTACTGAGGCAAGCTCCTAGCGCGTGCCGTATTTCCTGCTGCCGGTGATGCCCTTTCCTTCCGTCACGGTGATCGTCTGGCCCGCCGCCACATTCGCCAATTTGTCCGCTTGCCCGCTGGGCCAGCGAATTTCGATGCTATCCGCTTGCTCGTGCATGGCAAGGCCAAAGGTCAACACGAGTTCGCTTGCCGAAAGGTAACTGGAGCCGCTGCGCAACATCTCTGACTGGGATTCGCCGCCGGCGGTCAACTTCACCGCCGTGCCGATGCCATCGCGATTGGATTTCGTTCCGATCAGTTTTATACGCAGGCTTTTATTCGCGGCGGCGGGGCTGCCGGTGAAATCGTTTTCAAAAAGATAGACCGGCCCGCCGTTGGTCGAGAGCAGGAGGTCCAGCCGGCCATCGTTGTTGATATCGCCATAAGCCGCGCCACGTCCCACGCGCGGCGTGGCGAAACCCGCGCCCAGGCTCTTCGTCACTTCTTGAAAATTCCCTTTTCCGAGATTCCGGAATATGTGCGGCTGCATGGCGTACTTCACGTTGGGCTGCACCCGCTGAATGTCGCCATCAATGTGGCCATTGGCGATCAGAATGTCCGGCCAGCCATCCAGGTCGTAATCGAAGAAAAAACAGCCGAATCCCAGGGTGAGCAGGGAATTGCGCCCGACTTCCGAGCGCGGCGCCTCATCCACAAACAATCCTTTCCCCTCGTTGTGATACAGCGAAAGCATCTGGTTGGAAAAATTCGTGATCAGGATGCTGGCCATCCCGGAGCGATCGTAATCGGCCGCATCCACGCCCATTCCCGCGCGCGCCACGCCGTCTTCGCTGAAGGCCACGCCGGCCACGACGGCTTTCTCCGTAAACGTGCCATTCCCATTATTGCGATAGAGTTTGTTTGGCTGCGTGTCGTTGGAAAACAGCAGGTCGGGCCAGCCATCGTTGTCATAGTCCAGAATCGCGATTCCCAGTGTCTTTGACGTGGGCTCCCAGAGGCCCGCCTTCTTGGTCACATCTTCAAAGGTGCCGTCGCCGCGATTGTGCCAGAGCCTCACGGATGCGCCCTTGTAAGACTCGGGCGTGCAATACGATTTACTCTTGCCATCGAGCGTGCAGTAGAGATCGCCTTCGAGCGACCATTGCACGTAATTCCCCACCACCAGGTCCAGCTTGCCGTCCCGGTCGTAATCCACCCATGCCGCGCTGGTGCTGAACTCCTTCGGCCCCAGCAACCCCGCTTTTTGCGTTACATCCGTGAATGTGCCGTTGCCATTGTTGTGAAAGAGCCGGCTCTGCCCTAGAGCGGTTACGAAAAGATCGTCGTAGCCGTCGTTGTCGTAATCGCCCACCGCCACGCCCATGCCGAACATTTCGACATCCAGGCCGGCCTTGTGTGTCACATCGGTGAATGTGCCATCGTGATTGTTGTGGTACAGCTTCGGCGTGCTGCGTTTGGAGGCATGGCCCGGCCAGTCCATGCCATTTACGATGAAAATGTCGGGCCAGCCATCGTTGTCGTAGTCGATGAAGGCCACGCCCGGCCCCATGGTTTCAGGCAAGTATTTCTTGCCGAAGGCCGCATTGTTGTGAACAAAATGGATGCCGGCCTTTTGCGTGATGTCGCGAAAGGTGATGGTGTTGGCCGAAGAATTCTGGGGCGTTTGCGCGCTAGCTCCCATCGCGCACGATAGCAGAAAGAGCGCTCCCCAAACTCTCCTCACTGGCCATCCGCCGTTCCTTCGCGGCCGACACCCAAAGCATCGGCGACGCGGTTGATGTAGTTGAACCACGAGGCAATCAGGGTAATCTGCAGAATCCCGCGGTCGTCGAAGCCCGCGGCGCGCAGTTTCTTGTGGTCCGCGGGGCTGCACTGCGTCGCATCTCTCGTCAATTTCACGACATACTCCAACATGGTTTTGTCCTGCTCGCTGATGTGGGCGGAGCGAAAATCCTTGCGCAGGGCCTCCACCATCTTTTCGTTCAAGCTGACGCGACGCAGAAACTCTGCGTGGGATTCGATTCAATAGAAGCAGCGGTTCGTCACCGAGACCATCGTGGCGATCATTTCGTGCTGATCGCGCCGCAGAGGCAGTTCCGGGGACATCAACGCCCCAAACGTGCTGAAGGCATGAAACAGCACTTGGGGAAACAGGCTGTGCGAACCGACGATGCTGTTTTCAATGCCGTGATCCACAATCGGCGCGGGCGTCGCGTACTCCATGGGATACAGCTTGCGCTGTTCCATCATGGCGTTGCGCACCTGCTCGTCGTCTTCCATCTTTACCGTCTTGATCCAGGTCATTCCCGTTGTCCTTTGCTTGCGGAAGGAGTGTGCATGCTCAACGGCCTGCGCCTGCCACAGCCTTCTTGACTGGCGCGTTCTTTGCCATGGCAGCGGCCTTCGTAGATTTCGCCCGAGTCGCGGCGCCGAGCGCCACCGAAACATGCTCGTGGATGGACTGGCGCTCGTTATTGTCTTCCGGATGCGCTTGGCGGTACGCCCCGGTCAGCGCCTGCGAAGCTTCATCGGCTTTGAAGCGCAGGTAGCGTTCCTTATGTTCGTTGGCGCGCGCCTCGTCACCCAGGCCCGTATAGCAAAGCATCAGATTGTAATTTGCCTGGAGATCTTCCGGGTCGATCGCAAGAGTTTGCTGAAGTTCCTTCACCGCATCGGCGTAGCGCTTTTGCAGGAAGAGCACCCGCCCCAATTCGTCGTGGACGACGCGGTCGCGCGGGTATTGTGCCAACACGGCCTGCAACGCTTGCGCCGCTTCGTCGTACTTGCCCTCTTCCTTCAAGACGCGCGCGTAGAAGAAATTCGCCCGCGCCAGGCCCGGCTTCAGCGCCAGGGCTTTCAACAGCACCTCGCGCGCGCCCTCGATGTCTCCTTCCTGCACGCGTACCCGCCCGACGTTCGTCCAGCCGTCGGGATTTTGTGGCTCCATCTCCGTGATTTTCTCGAACGCCTGCTCCGCACCCTTCAAGTCGCCTTGGAGAAACAGTCCGATGCCGTAATCGTTCCAGCGCGTCCAGTCCTCGTTTACCCACGCCACCTGGGGCTTCGGGGCCGCAGCCGATTTCGGCAAAACACGCAGGCTCTTCGTGTCCCCCGCTACGGTGATGATTGGCAAATCCGGAATCGCCGGAGTCTTGCTGGAAACATGCGAGAGATCGCCGTTGAAGCTCCATTTGCGGTCGTCGTGGTCAGGGGCAACATCACCTGTCGAGTGCGGGTCAGGCAGGCCCCCGAATGCAAATTGCGTGTTCCACCACTGAAATTTGCGGTAGTTCAACTTGGCGTGCAGGTTGATGTGCTCGCCCGCATTTTTCGGCACGTGCAGACGGTAGTGCACCGTGTCCGCGGCGCCGGGGGGAATCAAGCGGACGTAAACGGTGGCGCGGCTGGCCCACGCATTGCGCTTGTTGATGGGATTGCCATGCCCATCAATCTGCAGCGATTTGTAGAAATGCGCGCCAGGATCGACCGGACCTTTGCCTTCGTCCTCCACCTTGCCGCTCCAGAAAATCGTCTGCCCTTTGTCATCCGTGGCCTGCAATTCCACCCAGACGTCGAAGGCGTCGATCGTGCCGCCCGGAAAGAAATGCCCGACCATGCGCGTGCGCACCACAACTTGGACCAGCACATCATCCTCGCGTCGCACTGCAGCATCCACGCGCCCCAGCGGCGCGGTGATCTCCCGCGCTTCTCCAGCCGGGCCTTTCGGCAGAGGAATATCTGCCTCTTCGCCCACCGCGAAGGTTGTCGAGAGTTCCTGTTTCGGCGCTTCCACGGATTTTTGCTCTCCCATGCTCCCTGCCGGGGCGATGGCAAAAATGTCCACGCTCAGCTCGTTGTCCTGCAAAAACTTCCGGCTCGCCTCCAATTGCGCGGCATCCTCATTGGCAACGGGCACCGCGGTGTTGGCTCCGGGGAAGCGATGCGAGTGCACATAGCCGTCAATATTGCCATCGTCCTTCGATGGCACTAATGGCATGTGGCAGTCCGCGCACATCATCGGGGTTGCCGGATAATAAAATGACCGCGCGCCTTGCCCGGAAACGCCGCTGGCCTGCCAATTGTCGTACTCGTTGAAACCCCGTACCCAGCGATAGCTGTTCAGCGGCACATCGAGATGCACCTTGTGGCAGCCGGAGCAGAATTCCGGCACCTGATTCCTCATGAATGGCTTCAGAAACACGCGGCGGTGGGGCTCCGGATTCAGGCGCACCATGAAGTCATGAAGCCCGCGGATGATAGGATTGTCGCTCGCGGCCAATTCGTGGAGTTTCGGGTATTCCAGCACGAAATCGCCCTGCCCCATCGTGCTCTTTACCTGAACGATGCTGTGGCACATCATGCAGCTCAGGCCGGCCTGCGCTTCGGGCTTGTCGATATTCTGCTTGATCGGCGTGTCCATCATGCCGCTGAAGAGCAGCGCCGGATCGTGACAACCTGCGCACCATTTCGACGGCTTCACTCCGTCGACGTCCTGCATGTACTCGATGCTCTTGCGGTACCACTGGTTGTTGAACGAGGAAAAATGGTGCATCGAGCTTTCCCACTGTTTGTAAATGTCCGCGTGGCAGCGCTCGCAGGCTTGCGACTTCAGGAAATAATCGGAGGGGATGTACTTTCCGTCCGTTGTTTGCGCGGAACTCGGGAAGAATTTTCCATGTGCGCCGTCGCCCTCCTGCAGCATAGAAGCCGGTGAAATCCGCGGATTCTGGACGATGTAGCGATTCTTCCAAGCAAATTCCCGCGCATACCAGGTGCCTGCGGCGATACCCGCGACCGCCACAACTAAGGCGGCGAGTCCTGCTATTTGTCTGCCAAAGCTCGCGCCAAGCCAGCCTCTTGTGGAGAGCCACGAAGCCGCCAGAAAAATCACGCCCAGAGTGCACAGGGCAATATGCGCATACAACCAGGCCTTCAAGCGATGCGGCGTTCCCAGGCGAATCAGCGCCAGGCCCAGAGCCGCGCCCGCTGCGAGCAGAATCCAACCGAAGCGCGCCAGCAACAGTTCTCTGCGGATTCCTCGAAATAGAAATGCCGCCAGTGCTAGCGAAACCAGCACGCCCAAACCCGTGTGCAGAAGAACCGCGCCGGCATAAATGAGAGTCGCGGATGGAAAGGCGTAGAGATAAATCGCGGTTACAACGAGGACAAACACGCCAAGCGAACGCCAGCGTTCCATTCCCCCCCCATCCAACCTGGTTCAACCGCCCATCCCCAGGAACGAAAAATGCGGCCGGAAGGTCGTGTTTCCGGCCGCAATCTTTGTTGGGATGCCTCCAGATCAGGCTAAGGCAGGGCCTGCAAAGGAAGCGGTTCAATGTTGCATCGTTTATAAAGCCGGCAGCAGGAGTTGACAATACTGCGAAAGTATTAGAACTGGAAAATCTCCTTAATGCCTTTATTTTCAATGATTTGGTAGGCCCTGCCGGTCTTGAGCATAAGGTGCTCCTGGTTCTGCCCGCTGGGCCATTCCACGACCACGCGGTCAATGACGTCCTGCTTGCCCACGCCAAACGTTACCGGCAATTCCGATTGCGACAAATAGCTGGAGCCGCTGCGAACGACGCGCAACTCCGTCTGGCCATTGAAGAAAATCCGCACGTTCGCACCGATGGCGTCGCGATTCGATTTGGTGCCAATCAAGTGGAAGCGAATGCTGCGATTGCCGGAGAGCTGATCATTGCGATAGAGAAACGCCGGCCCATTGTTGGTGGTGAGCAGAAGATCCTGATCGCCGTCATGATCGAAATCGCCGACGACCAGGCCGCGCCCGACTTTGGGCGAATCAAATCCGCCGCCGATCTCACCGGCAATGTCGCGGAATTTGCCGCGACCGAGGTTCAGGAAAAGCTGCGCGGGCTGCGCGTAGCCGACGTTGCCGCGAATATGGCGCACCGTATCATCGATGTGGCCGTTGGCGACGGCGATATCCAGGAGCCCGTCCAGGTCGGCGTCAAAAAAAACGCAGCCGAACCCTAAGGTGTTCCGCGAAGCCGCGCCAAGTCCCGTTTGCATGGCCACGTCGTCGTAAGCCTGGCCCGTTTCACGGTAGAGTCCGATCATCTCGTTATCAAAATTAGTAATGATGATGCCCGGCTTGCCGGAGTTGTCGTAGTCGGCGACGTCCACGCCCATGCCGGCACGGGCCTTGCCGTCCACGCTGAACGCCAGGCCCGCCTCCACGGCGGCATCCTTGAATTTGCCGTTGTGCAAATTGCGGTAGAGCTTGTTGGGCTGCGTGTCGTTCGCGACCAGCAGGTCCGGCCAGCCGTCCTGATCGTAGTCCAGCATGGCCACGCCGAGGGATTTGGAACTGCTGTCGAAGATGCCGCTGGTCGCGGTTACATCCTCAAACGTGCCATTGCCCCGGTTGTGGTAGAGCCAGCAGGTGTCTCCGCGATACGCTTCCGGCGTGCAATAGGATTTGTTTTTGCCATCGAGGCTGCAGAAGACGTCGGTCTCCGCCGTCCAATGCACGTAATTGCAGACGAACAGGTCGAGGAAACCATCGCGATCGTAGTCGAACCAGATCGCCGAACTGCTCAGCCCTTGCTTCCCCAGCAGGCCGCTGGCCTTGGTGACATCGAGGAAGGTGCCCTTGCCCGTATTTCGGAACAACCGGCTCTGTCCCACACAAGAAATGAAAATGTCCGGATAGCCGTCGTTGTTGTAGTCGCCCACCGCCACGCCCATGCCGTACATTTCCACGTCCAGGCCCGCCGCCTGAGTGACATCGGTAAACGTGCTGTTGCGGTTGTTACGATACAACTTCATGGTTGTCCGCTGGCGTTTGTGCCCCGGCCAGTCCATGGAATTCACCAGAAGAATATCCTGCCAACCGTCCGCGTCGTAATCTAGAAATGCGCAGCCGGATCCCAGGGTTTCGGGAAGCAGCTTGCCACCATACGCGCCGCTGTTGTGTCGGAAGCGCAGGCCCGCGTTGCCGGTGACGTCCACAAAACGAAACCCTGCCGGAGCGGCGGGCAGCGCGCGGGGAAATGCCGCGTGGATCAATCCCGCCGCAACGGCCTGCCGGATGAAATCGCGGCGCTTCACGGAAGATTCACCAGCCCGTTGCGGATTGCATAGACCACCAGCTCGGCCGTCTTGTGAATGCCGAGAGCGTCCATGATATTCGCGCGGTGGACAGACACCGTGTTCACACTCAGATTCAATTCCGTGGCGATTTCCCTGTTCGACTTGCCCGCGACGATGTGCTGCAGGATTTCCAGCTCGCGCGGTGTCAGACCGGTGTCGCGCTCGCCCTTCAGCGCCCCGCCTCGCGCAATCTGCGGATCGAGCACGGTCTGGCCCTCGGCCACTTTCTTGATCGCGCTGACGAGGTCCAGGTCCATCGCGTTCTTCAGGATGTAGCCCCGCGCGCCCGCTTCCAGCGCCTGCTTCACCAGCGTGTCTTCCGAATGCATGCTCAGCATCAGGATGGCGGTTTCCGGCAGCATGGCCAGAATGCGCCGCGAAGCTTCAATGCCATTCATCTGCGGCAGCGCACAATCCATCACGACGACATCGGGACGCAACTCCTGCGCCAGCTCCACCGCTTCCAGGCCATCGCTTGCTTCACCCGCGACGTCAAACGTAGGCTCGTCCTCCAGCATGCGGCGAAATCCGCGGCGCACCAGTGCGTGGTCGTCCACCAACAGAACTCGCAATTTATTCGCCATGCGCTTCCGCCCTTTCCCGAGGGATGTGAAAATGCACCAGCGTGCCTCCGCCCGAAATCGGCGTAATTTTCAGCGTGCCGCCAAGAATTTCCGCGCGTTCCCGCATGGCCACCAACCCAATTCCTGTATGACCCGCCGGAGGCGCAAATCCCTTTCCGCGATCTTCCACTTCCAATTCAAGACTGGCGGGCTGAAAGCGCAAGCGGACCCAGGCTTCTTTCGCGGCGGAATGCCGCGTCACGTTGTTCAGCGCCTCCTGAACTACGCGGTACAGTTGTACGCTCGCGCTTGTTTCCAGCGGAAACGCTTGGCCTGATTTCTCGTAATGCAGCGCGAGTCCCGTCTGGCGTTCCACGGTGGGGATGTACCAGTCGAGCGTGCTTTCCAGTCCGGCCTCTTCCAGCAAAACAGGATGCAGCGCCTGCGACAGACTGCGGATATTGTTCAGTGTGGACTGGGCAATTTCCCGTACTTCCTGCAAGCCTCCGCGCAGGGCGGAATTTTCCGGCATGTCTTTGTCGGCGCGGCGCAACAGCGAGCCAATCCCCGTGAGCACCTGGCCGAATTCGTCGTGCAGCTCGCGCGAGATATGCCGCAGCGTCGATTCCTGCGTGGCGATCAGCTTTTGGGCCAGCTCGCTGCGCTGCAGCGAAAGTTCCGCAACGTGCGCAAATATCCGCCGGTTGTAGCGGATCAAATACAGGCTGGTGACCACAATCGCCAGCAGAATCGCGGCCAGGAAATAGTAGAGCTGGCGCTGCACCCGATCGTAGATCTCCGCGATGCGTGCGGCGGCCTGCTCCTCGCCTTCATTGTTTTGCACCAGCAGGCGGGAGACCGCGGAATTCAGGGCCGCCTGCCGCGGCTGCAGAGTGTCGCGAATCTGCTCGCGCGCAGGTTTCTCTTGGCCATTCTGCGCCTCCGAGAACATGCGGTCGCAGGCGTCCCAGAATTGCGTCAACGACTGGCTCAGGTAGCGGCGTTGGTCGCTGGTGCGCGTGGCCTCCGCCAGGCTTTCTTCCTGCTTGAGCGCTGCGCTCAAATCGTTACGGGTGCGATCGAATTGCGCGGTCCAGGCGATCAGGGGGTAAGGCTCGCTGGCATCGAGCATGTCCCGCATGGCCAGCCCCAGCGAGTTCAAATCGTTCTGGATGCGCAGGAGCTGCAACGAATCCTTGCGGTTGCGATCCACCATCTCGCCCTGCAGCTTGCGAACCCCCGAAAACTGCCGCGTGATGTAGCCGGCATAGGCCAGCACTGCCAGGATCGTGACGATCAGGCCGAGATACAGGCCCAGGGTCGGGCCACGTTGCGGCGGACTTTTTTCCACGCGCAAAGGATATAACTTTGCCGCGGCAGGAACAAATGCCGGCAGTGCGATCTCTAGGGCGGCGGCTGGCGCGTCGGTGATACACTGCTGACGATTTCACTCCATTCCTGGAGCGCGGCGCATGATCGAGGTGGGACTCATCGGGTTTGGCTTGGCAGGGCGTTACTTTCACGCGCCGTTGATCCACGCCGTCCCCGGGCTGCGGCTCGCCGCCGTGGTGCAACGCAGCGGCGACGAAGCCGCCAAGCGCTATCCCGGGGCGCGCATTGTGCGCAGTGTTGAGGAACTACTGGCTATCGATTTCATCCGGCTGGTGGTGATTGCCTCGCCCAACCAGACGCATTTCCCGTTTGCAGTGCAGTGCCTGGAGGCCGGGCGCGATGTCGTGGTGGACAAGCCCATCACCCCTACCCTGCCTGAAGCCATCGAGCTTTTCCGCATCGCTGAAAAACGCGGCCGCTTCCTGACGGTGTTTCACAGCCGCCGTTTCGACGCTGATTTTCAGGCCGTGCGTCAGGTTGTTGCCGACGGTGAATTAGGGCAAGTCCTGCGGTTTGAGACCCACTACGACCGCTACCGGCCCACCTCGCGCGCGAATACCTGGCGGGAAGTGCCCGGCCCCGGGAGCGGCATACTTTTCGATTTGGCGCCCCACTTGATGGACCACGCGATGATCCTCTTCGGCCCGCCGGAAGTGATTGCCGCTGACATCCGCATCGAGCGCCCAGGATTTCTTACCGACGATGCCTTCGACATCTGCTTCTTTTATCCCGGCAACCTGCGTGCTCATCTGCGCGCGACAATGTTGTGCGTCACGCCGCGCCCGCGCTTTGTGCTTCTCGGCGAGAAGGGCACTTTCATCAAAAATGAATTTGATGCGCTGGAGCCGGCGCTGCGCCGCGAAGATATTCCGAAAGGCGAATCGTGGGTCCTCGATCCGGAGGAAAATTGGGGCGTGCTGACGGTGGTCGCGGACGGCCAAACGCGAAAACGAAAAGTTGCCTCGCGTGGGGATTGGCGTGAATTCTACGCGAATGTCCGCGATGTGTTGCTCGGCCAGGCCGCGTTGCAGGTTACGCCTAGACAGGTGATTGATGTGATGATTGCGCTGGAACTGGCGCAGGAAAGCCAGGTCCGGCGTTGCGTCATCCCCTGGCGGAATGTTGCACTCTAGTGCCGTTCCAACTTGTTTCAACAAATCCCTTCGAGAATACTCTCTCCGTGTTTGCGTCAGATGTTTGGACCGTAAATAGTTGGAACGGCACTAGCTTTGTGAAGCTGGGCCCGAGGCGAGCCGTACGTCGTATAATCAAAGTTCGGGCGGAAGGAGCGCAAATCCATTCATGACGAAAATCGAATTGTTGCCGTCGATTCTGGCCTCTAACTTCGCGCAACTGGGCAGCGAAGTGCACGCGGCGATTGAGGGCGGCGGCACGGCTTTGCATGTGGACGTGATGGACGGCCACTTCGTGCCAAACCTCACCGTGGGGCCGCCGCTGGTGGCATCGTTGCGCAAGGTGGTAAGCGTTCCACTGGATTGTCACCTGATGGTCGAAGACCCAGATCTGTTCATACCCGCGTTCGCGGATGCCGGCGCAAACTGGATTTCGGTGCACCAGGAAGCGTGCGCCAACCTGGACCGCACCCTGCATCTGATCGCGCAACATGGCTGCAAGCCGGGAGTGGTGGTTAATCCGGCCACGCCCGTGGAACTCCTGACGGAAGTTCTGGACCTGGTGCACCACGTCCTGGTGATGAGCGTGAATCCGGGGTTTGGCGGGCAGAAATTCATCCCGAATTCGTTGAACAAGATCGCGGCGCTGGCGCGCATGCGTGCCGAGCGCAAGCTGGACTTCGGCATTGAGGTGGATGGCGGAGTCGATCTCACCACGGTGGCCGATGTGGTGAAGGCCGGAGCGGAGTTGCTGGTCATCGGCACCGGCGTGTTTGGTCACGGCGACATTCGCGGGAATGCCGCCAAACTTCTGGAAGCTGCACGCAACGCGACGCTGACGCGAGTGTAAAGCCGAAGCCATTCCCGAAATGGGGTCGATCTCGTTCTGTGCGATCGACCTGCACCAGAGGAAACCCAAGAACACAGTCCCTTCGCAGCTCCCCTCGAAGCTCGGGGCAGGCAGGGTAAACAAGAGTGGCTATGTCACAAGAGCAAAGGCGGCTAGAGCGGGGAAGGGGCGCGGCGTTCGCCAACGGAGGCGGAGTCCTCGGTCAAGTCCATGAACCGCGAGTCGGCGGCTTCATCGCGGACAGAGCTGAGGGCGAGATTCACTTCGCGGAGATAGTAGATCGTGCCGGCCAGAAGGCTGAGGAGTGAAAGCACGAAGACGATGGCGGCGAGAAGTTCGGCGATGCGCCAATACAAACCCAGGCCAAGCAATAGGCAAGTCAAGACAGTCCCCGCGAGACAAACCAAGGTGAGCAGGAAGGCGATGCGGATCAGTTCAGCGCGTTTTTCGATGGAGGCGATCTGCGCGGCGTAGGCTTCGGCTTCCGCGGGGCGTCCCTGCTTCGCGGCGGCGTGTTTGTGGTGCAGGTACTGGCGAAGGCGGCTGACCATCCCCATCAGGCGAACATTGAGAGAGAGCACGAAGAGGGCGGAGGCAGAAACGAAAATGGCCGGGCCGACGAAGGCCTGGAAGAGACGCGGTATGTCGTTCATGGCGAGAGTTTTTCCACCTGTGTGCTACTTGGCTGCTCCTCACTCGGGCAGCGGATTATTCAACTGCAGAAACATAAAGACAAACGCGGCGATCACCACAGCACCCGCGAGCCAGCCCAGCAGATAGGCGCGCGTGCGTTCAGAGCCCGGGGCCGGCTGGCGGTCGGCGAAGACTCTGCCCAGGAGAAAGCCCGTGGCAAGGCCACCGAAATGTCCCCAATTGTCGATTCCTGGGACGAGAAAGCCAAACGCGAAAATTGTAACTACCCAGGAAATCAGGCGTGAGCGCATCGCCTGCATGCTGGCGCCGCCACGCCGCGTGGTGACGGCAAGGAGCAATCCGATGAGCCCGAGAATGGCGCCGCTGGCACCGACGGAAGGGTATTTCCCCAGCATGGTGCTACAAAGTGAACCGCCAATCCCGCAGGCAACATACAGAAAGAGAAAACGAGCGGAGCCGAACAACTCCTCGACGACGGGCGCAATATCCATCAGGACCATCATGTTCAGTCCGATGTGTAGCAACCCACCATGAAGGAAAGTAGCGAGGATCAAGCGCCACCAGGCCCACAGCCCGCTATGAAAGGGTAGATTCTCTCCCAGGCGGTAAAGTTCGATGCCGCTCATCCCACCGAACAGACCGAGGCTGCCGCCCGAATGGAGCGAGCGGAGCATGCTCACGCCGAACATCAGCACATTGACGATGAGGACGACCACGGTGACCGGGGCGCGGCCGCCGAAAAATTCGGAGAGGCCTCTGCTCCAAGCGGCGAGGGAAAAGCGCAGGCTGGTGCCGCATTCGTGGCAGCGGTTGGCATGGATGCCCACGAGCGCGCCGCACGCGGGGCACAGTTGCGGGCGCTTTTCGCCAGAGCCGCCAAACATGTTGCCAAAGGTTTGCTTCCAGCGCGCGAACCGTATTTGCCAGTGATAGGGAAGAGGCAACCGTCCTCCTTGCGGGCTTCAAGATGCATTCCTATAATACCGGAAACGCGCCGCACAATCCGGCGAAGAGGACTTATGGACAAATTCGAAGAGTTCGGGCGGAAGCTGGACGACGAAATTACACGTTTGCGGAAATATCTGGATGAAGAGGTAGCGCCCACAACGGAGAAGCGCACGGCGCAGTTTCTGCGGGAAGTTTCCGACAAGTTGTCGGAAGCAGCAAAGAAGCTGGAAGAGCGGGTGGCGGCGCGCACACCGCAAGAACCAAAACCGTGACAGCGAGCCGGCTCACGTCGCGTGCAGTGCTGTTGGTGGTGAGTGCTTGCAGCATCGGGTGTGCTGCGAAACGCCCCGTGGCCGGTACGCATCCGCCTGCACCGACACAGCCCACGGCGACGCCGGAAGAAACCAGCGAGAAGGCCAAGCACGACACGGAAGTCTCCTCAGCGGCCAATCCCAATGCACCAGCGGCGAAACACGGCAAGACTCCGGCGGTGCCCGCGCCGGTGGGCTACACCGAAGAAGGCAACGCTTCCTGGTACGGGAATCCGTTTCACGGGCGCCGCGCGTCGAACGGCGAAACCTACGACATGCACAAGCTGACGGCGGCGCACCGCACGTTGCCGTTTGACACCATGGTGCGCGTAACGAATCTCAGCAACAACAAATCGACGGTGGTGCGCATCACGGACCGCGGGCCATTCGTTGAGAACCGCGTGATTGATCTTTCGATGGCCGCGGCTCGCGAGATCGAATCAATCGGGCCGGGCGTGGTTCCTGTGCGCCTGGAAGTGCTGGGGAACGTGGATCCCACGAAGGGATTTTTCACCGTGCAGGTGGGGGCTTTCCGGGATCGTGGGAACGCCGAGAGGCTGCGCGACCGTCTGAACGCTTCGTACACGCCGATCTACATTCAGCAGTATGATGCAGCCGACGGAACGTTTTACCGCGTGCGCGTGGGGAAAATTTCCGGCGAACGCGCGGCGCAGGATTTTGCGGAGCAACTGCGGGCCAAGGAAGGATTCTCGCCCCTGGTGCTGCGACTGGATGAGCTGCCGCCTTCAGGAGGGAACTGATGGACGCGAATTGCCTGTTCTGCAAAATTGGCGCGAAGAAAATTCCGGCGAAGCTGGTGCTGGACGAAGAAGAGATTTTTGCGTTTGAGGACATCAACCCGCAGGCGCCCACGCACATCCTGCTGTGCCCGCGCAAGCATCTCGCGTCATTGCATGAGGCCAGCGCAGAGGATGCGGTGCTGTTGGGCAAGCTGCAAATGGCGGCGGCAAAGATTGCCAAGGAGCGCGGTTTGCTGGCGGGGTATCGCACAGTGTTCAACAACGGGAGCGGCGCGGGGCAGTCTGTGTTCCATTTGCACCTGCATTTGCTGGGAGGACGGAATTTCCGCTGGCCCCCCGGATAGGTGCAGGGGCGAGTAAGCATCAGCATTCGATTTCCAAGGAGGTTGCATGCGTTTTCGCGCGGTGGTGCATCGTGCAGTTGTGTCTGGCCTTCTGCTGAGTTTGTTGATCGGCGGGCAGTGCAGTGTTTTTGCGCAGCAAAAAACAGCGACAGCGGCCAAGCCCGGCGAACTGACGGTTGATCGGATCTATTCGCAGCCAAGTCTGAGTGGGCGCTTGACGCGAGGCATTGCCTGGGCGCCGGACAACAAGCGGCTCAGTTTTTTCGAGATTAAAGGCAGCGGCAAGGAGGCGAAGCCGGAGCTTTGGACGATGGACACCGCGACGGGAGTACGCACGCTGCTGGTTTCGGCGGAAAAGCTGGAGAGCGCACTGCCTGCGGCACCGAGTAAGGAGACGCAAGCGACCGGCGCGGGGCGGCGTCCCCCGGCGCAGTATCAATGGGCGCCGGGAGGCGACGCTCTGCTGTTTGAAGGGCCTCACGCACTGGCGTGGTTCGATCTGAAGAGCGAGACGTCGCGCGTGCTGGTGAGCGGGAAAGAGGATTTGAGCGACTCGAAGATTTCGCCGGATGGGAAGTACGTGAGCTTCGTGCGCGAGCACAACGTGTGGCTGGTAAGCACGGCGGATGGAAAAGAGCGCGCGCTAACAACCGGCGGGACCGAGGAAGTGCGAAGGGGCGAACTGGATTGGGTGTACCCCGAAGAGCTGGACATCTTCACCGGCTACTGGTGGGCGCCGGATTCTTCGGCGATCGCGTATCTGGAGATGGATGAGCGGAGGGTGACGCAGTTTTCGCTGGTGAATTTCGAGTCATTTACGGGTGAGGCGGAGCTGCAAAGGTACCCGGTACCGGGAGGGACGAATCCGGTTGTGCGCGTCCTTGTTGCTCCGGTAGCGGGCGGCGAGGCGCGCGAGATGGACCTGGGCGCGGAAACGGACATGTACATCGCGCGGGTGAACTGGCTGCCGGATTCGAAGCGCCTGGCAATTCAGCGGCTGAATCGCGCGCAAACGATTCTGGATGTGCTGCTTTCCGACGCAGCCACGGGGAAATCGTCCACGATTCTTTCGGACAAGGACGACTATTGGATCAACGTCAGCGATGACCTGCATTTCCTGAAGGATGACAAGCGATTCCTGTGGTCCAGCGAGCGCAGCGGCTACCGCCACCTTTATCTGTATGATTTTTCGGGGAAGCCGCCGTTGCAACTGACGAAGGGCGATTGGGAAGTGGACCACGTGGACGGTGTGGATGAAGGGAAGGGAGTGGTGTACTTCACGGCGACGGAGAAATCGCCGCTGGAGCGGCATGTGTATCGCGTCGGGCTGGATGGCAGCGGGTTTGCGCGGATCACCAAGGAAGAGGGCACGCACCGCGTGAATTTCGCGCCGAATGCGGCGATGTATGTGGACACGTACTCCAATGCGAACACGCCACCTCGGCAGGATCTTTATCGCGCGGACGGCACAAAGCTGGCCACGTTGAACGAAAACAAGGTGGCGGAACTGGCTGAATACCATTTGTCGCCGGTGGAGTTCTTCACGATCAGAGCGCACGATGGGGTGACGCTGAATTGTTCGATGATCAAGCCGCCCAACTTCGATCCGGCGAAGAAATATCCAGTGATTGTGTACACCTACGGCGGGCCCCACGCTCAAGTGGTCATGAATATGTGGATGGGCGGCGGATTCCTGTGGCACCAGATGATGGCGCAGAAGGGCTACATCATTTTTTCGCTGGATAATCGCGGCTCCGCGGGGCGCGGGCACGTGTTCGAGGATCCCATCCACTATCACTTGGGGGCGCAGGAGCTTTCCGATCAGCGGGACGGCGGCGAATGGCTTAAGTCGCAGCCTTACGTGGACCCTCAACGCATTGGCATACACGGCTGGAGCTACGGCGGGCACATGACGCTGCATGCGATGTTCGAGGTGCCGGACATTTTTAGGGTTGGATTCGCGGGCGGCCCGGTGACCGACTGGCATTTCTACGACACGATTTATACCGAGCGGTACATGGGGTTGCTGCCGGAGCGTGAGAAAAGCTACCAGGAATCTTCTCCGATTAAGAATGCGGAGAAGTTGAAAGGGAAGCTGCTCATCGCACATGGCACGGGCGACGACAACGTGCATTATTCCAACACGCTGGCGCTGGTTGACGATCTGATCAAAGCGGGGAAGTACGTCGAGGTGATGGCGTTCCCCGGGCGTGGGCACGGGGTCAGCGATCTTCCAGCGGAGCGGGTGCTGTGGAACCGCGTGACGCAATTCTTCCTCGATAATCTATGAAATTTCAATAAGTTAGATTGGTTTTGGATAGAAACTGTTGGGCGTGAGATTTCCATTGACAATTCATAGTTACTTGGTGTAAATGTATTATCCAACGGAGAAGACTTCTCGTGGTGTCCTGATTTCGTTTTGGGTAGGGATACGATAACCCGCAGTCTCGCGGTGAAGGAGTCTGAACATGAAGCGAAACCTGACAAAGAGTGCTGTCCTATTGTTTATCGGTGCCCTGCTTGGAGCTAGTCTTGTTGCGAGCTTGAACGCCGCACAGTCGTATTGGATCATGAGAGGCTGGGAGTGGAGGCAGTCGGATGACAACAGCAAAGTCGCGTATCTGTTTGGTTACCTTGACGCGGAGCTGTCCTACAGGCTTACCCTGGACAAAAACGTGAAACCGTTCTGCGACAAGGTCGGAAGAACGTGGATTGAAACCATTGAGGGTAATACGCTCACGGCCGGGGACATGACCGTTAAGCAGGCGTTCGACCGTATAAATGAGTTTTACAAGGATCCGAAAAATCAGGGCGTCTTGTTTAGTTTCGCTGGAAACATTGTGAAGATGCAGGCCGCTGGAAAGCCACGGGCGGAAATAGAGAAGGCGACCCAAAAGGCGCGCGATATCTCGAGTATAACCCAATGAACGGAGGCTCCATGTCCAAGATCCGGGAGAGAAATGGCGTGACGGAAAAGTGGTGCGTGACCTGTGAGAGTTGGAAGCCCCTTACTGACTTTTCACCCGGTGGAGAGAGCCATAAGCGCGCATCCGAGGGTGGCGTGCACTGTCAGTGCCGCGACTGCAACGCTGGGCGGCATCGACGCAGGTACGCCGTAGCCAAAACTATGCGGGAAGCGCTGAAGAAGTGCGCACAATAGTTTGGAAGGTAGCTTTCAAATCCAATTGGGATGCTGGAGGGCTTATATGGCAGTTTCTGTCCGCTCCGAATTGAAAGTCGCTGATGAGGTTTGGATCGCCACCGCTCTCCTGCATCGTGAACGCCCCGACTCCGCGGATTTCTCTATTGAGGAAATTGTAGAGCGCGCTCAGCGCGAGAATCTCTACGGTTCTCTCCGGCCGGGTGTTTACGTTCACGTGGTACAGCACTGTGTCGCCAACCGCCCTCCAAATCCTGGCAGGTACCGCATACTTTACGAAACGACAGAGGGCCGCCGCCGGCTCTTCCGCAAGGGGGATCCCGAACACCCGGACCGCAACGGTGCGAAGAGCACACCGGCTAGCAAAGACTTACCCTCTGGCTACGCGGACCTGCTTGCGTGGTATGAAGACTGGTGCGCAATGGTGACGAATCGGGCGATCGAGGCCGATCCGCTCATCTCCCTTGTAGGTTCCGGCAGGCACTTGTGGGCTGAGGAACATGCGGACGGGTACGTCGATCGGCTTCGCGCGGGCTGGAAATGAGCCGCATTTTCTGGGACACCAATCTCTTTATCTACCTTTTTGAGGACTATGGAGAACTATCCGGGAAGGTGCAAGCTCTTCGGAAGAGAATGTTGGAGCGGGGCGATCAGTTGCTGACTTCCACCCTCACCCTCGGTGAGCTTCTCGTCAAACCCATGGAGCACGGGGCCGCGGACTTGTGCCAACGCTACGAACAGGCGCTTTCCGCGTCGGCAGTCTTGATTCCGTTCGACGCCAAAGCGGCAATTCAATATGCCCGGCTGCGATGCGATCGAAGCATTCGCCCTCCCGACGCCATTCAGCTTGCCTGCGCTTCCGCTGCCCAAGTTGATTTGTTCATCACCAACGATGAACGCCTGCACACGAAGCATGTCGAAGGAATCCAATTTTTGGTGTCCCTGCAAGGAGCTCCGCTCTAGGGGCCCGCGTCAGGCAAGGCGCCGAATCTTTCGGTACGCCCAATCTCATTTTGCGTCGAGGTCCACGTCCTTGACGGGCAGATCCCAGTGGGCATCGAGGATCTCGAAGCGGCGCTGCTCTTCCTTCTTGAAGGTATCCTGATCGGGGAAGAGCTGCTTGAGGAGCGGCGCGGAGTCGTAGCCATCGTTGGCGGTGGCGGCATTTTTGTAAATGATGGTGACGCGATAGTCCCAGCGGCCGTCTTCGGTGGTGTGATAGACGGGAGCGACGGCGGAGACTTTCAGGAGGCGGCCCATCTCGACCTGTTTCTTCAGCACAGGATAATGGTTCTTGCGGAAGAGAGTGATGAACTCGTCGGCGTGGCCCCACTTGGCTTTGTAGTAGTACTCGATGACGAAGGGCTTGTCGCTGCCGGAAGCGGTTTGCGCGCTGGCGTGCGCGAAATGGCCAACGGCCACGAATGTTGCAGCGATCAGAATGAGTGAAGCAAACAGGAAACAGATTGAGAAAAGTTTGTGCATGGGAATCTCCTAGAACGGAAATGGTGCAGGCATTGTAGCGTGAATTACGCGATTTGCTCCACCTTGCTGGTTTCTTTGAGGTGGGCCAGTTTCCAATTTCCCGAGCTTTCAACCACTTCAATGAAGGCGATTTTGGCTTTCTAAATTCGTGCGGAGGCCTTATTTGGCGAACGCTACTTGGAACAATCCTGGTGCGTTGGTATTGTATGAGTTCCAGGCGTAGCTCTCTATCAGGATGGAACTCACCAGATATGAAATATTTCACGCAGGAAGATTCCGAAGGCAAGAACAGCGCTTCCCTCAGCAAGATGCAGGGGAGCGTACTTGACCGAAAGTTCTTGAGAAATTACAAGGCCTACCAAAAACAGTTAGCCAAACTTGCGGGTCGCATTTCTCGGCAAGCGTGGAATTTCTTTGCTTTTGGAGTTCGTGGATGGGGGCTCCACGATGCGTGCCTTCTGGCGTTTGCCGTAGGTGATGGGTTGGACCATCCGGTTGATGGAAGCCGGCCATTCAACCTTAACAAGCAAAAGGCGAAAGTACGGATTCTGATTCTGAATCGTAAGTAAACTCTGCTGTATACGTTCGTTTGCTCCGATATACGAAGGGTAGTCTGTAGCTACCCGATACAACACCCTCGCTTTGAATGCCATCGGATCGAGCTTTTGGAGACGTATGAACTCACGGCAGTAAACAAGCGCTACTTGAGTCTTGAATTCTCGTTTTCGTCAAATGCGACCCTCCTCGTCGAATTCGGGCGGCTGAAATTCAAGCGGCAGCGCATTCACCGCGCCTGAATCAATACTCAGCAAACCAGACGTTTCCACTTCGGCGATAAATGCCAACCACGAACTTACTCGCTATCGGTCTCTAGTTCGATTGCACCCTATTCGTAGGAGGCGCGGGCTAGACGGTCGCGGATGGGAGCCCACTCGGGCGTGTTGGGAGGAAGTTCGACGGCGATCCAGTCGAAGGATTGGCGGTCCAGTTCGTGTAGCGTAGCGTAAAGCTGTGCGGCGTATTCGTCCGGGCCTTGCGGCATGCGCTGCTTGAAAGCGGCGCGGGCGTTATAGGCGAGCCAGAGATAGGCGCCGCGTCCTTCGCGCGGAAGATGGCCGCGGCTGACAAGGAGGACGCGGGTGCGCGGGCTGTAGTGCTTTTTGTGCTGGCCCGGGGAGCGGTGGGCGTCTTCAGGTAGTGGCGTCGCGGCCGCGTCTGACTTGTCCTCTTGTGCGTCTTCTACAAACGCCATGCCGGGGCGCAAGACTTCCAAGCCATCGGGCGTCACCGCGATCACCGTGGATTCGAGGCCGACTTCACAGGGGCCGCCATCGAGGAGAAACGGCGTGTCATCACCAAAAGCCTCGCGGACATGCCGCGCCGTGGTGGGGGAAAGCTGGGTGAAACGGTTCGCGCTGGGGGCAGCGATGGGGAAGCCCACTTCGCGGAGAAGCGCGAGCGCGATGGGATGGCGGGGCATGCGCAGACCGACCGTGGGGAGACCGGCGGTAGCCTCATCGGGAATGATGGGCTTTTTCGGAACGACGAGCGTGAGCGGGCCGGGCCAATATTCGCGGGCGAGGCGCTCGGCCTCTTGTGGCCACTCGGCGGCGAGCTCGCGCGCCTGCTCGATGCTAGCCACGTGCACGATGATCGGGCTGGTGGCGGGGCGGCCCTTGAGCGCATAGATTTTGCGAACTGCCGCGGGATCGAGCGCGTTGGCGCCGAGGCCGTAGACGGTTTCCGTCGGGAACACGACGAGGCCGCCGGAACGAAGAATTTCAGCGGCTTTCAGGATGTCAGGATCAGCGGTCATAGCGATGAAATGATTGTGGCAGAAGAAAAGACAGGGGGCCAGCTTGCGAGATCACGTTGGCGGGTCCTTGCATCGCAGCTTTCGTTTGCGAGAGAGTAGGCGGTGATGAAAACGGCCAGGGCCGGGCTGACGTACTTCGCGATCATTTTTGGTGTGGGGTTTGTGCTGGGCACGATCCGGGTATTCCTGGTGGTGCCGCAAGTTGGAGTGCGCACGGCGGAACTCATCGAAGAGCCAATCATGTTTATGGTGGTCTTGCTGGCGGCGCGATGGCTGGTGCGACGGTTCACTCTGGAATTGTTTGGGGACCGGCTGAGCGCCGGATTGATTGGGCTGGGTTTGCTGCTGGCGGCAGAATATGCGCTGTTACGAGCGGCAGGGTTTGACGCTGCGTGAAGACATCGCGCGGCGCGATGCGGTCGCAGGGACAGTGTACCTGGTGATGCTGTTGGTGTTTGCGGTGATGCCAGCCCTGGTGGGGCGGAGGCGCCCCGGGACTTAGATGTCCGGGGAACGCATGGGATCAAAGACGACGGAAACTTCCACCGTCGATTCGGCGGCGCCGGGGGTAAAGACCCACTGTTTCACAGCCTTCTGAGCGGAATCGGCGAGGATGGCGCTACCGCCAAGCACTTCCGTATCGCGGACGGTGCCGTCGGCTCTCACAACGACGCGGAGGCGGACTGTGCCGCCGATACCGCGTTTTTTGAGGATGCTAGGGTATTGCGCCTCGACGCGTTTCAGGACCTTGCGGGTGGTTTCCTGCGAATGGACGGACGCCGGACAACAAAGCAACATGACCGCAAAAGCCAACAAGAGGCCCAGGAGCTTGTAGCCAGATGTCTTCATTGGATGATTGCCGTTTCTGCGGCCCGCGAAGCAGCGAGCAGACGCCAGCCTCTCCCCTAAATGTGATGGATAAACCTGCACGGATTCGGCCAGAGTCGAATGAATCATGGAGCGCACGGGCCGGAGTGATAACGGAGCGCACGTTCTCTGTATCTTATTAATACAAAAAGATTTATTAGTTTCCACCAGGGCTGCAAAGCCCGCGCTGAAAAGAAGACGGGCAGTTATGGACAGGGGGTTTCTCAGCCCGGATCTCAGGGTGAGATATTACGGTGGTTGAGGGGTGCGAATCCTGAGACCTGCTACGGAGAGCCAGAGCTCGCCTTGGGTCGGCCGTCGAAAGGACGAGCCTCGCCCAGAGCGCCGCGCATTCAAGTGAAAAGAGCTAAAGGTGAAAACACGCCTTGAGAGCTATTTGAGTGACGAGGGTCGGCAGTGACAGCGACGAGTAGCTACACCATCCGCCCGTTGCCGCCTGCATGCTGACGCATGCACAGACCTCGCAGGACGAGAGTGATGGTGGAGTTCTTCAGGGCTTTTGTGCTTCCAGGCTTCTTTATCAGCTATTCACGATAGTTACAATCCCGGTTCACGCGCCTTTGTTAAGCCTTGGATTGCGAACTATTTCCTCGCCCAGTCCCTCACCTCTCAGGTGGTGTCCGGGGAAGAGCGATGGAAACCGCACGGGTAAAAAGCTTTCAATCTGAGAGGAGCACGTATGCATATTAAAGAATGGGTGAAGGCCGGTTGCGCTTACCTGGCGGCTGCCGCGTTGCTGCTGCAGCCAACTACGGTAATGGCCCAAGACCAAAAGAAAGATGAGGTTGCCGACCAGAAGAAACTTGTCGAAATTGCACCGAGGTCAAGCGATGATGTCGCTCGATATACACATCGAGTGGAAGACTTCCCTTATCTGAGCCACGAACAGAAACTCGACCTGCTCCAGAAGAGGATCAAATACGTCTTTGTACTATTCCAGGAGAACCGTTCCTTTGATTTCTACTTCGGCACCTACCCCGGAGCCCGGGGCCTGTTCTCGCAGCACCCTAGCGAAACTCCTGGCTTTTACCAACCGATCGTCAATACAGCTGGCCAGGTTGAAACCATCTCCCCATTTCTGATTCCCCAGTTCGTGAAGGACGTTAACGGCAATACAGTGCTGCTGTACCCGGAGGACACGGACTCTGTGAATCACGGCCACACCGCCATTGACGCCAAGCTGCATTTGGATGCGAATCACGTGGCCCAGAATGACCGCTATGCCTTTGTGGAAGAAGGCATTACCGGCGGGACGTTGAGCGCCGATGGAACGACCTATACCGGACCAGCCCCGACACAGGCGCAAGTGCAAAAGGGCGAACTGGTCGTCGGCCATGTCGATTGCGATACCGCTCCATTTCTGTGGCAGTACGCGGACCGCTTCACGCTTTTCGACAACTTCTTTGACACCGTGATCGGGCCGTCCACGCCAAATGCCATCGCCATGATCGCCGGCCAATCAGGCAAGACGCAGTGGGTCAAGCATCCCGAACTGGCGCTGGGGGGCACAGGTACGTACGCAAACGGGCAACTCCCCGTTACTGGCGATCCACAGCCCTACTTTGGCAATGCTCTCGCAGCGCTTTTGAACCCGCCGGGTCTATTCCAGCCCACCGAGAGCGGCGCGCCTGAGACCAAGACCCCGGCCTCGAACCTTACGTTTGCCAGTTTGCCCCTCTCCTTTATGGGGAAGGAAATTCAAACCATCACGGCCCAGGACAATTTGCCCTCTTTCGATCTTCCAGATGTTCAAAATGACATCCAGAAGATCCTCGGCGATCACAACAAGCCGGTGAACTGGGGTTGGTTCCAGGAAGGCTATGATCACGAGTCTACAGATCCTACCAGCACCCCGACGTATACCACCTACATCGCCCATCACAACGGCCCGCAATACTTCGGCTACGAGGCCAATAATCCTGCCGAAACCCTGGCGCACTTGAAGGGCCTCGGCGATTTCTTCACCGCGATTGGCACCAACGCACTCCCCAAAGAAGGCGGCGTCTTCTACGTCCGCGGCGGATATGGCAACATGGATAACCTGCTTCCCCGCTCGCCCAACAAGACGGTCCAGGGAGATTTCGCAGGCAATGACGACCACCCTGGCTATTCCGATGCCCAAATCAGCGAAGCCCTTCTGGCGGACTCCATCAACGCGATCGCCAGCAGCAAGTATTGGCCTGAGAGCGCCATCATCATCACCTACGATGAGACAGACGGCCTTTACGACCACACTGTGCCGCAGATCCGCACCCTCGATCCCGTGGGGAACGCCCTCGATCAGGGTCCCCGGATTCCAGCGATCGTCATCTCGCCCTACGGCGTCGCGCACGCCATCTCCCATGAAGCCACCGAACATAGCTCGATCATCAAGTTCATCGACGAGCTCTTTAACCTGACTCCGCTTGCGGATCTTCCCGATGAAGCCAACGCGCGCGCGCTTGGCGAACTACCGCCCTTCAACCAGAAGTACTTGGGGCCGGCTGATGCCCATACCCCTGGTGTTGGCAACCTCTTCTCCGCCTTTGACAATGCGCGCTTATTGGGGTTCGTGCCGCCGTTGCCGGCCGATTACGCCAAGATTCCGCAAAGCGAGGTGGTATCTCTTCCCCACTATGGCGCGGAAGGCTGCCGCGTCCTGCACATCACTCCGACCGATATCGTCCACGGGAAAGTGATCGATCCGGCCCCAGCCGACTTCAATCCGCGCCCCGGCAGCGAACCGGGTGTGCCGACGTCGGGTAGCTGGAAATAGAGCTGAAGCCCCCATCAACCACTTAACTGCGGCGGCCGGATATTCTCTCCGGCCGCCATATTATTATGAGCACGCCTTGCCACAGGTACTCGAAAGGAACGTGACCTGCATGACCCGAACTTCCGCACTTTTGTGTTGCATCGTCTGGCTGATCTCCGCAACGCCTCCGGCGGCACTTGCTGGCCCCACGCTTGACAAAATCAAGGCTGCCGGGTCACTGGCGTGCGGAATCAACACTGAACTGCCCGAGTACTCCACGCAGGACGCCCATGGGAATCATGCCGCCTTCGACCAGGACATCTGTAAAGCCGTGGCCGTGGCGGTGCTCGGGGCAAATGCCAAGTTCACAATTGTGCCCTTTCTCGACGAGCAGGATGCCCTGAAAGCCCTGAAATCCGGGGGAATCGCGCTACTTGCCACGGGTTCTCCGAATTTCATCAATACAGCCAACACGGGCTTGGGCTTTGCGCGGCCCATCTTTTATGACTATCAGGGCTTCCTGGTGAACAAGACGATGGGAATCGCTTCTCCCAAGGACCTGACTGGCAGGAAAGTCTGTTTTCTGGGTGGCACCGAGCTCGAGATTCAGCTGCAAGGGTACATGCAGCGCGAGAATATCAAGTGGCTGCCCTTCCTTTTTCAGGAAGAAGGCGAAATGGAAGCGGCGTTCCTCACGGGCAACTGTGCCGCCGTGAGTGCAGACGTCTCGCAACTCGCCTACGAACGAATCGCGTTTAAGAACCGTGCAATTAATTTCGCAATCTTGCCGGACGTCATCGCCAAGGACCCTTTGGCTCCCACCTACAGGTTGGACGACCCGCAATGGGCCATGATCGTCAACTGGACTGTCGAAGCACTGCTCCAAGCTGAGGAGAGCGGCGTGACGCAGGCGAATCTCGAGGAGATGAAGAAAAGCGACGATCCGGTGATCCGGCGCTTGCTCGGCGTCCAGCGCGGCTACGGGCAATTTATCGGACTGGACGACGCTTGGGCTGCGCGCGTTATCAAAGCCGTGGGCAACTATGGCGAGATGTTCGAGCGGGACCTTGGTTCGGGGTCGGTGATGAAGCTGCCACGCGGCCCAAACAACCTGTGGACGCAGGGCGGGCTGATGTACGCACTGCCCATGCGCTAGCGGCATCGCCGCGTGTTGGAAGGCTGCTCCGATGGGCGATCCGCGCAGAAGATCGGCAAGACCTGATTGCAGCGCGATCGTTTCTCACTCCTGCTGTCGCTGTTCAAACTCCGCCAGGTACTCCGCGCCGATGGAAGTATGCGAAGGCTAGGAGGCATGGGTGTGCTTGTAGAGCTTCTCGCCGGCGGGGATTTCCACGCGCAGACGGTTGGCCGGCAACGGGATGGGGCAGGTGGTGTAGGGATTGTAGGCGCAGGGAGGATTGTAGGCCTTGTTGAAATCGAGCTGCACAGTTTTGCCGCTGGGGCCGTCCTTGGGAAGATCGGTGTCGAGGAAGCGGGAGGCCGGGTAGGTCTCCTTGCCGCTGGTGAGATCGCGGAAGACGATGAAAAGCGTGCCGTCGGGATTGGCTTCGGCCTCCAGGCGGTACTCCTGGCCATGCAGCGAAAAGAGGACGTAGCCGACGATGTCCAGCTTGATGGGATCGCCGAGAACATTTTGCGAATCGAATTGTTTGTGCGAGTCATAGGGGATGAAGCGTGCGGTGAGGGCGTAGGATTCGTCCACAGGGAACCAACGCAGACCTGTAAAGCTCTTGAGCAAGGGGCTGTGCTTATCCTTCAGGCGGAGAGCGAAACGATCGCCGCTGGCGTGGACATAGAGGGTGAGATCACCGAGGATGAGACGGTCTTGAGGATTGTCCGCGCGAAGTTCGGCCGATTCGACGGGCTTGCCGTTGATGGTCGCGGTGACACCCGGATGAATGTGGACGGTGGTCTTGCCAGCGTGGAAATCGAAAGTGCCGGCTTGTGTAGGCGCAGCGGCGGGTAGAACGATGTCATTGAGAGGATCGGAGCCGAAGCGGTTCTCGCCTTCGTGGAGCCAAAAGAGGCCCGAAACGCTGAGCCATCCGGAATCAGAAGTGAGCTGGGCTTCGTAATCGTGGCGCCACTTTTCGACGGACTGGCGATAGGCGGAGGAGTCCGCGCTGACAACGCAGGCGAAGAGAAGGAAGGCAAGAAACAGGGCGAGGCTGCGACGCTGAAGAGGAAAGTTCATGGAATGCTCCCTTTGCTTACGAATCGAACATCTCCCACAAACAGATAACCCGCGAACCAGGACTGCAAGATACCGTCAAGGGAGGGAATCGTCAACGCGGCGGAAACGTTTCAAGCTTGGCGCGGCTATCGACGGGTTCTCCGATGTCGAGAATTGTCCTAGTATCCTCTTTGAGGTATTTGTCGAAGAACGCAAGGGTGTACGCCTCGGCCACGCGGAAATTGTGAAGACTATCCGCATGATTTAGCGTTGAGGCGAGGAGCGTTTGGTCTGTGAAACTTCGGTGGATGAAGCCGGGCAGGTCGAAAAGCATTAAACGATAACTTCCGCCCGCAATTCCAGATAGTTGTTTCGTTTGATTGTCTTGCTGCTGCTTCATTTTGGCGTCGAACTCGGCTCTGGTGAGCTTTTGCTGAGCCAATTCCGCGTCGCTCGGATTGAGCGCCTTCGGGCTCCACACGTCCGCCGAGGACACTACAAAAAGAAAAAAGGGTTGCGTCTCTGTCTGTTGGAGGTCGGAAACGATGAACGGAGAACCGCGATTGTCGGTGCTGTCCTGATTCATGCAGGCCTTAACACGCAAATCGATCTGACAGGTTCTGGCTGCGGCAAGGCCACCGATGGAATGACCGAATGCGCCGATGCGATTAGCGTCGATATGCGCGTAGAACGGGGCATGCAAGCTTCGGGTAGCGGCAAATCTCAATATCTCTGTGAGCGCGAAGTGATTGTCCTCCGCCATCACTTCTACACGCTCTTTGGCGTAATTGTTGATTCCCTGCGGTTTGGCGACTGCACTGTCGAAGCGCTCTTGCGCGAACAGCGTCACCTGGCCATCGGGAAAACGCGTGTAGGCAGTGTCGTAGGGGTGATCAATAGCAGCAACAATGTAACCGTGGCTGACAATGTCTCCAAGTTCCGAGGTGTAAAGAAACGTGGGATTTCCCCAACCGTGAGAGAAGAGCAACAGAGGAAACTTGTATTTTCCTCTTGCTGCTGGGGCGTTCTCGACGACTTCAGTCTTGGGTAGAGAGGCAGGCCCGGCATAAGCTGCCGGGCGAAACATGTCAGCAATGCCACCTTCGCTGAGCTTTGATTTGACCTCATCAAAGCCAGGCAAATAGGGAGCAGTTGGCTTTCCTGCGGCCACCTTTCGGTCTGTGGGATACCAAACGTACATCATTATTTTTCGATGCGCACTGGGACTGGCAGCCAGGGGCTCTGGACGGCTCGTGTCCGTCAATGCATAACTCACGCGTCCGATCCCATACGTGCCACTGGGAACGGGCAGGGTTGGTCCGTCCGAGGCGAGAGCGGCGTGCCCGCCCGCGAAAAGAACACACACTCCGATGGCCGGGAGGAAAGTAATACTTTTCACGGAGCAAGTATAAGAAGTTTCCGGAGAATAGAGATAGTCCTTAAAGGACGGATACTCTCGGCATTCACTGCGGCGGGAATCGGGCCGGCCCGCGCGAGCGAGAGCCCGCAGGAGTCGTCAGAGTCTAGGAGGTGACCGCGACGGGTTGTGGCTTGCGGTGCCAGGTCACCTGCTCGACGGGGCCGACAAGGAAAACCCAGGAAAGTGCGCCGGTGAAGGCGACGGCTACGAGGATGGCGAAGGCCCAGTGAAAGTGGCCGGTGCGCTGCAGAACATATCCGGTGAGTGCCGGAGCGACAACACCGGCGAAGTTTCCGGCGAAGTTCTGGAAGCCGGTCCAGCGCCCGGCGGCTTGAGGTCCCGCGAGTGTTTGTGTAATCGCCCAGACATTGGACGAGAGAACGCCAAAAAGAATCACGCCCAGGGTGAGCGCGGCAACGCAATAGACGGGCCCGCTGAGAACAGCGAGTCCCAGGAAAATTCCGGCCAGTGCGGTTCCACCGCCGGTGAAGGTTTTGCGAACGCGCGTGGGGGTCGCTCCCGACATGATCCAGCGATCGGAAAGCCAACCGGACAGCGTGGCGAAACACGCGCCCAGCAGATAGGCGATCCCTCCGATCTTGGCCATGCTGTTCATGGAAAAGTGGCGGTCGCGCACGAGATAAAAGGGAAGCCAGGTAATGAGGAAATAGCTGATGTAATTGCAACTGAACAGGCCGATGCAAGTCCCCCAAGCTGATCGCAAGCGAAGAAATTCGGGAAGACTCGGTGCATCTGAAGTGTCTGTGAGACCCAGTTCGTGGTTCGTTGGCATCCACTTCAGCCAGGGGAGTAGCCAAAGCAGGCTGGCGAGGCCGAGGACGACGAAGAAAGGGCGCCAGCCGAATCGGGCCATTAGCAGTCCGCCAAAGAGCATGCCAGTGCCGGGTCCCAACAAGAGTGCCGCAGAGATCAGGGAGTTGGCAGTGCCCCGACGCTCTTCCGGGAAGTTCAGCGCAATGATTTTGGAGTAAGAGGGATAGGCGACGGATTCGCCCATGCCGAGAAGCAAGCGCAATACGAAGAGCACCACGAAGGTGTGTACGATGCCAGTCGCAGCGGTGGCGGCAGACCAGAGAAAAAATCCACCTGCGAAGACCCAGTTAACGTTCAGGCGGTCAACTAGCCAGCCGGAGAAGGGTTGCAGGCACGCATAGGTCCAGAAAAACGCGGAGAGTAAAAGGCCGAGTTGCGCCGCGGAGATGCCCAGCTCGTCTTTGAGCATGGGAGCTGCGATGGAGAGATTGCCGCGATCCACGTAGTTGATGAAGACAGAAATTGCCAATAAAACGAGAACGAGCGAGAGAGTGCCCGAAAGGCCCTTAGGTTGTGGCGACCTGGAAGTTGGCATGAAAGGCGGGCAACATCTTCTCCGTCAGGAAGCGGATTTGCAACTCAATTCGCGGGGAAGGCAACACGAGGCGAAGGGCAAGAGAAGGGCGTAAAAAGGAGTTGAAGAGGCCGGGACTTGATGTTCATGCTCAGGGGGCGAAGGCGTCGCGGGTTTGCGGCTTGAGCTGGACGGCGGCGAGGCTGGCGGCGTCCCAACCCCCGCCGAGGGCCTTCACGAGGAGCACGGAGGTGACCAGGCGCTGGCCCTGGATGATGGCGGCTTCCTGCTCGTTGTTGAGAAGATTTTGCTGGGCGCTGACGACGTCGAGATAGCTGACGAGGCCACCGGTGTAGCGCGAAGTGGCGATGTCAAGCTGGCGGCGCGAGGAGTCGACAGCGTCGGTTTGCGATTGGCGCGCGGCGTCGAGCACCTGCAGCCCGGTGATGTTGTCCTGCACTTCGCGGAAAGCGTTGAGGACCGTGCCGCGATAAGTGGCAACGGACGCGTCGTAGCCTGCCTGCGAGAACTGCATCTGTGCGCGGCGAGCGCCTCCAGTAAAAATGTCCTGCGCAAGATTGGCGCCCACAGCCCAAAAAGCGCTGGCGGCATTGAGCAACTGGGAAATCTCAGTGGAGTTCCAACCACCTTGGCCATAAAGAACGAGTGAAGGATAGTAAGCCGCTTTGGCAATGCCGATTTGCGCGTTGGCGATGGCCATTTGACGCTCGGATTCAGCGATATCGGGGCGCCGCTCGAGGAGATCAGAAGGAAGAAAAGTTTCCAGATTGGGCGGCTCGGCCGCGAGCGGCCGCTCCGCGACGTGGAAATCGGGAGCGGGCTTGCCGGTAAGAACCGCGATGGCATCCTCAAACTGTTTGCGCTCCTGGCGGAGAAGTATCGTTTGGGTGCGCGTGGTGTTGAGGAGCGTCTCTTCCTGAGTAACGTCCAGGCCGGAAGCAACTCCGCCAGAGTGGCGCGAATTGACGAGATCGAGCCCCTTCTGGAGTGTTTCCACCGTGCGCCGCAGAAGAGCGATCTGCGTATCAAGCTGGCGCAGGGTGAAATAGTCGGCGGCGAGTTCCGCGGTGAGAACAAGGCGAACGCTTTCGAGGTCGGCGGCGCTGGCTTGATAGGAGGCTTGCGCGGCTTCGATGGTGCGGCGGCGCTTGCCGACGAGATCCACTTCATAGCTCACAGTGAAGGGGAGAACGTAGTTGTTCTGCGTTACGGGGCCCGTGAGCGGAGCGTAGGAACCGGTGGGGCGAGTCCCGGAGAAACGCTGGCGCTCGGCGGCGGGATCGACCGAGAGCGTAGGGAAGAGTTGAGCATTCTGGACGGCGGCGGAAGCACGGGCCTGATCGTAATGGGCGAAAGCGACTTTGAGGGTCTGGTTGGCGGCGACGAGTTCGTTTTCAAGAGTGTTGAGATCGTCGTCGTGGAAGACGGTCCACCACGATGTTTTAGGAATAGCGTCTTTGGGGACGGCCTCGCGCCAGGGCTCAACGATTTCCCATTTGGCGGGCACGGCTGCGGCGGGACGTTTGTAGTTTGGCCCGACGGTGCAGCCCGCCAGAAGAAACACTCCGGCGAAGAGAAGACTCACGCGCACGAACGGAGGGCGGCGCGAGCGGTCCCGAGCACTTGCGCGGGAGGGCATCAGGGCTTTTTCTCCGCAGAAGAGCTGGTGGCCGAAGGTCTCGCGGGCGCTGGTTGCGCGGAAGGCGCGGCAGTGGCGGGTGGCGCGAGCGGGTTGGTGACTTCCTTGACGTGCACCTCTTGGCCGTCTTCGAGAGAGTCCGGAGGGTTGAGAACGATCCAATCGTCGGGCTTGAGGCCGTTAAGAACTTCGAGGCTGATACCGTAATCGCGGCCGATGGTGAGCGATTGCAAACGCGTGTGGTGATTGGCGTCAATCACAACGGCGCGGAGTCCTTCGGAGCGGAACAGCAGCGCGTTCACGGGAACCCGGAGGCGCTGGGCCGTGACTTTGACCTGAAGATGAACCTGGGCATAGCCGCCGGGCAAAAGTTGTGCGGACTTGTTGGGCACATCGACTTCGGTGAGGAGCGTGCGGGTGGATAGATCGATGGCCTCCGCGGTACGCACGACCTTGCCCTCAAATCTCTGGCCGGGGAACTGCGTGAGTTCCAGATAGGCGCCGATGCCCGGGCGAATGGAAGAGGCGTAGGCTTCGGGCACATTGATGTAAACGCGCATAGGATCGGTTTGCGCGAGGAAGAAGAGCTGCTGCGAGGAGCCGCCATTGCCGGCGTTGATGAGCATACCGATGTCAGTATTGCGGCGTGTGATGACACCGTTAAAAGGGGCGTCGATGCGCTGAAAGGATTTCAGCTCTTCAAGGCGGCGAACGTTGGCTTCGGCGGACTGGACAATAGCGCGCTTAGCGGCCAGGTCGCCGTTGGCATTGTCGACTTCCTGTTTGGAGACGCCGTCGGATTTGAGGAGTTCGGAGTAGCGTACAGCAGTGGTTTCAGAGAGGTGCACGTTAGCCTGCGCGGTGGCCAGATCGGCGCGAGCCTGGGAAAGTTGCTGGTCAACTTCGGGGGTATCGATCTCCGCGAGGAGTTCGCCCTTGCTCACGCGGCTGCCAATGTCGCGGTACCACTTTTTCAGGTAGCCATTGGTGCGCGCGTAGATAGGAGATTCGATGTAGGCCATCAGCGTGCCAGGGAGAACCAGATTTTCGTCGCCCGTCTGCGCGGCGGGATGGAAGATGGCCACGGTGGGAACGGCGAGAGTCTCGGTGTTGTCGGCGAGCGTTTTGTACTCCGCGCGGCGCTGGAACATCAGGAAAGCGCCAACGACCACAAGAACAATGACGATGAGGAAAAGAACCAAAAAGAGGGAACTCTTCTTTGGCGGAGATGCGCCGGGATCGTTGCCGGGATGTGTTGAGACGTCAGTCATGTTCAGTGGCTCCACGCAAAATGTTGAGATCCGAACGTCATGGATTGGATGCCCTCAGAGCCACGGCGCGCTGGCGCCGGCGCTCAAGCCCGCCGTGAATGATGGAAAAGACGCACGGCACAAAGAAAAGGGTAGCCAAGGTGGCAAAGAGCAGGCCGCCGATAACGGCGCGGCCCAAGGGCGCGTTCTGCTCGCCGCCTTCGCCGAGGCCGATGGCCATGGGCACCATGCCGATAATCATCGCGAGTGCGGTCATGATCACAGGACGAATACGGACAAAACCTGCTTCGAGGGCCGCATCGGCAGCGCTCCTGCCCTCGTTCAATTGTTCGCGCGCGAAGGAAATCACCAAGATGCTGTTGGCGGTAGCCACTCCCATGCACATGATAGCGCCGGTCAGCGACGGAACGTTCAAGGTTGTGTGGGTGAACAAGAGCATCCAACAGATGCCCGCCAGCGCGCCCGGCAGAGCAGTGATGATGATGAAGGGGTCGAGCCAGGACTGGAAATTGACGACGATGAGCAGATAGGCAAGAACGATCGCGCCGGCCAGTCCATAGCCGAGGCCCGCGAAAGAGGAGTTCATGGTCTGTACCTGACCGCGGATGAACGTGCGGCTACCGCGCGGGAGTTCCTTCTGAATATTGTCCACGAGTTTCGTGACTTCAGTGGCCACGGAGCCGAGGTCGCGTCCATCAACGGCGGCATACACATTGATCATCGGCTGGACATCGTAATGGGAGATGGAAGCGGGGCGCGCGACGGTGGAAATGTCCACCAGATTGCCGAGGATCTGCGGGAGAGCGCCGGAAAGGCTGCTGTTGACGGGGGTGTTCTGCAGGGCCTGGAAACTATCGACGCGGTATTGAGGTGTCTGGACGGCAACGGTGTAGCTGACGCCATTTTTGGGATCGAGCCAGAAGTTCGGCGAGGTCTGGAAGCTTGAGGAGAACGAGACCAGGACGTTTTGAGCGACGTCGCGAGCCTGCAAACCAACGTATTGGGCGCGGGTGCGATTGATGTCCATGAACAGGGTGGGGGCATCAAAGGCCTGCTGGACGTGAACATCCACGGCGCCGGGAACGTGGCGGATTTCGTTGGCGAGCTTTAGTCCTACGGCATAGTTGGTGGGCTGATTCATGCCGGTGATTTGGATATCGATGGGCGCAGGCGTCCCGAAATTGAGAATCTGAGTAACGATGTCTGCGGGCTGGAAAAAAAACTGCACGCCGGGGAATTCACTGGGGAGGCGCTTGCGCAAATCGTTGATGTACTCGCGCGTGGAACGTCCGCGCTCGGGCTTAAGCTGCACCAAGATTTCGGCGTCGGAGGTGCCGATAGTGCCGGAGTTGCTGTAAGTAAGATTGATGCCGGAATAGGGCAGGCCAACGTTGTCGAGAACGGTGGTGAGGTCGCGGTCGGGGATGGTACGGCGAATCACCGCATTGACCTGATCGGCGAGGCGTGCTGTCTCTTCAATCCGGAGACCGGTGCGGGCGCGCATGTGCAGGCGAATCTGGCCGGCGTCAACACTCGGGAAGAAATCGCGGCCGAGAAAGAAAGTGAGTCCCGCGGAGAGGAGGCAGAACGCCAGAAAGCAGGCGGAGAAAAGTGGCGCGTGGTGCAGGGCGGCAGAGAGGGCGCGGCGATAGGCAGCGCGGAAACGCTCGAAGGCGCGCTCAAATATCTGCTGGTAGCGCCGGAAGAAGCCCATTTTTTCGCCGGCATGGAGATCGGCGTGGTCCTCGCCTTCCGAACTCAACAAGTACATCGCCATCGTCGGGACGATGGTGCGCGACCACATGTAGGACGCGAGCATGGCGAACATGACCGCTTCGGCAAGCGGCACGAAGAGATATTTGGCGACGCCGGAAAGAAAAAACATGGGGATGAATACGATGCAGATGCACAGCGTGGAGACAAAGGCGGGAACAGCGATCTGCTGAGCGCCGTCGAGGATGGCCTGGACGGTTTCCTTGCCCATAGCGAGATTGCGATCGATGTTCTCGATGGCGACGGTGGCGTCGTCAACGAGGATGCCAACAGCCAGAGCGAGGCCACCCAGGGTCATGATGTTAATGGTTTCGCCTAGGGCGCTGAGGCAGAGGACGCTGACGAGGATAGAAAGAGGAATGGAAGTGGCAATGATGAAGGTGCTCTTCCAATTGCCGAGGAAGAGAAGAATCATGATGGCCGTGAGACACGCGGCGATCAGAGCCTCGCGGAGAACACCTTGGATGGCGGCGCGCACGAAAAGGGACTGATCAAAAAAGGTGGTGACCTTGAGGTCCTTGGGAAGGGAAGGCTGGTAGTCGTGAAGCGTTTGTTTGACGCGATCGACGATGGATAGCGTGGAAGCATTGCCGGTTTTGTAAACGCTCATGAGCACGCCGCGCTGGCCGTTGGTCAGGACGACGTTGGTCTGTGGGGAGAAACCGTCGCGCACGTGGGCGACGTCGCGCAAGTAGATCGTGGAGCCATTGACGGTCTTCACGGGAAGGTCGTTCAGTTCGGCAACGGTGCGCGGACTGCCATTCATCTCCACGTTGAATTCCAGCGATCCGAGTTTGGCCGTGCCGGTGGGCAGGATGAGGTTCTGCGCATTGACGGCATTTACGATATCGACCGCGGAGAGCCCCTTGGCTTGTAGAGACGGGGCGTCAATATCAACGGAAATCAGGCGCTGCTTGCCGCCATAGGGATAGGGTGATGCGGCTCCCTGAACAGTAGCGAGTTGCACGCGTATGAAATTGGCACCGTAGTCGAAGAGTTGCTGCTCACTGAGGCTGTCGCTGGTCAGGCCAATCTGAAGAACGGGAACGGTTGAGGCGGAATAGATGATGACCAGAGGAGGCGTTGTGCCCGGAGGCAGCGAGCGCAGGAACGTCTGTGAGATGGCAGTGGTTTGCGCTAGAGCGGTCTGAATATTGGCGTTCGGCTGGAAGAAGACTTTGATAATCGCGATGCCGTTCAGCGATTGGGATTCGATGTGCTCGACATCGTTGACCAGCGTGGTAATGCCGCGTTCGACGCCGGTGGTAATGCGCTGCTCCATCTCCTGCGGCTCGAGGCCGGAGTAGTTCCAGACCAGGGCGATCACCGGGATATTTATTTCCGGAAAGATGTCCGTGGGCGTGCGCGGTACCACGACAAACGTCAGCAGAATGATGACCAAGGCCATCACGATGAAGGTGTAGGGCCTGGCAAGAGCTAATCGGACAATCCACATAGAAAGAGAAAGTGACCTCTAGGCCAGCCGAAGCAAAACGCCACACACGAGCTCGCCGCCTTGCAGAGTAACTCTGCGTACTCTTATTAGACTACGAGTGGACCATATTTGGGTACGGCGGGTTGGGGGCAGGCAGGGGCGAAAAAAGGCAGGGCAAGCATCGAGAATTTTGATGGAGGAGGCAATCGCGCAGGCCATTAGGTGGCGCGAAGTCGGCGGGGAGATTCGTGTGGCAAGCCGAAATGCGTGCTCACTTGTGGGTCATAGTGAAAATGGCAGCACAGGGGGCGGAACCACGGTAATGAAGAGAGAGGCTCGATGCTGACAATAGGAGGAGAGCAGTTCGCGGAAACGGAAGGCGTTCCGCGCGGAGCGAGCTCCTTCGAGAGGAGTGGGCATCGTTGAGGAGGGCTACTCCCGGAAAATGAAATTCAGGCGCACGCCGCAGATTTCGATGAGGTCACCGTCGTTCAGACGCGTGGGGCCGGGAATCGGCGTGCCGTTGACGGTGGGAACTTTGTCGCCGGTGCCGAGGTAGTAGCCGTCATCGCGCTGATTGATCTGGGCAGCCATCGGTGGTTTGAACCAGCCACGAAGGCGCACGGTGGCCATGGGTGACTTGCCGATGACAGTGAGCTTGTTGGTGAGTACGTATTCCTTCTGATTGACCTTGCCGCTAAGAACGACAAGGGTGGGCATCTTGAGGCGGCCAGGGGAAAACTGAGAGCGTTCGCCCATGGCGGCAGCTTGCTGTAGCATGTCGCGGCGTGCCTTGGTATCGAGGACCATGGTTTCGTTAATTTTGGGAGCAGCGGCTTTGCGGCCGGTGTCCCATGGAATGGCGGCATCGGCGGTGGCGTCAACTTTGATGTGATGCTTGCCGATCCAGATGGAATCGCCATCGTGTAACGTGGCGCGCTCCACACGGAGGTCATTGACGAACGTTCCGTTGAGGCTGTCGAGGTCTTCAACGACGAGGCGGCCTCCCTCGAAATAGACGCGAGCGTGATAGTTGGAGATGGCGAGGTTGTCGATGGGAAGGTCGTTGTCCGGAGAGCGGCCAATGCTGACCGGACGGCTGCCGATGGGGACCTCCTTAACCAATTTGTCTTCAAACATGAGGCTGAGCTTCGCCATGCAAATCCTCCTGCGGAGGTCTATTCTCTTTTGGCCGAGCCGCGACGCAGCCAGGAAAGCCAACTCCGGGGCTCTTCCTGGAAGCGCGCGACGATGACAGTAATGTTATCAGTGCCGCCGCGTTCGTTGGCTAATTCGATGAGCTTGCGGGCCGCGGAAGTGGGGTCGGTCTCCGCTTGCAAAGAGCCGGCAATTTCTGGTTCGGTGACCATGCGAGTAAGGCCGTCGGAACACAGGAGCAGAACGTCGCGAGGATAGATGCCGACTTCATCGACATCCACTTCGACTTGGGAGTGAGCGCCGAGTGCGCGCAGAAGCACACTCTGTATCTCACTGTCTTCCGCTTGCTGGGGCGTGATGATACCGCGGCGCACCTGTTCCGCGACGAGGGAATGGTCGTCGGTGAGCTGCTGGAGCGTGCCCCCGCGCAACAGATAGGCGCGGCTATCACCGACGTGAGCGATGCTCAGGCGGCCGTTATCGAACCACGCGGCGGTAAGAGTGGCACCCATACCGTACTGCTCCGGATTTTTCTGCGCGGATTGATAAATCTTGCTATTCGCGAGGTGCACGGCGCTTTGCAGACGCTTGGTTTTCTCCGCCCAATGGACGCCGGGAGCCCCGGAGAGAGTAATGCCGGAATCTTCCTTCGCTTCGGCGCAGTAATTAACGATGGTTTCAACGGCCATGGAACTGGCAACTTCTCCATGAGCTTGGCCGCCCATACCATCGGAAAGGACGAAGAGGTGGAGCGCTTCAAGAATCCGGAAGGAGTCCTCGTTGTTGGTGCGCACACGTCCTACGTCCGTCAAGCCGTCACTAGCGATCTGCACAGCCGCTCCTTCCAAGCTTTCCGTGAACACGCGTGGCACCCCCTGCGCGGACACACCAGCAAGTACCGTATGGTCCACGCTAGCAGAGGCTTGGGCGCTAGGAAAGGCTTTGCACCCAAGTGATTACTCGCCGATTGGCAACACTGGCCGAAGGGCCAGTTGGGAAGAATATCCGAATCGCAGCGGGGGAGACAGCAAGATATGAAGGAAGGGGCGAGGGAGTAATCCCGGGATGGCCGGGACACTTCTGTGGAGGGGAAAACTCCACTACAATCGCGGTGTGCGGAAAACAACGTCGCGGCCGATGCGCAAGGGAATAATCGGGTTGGCAGTGCTTTGCGCTGTGGGTGGGGTGTGCCGGGCGCAACAGGCTCCTGCGGCGTCGGGGGCGCGGATTTTGCTGCTGCCGCGGAAAATTGTTACGGGGGAGCGCGCGACGCTGGCCGTACTGGACGTGAATGGGCGATTGACGCCTGGCGCGACCGTCGTTTTCTCGAATGGAGATAAAGTCACCACAGACGCGACGGGACGCGCCTTGTTTGTGGGCCCGCTGAATGCCGGCGTGATTTTTGCTGCGCTTGAAGGGCGCGCCGGGCGCGTGACGTCCGTCATCCTTTCGCCTGCGGAGGTGCCTTCCGGCTCACAGGAAGTGATCCTGGCGCCGCGCGTGGCTACGGTGAACGACCGCTTCGAGATCTCGGGACACGGCTTTTGCGGCGACGCGGACGCAAACAAAGTAAGCATCGGGAGCGTGCCGGGATTGGTGCTGGCGGCTTCGCCGGCGTTTCTTGCGGTGCTGCCCCCGTTGGATATCGGCCCAGGGCCGGCGCTTGTGGAAGTAAGCTGCGGGGCGCGTAAGGCCACGCCGTTCACGGTGGTCTTTGTCAGCCTGGAACTCGAGGCGAGCGGTGCAGCGCTCGCCCCGGGAGAGCATCGCGAATTGACAGTGCGCGTGCGGGGGAGCACGGCGAGGATTAACCTGGAAGCGCGGAACCTTGCGCCGGATGTGGCGGATTTGCAGAGCGGAACAACGGTGCGCGCGGCTTCTTCGGGCGGCGCGGAGAATGTGGCGCGGTTTACGCTGCTCGGGAAACAGCACGGGAGTTTCCTGATTTCCATCCGTCTGGTCGCGCCGCTTGTGACGCCAAGACCGTAAAAGCGGCAGCCCTTCGAAACTCAGGGTAAACAAGCTGCCGCACTCCAGAAAATTCAGGCGGATTTTTTGGCCGCGGCGGGAGGCAGCGTCAGGGTGTCCTGGGTGTCTTCGAGTGAGGGCTGCGCGACGTCGCCACTGCTAAGCAGGTTATCGAGGGTGTTGGAAGCTTTGTCAAAGCGCTTGTCGGCTTCGGTGTAGCTCTGCTGGGCGTTCTTCAGGTGCGTGCCAATCTTTTCAAAGTACTCGCCAAAGGTATCGAGCTGCTTGCGCATGCCGGATAGATTTTCCGAGAGGCGCTTGGCGTTTTCTTCGATCTGCATGCCACGCAAGCCCATGCCGATGACGCAGAGATGCGCGTAGAGAGTATTGGGCGAGACAGCGATGATATTGCGGCTGCGACAGTAGGCGTCCACGGCCTGCCCCTTGGAATCCACGCTCATTAGCAGTTCGTAATAGACCGTTTCGCTGGGAACAAACATCAGCGCGAGGTCCAGCGTGCCTTCATCCGGCACGATGTACTTGCGCGCAATGGAATCGGCGTGGCCCTTGATTGAGGAAACGAAAGCCTTGCGAGCTTCGTCGCCTTCGGCGCCGATGCGGCGGTAAGCGTCGAGAGGGAACTTGGAATCCACAGCCATCATTTTTTTGTCGCGCAGCAAAATCACGGCGTCGGCAATCTCACCGCTGCGGAAGCGATATTGCATGGAGTACTGCGAAGGCGGGAGTGAATCCTCAAGCAGGCGTTCGAGCGTGACCTCTCCGAGTGAACCGCGCGATTTGGTGCCTCCGAGAATGCTCTCCAGCGTCTGGGCGGTCTGGAACATCTGCTTGCCGGCTTGCTGCACTTCGCCCAATTGGCGCTGGATCTGGTTGATCTGCTCGCGCGTATTTTTCAGCTCTGTGGACATGGCGGCCTGGGCGTCAGAAGTGATTTTGGAAGTCACTTGCGCGGAATCCTTGACGCCATCCTGAAGCGCCTTGGTGACGGCTTCAAGGCGCGAGGCGACGGTTCCGGCCAGGGTCTCGATTTTGGTGGTGCTCTGCGTATGCGCCGTGGACATCCCCTGAAAATCGCGGCGCATTTCGTTCATTTGCGATTCCAGTTGCTCGTTCTTCTTCTGGTCCTGGGTGTTCTGGAGAAGGACCCAGACGAGCAGGCCAATCAAAACGAGCGCGAAAAGGGCGGCGATCCAGATGACGTTCATGCGTGCTCCGATGCGTTAACGGGAAACGGTAAAACTACTTTACTCGGAAGACCGCGCAATGGGTAGAGCGCAACGCGAAAGGGGTGCCTGCAGCAAGCTGCAAAAGAAAAGAGGCCCCGATGACGCGAGGCCTCTTGGGTGAAGTGAGAATGCGGACGCGGCTACCAGTTCAGCTTGATGGCGAATTGGAACTGCCGGGCGTCGTAGGCAGCCGAGGGCTGGCCCGCGGTGCAAACCGCGCCTGCAGAGGGATCGCACAACTGGTTCACGGCAAGAATGTTCGTGTGGTTGAAGAGGTTGAAACCGTCGGCGATCAGGTCCAGCCGGAAGCGCTCGCCAAAGTTGATGCCCTTGGAGATGCGCATGTCGAACTGGTAGAAATTCGACATCCGGAAGGCATTGCGGCCGAGGTTGCCAATGCAGCCGTAAGGCGGCGTGATGCCAGGAACAGTGAACGTGGAGCCATTGGCCAACAAGCAAATGGAAGCATCGACAAAGGCCACGCCAGGAATGTAGGGCGATGTTGTGGCGCCGGGCGTTTCGGCAGCAACAACCGAAGGGCGATCCTGCGACGCGCCCAGTTCGAGGCGCGTATCCTCGCCGGTGATCACGTTGAAGGGTCGCCCCGAACCCCATTCCACCAGAGGGGCGAGGGTGAAGTTGCTCAAGAAGCTGTTCAAGAAGGTTTCACCGGACTTATGGGGAGACGACTGGAAGACCGCGCTGGTGACCCAGCGATGGCGCTGGTCATTGACGGAGTTGGAGCGCTCCAGCCAAGGGAAACGGCTATCTTGCGGCTCCAGTGTGGATTGCAGGTCGGTGGAATCGTCAATCGAATGCGACCAGGTATAACTGGAGAGCAGTTCAAAGTGTTTCGAGAAGCGCTTCTCCAAATTGACGGTCAGGGCGTTGTACCAGGAGTTTCCATCGGACACCTGTGTATCCACGCTGTTGAACGGGATCGGGACACCCGGCACGCCAACGGGAAAGTGCGCGGCGGCAGCGAGTGCCTGCTGAGCGGCAAAGCCACAGGAGAACTGAGCCGAGGTGGTAGCCCCTGGACATACAGATGCGCCGAGAGCGGTAGCGAACGAAGGGTTAGGGCCGGAAGGCCGGAAGAAGTTGAAGAAAGCCGGCGTGCCGACGAATTTACCGTTCAGTCCAGCAAAAGCAGGGGAGTTCGGACAGTTGTAAAGAACCCCAAGAACACCAGGTACAAGCCCGGGAGCCAAAGTGGTGAGACCGCAAGTACTGAGCGTGGGCATAGCATCCTGGACCTGCACGGTCACCGGGTTGGTAAACCCAAGGCCCGCCGCATCCGCATAAAGCAAGTTGTTGGTGAGGAGTTGTGGATCGGTGGAGTTGATATCCTGCGGCCGGTTGAGGTGCAAACCCCGCGTCCACTGGTAACCCGCGCTGAGCTTCCAGTTGCCGGCGATCACGCGCTCGATGGTGAGATTAGCCTGCTGCGCATAACCATACTGGAAGTTCTTTGCCACGGGCAGCGTGAAGGGGAGAATCGGAAGCGGGAAGCCGAGGTTCAGATAGGTCTGGTTGGCAAACAAGGAGTTGGGAGCAAAGGGATCGAAGCGCTGCTGATTGGCTTGATAACCGAGCGTCACCGAACTGGGAAATGCGAGATAGATGGATTGGTCGTTCAAAACGCCCTGGAAGATCGAGGAACCGTTGAGGTTCTGCGGACCGTCCGCGCCACCCCCGCAGTAGCCCAGAGGCGTGGAAGAGCCTGTGGGAAGAGGGAGCAAGCCGCATGCCGAAGCAGTCCCTCCGGCGGAAAGCAATTGCACCGAGCGTCCGCCGTCGGCAGTGACGGAGTTGAACGCTACCGCAAGCAATGGATGATCGTAGAAGAGGCCGTAGCCTGCGCGGACGACGGTCTTGCTGTCCCCCCGGGGATCCCAGGCAATGCCGATGCGCGGGGCAACGTTCTTGTAGTCGCGCGGGATGCCTTCGATGACACCGAGATATTTTTCCGCGGCCGCATTGACGGCCGTGGCCGGTGCAAACAGCGGGCTGATTTCAAGGTCATAACGCAGTCCGTAGTTCAGCGTCAGATTCCGGGTGAGGCGCCACGTGTCCTGGGCAAAGAAGCCGAACGGGAGATTGTCAAAAGGCTCGTTGGAAGTGCCAATGCCCTGGATGTAAGTGGTGGGAATCCCCAGCCCGTAGGCCTGCAAGGCGGTGAGTCCCGGAACCGCGACGCCCCCGGTGCAGGAAGGTCCTGTTCCCCCAAGGCAGTCGGGGAGGCCGAAAGTATCGGCGGGAAGGCCACCAAAGTTGACGTCGCCTCCAAAATCCAGCTGGAAAATCTGCTGTTTTTTCGAGCGCAATTGGATGATGTTGACGTCGGCGCCGAATTTGAGAGTATGGCGGCCGCGCGTAAGTGTGGCGTTGTCGGTGAATTCGAAACGGCGTTCAATTCGGTCAACCGTGGAATAAGGCTCTCGGCCGAAGTACGCGTAACCGGGAATGTTTACGCCGATTTGATCGCCGCCCTGAAGGTTGGAGTAGCCGAAATGAATGCCGCGGCGGGCCACCTGCAAGCGGAATTCATTGAAGGCGCTGTCACTCAGAATGGTGTCGTGCTGGAAAGTTACGTTGAAGTCGCGGGATTGATTGACGCCCGTGCGGGAGCCCGCGTTTTGGCCAAACACCTGGTTTTGCGAGGTGGACTGAATCCCGGTGACCAGCGAAGGAGAAACGCCGACGCGGAGGAACGAGGTGTTGTGATTGTTCCAGCGTTGATCCAGCCGAGCGGACCACAGGCTGGTCTTTTCCGTAGCCGGGAAATTGCCTCGGATGGAAGCCAGCGCAACATAGGATGCCGGAAGGGGTGCCGTGAATGCAGGGATTACAGAATGGTTCGGCCCAATAGCCGCCCCTCCGGCGCAGAGGTTTCCATTGACAGACTGTCCAAACGGGCACGCTACTGGGATGGGGAACTGCTTCAAACCAGGCTGCTGGGGAATCGTTCCATTCGACAATAGCGCAGGTACGAGCCCCAAATCCTTGCCGCTGATGGCCACATTGGAAGAAGACGCCAGTATGGCTTCATACAACTGCCCTGCAGGTCCAAGGGCCGCCGAAGCTGGATTCGCAAAAAACTGCTCTTGCTGCGGAGTAAGGCCGGTTGCCGGATCAACCCCGAATGGCACGCCTTGCGACGCGCTGCCGATGCTGGAAAATCCGGTTTCTTCGCGCTGGGTGTATTCGTAGCTGAAAAAATAGAACGTCTTGTCTTTCTTCAGGGCGCCGCCGAAGGTCAATCCAGACTGCGTGCGCGTGTAGGCCTGCTTGACAGGAACGAGGTCGCCGTTGGCGTTAATCTCGCCGGAGAAGGGGTTACGCGCCTGGAAGGCTTTGTTGCGGACATAACTGAACACATCGCCGTGGAAGTCGTTGGTGCCGCTCTTGGTGACGATGTTGACCACGCCGCCTGTGGCGCGGCCGTACTCCGCGTTGTAGTTGCTGAGAATCATCTGGAATTCCTGCACCGCTTCCTGTGAAACGGTGGAACGAATGCCATTGGTGGAGTTGTCCACGGCGTCGGCCCCATCTACGCTGACCATATTGGAACGCGCGCGCGCGCCGCTGAGGTTCAGGCCGCTGTTGGGTGCAGGGCCAATGGTGGGAGAGATGTCCCGGGTGGTTTGTGAGTTCGTGAGGGTAAAATTGATATAGTTGCGGCCGTTGATTGGCAGGTTATCGATCTGGCGTTCCTCGATGGTCTGTGCGCTCTCTGAGCGGGTGGTCTCAATCGGGAGGGATTCCGAGCTTACCGTCACGACTTGTGTCTGCGTGCCAAGTACCAGCCTCACGTTCAGGACGGCTTCCTGGCCGACCCTGACCTGGACGGAAGGATTTTCGTAAGGTGCGAAATTCGTACCGCCTTCCACGCGGAGTTTGTATTCCCCTGGCACCAAACCCACGATTACATAGCGCCCGGCATCGTCTGCTGTAGCGGTGCGTTCCGCCCCGGTGGCCAGACTCGTGGCCATGACCTTTGCGCCGCGGACCGTCAAGCCTTGTGGATCGGTGACCACTCCGGTCAATGTCGCGGTGTTTACTTGTGCCGCCGCTGTTGTTACCCCTAGCACAACCGCCATACACAGAATCACACACGCAAACAGCGACTGCCTGCGTTGCATATCCTTCCTCCTTATGGAACCTGCAAAACCCCCGCTACCCCTAGCGGTGACGGCCCTGGCCCGTCAGTTGATGGCCTAAGAGACAATGAAATGGATAGGAGGCCTTTTACAGCAAACCGCGAATCTTTGCAACTGTAATCTGCAGAGGCAAGTGGCGCGAAACGCTCGTATAGGCAGCGTGCCCAACCTGTCAAGGCGTGGCGCACCAGTACCGCCTGACCCCTGAGGATGCGCTTCGGACTTAAGGAGATGCTTCAGCCTTCAGTGAGTTGTTCGGGGACGAGGGACTTGCCGGGCTCGCGGTGTTCTTTCCAGGCCTTCAGGAGGGTGGCGGCGGCGATCAGAATGGCGGTGGCCACGTTGGTGATCACGACGGCTTGCGCGTGGATCAAGAGGCCATAAGCCAGCCACATCACCACGCCTCCCAAATAGAGGCTGAGCATCCCGTAGGATAGGTCGCGGCCACCCTGCTTGTAGATCTTCACGAGCTGGGGGACGAAGGCAAAGGTAGTGCAGAAGCCGGCCACAGCTCCTAGAATTTCAATCCAACCGGGGGCAGTCATCATTCGGTTACTCCTAGGTTTTTTCTGGCCCAATGGCGATCATCGGGACCCAGAGGGCGGCGGCTTGCAACGGCTTAAAGCCATGCTTAATTTTAGCAACACGCCTGGGCTACTTCTAAACGAACGTTTTGGATGTGACACATTCGTAAGGGTAATGCAAATAAAGAGATGAGGTTGCCTATGGTGTACCGCAAGGGAACCAAAGGGGTTACGGCCAGATCGCGGAAGCAGTAGGGAATCACAAATGCAGATGCCGCTGTACCAGCTTGCGCAGGCGCTCGCGGTCTTCGTCCTTCATGTGCACGAACTCGACGCCGCCGCCATCCGGGCCGATATTGCGAACCACGGCGGTGAAGTGAATCTTGCGGAGGCCAGCGCGCACCTCGAGTTGGATGGAATCACCGACGCTCAGGCGGCTGGGGGATTCCAGGTAAGCGCCGCCCAGGCTGATGGTGCGGACGCGCGCCGGGCTCATCATCTGCTGGCTGCCCATTTGCGCGCGCAGGGGAGATTCGAGCGGGATGCGCGCATAACGGCGCGGCACCACGAAATTCGCAAGCGGCGCAGACGCCGGCTCGAAGGCGGCACGTGCCCGCGCAGATGCAGGACTATCTTCCATGAGCGCCAAGGCATCTTCGGCAACCGCACGCAGCCCGGCGGGCTCGACGTACGTCAGGCCTTCGCGTCTACTGGCGAGATGGCGGAGCAGTTCAGCGGCTTCGGTGGCGCGAAGGCGGCCGAGAGCTTCGATGGACTTGATGCGAACGAACTGGTCGCGCAGGATTTCGTGCTCACCGGCGGCGATCTCCATGAGCATGGGGACGGCGGTGGCTTCCTGGCCGATGCCGATCTGATCGATCATCATGGGCACGACTAGAGGGTGCGCGTCCGCAAGAATGGCGGAGAAAACAAACGCAGTGCTTTGCGCGGAGGGCGTGTTGGAGGGTCGCGCCAGTTCGCTGACGGCCAGATCCTGCAGGTTCCATTCCCAACTGGCCATCGCGCGCGTCAGGCCGCGGAGCAGTCGGTCGGGATCGGCGGCCGCCAGGAGTTTGATGGCGGCACTGACGCGTTGCCGCCGCGCTTCAAAGAGGCGCGTTTCCAGGAGAGTGAGCGCGGGAACACCAATAGCGCGCAAGATTCGAGCCATCGCCGGCAACATCTCCGAGCCGCAGGAATCGGTCAGCAGAAGGGTCAGGCGATCCAGCAAACGCTCCGGATCGCGCTGCAAGAGCCGAGGCAGAGCGGGGTCGAGAGGGCGATTGGCCAGCGCGGCGTCCACGAGCGCCATCCAGCGATCGTTGGCGACGAGGCGATGGCCGAGCGCGTTCATGTGCTCGTGCTCGGCATCGCGCGGCACCTTTTCCAAGCTGATCAGAATGGTCTCGAAGCTTGCAAAATCGCCGCGGGTGACCGCAATGCGGCCGAGGGTTTCGAGGAAGGCTGCGAGCAGAGCGCTGGTTTCCGGGGCGTGTTCCTTGGAGAGGGCCTTCATCGTGCCGCGGCTCAACTCTTCTGGAAGCTGGTTGGGCCACAACGATTCCAGGAGCGGCGTAAGTTCGCTAAGACCTGCGGCGACAATGCGCCGCGCCGCAGGAACTTCGTGTTCGAGGCGTCTGGCGTAGTTCAAAAGAATATTGCGGGCTTCACGACGGGGAGCGTCCGCACCGGCTTCGACGAGTTGGCCAAGCGTCTGGCGGATAGCCGTGATGGGCACGCACCAAATCTCCGTGCCGCGAAGGACTGCGGACTTCTCACGTGGCGGCAGCTCCAGCCAGAACCGCTCAAGCAGCTGTTCCCGGTAGGTTTCGTCGGCCCAGGCGGAGGCCAGCACGGAAAAATGCTGCGAGGAATGAGGCCCGCGATAGCCGCCGGCACTGACCAGGACATCGGCGAGGTGATTCAAAACCTCTCGCACGGCGACGGGAGCAAGGTTGCCAGCGGCAAATTCCGTGGTGAGATGCTCGAGGACCAGGCTCTGGGAAAGCCGCTGCAAATAGGCCTGAGGTGCTTCGCCTTCCTGCGGAGTGTAATGCGTTACGGCGGCCATGAGCATTCGCACCGTGCTCCTGCTGGCGAGTTCCATGGAGGAGTGAATGGCGCGCGCCGCATCTTCCGCGGAAAGACCGCTGGCCACTTCCATCGGCGGCGTTAGGCAGCCGATAAGGCGGAGTGTGTCGAAAGTCGCTTCGGCTTGCGGCGCGCGGATGGGCGTGTCGCCGTTATCCTGCGGGGCATTGCCGCCATAAGCCACCAGCGCGGCGATGAGACTGGCCAGGACTGTATCCACCTTGCGCTCGGTCAACGTATTGATCTGGATTCCTTCCACGCGCTGCTCCCGAAGTTGCGCCGCCCAGCCTATGGCTCCCGGGCGATTTGCCGGCTCATCTGATCTTAGCAAGGTGGCTTTGATGAGTTGTGCGAGGGTGTCCAATTCGCCCACATGGAACTTTGCGGCGAAGTAAAGGGTCTGGATGCCGGCGCGTTGCAGGTCGTTCGCCAGGGCATAGAATTCGCCGCGCGCATCGGGCAAATGGCCTTCGGCAAATTTTGCTACAACGATGCCACCCCGTTCGGTGCGCACTTCCAAGCCGTCAAAATCGGTGGCGGCGCGCTTCAGGGAATCGTAGGCGGCGTCCAGGCTGTCCAGCACGCGAGGGTGAGCGGAATCGTACAAACGGTGGGCCCGCAGCAGCAGATGCAACTCGCGCAGGGCCCGGGTCAGGTCGGCCAACTGCGGATCGCCTTGGCGGGCGCGCTCGCGAGGTGCAGCGGCGGGCTCGTGCTTCACCGCACGAGAAGAGGCAGGCTTGGCCGACCTCTTCTCATCGAGCAGAAGTGAGGCACGCAATACCAAAAGGCCGTCCTTGGTCCGATGCACTCTGTCGGGACCGCGTCACCATTCCAGAACCAGGCTCGCCCAGGGTGCAAAGGGAACAGTTGAGCGGGAAATCCGCGCCCCGGAGGGAGCGGATTCCGCAACAATAGCGTAGGATGAGGGAATGTGTATGGATATAGTACTAACAGTCCATTGTGGGATAGAAATGTTACGACTTCCGAGGGAAATGCTATCCTTCTACAAGCCCACTTTTCTCTTTTCTTCGCTGTACGCCGCAGTCTCTATTTCGGCTTCAGTTGTTCAGTGACGGGCACGGTGCTGCCTTCACTGACCTCAACGCCACGCCTCACTACCTGGAAGCCGTTCAATTTCAGTGCGATAACATGGGTTCCGGCGGGGATCTGCACGCGTGAAGGAGAGAACTGACCGCTCGAAATTCCGTCGATGATGATCTCAGCACCTGGCGGGGTGGTTGTGACCTGTGCCCAAGCCACGTGAGTCTGACTGCGCTCCTTGAGTTCGGCGTCCAGCGTCGTCTGGATATTGTCCTTGACCTGAACCTCACCGACGTAGGGTGCGTAGCCCTGGAGTCGGAGCACCAGGTCGTAGTGGCCAGGGGCGAGGGGGAGGGTCGTAGGGGTTTGCCCGGATTGCTTGGCGCCGTTAATGAAAATATCCGCACCAGGTGGTTTGCTGCTGATGTAAACACCTTTCGCCAGGGCTTCCAGATGAAGTTTCTGATCCTGGGATTCGCCCGCCTTCAACGCCAGTGCGGTTTGCACTTGAAGGTAGCCATCCTTCTGCACCTGAAGACTGTAACGTTCCGGGAAGAGGTTGTTAAAGCTGCAAGGTGTCTGGCAGTCGGCCAGAAAGCGGCCACCAGGACCGAAAAGCGTGGCTTTTGCGCCGATCACGTCTGTTAACACGTGAACCGCGCTCAGGCCCCTTGCAGGGACTGGGTGACCTTCTGCTTCTCCCGTGCCCGAGGCCGGAAGGGGGGTGTCATCGTAAAGAATGTCGTCGACGATGTGAACGGCGACGGGCGCGTCGTGCATGAACCGGAGCAGCGAGGCATGCTCAACGGGACGTAGTTTGCCGCTCAGGGTAAGCGTGTTTCCGATGCCCGCGATCGTGACGCGGCCGTTCAACCCACGATCTGCAATCGCTTCCTCGATGCGGCCCTTATATTCGAGTGCGGCGGCGTTTAAGGCAGCTTCCGGTCTCCGGACTGGAACAATTGTTATGACCCGAGGTTCCGATGATTTCAACGGAGTCGCGGCAGGCGCAGCGGCTGCGGGTTTTGGCTCCTCGACGGGTGCCGGGTTCGACGAAGCCGGCGGAGAAACGGTTTGTGCCGGCACGGGAATTGTTGTTGGTCCAGTCACCGTGGCTGTAGCTGGGGGCGAATCCGGAGTAGCATCTCTCCCGGCGGGTGACTGGTCCGACTTCCCATCAAGCACAGCGTCTTGTTGCGATGAATTGTTGCGTACGCGCGCGGCCTGAAACTCCGGGCGCAACCTATTGACCCCAAAGATGATCACACCAACCAAAAACAAGGTGGCCAAAACCGTTCCAAGGGTATTTTTCTTCTTTGGTGGTTCGATGGGCCGGACGGGGCCAGTGCGCCGCACCGCGGGAGTCTGCGCCGGGCCGCCCGCGCGATTCTGAAGAGAACGAACCGTTGCCGCAGTCATCGCATCTTCGATATGCACGCCACGCAGACCGCCTGGTTCGGCATTCAGTGGCAAGATGGAGCCAGGGCGCGGCGAAATCATGGTGGCGTCGGGATTTCGTTCGTTGCCGCCCAAGGCGCGGTAGTTCCGCAAATCCTCCAGCAACTCGCGGCAGCTCTGGTAGCGGACCTCGGGATCTTTGGCGAGTGCGCGGAGAACGATGTCATTCAGCCCCGGATGGATGGACGGGTTGATCTGCCGGGGCGGTATGGGTTCCTCGTTGACGATTTTGTAAATCACCGTGGTGATGCTTTGGCCGGGGAACGGTTTCTCTCCGGTCAGCATTTCGTAGAGCATGACGCCGATGGAAAAGATATCGCTGCGGCCATCAACGGGACGCCCCTTGACTTGTTCGGGGGACATGTAACTGGGCGTGCCCATCACATGAGCAGTCTGCTGGACGCTGCCGAACTGCAGGATCTTGGCGGTGCCGAAGTCGGTCACTTTGACGGTGTCGTCGGCGGTCAACATCAAGTTGGCGGGCTTGACATCGCGGTGAACGATGTTGCGTTCGTGGGCGAATTGCAGCGCGCTACACGTCTGCTCCAGGATGCGAATTACACGGGGTACGGGAAAGGCGTGGCCGCCATCGAGTAGCGCTTGCAGGCTTTTGCCTTCCACCAGCTCCATGGTGATGAAATAGAGGCCGTTCTCTTCGCCCGCGTCGTACACCACGACGATGTTGGGATGCGTGAGGAGTCCCGCGGCGCGCGCTTCGGTCTGGAACCGCGCGAGTAGCTCGGGCCGGGTCAGTCCGGTGCCTTCTTCGCTCAGGCGAATCGTCTTGACGGCGACGGTACGCCCGATAACGGGGTCCATGGCGCGATAGACTACACCCATGGCGCCGCGGCCTAGTTCGCCGAGGATTTCGTAACGCCCCGCTTTGACCATCGTTGCCATGCTGTCGCCACCACGTGCGCGTGGCCTATCCCCTTAAACACCGTGCGCGGCGCAGTGTTCCGCCCGGTTTCTTCCACGGGGAGACGCGGAAAAGACTGCCTTGGTTGGGACCCTAATCGTTACCTCGTTGTGTTCATGCCTCTTCCGCGCACACCCCTCGCCAATAAAGACAGTAACGAGTGCCTTTTCAAAGGGTCAACGCTACGGCAGTACTAGTGTGCCGCACTCGATATGTCCATTCGGACAGGTCTAGGGAGGCGGCATAGATTCGGCTGGCGCCGGTATGCGGTCGGGCGAAGGGACGTTAGTTTCACGGCGAGGGCGATCGACTTCGCCGGGGCGCGGTGTCACGGTTGGGTGACTAATCGCCGTGGCTCGGTGAGTCGGGAGTTTCAGAGACTTTGCCGGCAAACGAGCGATAGACGTACACAAAATAGACGGTTGCCAGCGCCATGCCGATGACCCACCAGATCAAGCCAATTTTTAAGCCGTAGTCCGCCGCCTTGGCATTTTGCACGGTGAGCTTGAAGGCCGGATTCCGAGCGGGCAGGACCATCGGATACACACCGAAGACCACGCTCGTGAGCATGCCCAAAAAATAAGTGCAGGAGGCCAGGAAAGCGTTGCGTTCGTTTTTGCGGTGCAATTCGAATTTGACAGTGGCGAAGCCGGCGACGGCGAGGAGGGGCAAAACGTAGCCGGCGGGCCAATCATGGAAATTCGCAATCACTTGCGGTTGCAGGACAAAGGTTGCCCCCGTGACCACGGCGGTCATCAGCAGCACGCCCCACCACACTATGCCAGCAACTTTTCCTGCGCGTTCACTGACGCCGCCATGAGTTTTCAGTTGCACCCACAGGCCGCCGTGCATCATCAGCGCCAGCAGCGCCTGGACGCCAACAAGAATCGTGAACCAATCGAGAATGCCGGTGTGTTCGCCGAGGCGGAAATTGGTCCAGAGCGGTTCGAAGAAGTAGCCGGTCGCATCCAGCGGTACGCCGCGCACAACATTGCCAAGTGCGGCGCCGAAGAAAACCGCCAGCAGCAAGCTGGACAGCGAAAAGACAAAATCCCAGAAGGGAATCCAGATGGGGCTCTGGATGTGGTTGCGGAATTCCACGGCGGTGCCGCGCAGAATCAGCAGCCACAGCACAATCATCAGCGGCAGATAAAAGCCGCTGAAGCCGCTGGCATAAAGGGCGGGAAAGGCGAAATAGAGCGTGCCGCCCGCTGCCAGTAGCCAGACTTCGTTGCCGTCCCACACGGGGCCGATGGTCGCGATCACCTGGCGGCGTTCTTCGTTTGTCCGCGCGACAAGTAAATGAATCGCGCCCGCGCCCAGATCAAAGCCATCGAGGAGCACGTACATCGCTACCATCACTGCGACGAGGCAAAACCAGATCGTTCCCATCGCGCCTCCTCAGTCCGCCGCCGGCGCGGTTACGCCGGCTTGCTGCGCATTTTCCGGATCGGGCCCGCGTTCGATCTCGCGGTAAACCAGGAACAACCAAAGGATCGAGAGCACGGTGTACATGCCCATGAAGCCCAAGAGAGTAAACCAGGCATTGCCGGCACCGATGCGGGGCGACGCGCCGTGGATGGTGCGAAGCAATCCATAAATGAGCCATGGCTGGCGGCCGAGCTCTGCGGTCATCCATCCGGCGGTGTTGGCGATGTAGGGGAGGGGCACGCTCAGCATGAGGATCCAGAGCATCCAGCGCGACTCATAGAGTTTGTTGCGCCAGAGCAGAAATACGGAGAGAACCATGACGGCGATGAAAATGGTTCCGAGTCCGACCATCACGTGGTAGCTGTAATACAACAGCTCGATTTTGTCCGGCCACTGGTTTGCTGGAAACGCGTCGAGCCCCTGGACGTGCGCGCTCCAGTGCTTGTAGGTGAGTAAGCTGAGCATGTGCGGCACTTCCATGGGATTGTCAAGCTGGTGCTTCTCTACGTCCGGCTGGCCCATTACGGCCAGTGGCGCGCCCTCCTGCGACACGAACAGCCCTTCCATTGCGGCCAGTGTGGCCGGCTGATTTTCGGCCACCATTTTTCCCTGGTAGTCGCCGGTGGGCACAAGTTGCAGAATCGCGGCGATAACGCCGACGATGACGCCGAGCCGCACAAAGGTGCGGCCGTAGGGCAGGTCGCGCTTGGTCAGAAGATAGAACGCGCCTACGGCGGCCATGACGAAGCAGGCGGTTTGCACCGCACCCAGCATATTGTGCGCGTATTGCCAAAGCGCCCAAGGGTTCAAGATCAAGTGCCAATAGCTGGCCAGCTCGATGCCGCCAGTGGCGTTGATCCGGTAGCCGGTGGGATGCTGCATCCAGGCGTCGGTCGCGACAATCAGATAGCCGGACATCCACGACCCCAGGAAAACGAAAAACGCCGCCCACCAGTGGCCGATTCGGCCCAGACGTTTCTCGCCATAGAGAAACAGCCCCAGGAAACTGGACTCCAGGAAGAAAGAGAAGACACCCTCCATCGCCAGCGTCTGCCCGATGACCCCGCCGGCGGCCTTGGAGAATTCCGCCCAATTCGTGCCGAACTGAAATTCCATGGGGATGCCGGTCACCACTCCGAGGGCAAAGTTGATGCCGAAGATCTTGGCCCAAAAACGCGCGGCGCGGTTGTAATGCTCATCGCCGGTGCGGAGTGCGAGCGTCTTCAGGATGACAAGAAGAAGCACCAGGCCCATGGTGAGTTGTGGAAATAAGTAATGATAGGTGACAGTAAAAGCGAAATGCAGGCGATGCACATCCAGAGCTGAATCCATGCGATCACCTCAGTGCAGGATTGATGCGAACGGCCCATTTGGACCGCAAGGGAGCGAAAGGTGCGGAGGTTACGCCGTCATTCTCTAACTTTTTTGCGAGGGAGGCAACCGAAGTTTGTCCCGATCCCTTTAGCGTTGACTCTCTCGCGCTGCCGCCCTACTATCAAACCCTCAAAAAGGCGTACCTGCCGAGGAACGTGGCTTACGAGGAGAAGGGGCGGCTGGCAGGGGGCCTGGACAAGATCGCATTCTTCTGACTTAGGAGCTTCTCATGATCCTGGAGGTGCAGAAAAAATCTCCGGCTCCAGCGGTGGGCGTCCTGGAACTGCGCGGACGGCTGTTGATGGGAAATGACAGCCGGCAAGTCGAGTGGGCTGTCGTGGAATGGATCAATGCTGGAGTGAAGAGCGTGATTCTCGACCTGAGCCGCCTGGACATGATTGACAGTACCGGCGTGGGGATCATTGTGATGTGTCATGCCAAGTTGGAGAAGGCGGGAGGCAGCCTGCGCATCGCGGGCGCCAAGGGGATCGTCCAGGAAATCCTGCACATGACGCACGTGGACAGGATTGTGAGATTCTTCCCGACAGCCGAAGAAGCGAGCAAGAACTTTGGACCCGCCTGAAAGGCGGATCTGCGTAGGCAAGGGAGGGGCGCGCAGTTGTGGGGCCGACGGGAAGTGTGTTTGCGAGGAAGAGCGGATTCAATGCCGGAGGCGTGGCGTCGGTCTCATTGAAAAGAGGCCACGGCTTGCGGCAGTTCCTCGAACGTTGCGAAGAGATTTAGCAGCCCCACCATTTTGAGCGTCTGGACCGTGAACTTTGAGGGCTTCAGCAGCCGGATTGCCCCACCACTTTGCTTCGTGGTCGTTAGAAATCGAACCAGCATGCCGATGCCGCTGGAATCGATTGTCGGGACTTCTTCCAAGTCCAGAATAATCCGGTTGTGCCCTTCGCCGAGAAGCTCGGTCATGGTGGCACTGAAGCGCTCGAGCGCGGGACCCATGCTGAGGCGCCCCTTTAGCTTGACGACTTTCACACCATCCTGCGTTTTCGTTTCGATATCCAATGTTGCGTCTCCCCGCCGGCAGGCGGCTTGCCGTATGCCCCACGATGGGCACTCGCCAATTCCCTTTTTTGAGCGCGCGGACAACTTAGTTATTCTACCCTGAAAAAGGAGGGTAACTGGTTTGGCGCCGGAAGCCGCATATTCCTTGCGGAAAGCGTGCCGCGGCGGAAGCCGTGCCCTGAGGGAGTTGTGGGACGAAGCGAGGGGACTGACGTGGGTGCGAAACGGGAAGGTGAAATTCGATTTTGCGTAAGTGCGGAGGGGAAAGGAGTTAAGGGAATTGGGGCGTGCAAGTGCGGATTCTGCAGGGTTTATAGGTGCTTTGTTTTGAGAATGATGTGCAAGTGTTGATTACAATGTAGTTATAGCAGCTTTTCTTCTAAGTGTTGATTTTGATGGAGTTAACATTGTCCTCTGCAACTCGCTTCCCATATTTCATATAGTAACACAAAGGTAATTTAGTGTCAAGCAAAATCGGTGAGAGGTACGAGACTCGAAACTCGTACAAGGTGGAACGGGAAAGGAAGAGCGGCCCAAGACCCGCCCTCACACTGCGAGGACGGGGCACCCAGAGTTGTCTTTGCACTCACGGCCCGGGCCACCCTCTATGACGGTGTCGGCGTTGTCAAGAGACACTTCCAGGGTACGAGCCGCGAGCGGCTCGTTTTCTTCTTACCTAGAAAGGACTCTTTCTTCATTTCGACCAAGGC
>JBEKOE010000004.1:0-82308 GCA_049522075.1 Candidatus Acidiferrum sp.
ACTGGTTACACTCTGTGGTCATAAGGCTGTTCTCCTTCTTGGCAAGATTTCTTTCTAGACAAAAGAGTTATGCCATGAAGCGACAGCCTTTTTCTATTTATTATGAGAAATTCGCGCTAAGGTCTCTACTGTCCTCGCTTTGTAATGATCAGCAATTTTTTCCACTGTCGGTATCTCTTCCGTGCAGGGGACGCACCATGTCGCCCAAAAATCTAGAAGGACAATCTTCCCCCGCATCGCCGACAACTTGACTTCACGGCCACTGAGGTCAAGCAACGTGAAGTCTGGAGCTTCCCGGCCAACCCAATCGGGCCGAGGATGGTCGCCACTCTTTGTGGCAAACTCAACTAGCCATTCGGGCGGAGGTCGATTCAACTTTACGGAGTCAACCGTGTAGACCCAATGCCACAGAGTTGCATTGTCACGATGGCCTTGCAGTTCCGAAAATTCCTCCTTCACAACCAGGAGGCGGTTGGCATCGATCCAATATCTGACCGTACGCTCCTCCGGTTTCCATCTCTCTCTGTCGTAGATAATTTCCAGAACGTTGCACTCGACCGGAACGCCGTCCAGTTCTAGGACCTGCGAGGGAAATTCTTTCACACTGACAACCCCAGCAGCTATTTGCTCATAAAATCCCCAATGGTTCGGCGTCGCCACCATTCGTCCAAGTGAATCTGGGGCCGCTGGCTTCCCATGCGCGTCAGTGATCTCAGCAGCGTGAAATGATAGAGCCTCTCCATACTTCAAGACAGGACTGCCTTTCGGAACAAAGCTGCGCCCGGCTTGGGCATCAAAAGTATTGACATGCATTTGCAGATCGGTGCCCGGTATGGTGCCGGTCAGACGACCACGAAACTCAAAGCTCCGCAGATTGTGGTAGTTCTCTGAGACGTGCCGAACCAATTCGACGAGACCATCTTGGGCGACCGAGGTCGTGCCAGAAGTGAAAATGAGGACCGCCACGCCAATCTTCGGAAATGTTCCCATGACGTCAAACTCTATCTGGATGAGTGTACCTGAAACTACCACTCGATGGAGCCTCAGATGCCTGAGTAACGCGGTAATCGGAAACTGACCCACTACCGAACTTTTCCCCGATTTGCCGTGACTCCCACCCTCAGCTACCATGATTGGGCTGACAATTTCCGTTTCCCCAGGACCCATGCAGACTTTTCTCGATCAACTCAATCCGGAGCAGCGCCTCGCCGCCGAAACCACGGAGGGGCCGGTGCTGATTCTTGCCGGCGCAGGCACAGGCAAGACGCGCGCGATCACCTTCCGCATGGCCAACCTCATCGCCAAAGGCATTCCTGCGGAAACGATTCTTGCAGTCACGTTTACCAACAAGGCCGCCGAAGAGATGCACACCCGCGTCACCGATCTGCTCTTGCGCGCAGGCGTTCCCCCGGAGCGTCCGTGGATTTCCACCTTCCATTCGCTCTGCGCCAGGCTGCTGCGGCGGGAAGCGGCCTCGGCCGGACTCCCCAAGGACTTCGCGATCTATGACGATGATGACCAGCAAGCCGCCGTGAAACTAGTCATGGCCAAGCTGCACATTGAAGATGACGCGCTCACGCCGCGCAATGTGCTCAGCCGCATTAGCTACGCCAAGAATCAGGCGCAAACGCCGGAGCAGATGCGCGGCCAGGCGTTTGACGCCGACGGCCGCAAGGTGGCGGACATTTTCGCCGCCTACGCGGCCCTCTTGAAGCAAAGCAATGCCCTCGATTTCGACGACCTGCTGTTGCGCGCGGCGCGGCTGCTGCGGGAAGCCCCGCAGGTCCGAAAACGCTGGCAGAACCGCTTCCAGTATTTGCACGTGGACGAGTATCAGGATACCAATCGCGTGCAATACGATTTGCTGCGCCTCCTGGCCAACGAGCGCCAGAATGTTTGCGTCGTAGGCGACGAGGATCAGTCTATCTACCGCTGGCGCGGCGCCGATGTCTCCATTTTGCTGAGTTTTGCGAAGGACTTTGCGAACGCCAGGGTCGTCCGCCTGGAACGCAATTACCGCTCCACGCAGAAAATTCTGGATGCCGCCGCGGCCGTGGTCGCCAATAATCCCGACCGCCTGGGAAAAACGCTAACCGCGGAAAAAGACCTGGGCGACAATCTCCGTTATTTCGAGGCTCGCGACGCCCAGGCCGAGGCCGAATTCGTCGCGGAGGAACTCGATCGCATTCTTGCTGACGATCCGGACCAGACCTGCGCCGTCGAATATCGCACTAACTTTCAATCGCGTTCCTTTGAAGAGGTCTTTCGCCGCCGTGGCTTGCGCTTCAATCTCGTGGGCGGATTCAGCTTCTACAATCGCGCCGAAGTAAAAGATGCGCTCGCGTACGTGCGCCTGGCGCTACACCCGGAAGACGACGTTTCCCTCCTGCGTGTTCTGAATGTGCCCGCGCGCGGCATCGGCAAGACCACCGTGGACGCTCTCCGCGACATCACCCAGCGGGAAAACCTTTCCTTCTGGGATGCTATGGAATCGCTGATGACCAGCCCCAACGCCAGCCGCTCCATCGCGCCGCTGCGCGTTTTCCGCGAGCTTGTCTTGGGCTTAAGGGAAGCCTATTCAATGAAGGAACCCGCCGACTTCCTCCGCTACGTCCTCGAGGAAACCGGTTACATGAACGCGCTGAAAGATCGCAACACCCCGGAAGACGTGGCGCGCACCGAAAACCTGGAAGAACTGGTGCGCGCGGTGGCCGAAAGCATCGAGGCCGGCGAATCCTTCACCGAATTTCTGGACGCTGCCGCCCTGGTCAGCGACGCTGATTCCTACGAGGGCAAGCCGGGCGTCACGCTCATCACGCTTCACAGCACCAAGGGGCTGGAGTTCGACCATGTGTTTCTGACCGGGCTGGAAGATGGCATCTGCCCGCACAGCCGCTCCATCAGCGAAGAAAAAGGAATCGAGGAAGAACGCCGGCTGGTGTACGTGGGCATGACGCGCGCGCGAAAATCATTGACGCTCACCCGCGCGCTCTACCGCCGCATTTTCGGCAACGAGCAGCAGATGCGTGCTTCCCTGCCCTCGCGCTTCCTGGGGGAAATCCCCAGCGAATTGGTGGATACCGTGCGCGGGTCGATGGCGGAAATCGGCGAATCGCGCCGCTATGAGCCCGATCCCGAGTATTCCTATTCCTCCGAGGAGTTTCTACGCCGGGCGCGCGGCACATCTGCGCCGAAGGAGCGCGCATCACAGCGGCGTGCCGCATCCACGAATACGCTTCGCCGCCCGGCCATCATGCGCGGCGGAAAAGCCGATCCTCTTCTGGGGCAGAAAGTGCGTCATCCGGAGTACGGGGTGGGAACGGTGGTTGGCGTGGAAGGTGAAGACGATGATCGCCGCATCTCCGTCAGTTTCCCTGGCCGCGGCACAAAAAAATTCATCGAACGCTACGCCAACCTCCAGCCCGTCTAGTGACCGACGCTAGCTCCGACTAGCTTTTGCCTTTGTAGGGACGCAGGACTCCTGCGCCCCAAGTCCGCACAATCGATGCGTCTTGCGTCTCTTGCTACTTCCCGGGTGTTACGCGACCGCCTATGTGCTTGAGGGTGCCCCATCCTTCGCGCTTTTCAGCGAAGGGTGGGCTCTTACGATCGAACGCCGCCAGTTGTCCTCTCTTTATTTCTTTGACTGGCCGTAGAGCATTGACGATTGCGGAACCAACCCGACCACTCCGCCCTAATACCTCGCAGGCTGCGTCGCCGCTTCCCCAACTTTGATCGCCGCCAGCCCCAACCGCCGCCGCGCCTCATCCAGTATGCCCGCCGTACGCGTAGCTCCGCAGCGCGAAACACCGAGCGCCCGCACCGCCAGCAGCGCATCCAAATCGCGCACGCCTCCCGCCGCTTTCACCTGCACGTGCGCGGGAGCGTGTTGACGCATCAGGATAAGGTCCGCGTGCGTTGCACCGCCCGAGCCGTACCCCGTCGAAGTCTTCACCCAATCAGCCTTCAGCTCACCGCAAATCTCGCACAAGCGAATCTTGTGCGCGTCCTGCAAATAACAATTCTCGAAGATTACCTTCACCTTGGCCCCGGCCGCGTGGGCGATAGCAATGACGGCCTTGATGTCGTCACGCACGTACCCCCAATCGCCGCTCAAAACCTTGCTGATGTTGGCGACCATATCCAGTTCCTCGCCGCCGTCCGCGATGGCCTGACGCGCCTCGGCCGCTTTGATCGCAGTGGTATTCACGCCATGCGGAAAACCAATAGTCGTACTGGCCTTCACGCTGCTGCCGCGCAGCAATTCCGCGCAGCGCTGCAGATAAAACGGCATGGTGCACACGCTGGCAGTATCGTAAGCCAGCGCCACCCCGCATCCGGTCTCGAGATCATCGCGCGTCAGCGTCGGATTCAAAAGCGAGTGATCAATCATCTTCGCAACGTCGCTGTACGTATAGTCCATGGGAAACCTCTCCAAATTACTTTGCAGTGAATCCTTACTGGACGCTGCCTCGGTTTTATGCGCTCACCGGTTTCCAGCCCATCCAGTCCAGCATCCAGTGCCAAGAGGCTTCCTGAGTGCGATTGACCGGTGGTGGCGGGAAACTTTGCGTGGGGAAATTCACCGTCTTCCCTCGATAAGCGCCGGCGAGCTGTTTGAATACCTTGCCCTGCTCTTTCACCCGTCCATCATTGGTGAGCAGGCCTAGACTGTATTCCAGCGAGTTGAACTCGAACTTTCGGTCCACATCGTGGCTGTCCCAATAGCTGAACCAGCTCACGCCGGAATCAATGGCAGCCAAAACCGCCTTCTCCAGCCATTCTGACTGTTGCTTCTCGTTCAGCGCTTCAATGCAGGTATTGAACTCCTCCGCCCAAATCGGCTTCCGAGGATCGCCGGCATACGAGCGGACCAGGGCCGCCATCGCCGCAAGCAGCTTCGTGCTTGGCGGATCCATTGCGCCCCCGTACTTCAGCGCTCCTGACCAATACGGGTAGCAGTGTATGACCGGCATCGGCGCGGCCGCCAGGGCTTGCGGAGAGAACGTGTTCGCCTCGAACCAGGGCATCTCATCCACTCCGTTAACGTGCAGGCCATCAGGGCAGGCCGACCCCATGAGCGACAACATCTTCTTCATCCAGGCGTCGCCCACGCGGGGTTCCGTGCTCCAGCAAGTGTTGATCTCATTTCCAATGTCGAAGCCAATGATGTTCGTTTTTGGCTGCATCACGCGCGCCAGTTGCCGGATGAAGAGTTCCTGGGCCGTCCACATCGTTTCATCGCTGTAGAAGCCGGACCCGGCCTTGTTAAATGGCGGCAAAAAAAACCAGCCACTCAACTGGCCCGTGAAGACGGTCACCAACGCATCCAATTCGCGCTCGCCCATGAGCGTCAACAGTTGATCCAAGCGTTCCAGATGCACCGGGCTGATCCACTTCGGATTGGGTTGGAAGTAGGGCCAGATCAGCAGAATGCGCAGATGGTCCGCGCCCAAGGCCGCGATGGCATCCAGGTCTCGCTTGATGGGGTCCGCATCCCACTCGTTCCAGCAAAACCACCAGTTCTTCGAGGGCGTATAGTTCACGCCAAACCGGTGGCGGTCCAGGTCATGGCTCTTGGAAGGGACCGCATCGTGACTCGCCGCTCTCACTGCACTGGGGCCCCATGGCTTTGCAAGCAGAGATGTGCTGCCAGTCACGGAGCCCGCGGCCACAGCTCGCGTCGCGCTCCATAAGAAATCTCGTCGGTTCATTTCGCCAGTCCCCAGGGTAAGCAGCGACCTGCAGCACACGACGCCACGCAAATCGCTCGCGCATCACCCCGAATCCTCTTATTCAGTTCTGACACAGCGCAATTGTATACCCCCACCGCGCGCAAGGAACCTAAACTCGTGCCGCTTCCTCGCTGAGTGCGATGGCGTCTGTCCGGTTGCGCCTCTGCGCATATCGCGATACATTGAAACCCTATCATTCCCATTCCGTATCCGGCTGACTCCAACTGCCCCACGCGCCCGGATGCGAACGGAGAGCCCGCTTGGCCTCACATCTCTTCCGATGCAAGAGTATCGACCAGCTTCTGTCTGACTCCGAAAACGCCGAAATCAAACTAAAGAAATCTCTGGGCTGGGTGAGCCTCACCTCCCTCGGTATCGGCGCGGTTATCGGCTCTGGTATTTTCACCGTGATTGGCACGGCCATCGCCGGCCAGAAAATGCAGGTGTCTTCCGTACTGAACGCGCCCCTGCTGCAATACCTGATCTACCATTCCACGTCCTACGGGCGTCCCGGGGCTGGCCCGGCCATCGCGCTATCGTTCGTCCTCGTGGCCCTCGTGTGCGGTTTCGCTTCTGTCTGCTATGCGGAACTCGCCGCCATGATTCCCATTGCCGGCAGCGCCTACACCTATACCTACGCCACCATGGGCGAACTGATCGCCTGGATTATCGGGTGGGATCTCATCCTGGAATATGCTGTTAGCAACATGGCCGTCAGCGTCGGCTTTTCCGCGCACATCGTGGACTTGCTCGACTGGTTCGGCTGGCATCCCAATCCTGAATGGATTTCGCCTGCGTATCTCCCCACCGGCTTGCAAGACCTGCAGGGAAACATGATTTACGGCCCCGGCTGGCATTTTGGATTCAACTGGCCGGCCTTCATCATCGTGATGCTACTTACGGTGATCCTGGTTCGCGGCATCAAGGAATCCGCTGAAACCAACAACGTCATGGTCTTCCTGAAGCTCGTGGCCATCATGGTGTTCGTCAGCTTTGCCGCGCGCTTCATTCACCCCGCCAACTGGCATCCCTTCGCTCCCAATGGCTGGCCGGGAATCCTCACCGGCGGCTCGATCGTCTTCTTCACCTACATCGGCTTCGACTCCGTCTCCACCGCGGCCGAGGAGTGCAAGAATCCGCAGCGCGACCTGCCGCGCGGCATTATCGCCACCCTGGTGATCTGCACGGTGCTGTACATCGCCGTAGTAGTCGTGCTCACGGGACTCGTGCCCTGGCGAACGCTCCTCGACGACGCCGCTCCCGTCGTCAACACCATGAAGAAGCTGCACTTTGGCAACGTGCGCCTGATTGTCCTGATTGGCGCTTTGATGGGCATGATCTCCTCCCTGCTCGTCTTTCAACTGGGCCAGGCGCGCGTGTGGTTTGCGATGTCGCGCGACGGCCTGCTGCCGCGTATTTTTGGCCGCGTCCACCCGAAATACCACACGCCGGATTTCTCCACCTGGCTGGCGGGTTTCTTCGTCGGAATCCCGGCGGGTCTTCTCGATATCGGCACGCTCGCAGACCTCTCGAACATCGGCACGTTGTTTGCCTTCGCGCTGGTGGGCGCGGGGGTGCTCATCCTGCGTTACCGTGAACCGGACCGCAAGCGGGCCTTCCGCGCGCCGGGCGGGCCGCTGGCCCCGGTCGTCACGATTTTCACGTGCCTTCTGCTGATGGCCGGCCTGCCCATCATGAATTGGCTGCGTTTCTTTACCTGGCTCATCATCGGCCTGGTGATTTATTATTTCTATGGCCGCAGGAAGAGTACGCTAAGGATTGCTAACGCCAAGTGAGGGCTTTCAGGAAATGTTGCGCCGCGCTGATTCCAGGTTCAGAGGTGCCGCCGGTTTCATGATGTTCGCCGCGGGCCTCGCCATGCTCCTCCCTCTTCACGCAGCGGCCTGGGGAGATAACGCCCAGCGGCTGATCGTCAATCACGCCGTCGATTCTCTGCCCTATGACCTGCGGTCCTTCTTTGAAGCCAACCGTTCCTACCTGGTGCAGCACGTCAACGACCCGCTGAACCTTATTGATCAGCATCCGAACGAACGCAGCAACTATTTCATCGAACTGGACAAATACGGGAAATTCCCGTTCGATAAGCTGCCGCGGAGTTACAAAGCCGCGATCGCCCTCTACGGCAAGTCCAAGATCGATTCCACGGGCCTGCTCCCGTGGCAGATTGGCGTGTATAGCCAGAAGCTCACCGAAGATTTGAAGAATGGCAAGTGGGAAAACGCCAAGTTGGATGCAGCGTTTCTGGCGCACTTCGTGGCCGAGGCCTACGACCCGTTCAACACAACTGAAAACTATGACGGACACGCCAGCGGTCAGAATGGGGTCAATCAACGATTCAACGCCGCGCTGATTGACCGTTTCGGCTCCTTTTTCCCGGTCAACCCGCACGATGCTTCATTTATCAGCGATCCCACGGACCACGCCTTCGATGCCTGCCTTTCCGCGCACAGCCAGGTGGAATCGCTTCTCCTTGCGGACCGCGCCGCAAAGCGCGGGCTATCTTCCTACACCGACGAATACTACGACCACTTTTACAACTTGGCGGCCGGATCGCTGATCAAGCAGTTGTCCGATGCCTCCACCGACGTCGGCTCCTACTGGCTGACTGCCTGGATCAACGCCGGCAAGCCCCAACTCCCCCACTGAGCTGCTCTCCACGCTACGAAAGAAAGGTTTTTCTTCAGGAGGCCGGGACTTCAGTCCCGGCTTAGTTGCTCCAAGGCCAATGGGCTTTCGCGGTTATTGCGTCCGCCGGTTTTTGGCGGAATCCCCTGAAGAAAGGCTCTTGGGTATTTCCCCCAACCTCAACTGCCCGCACAAAAAGAGAAGACCCTGCTAAAATTCCAGCGTGAAACCTTCCACATTGCCCCCGCGCATCGCTTCCCTTCCCAAAGCCGAGCTGCATCTCCACCTCGAAGGCTCGATCCGCCCCGCCGTAGCCTGTGCCCTTTCTGCGCGGCACGGTTTCGCGTTGAGTGAAGACGAGGTACGCCGCCGCTACGATTACCGCAACTTCACCGAGTTCATCGAAGCCTTCAAATGGGTCACTTCTTTCCTGCGCGACCCGCGCGATTTTGCCCTGCTGGCCGCCGATCTGGCCGAGCAACTCCTCGAGCAGCATGTCGTCTATGCGGAGGTCACCCTCTCCGTCGGCATCATGTTCCTGCGCAAGCAGGATCCGCAGGCCAACTTTGAAGCAATCCTCGCGGCCACGGAGCCATTCGAGAAGCGCGGTTTACGCCTGAACTGGATTTTCGACGCCGTGCGGCAATTTGGGCCGGAGTTGGCGCTGGATGTCGTGGAAGCCGCGCGCCGTTGCGCTTCGCCGCGCATCGTAGCTTTCGGAATTGGCGGCGACGAATTGAGCATCCCCACTCACGAATTCCGCTATGTCTATTTGCGCGCAAAAAGCTGCGGCCTGCACCTCCTCATCCACGCCGGCGAGATCGGCGGGCCGGAGAAGATCCGCGAAGCCGTGGAAATTCTCGGGGTCGAGCGCATCGGCCACGGCATCGCCGCCATCCACGATCGTGCACTCATGGACCTCCTCGCGGAGCGCCGCATTCCCTTGGAGGTTTGCCCCACCAGCAATCTGCGCACCGGCGCGCTCGCCCTGCAATTGTATAATCCAGGCGCAACGCTCCAGCAGCACCCCCTGCCGCAATTCCTCCGCCATGGCATTCCAGTAGTGCTCTCCACCGACGATCCCGCAATGTTTCATGCTTCACTTAGCGCCGAGTATGAACTCGCAGCCGAGATGGGACTTTGCGAAGCGGAACTCGCAGCCCTCCATCGCGCGGGAGTAGAGCACGCGTTTCTCCCCAAGGAAATGAAGCAGGGCTATCTTGCCCGCCTGTGACGGACCTAGCGCGTGCCAACGGAAAAAACAAAAACGACGAATACGTTGCCCTCGATTCAAGTACAATCACCTTTTGGAAACCATCTGGGCTTCCGTTAAGTCCGGAGCCTTCAGGTTGCCAGTGCTCCCTAAGGACTCTCCAAAGTCCTCGTGACGAACATTGTGAGGATCATGTGCGGCCCCATCGCAATCATCTCAAACGTTTGTGGATGTTGCCCTTCCTCATTCTCTTATTTTCCGTTCTGCTCGCGGCCAGGGAGGCCACTTCAGGGACCTGGTATGTCGTCGTCAAGCCCGTGGCCAACATGTACCGGGAACCCAACGTCAACTCTGATGTGGTGTCGCAGGCAATCTACGCCAGCAATGTGACGCTCCTCCGAACCAAGAGGCATTGGGCATGGATCAGGACCCCGGACGAGTACAAGGGTTGGACCCAGCGCGCTAATTTGCGGAAACTCAATGGGCAGCAGTACGCCGTGCAGGGTCCCGCGGTCCGCGTTTCGCAACTCAGCGCTAATCTCTATCGCGAGCCCGATGTCACCAAACATGCTCCAGTTCTCACGATTCCATGGGAAAGCCGCCTGCAGGTCCTCTCCGATAAAGTGTCGGATCGCGAGGGCTGGCTCAAGGTGCGGCTTCCCGACGCTTCCGAAGCCTTTATCCAGACCGGCGATGTCAGCTCAGACTTCGCGCCTCTTACCATCGACCAGATGATCACCGTCGCGCGTAAATTTCTCGGCGTCACCTACACTTGGGGAGGCACTTCGTCTTTCGGTTTCGACTGTTCCGGCTTCACGCAGATGCTGCAGCGCCAGCGTGGCGTCATTATGCCGCGTGACGCCGATATTCAGGCAAAATGGAGCGGCGTCAGCGAAGTTCAACGCAAAGATTTGCAGCCCGGTGACCTGCTCTTCTTTGGACGTGGCGCTGAACACATCACGCACACGGGGATGTACATCGGGAACGGAGAATTCATTCACGATACCACCCACGAACACCCTATGGTTCAGATCAGCAAGCTGGACGATGCGCCATGGACCGGACTTCTGGTAGCCGCAAGGAGGATAAAGCCGTGAATCGACGCCAATGGTTGAAAGTTGCAGGAGCCGCGGGAGCCTTCACCTTGAGGCCCATCCGGAAGTTGCTGGCGGCGAACGACGCACCCCTGGCGAGCGACCACAAAGCCTCCGTCCAAGTGGAGCTGAAGCGCCTGATGTTGCGCCACACCTGGACCACCACCATGTCTTCCAACACCTATCGCGATACGGTGAACCTCCGCTACACGCGTGACGCCATCACCGGATTTGGCGAAGGTGCGCCCATCGTTCGCTACAACGAATTCCCCGAGCAGGCGAAGCTCGCCATCGACGCCATCCTCGACAAGATCGCTGCCGGCGATCCCTGGCAATTCGACGCCTTCCTTGCGGACATCCGCAAACTCCTCGGTGAGCGCCAGCACGCGGCCCTGGCCGCCGTGGATATCGCCGTGATGGATTGGATCGGCAAGGCGCTCAATATTCCCTTGTACAAGTATTTCGGCCTTGACCCCGCCGCCGCCCCCATTACCACATTTTCTATTGGCATTGACACTCCGGAGATCACCAGACAAAAGACGGCGGAAGCGGCCGCGTACCCAGTCCTAAAAGTAAAGGTGGGCCTGAAGACTGACGAAGAGACCATTGCCGCCGTCCGTAGCGTCACGAACAAACCGCTCCGTGTTGACGCCAACGAGGGCTGGACCGACAAGGAAGAGGCCATCCGCAAGATCAACTGGCTTGAGACCGAAGGCGTGGAGTTCATCGAGCAGCCCATGCCCGCTCACATGTTTGAGGAAATTAAGTATGTGCGCGGCAAAGTTCATCTCCCCATCATCGCCGACGAGGGATGCACCAGCGCCGCGATGATCCCGCAACTCAAGGGAGCTTACGACGGCATCAACGTGAAGCTCGACAAGGCCGGCGGCATCACGGAAGCCTACCGGTGGATCAAGATGGCTCGCGCTCTCGACCTGAAAGTGATGCTCGGCTGCATGGTCTCCAGTTCATGTTCCGTAACCGCCGCGGCCCACCTTTCGCCGCTTGTGGATTACGCCGACCTGGATGGCAATCTGCTCATCGCCAATGATGCGTTCGCTGGCGTGACCGTGGAAAAGGGCAAGCTCATTTTGCCGCAGGGTCCAGGTCTCGGCCTGCGCGTCCTTGGCTAGCTTGCGCTCCAGCAGCACCCCTTGCCGCAACTCCTCCGCCATGCCATCCTCGTCGTGCTCTCCACCGATGATCCGGCAATGTTCCACGCTTCGCTCCTCGGCGAATAGGAGATCGCCGCGCAAATGGGCCTCAGCGAAGCCAAACTCGTCTCCCTGCATCGCAACGCCGCGGATCATTCCTTTCTCCCGGACGAAACCCGCCGCGCCCATCTCGCCACCCTCCCGCGGAAATAATCCCGCCGCCGATTCTGCAACACAGGCTATGGCTCAGCTTCCGATTTGTGAGTTTAATCAGGAGTTGTAAATCGTTGAGGCGGTATAATGAATTCACTTAGTTTGTTACTCATGGAAACCATATGGCGCATGGATTATTCCAGGCACGCTCCCGGCTCCTGTTCAGCTTGATGGTGTTTTCATCCCCGCTGGGGGCACAGACGCTAACGAGTCCGGCCCGCAGTATCACTCTGCCGCGTGAGTGCCAGCACCCATTTCGGGAACTTTATCGATATGGTGGAGGGCAACGCCTCGGCCTTAAGGTGAAGTCTGGTTTTTGTCGCGTCGACGTAGTTAGTGGCAATGTGAAAATGTTCAGCGGGCTAGAAGATGTAAAGACTATTGCTCCCGCACCGAAGAGCCTACTGGTAGCCGCTGTCAGCGGTTTCTATCGCCTAAAAGTTCTGAATGATATGGGACAGTCGCAATTTGAAGGGGACCTCGATTCGAGCGGGTGGACCGCCATTTACTGGAGCAATGATGAATCACACGTTGTCGTGCTCAGTTTTCGGGGTGAAGGTGATGAGGCAGACACGGCCACGATTGTTAATCTCACCCAAAAGAAAATGAAGAGTATTGACTTCAACCCTCCCGTTCCAGTCCGATTCGACGCGAAATCGGAGACCATCCGTGCGGAGACGGTCAACGGCAAGACCCGAAAAGTTGCAGTTTACGACCTGGAGGGCAAGTTACTGCCACGTGAGGCCCCACAGAACGCTCAGAGAGAACGCATCGAATCTCCAAACCGCACCTACTACTACTTTCCAAAGTATGAGATTGGCGAGGGGGACACCTCAATCCGTAAGAGTTCAAGCGGCGACGTCACTTTGAGGTTGCCAGAATACAAGAGTGTGCACTCGCGAAACGCAGCATTGTGGGACAACCCTCAATGGAATCCGGTCGATGATAATTTGCTCCTGGCTCTGTATCTCCCCAGTGGATTCGGAAAAGAGGGCATCCGTGGTGAGATTGATGTTTTCTCGGTTTCACAAGGGAAAGTGGTAAGAGCTTTCCCGGTGGAAGAGAAAGCCACCCCTGCATACGGCTGGTCGGCGGACGGCAAACATGTCGTTCTTTGCGATGTGGACTGCTCGTTCCATTCGGTTCCCTAGACGACCTAATGGCAGTTAGCAGCAAAGTGCCGAGAATGTTTCCCTTGCTTGTGCCCGGTTGCTCGCGTAATCGAACCTGACCCACTTCCGTCCCCTCAGGCCAGCGTGAACACGCGCAACGGAATTGCTATACTAACGCCATGAAAGCTCACGTCTGGGTTATGCCGAAACGCACTGTTTTGGACCCGCAGGGTCAAACCATTCAACACGCTCTTGCCGGCCTGGGTTACGCGCAAATTTCTGACGTACGCCAGGGCAAATTTTTTGTCCTTAATCTCGATGGCTGGAACCGCGAAGAAGCGCAGCAGCAACTCGAGCGTATTTCCAAGGAAGTGCTCGCCAATCCGGTCATCGAGGAATACCGCTTCGAGATCGTGGATTAGCTGCGATCCCACAGTTGTCTTCGGGAGGGCACGGCTTCAGCCGTGCCGGTAAGCTTCCGGAGTTAAGGGTTTTAACCCCTGAGGTGCTGGAGTGAGTATTCCCAAAGGACCCCGAATGGAACTCGCAAACTCCCACGAAAAGCCTGTCGCACGCACAGTCGCCCGCCGCAGCCCACTTCCCTTCTGCTCGTTCTTACTCTTGCTCGCGCTTCTCGCAGCAAGTTGCCAGAAGTCTCTTATGCAGGTGGACGACCCGCAGCTCAAGCCCATTCAGGAAATGATTGAGACCCAGTTGCCCAAGGGTTCCACCGCCGACCGCGTCACCACTTTCCTTTCGGTGCGCGGCTACGAGATGCAAACCCCCGAGAAGCCGGGCACGCTGGTCGCCACCATCCGCCATATTGATACCCAGACGGTGCGGCCAGTCACCGCGCGGGTAACCTTCTATTTCGACGCCAAAGGCAAACTCGACTCCGTGGAGATGACCCGCATACCGAATCAGCCCATCGAGTGACTATCCCTGGGGGTTCCCCGCCCTTTTCGCGCCGACGCAACATTCCGCGTGTTACCCTGAGAACACTTCCTTTAGGAGAACTCCAGTATGTGCGGCATTGTCGGCTATATCGGCCCCAAAAAGGTTGTTCCCGTAATCATCGAGGGCCTGCGCAAACTTGAATATCGCGGCTACGACTCCGCCGGAATCGCGGTCGTCAACGCGGCCGGCAAAATGGACATTCGCCGCGCTCCGGGCAAATTGCGCAATCTCGAGGAGGCCATCCAGAAAGCTCCCCTCGACGGCACCTACGGCATCGGCCACACGCGCTGGGCCACGCACGGGCGTCCCACGGAAGAGAATGCTCACCCGCACCGCGACTGCACCGGGCAATACGTTGTGGTGCACAACGGAATCGTCGAAAACTACCTGGAGCTGAAGGAAAAACTGCAAAAAGTTGGCCACAAGTTCGTCACCGAAACGGACACGGAAATCGTCGCCCATCTCGTCGAGGAATATGCCAAAACGCTTCCCTTCGAGGAAGCCGTGCGCCGCACCTTGAAAGATCTCCGCGGCATCTACTCGCTGGTATTTCTCTCCGCGAAAGATCCCCAGAAGCTGATCGCCGCGCGCATCGGGCCTCCCTCCGTGATCGGCTTGGGCGATGGCGAATATTTTGTAGCCAGCGATATCCCCGCGCTGCTCGAGCACACTCGGGAGATTTTCTTTCTTGCCGATGGCGACATCGCCATTCTTTCGCGCGACGGTGTACGCGTCACCGACCTCGACGGCAAGCCGGTCAGCCGCCCCTCTCATCACGTCGCCTGGGACCCCATCATGGCGGAAAAGGGCGGCTACAAGCATTTCATGCAAAAGGAAATTTTCGAGCAGCCGCGCGCCGTCCGCGACACCATCCTCAACCGCATTTCCCAGGACACCGGCAAAGTCTTCCTGGACGAAATGCAGATCACCGACCAGGCCTTTCGGGCCTTCGAGAAAGTGCGCATCGTCGCCTGCGGCACAAGCTGGCACGCCGCACACGCCGGCAAGTTCATGATCGAGAAACTCGCGCGCATCCCGGTTGAGGTGGATTATGGCAGCGAGTTCCGCTATCGCGATCCCATCCTCGATTCCAAGACGCTCACGGTCTGCATCAGCCAGTCCGGCGAAACCGCGGACACGCTGGCCGCCCAGCGCGAGGCCAAGCAGAAAGGCTCGCCAACGCTGGCGATTTGTAATGTGATGGGTTCCATGGTCACGCGCGAGGCCGCCGGCACTCTTCTGACGCATGCCGGACCCGAAATTGGTGTCGCTTCGACGAAGGCCTTTACCTCGCAACTCGCTTCCCTGGTCCTGCTGGCTTCCTACCTCGGGCAGATTCGCGGCAAGCTTTCGCCGGAAGCGGCGCGTCACTTGATGCTGGAATTCACGCGTATCCCCCACAAGATCGAAACGATTCTGCAAGCGGATGAGACCGGCTTCTACGAAAATCTGGCGCGCCAGTTGTTCCGCCATACGGACTTCCTATATCTCGGGCGCGGCGTTCATTACCCCATCGCGCTCGAAGGCGCGCTGAAGCTCAAGGAAATCTCCTATATTCACGCGGAGGGCTACCCCTCCGGTGAGATGAAGCACGGTCCAAACGCCCTGATTGATGAGAACCTGCCGGTCGTGGTGCTGGCCACGCGCGACGATTCCGATCCCGCTTCCCTCACGTTGTACGAGAAGAGCGTCTCCAACATTAAAGAGGTGAAGGCGCGCGACGGCATCGTGATCTCTGTCGTGACCCAAGGCGATCATCTCGCCCGCGAAGCCTCTGATCACATCATCGAGCTGCCTCCGGCGCCGGAATTGTTGGCGACCATGTTGGAAATTGTGCCGCTGCAATTGCTGGCCTACCACATCGCCATCCGCCGCGGCTGCGACGTCGATCAGCCCCGCAACCTCGCCAAATCCGTCACCGTCGAGTAGCGACTTCCGTGTCGTCGCCGACACTCAGACCGACTCTTGGGTCTTTCTTCTTCCTGTACGGGCCGCTTTCTGCTTATCCTGAACCTCGAAGGCTCTATCCTTCGTGTCTTGTGCGAAGAGTGGCTCTTACGATCTAACGTCACGAACCCTCTTTCTTTCTGCTCTTTGCCCCTTCGGAGTACTTTCCGCTGTGATCATTGCGTCAAACGCCCTGGTCATCCACTCCGTCGCTTCTCCGCGACGCTCCGCCCATCTGACGACTCTCGGTCATCAGTCACGAAGGATCGAGACGCCGGCCCGTGTTAGAGTAGAATTTGGTGTACATAGCAGATGGAGACATCCAACCAGTTCGACACTCCAACGAGATTTGTCGAGAGGCAAATCGCGCCCCTCGACAGGACGGCCGCTCAAAGCAGCCTGTCGTCGATCGCCCCAAGAGCGCAGAAGTTGATTGTCCATCTATTATTCGGCCTAGCAGTTCTCGGCACTCAGGCCACGGTGTCGCTGGCCCAGGCCGAAAGTCCATTTGCCATCCGCATCGACACGCGCGAGGTCGTGGTGCCAGTATTCGTGATTGACAAGTCATACTTCCTGGAGCAGAGATTCCGCCGCGGAGGGACTCTCCATATAGATCGATATTACGGCAAGGAAATCACCGGGCTCTCTGCGATGGACTTTCACGTGTTTGAAGATGGTTCGGTACAGCAGATCCAGAACGTTTCGGTTGAACCGTTGCGCTACTGGGGTGTATCTGACAATGTTTCTGCCCACGAAGAATCTTCGTGCACACCCAGAGGCATTTGGGCTGGCCCTGATCTGCAGCCGCGCGCGGGGCCACAACAGCACTTTAGGCTCGGCAACCAGAAGAGTGGGGGTCTGTATCTTGTCTCCTACGTACCTCCTCCATCTCCTGAGGGCTCTTGTCACCAAATCGAAGTCAAGGTGGACCGTGACAATGTGAGCGTCTCTGCCCGCAACGAATACTGCAATACAAAATATCCACCCTCCGACCCATTGAACGGAACCAAGCTTGGGAAACAAATGGAGGCTTACGCAGAGTCTAACCTGAGGGAAAAATCTCCCATCTCCGTCCAAATCGGTTCCTTCTTGGGTGACTTCGGCGCTGTCCGCGTTGATATCGCTGCAGAGTTCTCCGCCAGTGCTTTCAAGCGCAAGCGAGGCAATACGAATCCGTATGCAACGATCGCCGTACTGGGGATGGTATTTGACAGAAACAGCAACGTTGTCGCGCGCTTCAGCGATAGTGCCTGTTATTCCTCCGGATTTTGGAGTTTCTTCCCTGGTACACACTCACCCCCGGCCAGCATCCTCAAAGAATTGGAGCACTTGCTGACTCCCAACCGATATGAAACCCAGGTGGATCTCCCTCCCGGGGAGTATGATTTGAAGCTTGTGGTCACTGACGGGGAAAAATTCGCACGAGCGGAAGTGCCTTTGCAAATCGACGGCTCCAATCGAAATGGCCTCGCAATTAGCGGGATATCACTATGCAAGCGCTTTCACAAAGTAACTGATGGGCCGCCAGAAGGAGTCCGGGCACCTCAGTACGTTCCGCTGGTCAGCAACGGCATTGAGTTCACGCCTGCTGGGAACACTCGCTTTAAGAAAAATGACCGGCTGATGTCCTATTTCGAGATTCGTGAACCGCCACTCGCAGGAAGAGGATCGGCAAAGGCCCGGTTCCAGATGAAAGTCATGGACGCAAAAACCGGAGAACTTAAGACTGACGCTGGCGTGCAGGATGTGGACTCGGGAGTTGGGCCAGGAAGTTTCCTTATTCCGGTTGCGCGGGAAGTCGCAATCGACAGATTGCCCAAGGGCACCTACTGCCTGGAAGTCCAGGCTTCCGATTCTGCGGGAAACAAGACAGTCTGGCGTGCGGCGTCCTTCACCGTCGAATGACAAGTCTAATAGAGCGCGGGGCGACTCCGCGCTTGTCCGCCGATTCATGGCGCGAGCCCTATGGCCTCTCTCTCGGGTTCTCCTTTTCTCTCCTCAGGGCCAGCACCGCCGGACCCCGTCCAGACAAGTTCACTCATTCTTGCTTGCCACTCTGTGTATCATTCAGGGTCCTCCGGCGGCGCACACCCTCCATTGGTGAAAAGCGCCTGCCTTTCGTAGAATCGCGGCATGAGAATCCACCCATTCCTGACTCTCGGAATTGTTTTTTTCCTTCTGACTTCGTTTCCAGCCAGCGCGCAAACTCCACCACAGCGCCAGATCGCCATCACCATTGATGATCTGCCAGCTGCGAGTGCAAGCTCGATGACGGGCGCGCAAATCAACGAAATGACCGCCAAGCTTCTCGCCACTCTGCAAAAAGAGAAAGTTCCCGCCGTCGGCTTCGTCAACGAACGCAAACTCTACAAACTCGGCGAAGTGGACGACCGCATCAGGGCGCTCAATCAATGGCTCGATGCCGGCTTTGAACTTGGCAATCACACCTTCGGCCATACTTCGCTCAACAATGTCACCCTGCAGGCTTGGGAAGAAGACGTCATTCGCGGCGAAACGGTCACGCGCATGCTCCTCGCGCAACATCACAGGAAAATGCGCTACTTCCGCCATCCTAATCTGGATACCGGCCGCGATCTGCAAACCCGCCGCGAAGCCGAAGCTTTTCTCGCCGCGCGCGGCTACCGCATCGCACCGGTAACGGTGGACGCCTGGGACTGGATGTATGCCAGCGTCTACGATGATGCCCGGAAGCGCGGTGACACCGCTCTGCAACAACAACTCGTCGCTTCGTATCTCACCTACACTGGCGAGGTTTTTGAATATTGCGAAAAACTCTCCAGGGATCTTTTCGGCTACGAACCCCGGCAGGTCCTGCTCCTCCACGGCAATTGGCTGGAGGCAGATCACATTGCGGACTTGTTAGACGTGCTCCGCAAACGCGGCTACCAAATTGTCACGTTGCGGGATGCGCTGAGCGATGGCGCGTATAGCTCGCCGGATGAGTACGTCGGGGAAGAAGACACGGGCTGGCTCGATCATTGGGCCATCACGCGCGGCCGTCCGCCCCAGAATACGCCGGTGTTTCCGCAGTGGGTGATCGATCGCGCTAAGGCATTGCCACACGCGCCGCCGGAAGAGCCAATCTTCTGAGTGTCCGTCTTCGTTGGGGTTCAGCACTGTTCACCCTAAGTTGCGAAGCGCTGGAGCGCGGGTTTCTCACCCGTAGTACCTGAAGTGCTCCCAGAACGCTGGCCAGGGCTGGCGCAGGTTGCGGCACACAAACACGTCGGTATAGCCAGTGACCGAGTCATTCTCGATGCCATATCGATTTGTCAAACGACCGGCCAACTCGCAGGACTCGAAGTTCCGCTCCACAGAATCCCAGTGCATACCTACCACGATCACGGTCTGCGGTGGCGGATCACCGTAACCGCGCAGCCAGTTGGAGTTCATCCCGCTGATGGCTCTTGGCAAACCATACGCCGGGCCATAGAGGTTGACGGCGCCGGCCTCGCCTTCGTCGCCCGCCAGAATGCCCAGCCTTGCCTGCTCCCGCGCGGGCAATGAGTCGCGGATCTTGGCGACCGTTTCCACCAACTCCGGCCAGCCGATTTGCATATTGAAATTGCCGCCGTTCATACCATCCGCCACGCGCCACCAGGCAGAGTTCAGCGGAGCAATGGGGAGCGTCACTGCGGCGCCAAGCAAGCCCGCGATCGCCAGGGTTCTCCAGGTGACTTGCCGGACTGTCGAAGCGGAGCGGGGGCTGAGTGAACGCACCCACTGCTCGCACCAGACCGCACCTGCCGCGAGGAGCATGGGGTAAGCCGGAGCGAGGTAGTAATCGCGCCCTCTGGCGATGAATAACGCCAAGAGCGGAATAACATACATCCAGCCCAGCATGCGGTAACGCTTGCCTTCTGGCACGGCGAACAGGTACCAAAGCCCAGCGCACCATAGCGGCACTGTTACGATGTTGGTGCATTTCCAGAGCTGATTCGGCAGAAAGTAATCCGTCCAACCCCAGCGAATGTCGCGTGCGTGAACACTCTTCAGCCACTCGAGTGAAACAAAATGATGATGGATCTGCCAGACGATATTGGGCAGCATGATTAGCAAGGCTACAGCCGCCCCGCACCACAACCATGGGCTCTTCAGGTATCGCCGGGCTGACGTTAGAAATACGCCTCCCACAACTCCCAACACCAGAAAAGCCATCGCATATTTGGTCATCATACCTAAACCGATCGCCGCACCGACGGCCACCCACCAGCGCGGATCATCCGATTTGAGCAGGCGGATCACGAAGTAAGCCACCACCACCCACCACAAATAATCGAACGAGGTGTAACCCAAGAACCACCCAGCAACCAGCGAGGGCCCAGCGATTCCTGTTGCCAAGGCAGCCACGAGTTGCGCTTCGCGCTTGCCGCCGAGTTCACGGGCTGAGAGACCCGCAAGGAGCAGCACGAACGCCTGCGACAGCGCAGCGAAAAAACGGAAACCTTTAAGCGAAGTCCCGAAAAGTTCCAATTCCACGCGGCCAAGGAACGGCGTCAGCGGTGGATAGACCACGTAACCCCATTCCAGGTGGCGCGCGTTGCTGAATGTCAGCAACTCGTCGCGGTGGAATCCGTACTGGCCGTTGGTCAGTGTGTGCAGGAGAATTATGGCCAGCGCCAAAAGGATGAGTATTCCTAAATCACTCGCCCTCACGCCTTGCCAAATGCGAAGTTGTCTGGTCGATGACTCGTCTTGCCTCATTGGCCGCGATCCTGTCCGCCCTTCGCCTGCACAACCACGGGCATGTTGAAGAACAGGGGATTTTACTACGCGCGCAAGGCGAAGTCGCACACGTCGAGGCCCCTCTTTCCATCTCGCGCCCCATTTCACGGGCGCCGTTTAGCTTCCGCCGCATGCCATCGTTCGACACCGCGTACCAACTCCTCCTGATCGACGCAAAATATTGGTGGAGAGCCCTTAGGCGTGGGTCGAAGATTCCAAACTCCTGATAGACACAATACTCAGAGAAGTGGAGTGCCGGGAGGAACTTGTCCGCTTTGGCGACTTATCGTCCACTGACAGCACGATGGGCTTGCCGAGCCTGCTCTTCTAGGCTGCCGCGGAACTAATGGAGCTTTGCGTACTCCGCCTTGGCGGCGATGAGGATGGGAATGTCCGGGTCGGCGTCTTTCCAGAGCGTGAGGAAATCCTGATACGCCGCCTTGGCTTTGGCGGTGTCGCCTTGAAGAGAGTAGGCGCGCGCCAATTGTAGCCGGGCCAGTGCGCCATATATTAAGCTCCCTACTTGTCCGCGGTGGTCGATGAACTTCTGAAATTCCGCTGCTGCTCGGTTGCTGTCGTTTAGCGTCAAGTAAGCTTCCCCACGCACGTAGACTAGGACTAGGTCACCTGACCCACTCAGTTCAATTGAGCTCGCCGCCTTCAATAATTCGATGGCCCCGTTCAAGTCCTTCCGCTCTAGGGCTACTGCCGCCCGAATTGTGGGTAGCCAATATCTCTGAACCAGCGTGTCCAGCGGGTAGGTTTTATCGAGTTCGGTGGCGAGCTTCTCTGCCCCTGCCGTATCCCTCGCCCGCGCCAGTGCCAGCGCCGCCACGCACCGCACATCGCGGTTCGGAGCCAATTTCAACGCTGCATTCGCTTCGGCGCGTGCCTGCTCGCGGTTGCCCGATTCCACCTCACGAAGCGCCGCTTGGGCCTGATAGGATGCCGCGGTCTCTTTGGCATCATTGTACTCGGCGGAATCCATTGCTCGCCGCGTTAGTTCGTGCGCGTTCTTCAGCTTGCCGTACCAACCTTCCGTGTCCGCCTGCGTAGCGAGCATTGCGTCTTCCGTGCCCGGCTTGCCCATGGCGGCTGAGACCAACTGCGCCATCTGCGCCGTATCGCCCCTCAGAAAAGCCAATTGGTAGCGGCTCGCGAGCAGGGTCTCGCTCTCCAGTTTGCGCTCTTCGGCTAGCTTATACACCGCCTCCGCTTCATCCAGCTGGTTGAGGGCCATGTAGGCGCCTCCGAGGTTTCCATAGTTGACGCTACTATTTGGGTCCAGGCGCAGCGCCTCTCGATGTTCCTCCAATGCCTTTTCCAGGTTTCCAAGGCTTGCGTAAATAGCTCCCAGGTGCACGTGAAGGGCGTAGTCCCTCGGGTAGCTCTGCTGCCATACTTCGTATGCCGGCACTGCCTTCTCCAGCTCTCCTGTTCCGGTCCAGTAGTAGTTTGCCTCTATGTAGAACCGCTCCCGCTCGCTTACCTTCCCCCGCAGTTCGTAAGCCTTGCGGATATTCTCGGCCTGCCGCCCCGGCTCGCCGAGGTTGCCGTACACGGCCGAAATGGCCCGGTAGGCTATGGCGAAGTTCGGGTCGAGTTCCACTGCCCGCTTGAGGAAGGGCAGAGCGGCGGTGTTTCCTTTCGCAAAAAACGTCTTACGTCCAAGGCTGTAGGCTTTCAGCGCCTCCAGCGATGGCGTGGTCGCTTCCTCCACTGGCGTGGCGTATTTCTCCCCCGAGCTGAGCGACTCGCCCAGCTTGCCCCGCAAACTTACTGCCGCAGCGTCCAGAGCCTTGAGCACCGCTTCTTTCCCCGCCGCCTGCTCCTGCGCCTCGGCCAGCACATCGCCCGTGTCGCAGTTCACGGCCTTCAGCCCAATCACGTACTGGTTGCCCAGTCCCGCGATGGAGCCGGTCAGCATGGCCTTGCTGCCCGTGCGCTGGCAAACCTCGTGTGTAACCTCCGGCGTCAACCGGTCTCCGGGGGGACGGCCCATCAGCTTCAATGTGTCGTTCACCCTGCGCTCGGAAAGCAGGTTGAGAAACGGCGATTGCTCAAACTGCACCGAGAGTCCCTGCTTCAACGTGTCATCAAAAACCGCATCGCCCGTCTTGTTGTCGAAATCGGAGAGGACAATGGTGTCCTTGTCAGTCAACGCGTGTGCCTTGCGGGTGTGGAACAACCAGCCGCCCACTGCCAATCCGATGACCAGTACAGTGGCGCCAGTGACCGCCGCCCATCGGAACCAAGTAGATTTTAGAACGGGCTTCAACCCGGTCTCGACTGCTGCGATGGCTGTACGGCCCGACTCGGTATCGCGCTTCAATCGCTGCAAGTCCGTGCGGATATCGGCTGCACTCTGGTAGCGCAGCTTACGGTCTTTCTCCAGTGCCTTGCCGATGATGCGCTCCAGTTCTGGAGATATCTCAGGATTCACTCGCGCCACAGGGGTCGGCGCTCGGTTCAGAATCGCATCGTGAACGACTGCGGTTGTGTTGCCGGAAAATGCCATCCTGCCCGTCGCCATCTCATACAGCACCGCGCCGAACGAGAACAAGTCCGTTCGTGTATCCAGTTCTTCCCCTCTCGCCTGTTCCGGCGACATGTAAGCTATCGTGCCCATCGTCGTTCCGGGACTGGTTAAGAGTTCCCCCTCTGTGGCGGTCGGCATCTCGGAAACAGCTATGCTTGCGCCAGCAGGGACTACCTTCGCCAAACCAAAATCAAGGACTTTGGCGTTGCCCTGCTTGGTCACGAAAACGTTCGCAGGTTTGATGTCTCGATGGATTATGCCTTGGGCGTGTGCTGCCCTGAGGGCATCCGCAATTTGAATCGCCAGTTCCAGCATCTCCTCGAACGGAAGCGGCTTCCCAGAAATGCGGTGTTTCAATGTTTCGCCGTCTAGAAACTCCATTGCAATGAATTGTTGGCCGTCCTGCTCGCCGATGTCGTAAATCGTGCAGATGTTCGGGTGATTTAATGCCGATGCTGCCTGTGCTTCGCGGCGGAAGCGTTCGAGAGCAGCGGAATCGTGGAGCATTTCGGTAGGTAGGAATTTCAAACCGACTGCCCGATGTAGCCGCGTGTCCTCCGCTTTGTAAACGACACCCATCCCCCCGCCGCCAAGCTTTTCGATGATGCGGTAGTGCGAGACGGTCTGTCCGACCAGAGATGGGAAGTCCGCCATTTTGCGCTCATATTAGGTTTTGTCAGAAAGCAAGTCAATGAAGAGAGGAGGATGGATCGGCCCCGTTTCGAGACTCAATCACGGTGCAGCCTAAACTGGGGGTGCAAGAGGCTGCTTGCGCAGCGTTTCTTTGATCAGCCCTTGCTGCGGTCGGTAAAGCGGAAGAACAGCGATTGTTTCGCGACGGGTGCCGCCAGCTCGTTAAGCGCCCCCATTTGGGAATGAGAAAGTGGCGTAAAGTCGCGCGCGATCTGTACGTTCTCCTCAAGCTGCTGAATAGTGTCGCATCCGACGATCACGGTGCTGACCGGGTGCGAAAGAGTGAAATGCATCGCCTGACTCATATTCATGACACCTGAACGCGTGGCAATCGCCGATCCCTCCCACGAATGCTGCTGTTGTTCGAGCGGAGGCGGAGTCCATGTCGAAAGCAATCTGCCGCGCGCAGGCACCTTCATGCCGATGATGCCCATTTGCTTCTCCACAGCCAGCGGCAGCAATTGATCTGTGAAGCTGTGAATGTGCGTATCGGCTGCGTTCAGCGCCAACAGGATGGTGTCGAACGGGTGACGGTTCACCGCGTCGATCAATGCTTCAGGCCGGTAGTGGCCGGTGACGCCCAGAAAGCGCACCACCTTCTGTTCTTGCATCTGGAGCAGCGCCTCCATTGCTCCGCCCTTGCCAAAAATCGCATTCACGTCCTCTGGCAAACCAATGTCATGCAACTGCCACAGGTCCACGTGATCGGTATTCAGGAGGGTGAGCGACCTTTCGATCATGCGCAGCGAACCCTCACGCGTGCGTTCTTTCGTTTTAGTTGCAAGAAAAGCGTCCTTCCGCCGTGTCTTCATCACGCGGCCTACGTACTGCTCGCTCCAGCGCTCAGGACCGCCGTAGATCGAGGATGTATCGATGTAGTTCACGCCCAGGTCGAGGGCACGTTCAATAATTGGCACCGCGATGTCGAAGTTGTCCCCCTTCTCGAGTGCCGCCTGACCCCCCAGGCTGAAGATGCCCACCTTGTAACCCGTCTTGCCGAGGTTGCGGGTTGGCATGGCGGCCTGCGTATTGGAATTAGCGGGGAGAGGCGGAAACGTGGCGGGAGAAGGATATACCAGCACGGCGCCGTTGGTTAGAAGCGCTGCGGCAACGGCACCGCTTGTCTTCAGAAAGTTACGACGGTCTGAGAAGTTCGGTGGTTGCTTCACGGTTTAATCCTCCCAGGTTACATGAGGTTAAGATGCGATTTGTATCTTACCACAGCGTAGTCTCACGGCTCTCGACTCGCAAACGTGGCAGGCCGTCATATTAAGGAGAACCTCCTCAAGGCCTGATAAAAGCACAAACCGTACATGTGGGTACCGGGACGAACTTCTCCGCTTTGGCGACTTATCATGAGTTAGCCCGAGGGGAGCTACAACGTCTATAATGCGGAAACGGTATGCCGGAATTTGGAACCGGTATACCGAGCCAAAGAAGTGCAGTGAGTCCTAAAGAATCGTGCTGGTCAATGCCCAGAAGCACAATCACCTTCGACACCGTGCGGAATATCGGACTCGCGTTGCCCGGCGTGGAGGAGAGCACCGCGTACGGTCAACCGGCACTCAAGATCCATGGAAAACTCCTGGCGTGCGTGCCCGCTAATCGCTCGGCCGAACCCGCCTCGCTTGCCGTTCGCGTGGATTTCGATGACCGCGCCGAGCTGCTCGCTGCGGACCCCGATGTTTACTACGTGACGGACCACTACGTCGGCTATACCGCCGTGCTGGTTCGCCTGTCTCGCGTCACTCCCGATGGGTTGCGGGACCTGCTCGGCATGGCCTACAAGTTTGTGACCCGCAGCGCCACGCCCCGTTCGCCAGTGGCTAAGCGCCAAAAGCTCGGACCAAGAAAATAAATAAAAGTCCGAATCCGAGCGCGTAGCGGCGCACTCGGGAGTAATCCACATGCCTGATAGACGCGGTAATCGCAAACTGATGACCCACTACCCCTCGGATGAACCAGTTGGTCTTCCGCAAATTGAGGTCTAGAATAATCTCATGCGGCTCCGCCTCTTGCTTCCGCTCACATTCCTTTTCTTTTTCGCGCTCCCCAGCCTGTTAAACGCGCAGACGGCTACGCTCAAGGAAATCCACGCCGATGGCCTCAAAAAACTGACCGAGACTCAGGTGATTTCGCTCTCGGGCTTGTCCACGGGCGCGCAAGTCGGCCGCAAGGAACTTCAGGACGCCGCCGACGCACTGGTGAAGTCGGGCCTGTTCGCCAAAGTCAATTACAATTTCACCACCCACAACGATGCGGTTTCCCTGACCTTTCATCTCCAGGAGAATCCACGCCTCCCGGTGTCCTATGACAGTTTTCCCTGGTTTGCGGACTCGGAACTCGACGACGCCATCCGCAAGGATCTGCCCTTCTATGACGGCACGCTGCCCGAAGGCGGCGCCGTTGTCGAGCAAGCTGCCAGTTCCTTGCAGGCTTTCCTTGCGGCACACGGCTCAAACGTGCAGATCGCGCATGCCGTGCTGCTCAGCCCGCTGACCGATGGATCGATTCACCAGTTTCGCGAGGATGGCCTCGCGCTGCAGATTGCCAGCATGGAATTCAGCGATCCGCACATGAAAGAATCGCCGGCGGTGCAGCAGCATCTTTCGGAAATTCTCGGCAAACCCTATTCCCGCCTGACCATCGATATCTTCCTGGCCGAAGCGATTCGCCCGGTCTATCAGCAGGACGGCTACCTGCGCGCGAAAATCGGCCCCGCGGAGGTGCGCCTCTCCGGGGATCCCCACCAGAAATTGCCAGAGCAAATCCCGGTGTACGTGCCATGCCAGCCGGGGCCCGTCTATCACTGGAACGGCGTCGAGTGGAGCGGCAACCAGGCGCTTTCCACAATTACGCTCACGAGCACGCTGGGACTCAAGCCCGGAGATGTGGCCAACGGCATGGGCATTGAAACGGGATGGGACCGCATCCGCGAAGAGTACGGCCAGCGCGGCTATCTGGAAGTGAAATTGACGCTCGCGGCCACCTACGACGACCAGGCCCACACCGTTTCCTATGCCGTATCCATCACGGAAGGGCCCATCTTCCACTTCAACCAGATGATCATCACGGGAATGTCGCTCGCGGGCGAACGCATGATCCAGGAAGCCTGGCCCGTAAAACAGGGTGATGTCTTCGATAAAAAGGCCTTCGAGCAGTTCCTGAATCGCCTGGAAATTCACCGTCAGACGATTTTCAAGGATTTACCCCTACACTACGACACCGTGGGCCATTGGCTGCAGACCGATCCCGCGAAGTCCACGGTCGATGTCCTCCTCGATTTCAAATGACCTGACCCTCTGCTCAGTGCGCACCTCACTCACGCTGCCAGCCATCTTATAAGTAGCTTTCGAAAGGGCGCGGCTTCCCAGCTTGCGGAGAAAGTCTTTTCTTTAGGAGGCCGGGGCTTCAGCCCCGGCGTAAAAGCCTTATAACCAATGGGCTTTAGCCCCTGAAGAGAGTCTTTTGGCTGTTTTTTGGCAGCCTGCTCAGCCGTGCCGAAATGCTCCCGCGCGGCATGCTGCGGCGCTCGGCCATTGGCGCTATACTCATCTGTGCGATGAAGACCCTGGTGCACATCCACAACGAAGAGCCTTCGACGCACGCGGCTGGCGAGAAGGAGCAGCTCCTCTTTTCCAAGCTGGCCAACCTCCCTTCCCTGATCGTCGCGCTCTCCGGCGGCGCCGATTCCGCCTATCTCGCCTGGGCCGCCCATCATGTCCTCGGCGAACGCGCCCTGAGCGTGACCGCGCTTTCCGCGAGCTATTCCGCCTACGACCGCGAGCAACTGGAAAAATTCCTGCAAACCACCGGCATGCACCACGAATTCATCGAGACGCACGAATTGGAAAACCCCGCCTACCGCGCCAACGCCGCGGACCGCTGCTACTACTGCAAGGACGAACTCTTCTCCGCGCTGAACCGGATCGCCGTGGACCGCCATTTCGCCGCCATCGCCTACGGCGTCAACGCGGACGACCCCTCCGATTTTCGTCCCGGCCATCGTGCGGCCCACGAACACCACATCCTCACGCCCCTCCTGGAAGCGCAACTCCGCAAGTCCGAGATTCGCTTTCTGTCCCAGCGCGCGGGCCTGCCCACTTGGGACCGTCCCGCCTCCGCCTGCCTCTCCTCGCGCCTGCCCTACGGTACCGAAGTCACCGCCGAGCGCCTTTCGTTGGTCGAGCGCGGCGAAGCGGCCCTCCGCGAGATGGGTTTCCGCCAGTTCCGCGTGCGTCTCCATGACAACCTGGCGCGCATCGAACTCGCCCCTGCCGAACTTCCCCGCGCCCTCTCTCCGGAAATGGCCGCCGCCATCGCTAACGCCTTGAAAGCAGCGGGGTTCACCTACGTGGCCCTCGATCTGGAAGGCTACCGCCAGGGATCCCTGAACGAAACTCTGGCGAAATCCCAGGGAACATAAATCCCGGCTTTGCGTACATTATTCATAGGAGGGCCTGGAAACTCAGGCTGAAGCTCACATGCGTACCCACAGATTTGCTTTGCCCGGCATAGTCCTTTTCGCCGCAGCATTCTCTCTCTTCACCCTGCAAGCTTCCGCCGCGGACAACACCTTTGACCGAACCTTTACCATATCCGGTCCCGTCCGCCTTGAACTCAGCAACGGCTCCGGCAACGTCGACATTCGCGGCACTGCCGACGGCAAGGTCCACGTCCACGGAAGAGTCACCAAGGGCTGGACGCTCTGGGGCAGCGCCGAAAAAAACGTTCAGGAAGCGGTCAGCAATCCGCCCGTCGAGCTTCGCGGTGACACCGTCCTGATTGGCAAAGAAACCTCCTGGCTGAAGAATGTCTCCATCGATTACCAGATTGAAGTGCCGCACGACACGGAAATTGACGCAGGCGTAGCCTCTGGCGGCGTCACCATCGATCGAGTGCGCGGCCCCGTGAAGTGCTCCTCGGCCTCCGGCTATGTGCACGTGTATCGCGTGGACCGCGAAACCCAGCTCAGCGCAGCCAGCGGCTCCATCGAAGTTTCCGGTATCGGCGGCATCCTGCGTGTCTCCACGGCCTCGGGAAGCGTGGAAATCGCCGATGTCAAGGGCGATATCCAGGCCACCGCGGTTTCCGGCTCCATCCGCATCGTGAATCCCGGCGGCCGTGTGGAAGCCTCGAATGTCAGTGGCTCTATAAACGTCACCGGCGCCAGCAACGACGTGCGCGCCCATGTCATCTCCGGACCAATCGAAGTGGCAGGTAATCCCAGCGGCAATCGCTACTGGGACCTGAAAACCGTTTCGGGTTCCGTGGACCTCCGCGTTCCTCCCAATTCCTCTTTCCTGCTCTCCGCGGATGCCACTTCCGGTGATATTCGCACCAATCTTCCGGTGATGATCGAAGAGCAGGGCAAGCACTCTCTGCGCGCCCATGTGGGCAATTCATCGGGCCGCGTCGAAGTCCACACGGTTTCCGGCGGCATCAACGTACAAAGCGGCTCCTGAGCCATCCCAAAATCTGCTACCCGGTCGCCCACGTTTTACTGCAAGAGCGCCCGCGACCGGGTACAATGCTGCCGTGCTCCCCTTTCGCCCCCCCCTCGCGAGCCGCATGGCGTTTTGTTTGACGCTGCTTCTCTCCTTCCCCGCGCTCGCCCAGGAATCTTCATCTTCCACTCCCGCCGCTCCGCCCTCCAAAAATGCCGCCTCAAGAAAGGCCGCGGCGCAGGACGCTGCCGCCGAAAACGCGGACTTGCAGAAAGCCATCTCTGATGCCGGCAACGAACGCGCTGCGATGGTGCGCAATCTGGACGCCTTCCTGAAAAAATACCCGGAATCCAGCCAGCGCCCGCAAATCTACCGCGCCATTGTGGAATCGAGCCTGCAGTTGCGCGATTTTCCGCGCGCCACGGAATACGCCGAGCGCATTGTGGCCCTGAACCCGGACGACGCCGCGATGACGGTCCTCTCCATCCAGCTGCTCGATCGCTATGGCGGCGAGGAGGGTTGGCGCCGCGCCATTTCCTATTGCACGCGCGTGGTGGACCGCTTGGGCCGCGCCTCGCTGGCGGACAAACCGCAACGCGTTTCCGCCGAGGAGTGGCAGACCAGCCAGAAACGCGACATTTCTTCCCTGCTGGCCGAGCGCGGCCGCCTCCAACAGAAGCTGAACGACCTTTCCAGCGCGCAAAAAGACTTTGAGGCCAGTTACGCCGTTGTCCCCAATGGTGCTGCCGCCGAGAGCCTCGGCGAAATTGCCGAGCTGAAGAAGGACCTGAGCGAGGCGCTGCGGCAATATTCTCGCGCGTTTTCGCTGGACGATCACGGCGACAGCGTTTCCTCGCAACGTGAATTGCGCATGAAGATTGGCAACGTCTGGCGCCTGGCGCATCGCTCCGAAGATGGCCTGGGCGCTTATCTTTTGCAGGCATACGACGAGACCGCGGCGTCCATCATTCCTCCCAAAACCATTCCGAATAAGGGCTTGAAGGAGCCCTACGAATTCACGCTTCGCAAGGCCCCCGAAGGCACGCCCTTCCCTCTTGCGGATACCAAGGGCAAGGTCGTGGTGCTGAATTTCTGGGCCACTTGGTGCGGTCCCTGCCGCGAACTTGAGCCGCATTTTGAAAAGGTGGCGGCGCGCTTTTCTGGCGAAAAGGATGTGCAGTTTTACGACCTGAATTGCGATGAAGACGAATCGCTCGTCGCGCCCTATCTCGCGGAAGAGCGGCCCAAGACCACCACCCTCTTCGCCGATGGATTGAATATCCTGCTCCGCGTCAATTCGCTTCCCACCACCGTCATCCTCGATCGCGCCGGAAAAGTCGCCTACCGCTCTGAAGGCTTCGACCCCGACGACGTCGAAAAGGTCCTCACCGACGCCATCACCCGCGTTGCCCTCCTTCCGGAAACCCCAGCCACAGCCTCCGCCCGCCCCTGACACAGAATTCCGTCTAGGTTTTGTAGGGGCCGCCTTCTGAGGCGGGCCGCTCATTCTTTCCGGATATGAGAATGTCGGCGCGCCGACAATTCCTGCTGTTGTATATAAGTTAATTGTCAACATACAACCCCCACCCCCTGTTTTGCGTATGTGCGGGAATGATTGGGGTTGCGGCAGAAAAGCAGTTCAAAGTTGAAAGTTAAAAGTTCGGAGCAGAGATCGCTTGCCGGTTGGAACCACCGGCATTCGGGAGACGCAAAAGGGAGACCGCAAAGAACATCTGAATGGAGGTGCCTCCCTACCCCTTGTTTTTGCGTATGTAGGGGAAACAAAGGGGTTACGGGAGAATTTCCTGGATGTAGGGGAAACAAAGGACTTAGGGGATTTTTCCGTGCGGATGAGGGTGTGGGACGGCCCGAAATGGCACAAGAGCAGCGTCCCCTCAGCATAACAGGGGAAGCATAGCACAGTATTTACCGTGTGTCTACTATTATTTAGTAGGTACTATTTTCGAAACTGGTACGAGAAAGGAACTATGAAGGGTAGCGGGGACCCACCACAAGTCGTCTCAGCACGCTAAGTCTGCCCCGCCCCCCTATAACCTCTTGTAAATTTGACCTCTCGGCCCGATGTCCGAAACGATCAATTCGTTTTGTACGATCTCGAATAAGATACGGTACCCGCCCACACGGCTGCTGCGTTTCGTCTGACCAACTAGCGGGTATGACAGCCGGGTGTCATATGGGGATTTCGCGATTGCCGCAAGTTTTGCGTTTATTCTGACTCTGGTAGGTTTGTCTAGAGCAGCGAGGTACTTCGCTGGCGTGCTAGTGATGCTGATCTTGAGCGCTTCGTTAGGCTCGTTCGAGATCGAAAATCTCCCCTCGTTCTCTCTCACCAGTTGCGCGCTCAAATATAGCTTTGACCTCGTCGGACTGGGCCATCAACTCGAACCAATCAGCCAAGTCCTCGATCTGCCCGCGGTAAGACCGAATCTTAGTCAGGTTCCCTGCAGTAAGAGAATTGTTCGTCAATCCCACGCGACTGAGCAATTCATAGATGTAGTCGATGTCCCGGGAAAGTTTCATAAGCTTGTCGGCTGAGTCCAGCAATCTTTGAGGTGTTGGCACCTCAGCGCCCGGTTCGGACTTAAGTCTTCCGCTCATGGCCGCTTCGACTTTTTCAAACAGCGATTTCAGGGAACGATTCGCGCTGTATAGGCTATAAGCCAGCCTGATAACGGTTCCTCTGTTCTTTACGGCAGCCGCAAGGCGGGAAAGCGATGACAGCGCGCCGTAAACGTCGGCGTTCCATTCAGGCGAGTCCAGCGCTCGAATCACTGCAATCGAATTAGCCAACGACTTTCCTCCCAAACAGTTAGATGCTGAGCTTATCCCATGGGTTCTTGGAGGGTCAATGGTACGCTAACGCTCAAGTGCTCGGCTGGGATATCGCATATGTCGAGTTTATAGCGATTCACAAGCGCCTATTCGAGAGCAGTTTTCTGACGGGCACCCCGCTCTCGGTTTTGCAACGATTTCCTTCGCGATTCACAGGGGACATGCTTGACGCGCTATATGGGGGGCACAATACTGGTGACAGTTAGGCGACCCGTAGCTCAGATGGAGTCTTAGTTTGCGGCCTTGCTAACCCGGCCCCAAGCCTTTCCAGAGGGAGGAGCCATTTAGCACTGAGAGCACGGGAGCCGAATCCCGAGGTGGGGAGTTCGAATCTCTCCGGGCCGCCTAACAAGGGCTGACGGGCTCATCCTACGTCAGATTCTCCTTCAGAGACAACCCCGACTTACCTCCGAATTTCCACAATATTCTTTCGATTTAGGTTCGCGTGTGGCCCGGCCCACAGCCGCAAAAGCAACTCAGAGCGTCCGTGCGCTTCTACCTCGCACCGCCACGGACGTCCACCAGCCTCTGTGACGTGATAGCATCGGGAGTATGGCGAGCATATACCGAAAGCGGCCCTGCCGTTGCGGCCACGGTTTTACAATCCACAGGCCCGAACCCGGGAGAACGAAGCGGCCTCGCGCAATCTGCTATCACCCCGGCTGCAAGTGCAAGAACTACAGGCCGGCGGACGATGCACCCGCAAAGCGCTGAGGGTGGACTGGGTTGATGCCGAGCACGGTGGGCGCGGCGATAACGAGTCGCTGAAGGATATCAGCGATCAGATATCAGCGATCAGGAAGCTAAGAGGAGAAAAACTCGAGGCCCACCCTGACTAATCGAGAGACAGCCGGGGAGGACGAGTAGGGGGTGTTAATGTCCCGAAATCAATTCCTCAGGGGCTGAAGCCCCCGTTTCCCGGTTTTCATTCGGCACGACTGAAGTCGTGCCCTCCTAAAGAGGCAATGATCCCGTCAGGAGGACTTGCGGCTGTAAGGAAATTTTTCGGCGGCGGATTTCGCGGCGAGGATGGTGTTCACGTGGATCTGCACGGTGTCTTCGACGCGGCAGGCGTAGCCTCCGGCGAGCGTGGTCACGACCGGAACATTGCGCTGGCGGGCTTCCTCGAACACGCTTTGATCGCGCCTTTGCAAACCATTTATGGTCAGGCACAGGCCGCCCAACTGATCTTCCTTGTACGGGTCGGCGCCGCCGACATAGAAGAGCATGTCCGGATGAAACTTCTCAAGGCCATTGCGGACAGCGGGCAGCAGCGCTCGCAGGTATTTGTCGTCGCCGACGCCATCGTCCAGGTTCAGATCCACGGTGGAAGGCGGCTTGTGCTCGGGGTAAAGATCCAACTGGTGAATGGAAAGCGTGAAGACGGAAGGGTCATGAGCGAAGATCGCGGCAGTGCCATTGCCTTGATGCACGTCCGTGTCTACGACCATGGCTTTGCGGATGGTGCCATCGGCTTGCATCTTGCGGATGGCGACGGCTACATCGTGGATCGCGCAGAAGCCTTCGCCATGGCCGGGGTAGGCGTGATGGAAACCGCCGCCAATGTTGCAGCCGAAACCATCGAGGGAGGCAGCCTGAGCGGCAAGGATGGTGCCGCCCGCGGCCAGCCAGAAGGCGTTGACGAGTTCCGGCGAGTACGGCACTTCGAGAATCATCACATCGTTTTGGGTGAGCGTGCCGGTCTTGAGCTTATTCACCCAGTCGGGCGTGTGGACGCGCAAGATGTCCGCATCGGCAGCGGGTTCCGGGCGAAGGAAATTATCGGGGAGGGCGATGCCGTCGCTGACCAGCTTATCGGCGACGAGGCGATATTTTTGCGACGGAAAGACGTGTGCGCCCAGGTTGAGGTCGTAGAGTTCATGGTAGATGAGCTTGAAGGGCAGCATGGACGATCCGGCAAAGAGCTGAGAAGCTTCGGCATGCTTCAGGGGCTGAAGCCCAATGAATTAAGACGCTTTACGCCGGGGCTAAAGCCCCGGCCTCCTATGGTGAAATCAAAGACACCTCTGGGACACAACACTAGACAACAGATTAATTTTCGCGCTCGAGGATGAAATCGGGCAACGTGAGCAGCGCACGCGCATATTCGGAATCGCTATGGCCGTTGAGGCAGGCTTTGGCGCGGCCCGCGTAATTGAGGGCCAGGTTGCGCGCACGGTCCAGAGCGCCGGAATCGCGCACCAGCGCAACGAGTTTTTCCGGCTGCACGGAATGGAATTCCTTCTCTTCGAGTACACGAGCCACCAGCTCGCGCGCCTCGCTGTGGCCATTTTCCATGGCGTAGATCAGCGGCAGCGTGACTTTGCCTTCTTTCAGATCGCTGAGGACCGGCTTGCCGAGCTGCTCGCTTGAAGCGGTGAAGTCGAGAAGATCGTCAACGAGTTGGAAGGCCAAACCGGCATTGCGGCCGTATTCCGCGAGCGCTTCTTCGTGGGTGTTGCCCAAGCCGCCCAGCACGCCGCCGAGCCGCGCGCAGCCGCTGAAAAGGCACGCGGTCTTGTAGGTGGCCAGCTTCAGCGCATCTTCCTCGGTCACATCCATGCGGCCGATCTTGGCGAGTTGCAGGAGTTCGCCTTCGACCATTTTCTGGGTGAGGTCAATCAGGATATCGAGCACATGGAAATTGCGTTCTTCGAGAGCGATCTGGAAAGACTGCATGTAAAGCCAATCGCCCGCCAGGACACTACGATGATTGCCCCAACGGGAATTCGCGGAGGGGCGGCCACGGCGCGTGTCGGCGCTGTCAATCACGTCGTCATGGATGAGGGTGGCGCTATGGAGGAGCTCGACGACGGCGGCCAAGCGGATGGCGCTGCGCGTATCGCCGTGACGTCCGCTGGCGTACCCGTGACACAGCAGGAGCAGCGCGGGACGCAAACGCTTTCCGCCGCCGCCCAGCAGATAGCTGGTGATTTCCGAAACCGGCTGAAACGCCGCGGCACTCTGGCGGGACAACTCCTGCTCGACCTTCACGAGGTCGACGCGCACCAATTCAAAAATCTCTTTGGCCGTGAGAACTGCGATGACTCGCCTCCTGCAGCCGCTGCCCTGTTTCAGCGGGACACCACAGGCGGGGCCGTCCCCGACCGGGTGAGCGGAAAGAATCGCCGGAAGTTTTCGGTGGTGGCCCGGGCGACTTCCTCTAGCGGTAAGTCTCTCACATTCGCAAGGACCCGCGCCACCTCTGCCACGTACGCAGGCTCGTTGCGCTTGCCGCGGTAGGGCTGGGGCGCCAGGTACGGAGAATCCGTTTCAATCAGAATGTTCTGTAGGGGCAAAGCCTTCGCAACGTCGCGCAGATTCTGCGTTTTCGGATAGGTCAAATTGCCGGCAAAGGAAATCATGAAGCCCATATCGAGGCCGCGGCGGGCGTCTTCCAACGTGCTGGTGAAACAGTGGAGGATGCCGCCGATGCCGGTGGGCTTCCAGACTTCTTCGAGGAGGCGGAGGCAATCGGGCCAGGCATCGCGGCAATGGATGATGATGGGGAGCTTGGCGGCGTGCGCGAGTTCCATCTGCTGGCGGAAGACGCGCTCCTGAATGTCGCGCGGGGAGTGATCGTAGAAGTAGTCCAGGCCGATTTCGCCCCAGGCGACGACTTTGGGATGCTGGGCGAGGTTGGCGAGGGTATGGAGATGCGCCGGGGTAACTTCCTTGGCTTCGTGGGGATGGATGCCGACCGTGGTGTAAATCCAGTCGTGGGCTACGGCGTAGGGCAGCGCGGCATCGAGTTTTTCCGGGCCGGGACCAGTGCCGATGGCAAGGATTGTGGAGACACCGGCGGCGCGGGCACGCTCGAGCATGGCTTCGCGGTCGTCCGCGAATTGCGGGAAGTCGATGTGGGCGTGGGAGTCGATGAGGTCCATGACGTTGTGTGCTCGATGATGGTTGACTGGTATCAGATAGCAGCTATCAGATATCAGGAAGCGGATATCGGCGATCAGCGATCAGGAACCGGGAATCGGAGTTGGGTCAAGTTGGACTGCCACGGAAAACTCTTGGTTCCTGATAACTGATGTCTGATCGCTGATATCCGTATGCGGTACCGCGACGCAAGAATTTTCGCTACTTCAGGCGCGCGCCTACTTCGACGTCTTCGAGGAAGCCAGCAAGGACGGGGCGGCCTTCGGGGCCAACGGAAGCGGCGACGACCATGCCGTTGGATTCGACGCCGCGGAGTTTGCGCGGAGCGAGATTGACGACCACGGCGACCTTGCGGCCGATGAGCGCTTCCGGTTCGTAGTATTGGGCAATGCCGGCGCAAATCTGGCGGATTTCCGTGCCGATGTCCACGGTCAGCTTCAGGAGCTTGTCGGCGCCGACGATGCGCTCGGCGGTTTTGATTTGGCCGACGCGCATTTCGACCTTGGCGAAATCCTCGATGCCGATTTTTTCGGGCACAACGGGTGCGGCGGTCGCCGCCGTAGTGGTGGCTGGAGCAGCGGGCGCGCTTGCGGGTTTCGGCACGGCCGATGCGGAATTCAACTCTTCGTTCGCCATGGATTCGATCCTCTCTATTGCTTCAGTTTTTTCAACGCGCGGGAAAAGCGTTTGCGACTTGCCCAACGCGGTGCCGGGAACCAACTGGCCCCATCGTAATCCATCCAACTCCAGCGAACCCAGAGAAGTCGTCTGCCCGAGGAGCGTCCAGACTTTCGCGGTGCTATCCGGCAGAACGGGATGCGCCAAGGCGGAGACGATGCGCAATAACTCGGCGGAGGTCCAGAGAATCGTGGCCTTGCGCTCAAGGTCTGCCTCGGAAGTGCCCAGCGCCCAAGGCTGTTCGGTGGTCAGATATTTATCGGCGGCGGCGATCACACCCCAAATGGCTTCCAGGGCGCGCGCGAACTCCATTTTGTCGAAGCGCTCGAGGACTTCACCGATGGCGGATTGGGCTTCTTTGGCCAAGGCATCGTCCTGCGCCTGGCGCTCGGCGGGCTTGGGCACTCTGCCGGCGAAATTCTTTTCGATCAGGGCAGCGGTGCGGCTGGCCAGATTGCCGAGGCCGTTGGCGAGATCGCTGTTGTAGCGGGTGACGAGTGAGTCGTAGCTGAAGTTGCCATCCTGGCCGAAGACGACTTCGCGCAACATGAAGTAGCGGAGCGCATCCATGCCCAGCATGTTGGCGATGGGGCGCGGCAAGACCACGTTACCTTTGGACTTGCTCATTTTGGCTGCATCCATGAGGAACCAGCCGTGCGCCCAAACTTGTTTTGGGAGGGGCAGCATCGCGGCCATCAGGAATGCCGGCCAGTAGACGGTGTGGAAGCGGATGATGTCCTTGCCGACAAAATGCACGTCGGCAGGCCACATGCCGCGCTTTTCGTAGTCTGGGCCGCCGACAGCGCTGAGGTAAGCGGTCAGCGCGTCGAACCAAACGTAGAAGACATGCGGCTCTTCACCGGGCACGGGAATGCCCCAACGGATGGTCGTACGGGTGATGCTGAGATCCTTCAGGCCGCCCTCGACGAAAGTCACGATTTCGTTTTTGCGGCTTTCCGGCTGGATAAAATCGGGATTCTTGCGATAGAAATCGAGCAGCGGCTTTTGGAAGGCAGAAAGCTTGAAGAAGTAGTTTTGTTCGGTGAGCGTTTCGAGGGGGCGGCCACAGTCCGGGCAGTTTTCGCCGGGCTTAGCGTCGTTCACGAAGGCGTTGTCGTAGATGCAGTATTGGCCGGTGTAGTGGCCTTTGTAGACGTAGCCGTTTTCCTTGCAAAGCTTGAAGAGCCACTGCACGGCGCGCACATGCTTTATGTCGGTGGTGCGGACGAATTCGTCCGCGGCAATGCCCAGCTCATCCCAGAGGGCGCGCCACGCCTCGGCCATGTTGGCCACGAATTCCGATTCGGGGATGCCGGCTTTCTTGGCGGCGCGTTCGACGTTGACGCCGTGCTCGTCTGTGCCCGTGGTCATCACAACGTCGTAGCCGCGCATACGCTTGTAGCGGCGAACGGTGTCGCAAACCACGGTAGTGTAGGTGTGGCCGACGTGCGGCAAGCCGTTCGTGTAGTAGATCGGCGTGGTGAGATAGAATTTTTCTTTGCGCTCGGGCATTGGCGTCTCTAGGAACTATCTCATAAATCCTTCGTTATCACGCCCCGCCTCACTCAGGGCTTTACGGGGGCGCATGAAGAGAAACCCAAGAGCAGGGTCGGCACATTAGTGATCTTGCCAAGATGGGGCACGGCCCATTATAAAGCCCCTACTTCTGGCCTTGCCGCCACGCGTGCATGGCTTCCTGCATGACGCGCTGGATGGGCACCGCTTTCTCCTCTGCTAGTTTACGGCAATCTTCGTATTCGGGAGAAATCTGGAGGACCTGGCCGTTGACGCGGGCGAGTTTCATGCGGACTTCGCCAAAGCAAGTGGCTACTGTTTCCCATTCGCGAGGCAAGACGCGCCGCTGGGTGGTATAGCTGCGCACGCCGAACGTGGTCGTCTCCGCAAAAATGAGATCCTGAAATTTGGCTTCGTCCGCGGGCTTGCAAAGGACGGTCAGCAACGTGCCGGGGCGATTCTTCTTCATTTGCACGGCGGTGGTGAACACGTCCAGCGCTCCGGCGGCCAGAGCGCGTTCGACAAAGTAGCCATAAACCTGAGGATTCAGGTCGTCGAGGTTGGCTTCGATGACGCGAATCTCCTCGCTATACTCGCCTGCGTGTTTTTCGGCGGACTCGCCGACCATAAGACGAAGCACGTTGGGCTGGCCTTCGAGATCCGCCGTGGCTGCGCCATAGCCGATCGCGGAAACGGTCATCGGAGGTTGCGGGCCGAAGGTTTCGCACAATGCGGCGACAATGGCGGCGCCGGTGGGCGTGACGAGTTCTTTTTGCACGCCGCTCGAATAGGTGGGCTTGCCCAAGAGGAGGCGCGCGGTAGCTGGGGCGGGCACGGGGAGAACGCCGTGAGCCGTCTTGGCAGTGCCGCCGCCGACATTCAGCGGGGAGCAGGCAAAGCGCGCAATGCCGAGGAAGTTGAAACCGATGCAAGCCCCCACGATGTCCACGATGGAGTCGATGGCGCCTACTTCGTGGAAATGGATTTTTTCGATGGGCACGTCGTGGACCGCGGCTTCCGCCTCGCCGAGCTTGCGAAAGATGGCGGCGGCGTGCTCGCGGACGGGACTGGCGAGCTTGGACCTTTGCAGGATGCCTTCGATGCTGGAGAGCGAGCGGTGCGTGTGCGTTTCCTGCGTTTGTACACGGACGTACGTCGCGGCCACGCCGTTCTTCCAGACTTTTTGCGCGCGAATTTCCCAGCCGGGGACGGCGAGGCCGTTTAGTTCTTCGCGCAGATGTTCCAGGGGCACGCCGGCATGGAGCAGCGCGCCCAGGGTCATGTCCCCACTGATTCCGCTAAAGCAGTCAAAATAGGCGAGTTTCATATGGTGGTTCGCCGCTCACGCTTCTCGATACTAGCGGCACTGCGCACGCCCGTCAAACGGGGTATTCCTTTTGTCGCCCTGCCAACCTCAGAGGTGAAAGGCCCTAGATTTGCGGAGCGTCTCGGCACGGCTGAAGACTCTGCGAAAAATCCGGACACGGCTTTCTTCAGGGGCTAAAGCCCATCGGCTATAGAGGCATTACGCCGGGGCTGAAGCCCCGGCCTCCTAATGATAAAGACATTTTCGGGGAGATGCTTAGTGCGTAAAAGCGGCGGCAAGCTGCCGCACTCCAAGATGATCGGGCGCGTGGGCGGGGGAGAGTGAGGCGGGCTACACGGAGCGGCCGGCGGCGGCGCCAGAGGCCCAGGCCCACTGGAAGTTGAAGCCGCCGAGGTGGCCGGTGACGTCGACGACTTCGCCGATGAAGAAGAGGCCGGGGACTTTGCGGGATTCCATGGTTTTGCTGGAGAGTTCGTCGGTGTCTATGCCGCCAAGGGTGACTTCGGCCTTCTCGAAACCTTCCGTGCCTGCGGGCGTGAGGGACCAGGCGTGAATTTTTTCTTCGAGAGCGGCCAGAGAGGGATTCGTCCAGGAGCAGGGGGCGTTGTGGTGCAGCCACAATTCCGCTAGGCGTTTGGGAAGTATATGTTGGAAGGCCTTTTCCGCTGCGGCTCGATTGCGTGTGCCTGCTTGGCGGATGGCGGCGGTGGCGTCGCGGTCTGGCGCGAGATCGATGCGGATGGGTTCGCCTTCTTGCCAGTAGCTGGAGATTTGGAGGATGGCCGGGCCGCTTAGGCCGCGGTGGGTGAAGAGCATTTTTTCGCGGAAGGGCGCATGGGCGGCTTGCGCGATCACTTCTGTGGAGACGCCGGCGAGGGCACTGTAGCGCTTGCGGTCAGGGGGAGCGAAGACGAGAGGGACGAGGCCGGGGCGGGGCGTGATGATTTTCAGGCCGAATTGACGGGCGAGGTCGTAGCCGAAGGGGGTTGCGCCCATTTTGGGGATGGAGAGACCGCCGCTGGCAACTACCAGTGCGGAGGCGCGATATTCAGCGGAGTCACAGCGGACGGCGAACTCGGTGTCGCGGGAGACTTCGGTGATCTTGCTGTTTAAAATGATTCTTGCGCGGGCGGCGCGGCATTCGGCTTCTAGCATGTTCGTGATGTCGCTGGCGGAGTTGTCGCAGAAGAGCTGGCCGAGGGTTTTTTCGTGGTAGGGGATGCGATGTTTTTCGACGAGGGCGATGAAATCTCCAGAGGTGTAGCGGGCGAGCGCAGATTTGGCAAAGTGGGGATTCGCGGAGAGGAAGTTTTGCGGCTGGCAATGAATGTTGGTGAAGTTGCAGTGGCCTCCGCCGGAAATGAGGATTTTCTTACCGATGCGGTCGGCGTGCTCGAGGACGGCGACGCGGCGGCCGCGCTTGCCCGCCTCGATGGCGCACAGCAGGCCCGCAGCGCCGCCGCCGATTACCAGAACGTCGAATTCTTGCGGCAAGATTTTCCTCGAGCGGTGCGTGGATTACGCTGAGGGAGAGTCTACCTCAGGCGGAAACGCAGTTCGATGGCAGAAGAGCTGCGCGTTGATTCCCTGTTATTCAGCTAACGATGCAGCAGCACCAACCTGTGATAGATTCGGCTTCGGGATACCCCGTCTCTGCAACAACCGCAGGAAAACCGTGCGGAAAGGTACCAGTAGAATTTCGCTACTATTAGTAACAAAGCGGAGAAATAGATGTTCCTAAAGCTTCGTAGTCGAGCGCTCCCCATTGTGTTGCTCGTATTTTCAAGTCTTTGGACGGCCGGGGCTGTTTTGCCACTCTTCTATTCCCTGTTAGTCCCGGATCGGGATATTCAACGTATAGTTCGGGCACTTGAGGGTCGCGAGACTCTCCCTGAGGCATTGGCGCCTCTTGCGCAACAGGTAGTGGACACAGCCGGACACGTAAAACGAGCAATTCAAGTCGGTGTCTATTGGCATGTTGAAGCAGATTACAATATCAAAAAGTCGCACAAGACGAAGAAAACTCAAATCTCATACCTGGCGTGGTTTGAAAGGCGCGCGGAACCCACAATTCTTATAGTCACCCGAAGGGAGGTCGATGGGGCCGAGCTGTACTTCAACATAGACGAAGGCGAACCGAATTACCTACTCCGCTTCTACCTGCTCCCTTTGTTCGTCTTGGCCTTCTCGATCTACTGGTTTCGCAGGAGATCCTCGGCACCCCGTGACGAGCATCCACCGGGAACTTAGCCATTGCCGACGGAGGATTGTGCTGGTTTGGATGGGCAGAAATTTGTATAATGTTGGGAAAGTTGGAGCGGTGTAAGTTCATTGAGAGGCGCTTACGAGGAGCGCCCGGGACGTGACGATGTATATGCCGAACATCATTTTTGTTCGCTAAGCCGCAACTGTTGCGGACCTTCCTTTTCCTCGTTTCCATGTAGAGGCTGTCGCGTAGTTTTCTTTAGCGACGAAACTGTTTGCCTCAGGGGTTGAAACCCCTGAACTTTCGAGGCTATTCGGCACGGCTGAAGCCGTGCCCTGACGGGAGCCATTTGATTCGATGGCTTCTTAACAGTTGAGCCCGGCGTTGCCGCATTTTTTGCGATGCGCGCCTAGAAGGTGCAGGTTTCTATGTCCGTGCAGGAAATGCAATCGGCTGAGGTGCTGGGGAATGCGGCGGCGCCTTCACTGTGGAGTTCGATCCGCGAGGCGGTGCGCGGTTCGCACCAGGATTTCACGGCGGGCAGCTTGAACCGCGCCATCTTACTGCTCGCCATCCCGATGGTGCTGGAGATGGTGCTGGAGTCGTTGTTCGCCGTGGTGGATGTGTTCTGGGTCAGCCGACTGGGGGCGGATGCCGTGGCTACGGTGGGGCTGACGGAATCGCTGCTGACTCTGGTGGGCGCAGTGGGATTGGGGCTGAGCCTTTCGACCACGGCGATGGTGGCGCGACGGATTGGCGAGAAGGATCCGACCGGAGCGGCCGTTGCCGGGGCGCAAGCAGTATTTATTGGGTTTGGTGTGTCGCTTCTCGTGGGTATTCCCTGCTTCTTCTATGGGCCGGAGATGCTGCGGTTGATGGGAGCCTCGCCGCAGGTGGTAGCTGCGGGGAGCGGCTACGCACGGATCGCGCTGGGTGGCAGCGGGGCGCTGCTGTTTCTGTACCTAAACAATGCGATCTTTCGCGGCGCGGGGGATGCGGCGATCGCAATGCGGCTTCTATGGGTGGCCAATATTATCAACCTGGTGCTCGACCCGTGCCTGATTTTCGGGCTGGGGCCGTTCCCCAGGCTGGGTGTGACTGGCGCGGCGCTGGCCACGTTCACAGGGCGGAGCATTGGGGTGCTCTACCAGTTCTACCGATTGCTGCGCGGGACGGAGCGCATAAGGATACTGCGCTCGCAATTGCGGGCGAGCTGGCAGGTGATGCTGCGGCTGCTGCGAGTCTCGCTGACGGGCATCGTGCAGTTCGCCATCGCGCAAACGAGCTGGATTGGATTGGTGCGCATTATCAGCGTATTTGGGTCAGACGCGCTGGCGGGGTACACGATCGCCATACGTATCCTGATTTTTGCGATGATGCCTTCGTGGGGGCTGAGCAACGCCGCGGCGACCCTGGTCGGCCAAAACCTGGGAGCGCGTAAGCCGGAACGCGCGCAAATTTCCGTGTGGCGCACCGGCTTCTATAACATGCTTTTTCTAGGAACAATCGGCGTGTTCTTTTGGATCTTTGCGACGCCGACGGTGCGGCTCTTCACACATGACCCGGCGGTGGTGCCGCTTGCGGCAGCGGCGTTGCGCTTGTTCAGCTACGGCAACGTTGGGTACGCTTACGGCATGGTGATGATGCAGGCGTTCAATGGAGCGGGCGACACGGTGACGCCAACCGTGGTGAATTTCCTCGGGTACTGGCTGCTGGAGATACCGCTGGCGTATTTCCTGGCGATCCGTGCGGCGATGCAGGTGAACGGCGTATATATTTCCATCGTGATCGCAGAATGCGCGATTGCCGGGGCGGGCGTGCTGCTGTTCCGGCGCGGGCGGTGGAAGGGGCAGACGATTTAGTGTTGGTTTTATTGCAGGGGAACCACAGGAGAAAAATCGCAAGGCGCCCGCCCCGCAGAACCATCCGGGGCGCAAAGAGCGCGCCTCAGAAGGCGGCCACTACAAAAGCAAACCCAAGAGCGAAGAAAAGAAGCGGGATGGCGTTGGGGCGCAAGAGCCCACCCTAACAAAGCTAGGGTGGGGCACCCTCAAGTTGATGGAATGGGCGACGTAACAGGGAAGGCCCGAGAGCACAGTCCCTTCGAAGCTCAAGGCAAGCAAGAGTGACTGTGCTACGGGGCCGGCCGCCCGCAGCCAGGCGCTGCTATACTGGGGAATTACAAAGCACTACTGCAGCAGACTGAGGAATCGTGTACCTGACAATCATCCAGCGGTTGCGAAAAGCGCTCGGCGCGCACATCCGGGAGAAATATGGCTGCGAGATCAATATCCTTCTGGAGAGGCCGCCGAAGCTGGAACTCGGCGAAGCAGCTTCGCCGGTGTGCTTTGAGCTAGCCAAGCGGCTGAAGAAGGCGCCGCGGCAGATCGCACAGGAAATCGCGGGCTCGCTGCCACCGATAGCGGGTATTGCACGCGTCGAGGTGGCGGGCGGCGGCTACCTGAACGCGTTTTTCGATCGCAGAGAATTTTGGGAAAGCTTGTGGGCGGAAACGAGCGGCGAGTCGCGCGGGGTGGGCGGGGCGCCGGGCCGGGTCATCGTTGAGCACACCAGCATCAATCCCAACAAGGCGGCGCACATCGGCCACCTGCGAAATGCTGTGCTGGGCGACACCATGGTGCGGATGCTGCGCCACACGGGCCACGAAGTCGCAGTGCAAAACTACATTGATAACACCGGGGTGCAAGTAGCGGACGTGGTGATCGCGTTTCGCGAGATGGAGAAGAAGTCTCTCGCCGAGGTTAAGAGACTCGCTGGGCAGCCGGGGTTTGATTATTTGTGCTGGGACCTCTACGCGAAAGTCACGCAGTTTTTTGAAGAGGAAACGACGCGCGCGGCCCAATTGCGCGGAGAAACGCTGAAGGCCATCGAAGAGGGAACCGGCGGGATCGCGGAAATGGCCACGGTGATTGGCGATGCGATTGTGAGCCTGCACTTGCGTACCATGGCGCGGCTGGACATTTTCTATGAATTATTGGCGCGGGAGAGCGAGATCCTGCACCTCCACTTTTGGGATGCGGCGTTTGAAAAGCTGAAGACCAGCGGTGCGATCCAGTTGGCCACCAGCGGGAAGAATGCCGGGTGCTGGATTATGCCGTGGGGGACGGAAGAAAAATCAAGAGTGAACGCAGAGACCACAGAGAGCGCAGAGGAGGTGGAGAAGAAAGAGGAAGGAGAAGATGCGCAGGCCAAGATCATTGTGCGATCGAACGGGACGGTGACTTACGTCGGCAAAGACATTGCCTACCAGCTGTGGAAATTTGGCTTGCTGGGCAAGGATTTTCAGTATCGCAAGTGGCCTGTTCCGCCCGATGCGAAAACGGTGTGGGCTACCACCACAGAGAAGAGTGATCCGGAGGCGCCGCACTTTGGAAATGCAACTGCGGTCTATAACGTGATTGATACGCGCCAGGCGTACTTGCAGGAGGTGGTGGCGGAGGGGCTGCGGGCGCTGGGCCACACGCGCGCGGCCGAGAACTCGATTCACTTCGATTATCAGATTGTGGCGCTGACGCCGCGTTGCGCCGCGGAGCTGGGCTACGAGATCACCGCGGACGAAGCGAAGAAGGCTCACGTGGAGGTGAGCGGGCGCAAGGGCCATGGCGTGAAGGCCGATGACCTGATCACGAGAATGTGGAAGGCGGCGGAGGAGCGAGTGCGACAGAAGCACCCGCAGATGGCCGAATTGGAACTCAAGCACACGGCGAATGCCCTTGCGGTGGGAGCACTGCGATTTTTCCTCCTTAAATTCACTCGTAATACGATCATCGCGTTCGATTTTGACGACGCATTGAGCGCTGAGGGCGAGACCGGACCGTATTGCCAGTATGCCGTGGTGCGAATTCGTGGCATTCGCCGCAAGGGGATGGAGGCCGGTGCGGCGCGGGCGGAGTTGACCAAGAAGTCGGTGGAGAAATTCCTTGGCGGGGCAGAAGGCAATGGGCTTTGGGAGCTCGTGCTTGACTCAGGCGTGCTCGACCAGGCTGTGGATGTCGGGATCCGCGCGCAGGAGCCCGCGTTCGTGGCGAAATTTGCGTTTGAGTTGGCGCAGGGATTCAACGTTTTTTACCACAAGCATCACATTCTGTCGGAGACGGATGAACAGAAGCGGGCATTTTTGCTTGGGCTGACGGAATTGGTGGAGAGGCAAATGGTGCGAGCGTTGCAGGTGCTGGGCATTGAGGCGCCGGAGAAGATGTGAAGCACAGAATGTTGAGAGTTGGGGACGGGTGGCGAGGGATAAATGGGGTTTGGGCGAACGGGCTGCAACCGTAAAAGCGGCGGCAAGCCGCCGCACTCCATAGTGGACGAGGAGGAATCGAGACTGCGGGGAAGTTGCAGGAGACCGAAGGCGGAAAGATTCGGACTCCGTTCGGAATGACGGGCTTGGAGGCGGGGACGGCTGGCGCTGGATGAACTACAGTTTGTTGGCGAGGCAGCAGGCGTAAAAGCGGCGGCAAGCCGCCGCACTCCAAAATGGCCTTGGTGCGCAGGATTCCTGCGCGTCGATGAACGCACGGCCTTTGGCGCGATTAAAGCGAGGTGATCAGGTGGACCAGGGTGCGGAGGGCTACGCCGGTGGGACCTTTGGCTAGCCAGGGTTTGGCGTCGTCGTTCCAGGCGGTGCCCGCGATGTCGAGGTGAATCCAGGGTGTGTCGCCCGCGAATTCACGAATGAACATCGCGCCGGTGATGGCGCCGCCGCCTTTTGCGCTGCTTATGTTCTGAATGTCGGCAAAACTGCCTTTGATAAATTCGCGGTACTCCTCGTCCATGGGCATGGGCCACATTTTTTCGCCGGCAGCTTTTGCGCTGGCTAGCAATTTGTCGGTCCAGGCCTGATCGGAACCAAACACGCCGACGTTGATCCCCGCCAAGGCGACAACGATCGCGCCAGTGAGCGTGGCGGCGTCAACGAGATGCGTTGCGCCAAGCTGCTTGGCGTAGTGGATGCCATCGGCGAGAATCAAGCGGCCTTCGGCGTCGGTGTTCAGGACTTCAATCGTTTTCCCGGACATAGCAGTCTGGATGTCACCGGGCTTTTGCGCTTTGCCGCCTGGCATATTTTCCGTTGCGGGAACTACACAAATGACTTTGACGTTGGGCTTTAGGGCGGCCAGTGCACGCATCACGCCGAGCATAGTGGCGCCTCCGGCCATGTCGTACTTCATTTTTTCCATGCCTTCGGACGGCTTGATGGAAATGCCGCCGGTATCGAAGGTGACCGCCTTGCCGACGAGGCCGATGACGGGTGCGCCAGGCTTTGGATTGGCGGGCGTGTAAGTAACCACAATCACGCGAGGCGGCTCAATGCTGCCCTGGGCAACGCTGAGCAAGGCGCCCATCTTTAGATCGGCGATTTTCTTTTCGTCGAGAATCTCGACTGAGAGGCCGGTTTCCCTGGCCATGGCTTCGGCTTTTTCGGCGAGCATGCGGGGCGTGAGTTTGTTGGAGGGCTCGTTCACGAGGTCACGGGTAAAGTTCTGCGACTCGCCAACAATGCGTCCGCGAGCAATGCCCTTTTCGGCGGCAGCCTTCTCCGCTTCGCCATAGCCTGCAATAGACAGCGTGTCGATGAACTTATCGTTCTTCTTGTCCGTCTTGTACTTGTCGGACTCAAAATCGGCGGCAATGGCCCCTTCCGTGACCGCTTGGGCGGCTTCTTCGGTGAGGTCGCCCTCGCGCACAGCGAAGGCGAACTTGTGTACGCCGCGTGGTTTCAGATAACACAGCGCCGCCCCCGCAACTTTTCGCAGCGTTGCGGGGTTAGATTGCTCGGGCTTCCCTGCCCCGACGAGGAGCAAGCGGGCGGTCTTCAACCCTGCCGGCGCATGGACAAGCGTCAGCTCGAGCGTCTTCCCGGTGAGCTCGCCGCTCTTGGCCAACCGACCGAGCAAGCCGCCCGTGAGCTTATCGAGTTCGGCGACCCGGCCCTGAATGGGGTCGGTTTCTTCGAAAAGATAGGTGACCAGAGCGTCTTCCGCGAGCGTGACAATGGGTTTGGTTTCCAGCGTGATTTGCATGGTTCGGTTATCGCCTCCGGTTGCGATACATCGCTTGCTCCGCTTCCCTGCGGGCATCCTTGTTACGTTCGTCCTGGCGGCGGTCCCACGACTTTTTGCCTTGCGCCAGTGCGATTTCGACCTTGGCAATGCCATTGCGGAAATAAATCCGCAAGGGAATGACGGTCAAACCTTTCGATTCGGTACGGCCAGACAATTCGTAGATTTCGCGTTTATGAAGCAGCAACTTGCGATTACCAAGCGGTTCATGATTCCACGGCCCGCCGGGCATATATTGGGCGATGTGCGCGTTTGCGAGGTAGGCGCCGCTGGGCTTGAAGTCCACATAGGCATCGCGAATGTTGGCCTTGCCCTCGCGAAGGGCTTTGACTTCCGTGCCATGCAACACCAAACCCGCTTCCAGCTTCTCAAGGATATGATAGTGGTAGGAAGCGGAGCGGTTTTGCGCGACGATCAGGTCGCGCGGGCCTTTGGTATCTTTGCCCTTGTCGGGTTTCTTGCTTGGCTTGGTCACAATCTTTCATTTTACCCGATGCTGCGTCTAAACAAACAAGGAAGGCTGGCAAAGGTGGTCCAGCCGGTGGAAATAGGCCCCAGCCACGTGTCCACAGATCCACCAGATGGGATGCGACTGGTACATGGGACAGTGTGAGATGCAGGAGATCCGCGCGGGCGTCGCTTGCCGCGTTGCTAAGGCGGATGCTAGACTCCAAAGGCAAGTAAAGACGAGATTTGGGGCCAGACGGGGCCCCGGAGAGTCCATGCGTCGCTGGTGTCAGGTTGCCATCTGCATTACCTTCGGAGTCTTGCTTGCAGGCTGCCCAAAGGGCAACCAGGACTACAAATCCGGGATGCGAGCGGAAGACCTGAAGGATTTTGACGCCGCCGTTGACTATTACCTGAAGGCCACAAAATCCGATCCGCACAACGCCAATTTCCAGATCAAATTGAACCAGTCGCGATTTGAGGCTAGCCAGCAACACGTCCATCAGGGAATTAAATTGCGGGACAAAGGCGATTTGCAGGGCGCCCTCTCCGAATTCCAGCGCGCCCAGGTGTATGATCCCTCGAGTTCCATTGCCGATCAGGAAGTAAAGAAAACGCTGGAGCTTATCGCGGAGCGCGCCAGCGCCAACGAAGCGCCAGCCGAGGAACCCCTCGTTGAAAATGGGCAGCCGGTGATGGCCTCTGCGCCACCGGAAGTCAAACCTCTTTCCCGGGCCCCCATCAACCTGAAGATGTCCAACGATGCCAAGGTGGTCTTCGACACTATCGGCAAGCTTGCAGGGCTTACGGTAATTTACGATCCGGATCTGCAGCAAAAAAGGATCAGCACGGAATTGAACAATGTGACGCTGGAGCAGGCACTGGACATCGTGTGCCTGGAGAGCAAGACCTTTTGGAAGCCGGTAACGGAAAACATCATCATGATCATTCCGGACCAGGCACAGAAGCGGCGCGATTACGAAGAGCAGGTGGTGCGGACTTTCTACCTGAGCAACGTTTCGACCCCCCAGGAGTTGACGGAAATCACGACAGGGTTGAGGCAATTGCTGGACCTGAAGCGCATCCAGCAGGTGAATTCGCAGAATGCCATCATCATCCGGGATACGCCGGACAAACTGCTGCTGGCCGACAAAATCATCCGGGATATCGACAAGGCCAAGCCGGAAGTGATTATCCAGTTGGAGGTGCTGCAAGCGCGCACCGACCGGCTGCGTAATCTGGGCGTCCTGCCGGGGCAGTCGGCTTCCATTGCCATCAATACGAACACCACGTCAAGCACGACCTCAAGCTCGACGACCAGCAGCACGACGAATAACGGCCTGACCCTGCAGCAGCTCCGCCATTTGAACCAGAGTGCCGTGTCCCTGACGCTGCCGAGCGCCACCGCAAATTTCGTGCTCACGGATACCTCCACAAGAATCATTCAGAATCCCGAGATACGCGCGATTGACGGGCAGCCCGCGAAATTGCGCGTGGGGGATCGCGTGCCCGTGGCAACGGGAAGCTTTCAGGCCGGCGTGGGCGTGGGAACCACGGCGGGAGCAGGGTTCGTGAACCCGCTGGTGAACACGCAGTTTCAATACATCGACGTCGGCGTGAACGTGGACGTGACGCCGCACGTGCATCCGAATCGCGATGTGAGCCTGAAAGTTTCGATTGAAGTGTCGTCGGTAACCGGCACGTCCACCATCGGCGGCATCCAACAGCCCGTCATCAGCCAGCGCAAGATTGAGCAGGAAATCCGCCTGAAAGAAGGCGAAGTGAGCATTCTGGCCGGTTTGATCGAACGCGTGGATACGAAGACCTTGAATGGCTGGCCGGGCGCCGCGAAGATTCCGGTGATGCGCTACCTCTTCTCCGCCGACAATCTAGATCAGCAGGATAATGAAGTGCTGATCGTGATGATCCCGCGCGTGGTGCGCATGCCGGATTGGACCAAGGCCAACCTGCGGCCGATGTTCTCCGGTACAGATACCTTTGTTGGGGCCAAGCGCGAATTAGAGGTGAAGGCACCGACGGCAAATCCGAATCCGCAGGCCACGCCGGCGGTGGCGCCAGCGACTCCGGGACCTGGAGGGGCCGTCGTGCCCGCTGCCGCGCCTGTCACCCCACAAGCAACGGGGCCGCACATCCGGTTTGAGCCTTCCACCTTGAACCTGAGCCCCGGGCAGACCGCCACGATCGGCGTGGTGGTGGAGAATGTAAACGATCTTTATTCCGTGCCTATGCTGCTGCAGTACAACCCCGCGATTATCAGCGTCGAGGAAGTGCGCCACGGAGGATTCCTCTCCGGCGGCACGCAGGAAATCGCGATTGTGCAGCGCGTGGATAGGGAACACGGGCAGGCCATTATTTCGGCAACCCGCCAGCCCAACACACCCGGCGTGAATGGCAGCGGCACATTGCTAGGCGTGGTGGTGAAGGCGCTGGCGGCCGGCACAACCAATCTCTCGATTGTGCAGGTGAACGCCAAGGATTCGCAGCAGAAGCCGATCCCGCTGGTCACCAGCGAAGCAACTTTGCGGGTACAGTAAATCGTCCCATTGCAAGAGGGCGGAATGCGGTCGCATCCAGGCAAAAGCCGGCGCACCCCGGAAACGGGCATGACCCTTCTGGAGTTGATCATCGCCTGCACCATTCTGCTGGTTCTGGCTTCCGCGGCGATTCCCTTGCAGCGCTACACCATCGTGCGCCAGCGCGAGGCGGAGCTCCGCAAGGATTTGCGGGACATGCGCGACGCCATTGACCGCTACAAGGATTTAGCCGACCGCAATCAGATTCGCGTGCAGGTGGGCAGCGAAGGCTATCCGCCAGACCTGGAAACGCTGGTAAAGGGGGTGGCCGTTGGCGGAGCCGGCGCTACGGGGCACAATATTCGCTTCTTGCGCCGCGTTCCCGTGGACCCCATGACCGGCCAGGCAGAGTGGGGCATGCGCTCCGTGCAGGATGATCCGGATTCGACGAGCTGGGGCGGGAATAACGTTTTTGACGTGTTTTCCAAGTCCACGGGCACGGCGCTGGACGGCACAAAGTATTCGGATTGGTGAGATGGTGCAGGAACGCAAAGGCACGAACAAGCAGAGCGCACGGATGCGGCGCAAGCGCCAAGAAGCGGGAGTTCGCTGCTCGCGGCGGGGCTTCACGCTTATCGAACTGATGATTGTGATTTCGATCATCCTGATCCTCGTGGGGATTGCCGCGGGGATGTACCAGCAGTCGATTCGCAGGGCCCGCGAGGCGGTGTTGAAGCAGGACCTGCAGACGATGCGGACCGCGATTGACAACTACACGATGGACAAGTTGCAGGCGCCGCAGTCACTTCAGGATCTCGCCGACGCGCACTACCTCCGCGAACTTCCCATTGATCCCTTCACGCAGCAGCGCGATTGGGTGGCGCATTTCGGCGATACGCTCATCAGCCCGGAGCAGACGGGCACGGGTGTGGACGATGTGCATTCCAATTCCGACCAGACCGGCAGCGACGGCACACCCTACAACACGTGGTGAGTGCATCCCGAGAACGTGACTTTGCGCGTATCCCAAGTACAATGGACAGAATGATGACCCTCGTAAGACGAGTTCCCGGGTGGCACGCTTATTATCTGGGTGTGTGCCGCTCCCTGGCACTGCGCAGCAAGGATCCAGCGACGCAAATTGGGTGCGTGATTGTGGGTCCGGCGCACGAAATCCGGTCCACTGGGTATAACAGCTTTCCGCGCGGGATCAGGGACACTGTCCCCGAGAGACTGGAGCGCCCTGAAAAGTACCTTTGGATTGAGCATGCGGAACGCAACGCCATCTACAATGCGGCGCGGGCGGGCACGCCGCTGCAGGGCTGCACGATTTATGTGGAAGTGACGCCCTGCATGGACTGCGCGCGGGCCATCGTGCAGGCGGGAATTGCGCGAGTGATTGTTGACGCCGATCGCATGCGGCAATACTCGAGCAAACGCTATGATGAAGAATTCAAGAAAGTGAAAGTATTGCTCAAGGAGGCGAGAATCAAAGTGGAAGTTATTTCGGGGCACGCGCCCGGCCAGAAGAACACCAGCCGACGCTCGCGCGCGTAGCTAGAAATCCTTTCCCCGCCCCATGTCTTTCGTTCGCCCGAAACATTTGCATCAATTGCTTCGGATTCATGCACTCATCGGCGCGCGGACAACTCTGAGGCCCTCACGCCAGCGGCTCGTACCACAGCACGACAGCCCCGTTGGCGAAGGTCCGCGTCTTTGTCAGCTTCAGGGTCAGCTTCTCTTTGATGCCGTCGAACATCGTCCTGCCCTTGCCAAGAACGATGGGAATCAGCCCGATCTGGTATTCGTCGATCAAGCCTTCTTGCGCCAATTGCGAAACAATGCTGCCACTGCCCAAAATCGCCATGCCCTCTCCGGGCTCTGCCTTCATCTTGCGCACTTCTGCCACCAGGTCGCCCTTTACCAATTTCGTGTTTTTCCACGAGGCCTTGTCCAGCGTTCTCGAAAACACGACCTTCTGAAGATTATTCATTCCTTCGGCCACTATCGGATCATTCTTGAGCGCGAGGGGTGTCGGCCAGTAGCTGGCCATCAGCTCATAGGTAATCCGGCCGAACAAGAGTACGCCATCGCCACTGGCATTACCGGCGACGAAGGCATTCCACTCGGCATCTGGCTGAGCCCTGTGGGCCCAGCTCATGCTGCCGTTCCCATCCACGAAGTAGCCGTCTAGCGACACATTGTTGAAAACGATTAATCTGCGCACGTTTCCTCTCCTTTTTTGGTTTCTGCATGAGTTGAAAGGATAACTGATCAGGGGCGGGTCCGACAGTGGACGCACTTCGAGGACACGGTGAAATGCGGCCGGGGAATGGGCTGCCCGCGAGATCGCAGCAGCGAGATCGGCCACTTCGAGGAAAGGAAGGGGGGTTGGCCGGTGACACGCGACATGGGAGAGCAAATAAAAAGGCCGGAGTCCTGGGCTCCGGCCTATAATTCGCTGAATGGTTGCGGGGGTCAGATTTGAACTGACGACCTTCGGGTTATGAGCCCGACGAGCTACCAGGCTGCTCCACCCCGCAGATTCACTATAGCGGAGAGTTCATATTCCGTCAAATTCGCCCCAAGCAAAGATCGGAGGCATTCCCGTGTTTTTGCGCCGTCATTTAATCGCCATCTGTGCTGTCATGCTGTTCGCCGCGCGTAGTTTTGCACAGGACCAACACGCCTATCGCAATCCGAAGCTGGCAATTGAGGACCGTGTCGCCGATTTGCTCCCGCGCATGACCCTGGAGGAGAAAATTGATCAGCTCGCCGGGGGGCGTGCGAACGTCGGATTCCTGGATGCGACGGGCCAGTACACGCCGGAAACGGCAGCGGCCGCATTTCACGATTTCTACAACGTCGAAAAGCGCGTCAGTCCCCACGATTACGCGGTTCTCCACAACGCCATGCAGCGCTATCAAATGGAAAAGACGCGGCTGGGAATCCCGCGGCTGATTATGGGCGAGGCGCTCCACGGGTTCATGTCGAACGGCGCCACAAGCTTCCCGCAAGTGTTGGGCTTGGCAAGCACGTGGGACACAGATTTGGTTCACCGGGTATTCACGGCTGCGGGAGACGAGATGGCCTCCACCGGGGGCAATCAAGCGTTTACGCCGGTGCTGGATTTGGCGCGCGACCCGCGCTGGGGGCGCACGGAAGAAACCTATGGCGAAGATCCTTTCCTCGTGTCCCGCATGGGTGTGGCGGCGATCGAAGGTTTGCAGGGACCCACGTTCCTGATCGATCGCCATCACGTGCTAGCAACGGCGAAGCACTACGCGGCGCACGGCCAGCCGGAGGGCGGCAGAAATACTGCTCCCGCCAATTATTCGGAGCGAATCTTGCGTGAAACCTTTTTTGTGCCGTTTCAGGCGGCTGTGGAGGAAGCACGCGTTGGAAGTGTGATGGCGTCCTACAACGAAATTGACGGCATCCCTTCGCACATCAATCCGTGGCTGCTGGATACCGTTCTCCGCCAGGAATGGGGCTTTCGCGGGTATGTGACATCCGACGGAAATGGACTGCAAATGCTTTTCCAGGTCCACAAAGTGGCCGCGGATGAAGCGGAGGCGGCTCGCAAAGCGCTTGCGGCGGGCGTGGATTATGACCTCTCCGATGGCTCGGTGTACCGCACGTTGCTGGAGCAAGTGAAAGCCGGCGTTGTTCCCGTTTCGCTGGTGGATCGCGCCGTTGCGCGCGTTCTGGCCGCGAAATTCCGCCTGGGACTTTTCGAGAACCCCTACGTGGATCCCGCGCTTACGGAGAAAATCATCAACAGTCCGGAGCATCAGCGGTTGGCGCTGCAGGCCGCGCAGGAAGCGATTGTTCTTCTCAAGAACGAGAACCATCTGCTGCCCCTCGACGAGAAGAAAATCAAGACGCTCGCCGTCATCGGTCCCAATGCGGCGGATGTGCACATCGGCGGTTACGCCCGCGAGCCATTCCATAGCGTAAGCATCCTGGAAGGCATCCGCACGCGCGCCGGAAAAAGCATCAAGGTACTCTATGCGGAGGGCTGCAAAATCACTACGGGAAAACAGGGATGGTCCGGATGGTACGAGGACAACACGCAATTGGCCGCGCCGGAGAGCCAGGCCGCGAGTATTCGCGCTGCGGTGGAGACCGCGCGCAAGGCCGACGTGGCGATACTTGTGGTCGGCGAGACGGAGAGCACGAATCGCGAGGCGTGGTCCGAATCGCACCTGGGCGACCGCGACTCCTTCGAGCTTCTCGGCGCGCAGAACGATCTCATCAAGGCCGTCGTGGAAACCGGAGTTCCCACCGTCGTGATACTGATCAACGGCCGTCCGCTTTCCATCAATTACGTTGCGGAGCATGTGCCGGCGATTTTGGAGGGATGGTATCCGGGGCAGGAAGGGGGCACGGCCGCGGCGCAAGTCCTGTTCGGGGACGTGAATCCCGGCGGCAAGCTGCCCATCACGTTTCCGCGGTCCGTCGGACAGTTGCCGGACTATTACGACTACAAGCCGTCGCGCAATCGCAGCTACATTTTTGTTTCCAACGAGCCGCTTTTCCATTTTGGAGATGGGCTCAGCTACACAACATTCAAGTTTGAAAATCTGCGCGTCGAGCCAAAACAGATCCTGCCGGGCGGAACCGCCACGGTTCGCGTGGATGTGACGAATACGGGGGAGCGCGAAGGCGATGAAATTCCGCAGCTCTATGTGCACCAGCAAATCGCCAGCGTTACCCGGCCGGTGAAGCAGCTTGCCGGTTTTCAGCGCATTCACTTGAAGGCTGGAGAAAAAACCACCGTGGAATTCCAGGTGACACCTACGGCGTTGTCACTCATCAACGTGGACATGCACCAGGTGGTCGAGCCGGGACTTTTTGACATTATGGTGGGGCCCAGCTCCGCAAAGACCGAGACGATCACACTGGAAGTGAAAGCGAAGTAGGGCGCAGCCGCATCAATTTGCGGAATTGCCCGGCCCGCCCACAAGATGAATCCGCGGGATTCTTTGCTCCTCCGGTGGCAATGCCGGAAATGCGGCATGCGGCTCCGTCTGATACCAATACGCAACCGATGAATAGTTATCGGAACGGTGGTTCGCGTGGCCGTGTTCGATGGTAGCCCTGAGCGACTTCGTGAACGGAATCGGCGAATCCAGATGGAAGCGATAGACGGACGAGCGCGAACCGGCGAACTCCGAACCCACTACTGGCGCGCCATAGGTAGCGTACGAAAAAGGGCGTCCGAATCCCCAGGCACCTAGAAAATAATCTTCGGAGCCGGTGCCGTTGATGGAGGGTTTCTCCTCGCCGTCGATGAAGAACATGTCATCGCCTTCGCCCCACCAATTGTCCTGATTTTGCAGGATGGACATGGTCACGCCGACAAAGTGGCCCTTGCCTTTTGCTTCCAACCAGACGTAGTTCCCTTCTCCAGTGAGATTCTTCTTTCCGTCCACAAGCGGGTCGCCATTGGAATGCCATTGACTCGTCCAACCGGCGGCAGGATAGGCTTGACGGTATTGCGCATGAAAATAGAGGGTGTCTTGCGGCAAGGGCTTGGCGTGAGCCTGATAGTCGATGTTGAAATAAAACGCGCCGACCTTTTCCTTACCCTCGTTCGTTACCGTGATTCTGCCGTGCTTCTGAAACGGCATGGGGAAAAAGGAATTGAGCGCTTTGTCCGAAGCCACGGCGAGCACAGCGGATTCATAGCGGAAGTATTCGCCATTTCCGAGGCCGAAGAAATCGCCGATGGGAGCTTCGACGCTGGGACTCTCTTCGCCATCCCAGTACATGCGCAGGACCAGCTTTTTCAGATGGAACTGCTCGTCGGTGGCAATCGTGATCCAAATGTGCGTGATGGTGCCAGGACCCGCTTCGTCAAGCAGTGTGAGCGTCTCGCCGGGCGCAATCTGGCGGAAGTCCGCGTTGCCGCCGCTGCGGTCATAGCTGGAGACGCGTTTTTGCACATAGTCATGGGATACGATCAGGCCGGACAAAGATGAGCTGGCCGGGGATTGTGCGTGAGCAACTGCTGACATGCCGATGGAAATTAAAACGATCAGAAAGAGTTTATGTTTGCTCATCGTATGAACCTTGTGAACCAGTGAGATTGTGCGGCCGCGCCACGTTGGACTTGCCCGCACCCGGGATTAGTTTCCGCATCACGGAGTAGCGGCCGAATCCAGAATCAGGACGCGAAGACACAGCACTATCAGTGCGTCTGTTATTTGGTCACTGAAAATTTGTAAATGGTGGCCGACTCGAACGGTTTCCCCGGATGAAGGATCGCGCTCGGGAAATTGGGGTGATTCACGGAATCAGGAAAGTGCTGCGTCTCCAGGCAGAGCCCGCCAAACTTGGGATAGGCAATGCCGCCCTTCCCCACAATGCTGCCGTTCAGGCCGATGGAGGAATAGAACTGCACGCCCGGCTCGGTTGTCCAAACTTCCATTTGACGGCCCGTCGTGGGGTCCGCGGCACGCGCGGCCAGCCGCAGTTTTCCGGCTTTGCCATTGAGCACGAAGTTGTGGTCGTAGCCGCCGATATCCTTGATCTCGTTTATGCGCGCCCCGATCGCCGTAGGCTTGGTGAAGTCCAGCGGGGTACCCTTCACCGATTTGATCTCACCTGTGGGAATGAGCGTCGAGTCCACGGGCGTATATTCGCCGGCATTCAGAAAGAGAACTTCATCGAGGATGTTCTTGCCCGGCCCGCCCAAGGCGAAGTAGCTGTGGTTCGTGAGGTTGATGGGCGTGTCCTGATCCGTTTCCGCGCGATAGTCCAGCTTGAGTTCGTTGGTGTCCGTGAGCGTGTAGGTGACCGAAACGTTCAAATTGCCCGGGAAATTCTCCTCGCCGTCCTTGCTGAGGTAAGTGAAACGAACGGCCGCCGCCGTCATGCCGGGAAGAATTTCGGCCTTCCAGACCTTGCGGCCAAACCCGATTTTTCCGCCATGTAAAGTGTTTGGCCCATTGTTGATCGCCAGGCTGTACTCCTTGCCGTTCAATGTGAAATGGCCTTTGGCGATGCGGTTGGCGTAGCGGCCGACGGTGGCCCCGAAGAAGGGATGATCGCTCAGATAGCCTGGCAGGTCGCTGAATCCCAGCACAACATCGCCGGGCTTGCCGCTCTTATCGGGCACGTACAGCTCGGTCAGCGTGGCGCCATAGGTAATCACCTTGGCCCACGATCCCTTGGCGTTTTTCAGCGTGTAGGCCGTGATGGCCGTGCCATCGGGCAATTTGCCGAACTCGGTCTGATCGACGTTTGCCGCGGCGCGAGCGTAAACCGGGGTTGGCTGCAGAACGCGGAGGCGAGTGCCGGGCAAGATGCAAACAAAGAGACCGAGAACGATTACGGCGATTGCGAATACTCTTGACTTGGTGCGAACCATGATTGTTCTCCCTCGATCCTATTTGCGGCTTAAAATTCCCTAGCTCGGGTTTTATCACATATCGCGGCTGTTCGACAGGTCAAGGCGCACAATTTTGTTTTTTGCAGATTTCCAACGCATCCGGAATTCCATCCTCAATTCGACGACAGCTATGGGAAGCGCAGCCATAAACAAAGAGTTGTAAGCCGCGTACTTGACATCCATGCGGGGCAATGCCACATTCGCCCAGCATCTGACGGTATGCAAAATTGCATGCGTTTGAGCACCTTCTGAGGAGGCGTTGTCATGCCGCGTCGCAATTCTTTTATAAACATGATCGGACTTCTTTGTTTAGCCGCCACTTCAGTTCTCCCTGGCGTGGCGCGGGCCCAGTGGTTGGCGGTGAATCCCGTTATCAACGTGCAGCAGCAGCCCGATGGCGCGCTTCTTCAATTGCAGCGCGGTTATTTGCGATTCCGTGTGTGCACGGATTCGATCGTTCGGGTGATCTATTCTCTCGAAGCCAGCGTGCCAGAGCACAGCGATTTTCTCGTCGTCAAAACGGAGCGGCCGCGTGCGGGCTTCACACTGGAGACGACTGATCCGAAGAGCGTGACTCTGGTCACGGCGCGGCTGAAAATTGTGATTGGCCGCGAAGACAGCGCCGTGCAATTCCTTGACGTCGGCGGCAAGACTCTGGCTCAGGAGTCCACCCGCTCGCTGATGCCCGTCGAAGTCAACGGCGAGAAGACGCTGCATCCCGAGCGCTTCGTCAACATGTGGGCCACGCAGGAAGCGTTTTACGGCCTCGGCCAGCATCAGGCTGGTGTGTGGAATTATCGCGGCGAGGCGGTCGATCTCTCGCAGGACAACACCAATATTTCGGTGCCGCTTCTGCTCTCCAGCAACGGCTACGGCATTTTCTGGAACAACGGTTCGCGCAGCCGTTTTAATAATCGCTTCGTCCACGCGTTTTACCTCAGTTCCGAGGTTGCGGACGCGATGGACTACTACTTTCTCTATGGCCCGGAATTCGACAACATCATCGCCGCCTATCGCGAATTGACGGGACCTGCGCCCATGTTCGGCAAGTGGGCCTACGGCTACTGGCAGTGCAAGAATCGCTATGCCTCGCAGCAGGAACTTCTCGGCATCGCGGAAAAATATCGCGCCATGCAGATCCCCCTGGACAACATCGTCCAGGATTGGTTCTGGTGGAACACCATGGGCGAGCCCGTGTGGAACAAGAATTATCCCGACCCCGCAGGCATGGTGAAGGAGCTCCACAACGAAAATGTGCACCTGATGGTTTCCGTTTGGCCCTTCTTCCGGCCGGGCTCTCCCGTCTACGACGACATGGAGAAGCGCGGGTACTTCATTGACCGCACCGTTGCCAACAGCTTTCATCCCGTGGGCCAGGCGCTTTACGACGCGTTCAATCCGGACGCGCGCAAATACTATTGGAAGCTGATGAACGACGCGCTCTTCAAGATTGGCGTGGACGCGTGGTGGCTCGATACGACCGAACCGGAAACCGAAGGGCGTGAGACCAACATCCTGGTAACCAACAAAGTGGCCATCGGCAATGGCGCGCGCTATGCCAATGAGTTTCCGCTGCTCACCACAACAGCTGTTTACCAGGGCCAGCGCAGCGCCTCCGATCAGAAGCGCGTGTACATTCTTACGCGTTCCGGCTATGCGGGTTCTCAGCGCAACGCGGCTGCGGTGTGGTCGGGCGATATCGACCCCAATTGGGAAACCTTGCGCAGGCAGATACCCGCCGGATTGAATCTGGCGCTCTCCGGCATTCCCTATTGGACGACCGACATCGGCGGCTTCGTGGACGCGAACCCCGATGATTCGGCCTATCGCGAGCTTTATGTCCGCTGGTTTGAGTTCGGAGCGTTCTGCCCCATATTCCGTGCGCACGGCACGCGGGTGCCCAACCAAAACGAAATCTGGTCCTACGGCCCGGCGGCGCAGAAAATCCTCACGGACTATGACCGCTTGCGCTACCGCTTGATGCCCTACATCTATTCGCAGGCCTGGAAAGTGACCAGCGAGGGCGCCACAATTATGCGGCCGCTGGTGATGGACTTCCGCACCGACGTTCGCGCGCAGAATACCGGCGACGAATTCTTGTTTGGCCCTGCACTGCTCGTGAGTCCCGTCACCGAACCAGGCGCAACGGTTCGCCACCTGTATCTGCCCGCTGCAACCTGGTACGACTTCTGGAACGGCGCCTCGATCAAAGGCGGTCGCGCCATTGACACCCCGGCCCCACTGGAGCGTCTGCCCCTTTTCGTTCGTGCCGGCGCAATTCTGCCACTGGGCCCGGAACTGCAATTCGCTGCCGAGAAGCCTGCCGATCCGCTGGAAATTCGCATCTATCGCGGGGCCGACGGGGATTTCACGCTCTATGAAGATGAGAATGACAATTACAACTACGAGAAAGGTGCATACGCAACGGTCGGCTTCCACTGGGATGACGCCAAACAAGCGCTCACGATCGGCGAGCGCAAGGGAGCTTTCCCCGGGATGCTGAAAGATCGAACTTTCCGCGTCGTGTTCGTGCGGGAAAACCACGGCGTGGGCGGAACGGTCAGCGAAACCGCCGATAAAGAAGTGGCCTATTCAGGCAAGGCCATCAGCGTCACTCCGTGAGGAGGCTCAGCCGGGTCTCCGGAGGCGGCAATCTACCTGAAGGGAAATCTTGCCCCCTAGCCCGGCGATTCAATGATAAAGAGGCGCGACAGCAATCGCACCAAGTCCAATCAGGAAGAAAAGGAACATCAGCGGGATAAAGCGGCGCGACTCCGCGGGGGCATTGACGAACTCCCTCCAGATGAACACGCCCCAGATGGCGGAGACCATCGTCGCGCCCTGCCCCAACGCATAGGAAATGGCTGGGCCGACCAACTGCGCGTGCGATGCCACGAAGTTGAACGTTGTCCCGATGCACCAGATCAGCCCGCCGACGACTCCCCACAAGTGATAGGCAGGCTTCGTGGCGAAAAACTGTTGCAGAGTGACGGGGGCGGCTCCGGTCAGCGGTTTGCGCATAAAATAGTAATTCAAGGGCAGAGCGCACAGCACCGCGCCGATGCAAAAGAGAAAGGATACGGCGTAAGGCCCCAGTGCCACCTTACCCGTTGTGGCTTTCACGATCAGTGGATAGAACGTCCCCATCAGGATGCCGCAGGCAATGCTGATCTTGATGCCCCGCGCGCTGATGGCTTTTTTCTCCACTTCCCTTTTCTTGTAAGCCATGGCGTCAAAGATGATCGCCAGGACCACCAGGACGATTCCGCTGAACAACAGGAACGGATTCCCGCGCGGCGAGATGAGGTAGTTCACCAGCGCGCCCACCACCAGTGCCAGTCCGATGCCGATCGGAAAGGCCACCGCCAGCCCCGCGATTTCGATGGCCGCCACCAGGAGCAGGTTCGCCACATTGAATATGATCCCCGCCAGCAGCGCGTAGAGGATGTGTCCGATATCCGCGCCGCGTAAATCCGCGAGGAACGACAATCCGGCGCCTCCATGACTTCCCAGCGTGAATCCCAATACGAGCGCGGCCAGGACCATGCCCACCAGATAGTCCCAATAGAACAGGGGAAACGCATAGCCCGGGGTGAGTTTCATGGTGTTCGCCCAGGAGCCCCAACAGACCATGCTGATGATCATGAAAAAGAGTGCTGCCGCGTACGCTTCGGGTTGGTACATGAGTTCTCCTGAACGACTGTTGCGGAGGAATTCCCCCTGGCATTATTCGTGACGACGTGCGAACCGCAAACAGGGTTTCTCCGTGCGCTTCGATGGGAAGCATACTCGGGATTGTAGATTGCAGAAACAATTTTTCTATTGGAGAGGAGGCGGGGAGGAACCGGCCTTTTCGCTGGTCTCTCACGAAAAGCAGATCCTTCCGTTTCGCGGCCCGACGCGCCAAAATGCGGCGCGAAAGAAAAAGTCGGGCCGCTTCGGTCGGGATGACAATGTTGATTGAAACGCAAGAGGAGTCGGGCCGCGTTGGTCGGGATGACAGCCCTTTGCGTGTGCTTGGCACCCTGGGAAGGCTCATTCCAGGGGAGAGTTCACAGCAATTTGGCAAGAAGTTCCACGGGATGCAGCACGGCACGCCCTGTCGCACCTTCTAACTGCTCGGTGCAGGAGACGCCGCTGGCAAGCAGCGTGTGCGGACCCACGGCGTTCTCGGTGGCCTTCCATTGTTCGACAAGCTCTTCGGACACGGCCTGGCTGACATCGTAGAAGTCTTTTTTGTATCCAAAGCTCCCGGCCATCCCGCAGCATTCCACCTGCGAACAGGTGACCTCAAAGCCGAGCCTCCGCAGAAAATCGACCGTGATGGATGGGTCGCTGACAGCGCGCTGCTGACAATGCGCGTGGTAGAAGACTTTGGGGCCCGGTGCGAACTTGCGAATGTCAAAAACCGCTCGCGGATCACTTCCCTGCTCCGCAAAATGCTGTGCGAGGAACTGCACCAGGCCAATCGTGCAATTTTGCAGCTTTGCGAACGGCTGTGCTGCCAATAATTTGCGATATTCGCGAAGGATCATCGCCAGAACGCTGGGCTCGACAATAAGCAGCGGCCGCGCTGCCGCATTTTCGGAGGCGAGGTACGTGGAAAGAGCCTGCGCCTGCGCTCGCGCCGTTTCGATCATCCCTTGCGAGAGCGCCGCGCGCCCGTCCGGCAGAGATTTCGTCAGATGCACGCCCAGACCGGCAGCGCGCAGACACCGAATCGCGTCCCTGCCCCGCTCTGGCGCCCCGTAATTTGTGAACACATCCGCCAGAACCAAAACCTCCTGGCCTTGCCGCGTATCCGGCATGTGCGTCACTTCATCGGCGCAAAGATCCACCCAGGTCTTCTTCGGAAATGGCACAAGACGACGACGCCGGTCGATTCCGATGGATTTCTCTAAGAACCAGCGCGCCCCGGGCACCTTCAAAAAGAAATTCGATAACGGAGCAAAGAGCGTTCCCCAACGAGCCACGCGATCATAGTGCGCAAAGAAGATTTGTTGCGCGGAAGCATGTTCCACCGGCGAGGTGCCCAATAGCAGATGCAACGCTCGCGCTGTCAATGACAGCGGAGCCAACCGATTGAGCCGCGAGCGCAGCTCCACATTCAAGCCGGGAATATCAATCCGTACCGGACACTGCGTGACGCAACGGGAGCAACCCGTGCAAAGATCGCTGAACCGCGCGAGCTTCAACTGGCCCGTCGTGGCCGCTTCCCATGTTGCGCCGATTCCGCCGGAATAGGTCGCTCCTCCAAATCCGTGTCCCCCCAGCACCTGAAAATTCGCGCAAGAATTCAGGCACGCGCCGCAGCGGATGCAATAGAGCGCTTCTTTCATTTGCGCATCCCGCGCCAAAGCTTCGCGCCCGTTATTCAGAATCACCAGGTGAAACTCGCGTGTGGCTGGCCCCGCACCGCGAAAATCAACGACCGGTATCGCGAGCGGAGGCTGGATCACGGAGGTGTAGCTGGTCAGCGGTTGGCCCGTGGCGCTAGCCGCGAGAAGCTCGATGAAGGGGGCAAATTCGCGGCGCGAGGGCACGATTTTTTCGAGGCCCGACAACGCGATGTGCAAGGGCGGTGCGATGCACGTCAAACGGATGTTGGCTTCGCTCTCCACCAGCAGCAGGCTTCCGCAACCCGCGGAAACCAGATTTGCTCCGGTGATTCCCGCGTCGGCCGCCAGAAAGTCTTCGCGCAAACGTTCGCGCGCGAATCGCGTCAGATCCTCGCCGGTATCCAGCGGCAAATCGGTTTGAAATTTTCTGCGAAAGAGGGCGGTGATGCGCTCGCGCGAATAGTGAATGGCAGGAGCGATGATGTGCGACGGCTGCTCGTCTGCGGCCTGCAGGATGAACTCCGCCAGGTCCGTTTCCACCACGCAGATTCCGTCGTGCTCCAGCGCGCCGTTCAGGTGAATCTCTTCCGAGGTCATGCTCTTGCCCTTGACCAGGGAACGCACGTGATGCCGCTTGCAGACTTCCTGAATGTATTGGCGGGCCTCCTGAGCATCGCGCGCAAAAAAGAAATGTCCGCCGTTCCGCGTGACACTTTCCAAAAGCCGCTGAACAAGCGTCGTGCGATTGACCAGCGCATCTTCCTTGATACGGCGCGCTTCGTCTTTCAGCGCCTCGTAATCGGGCAGGGCGGCGGTGGCACGATAGCGATTAAGGTTGAAACTCCGCGTGTTGTGGCGCACCGCGGCGGATTCCGTATCGAGAGCGAGGCGAATGGCACGCCGCAGGATCGCCCGCGACTCCTTCGCGGCAATCTCCCTTGGCGATGTCACATGCTTCGGCATGGTTCAGCAAAGCACCATGATGTGAAGTTCATGCGGCCCATGGACCCCGCGGACGAGCGGACCCATGTCCGCCGTGGCGCTTGGCCCGCTGATGAAGACGAAATTCCTGTGAAAGATGGGCCGAGCGAATTGCTCGAGGCGAAAAAGATCCGAAGGCCGGGAGACCAGCCGGTCAACATCCACCACCACGATGTGCAGGCGCGGCAGCAGACTGACATAGCCCGCGATATCCGCGTCAATGTCCACGCATACCGACCCCGTGCGCGCCACCGCGGCGAAGGCCTCCGTCACGCCCACGGGCGCTGAGCGATAGTCGGCTGCGAGCGGATTGGCGAGCACTCCTTCTTCCGATCGCAAAGGCCGAAAATAATCCGGGGAAAGATAGCGCGGCTCGGCAATAAGAATGGGACGTTTGGCGGACGCTCTGGCCAGCACCGCATCGCGCACCGCTTCCGGCGAGCGGGCCACCAGTTCCATGGTGCCGCCTGTAGCCGACACTTGCTCGCGAAACTGATCAAGGTGGGATTGCAGCGCTGGAGAAACGAGATTCACAGGTTTACTCTGCCAATCGGTATTATGCATCATCCGCACTTGCGAGACGCAATTGCTAGGCGGGGGATAGCGCGCTAGCCGAAGATCAGACTCATCTTTAACAAGTTCTTGCATCGAAATTTAGGTAGGGGCCAACTTTTCGGAACTGATACACTCTCCCTAGTTCATGCGACAGGAGATATTGCAATGGCCCTCGACTCGCAGAATGTTCTCGCCGCTTTGGATTCGTTCCGCATCGAGGTACCCTCCTGGGGATTTGCCGACACGGGAACGCGCTTCGGAAAGTTTGTGCAGGACAGCGCCGCCTCCACCCTGGAGGAGAAGTTCTCCGATGCCGGCCAGGTGCATTACTTCACGGGGGTGTGCCCCAGCGTGGCGCTGCACGTCCTCTGGGATCTCCCCGCAGGGACAGACTTGCGCGAAGTGGTCAAGCTCAGCGACAAATACGGCGTCCGCGCAGGCTCCATCAATCCCAACGTCTTTCAGGACCAGGAGTACAAGCATGGGTCCTTGGCCAATGAGCGCCCGGAGGTTCGCCAGCACGCCCTAGATCACATTTTGGAGTCGGTTTCGCTGGCCAAACAGTTAGGCTGCCGCGATCTGGCTCCCTGGCTGGCCGACGGCTCGAATTATCCCGCCACGGCGAACATTCGTCATCGCAAGCAGTGGATTGCCGAGGCCTTTCGCAAGGTGCACGACGCGCTGGGCCCCAGCCAGCGTCTCCTGGTGGAGTACAAACCGTTTGAGCCAGCGTTCTATCACTCGGACATCGGCGACTGGGGGATGGCGCTCTTGCTCGCACGCGCTGCAGGCCCCAAGGCGTTCGTGCTGGTGGATACCGGGCACCATTACCAGGCGCAAAACATCGAGCAGATCGTGGCCTGGCTCCTTAGCGAAAACATGCTGGGCGGTTTCCACTTCAACGACCGGCGCTATGCCGATGACGACCTAACGCTCGGCTCGATCGATCCGTATCAGATATTTCGCGTGTTCGCCGAAATCCGCCACTGGGAATGGGAGGCCCACCAGCGCGCGGATATCGCCTACATGATTGACCAGAGCCACAACTTGAAGAACAAAGTTGAGGCCATGATCCAGACGGTGATGACCGCTCAATTGCTGTATGCCAAGGCCGCTTTGATTGATCACGAAGCTTTGCAAAAAGCGCGCACGGAGCAGCGCCTGATTGACGCGGAAAACTGCTACAAGGACGCCTACGAAACCGATTGCCGGCCGATTCTGCGGGATTGGCGCAAGAGTCATGGGCTGGCGGAGGATCCTTTGCAAGCATTTCGCGCCAGCGGATACACGGAGCGCACATCGCGCGAGCGAGGTGTTCGCAAAAAAGGGGCTTCCAGCTACGCTTGAGCTGCCCCGCCTCCGTTCAGAGGCGCTCGCGGCGGCCATCGAGGAACTATGAAACGTCTGCGTTATCTCCAGGACGCGTGGGATGCATCCGTCGCTTCGGGCTTGGATGAACCCGAACTGCTTCGTTACCGCTCCAATCTGCTGGGCTCGGATTTGCGCATCACCAATTTCGGCGGAGGAAATACCAGTTCCAAAGTAAAGCAAAAGGACGCATTGAGCAGCGCTGCCGTCGAGGTCCTTTGGGTCAAGGGGAGCGGCGGCGATCTTGGCAGCATTCAGCGCGCGGGTTTCGCCACTCTTTACCAGGAAAAGCTGCTCGGACTCGAGAAGCTCTATCGCGGCATTCAGCATGAAGACGAGATGGTCGGCTACTACCCTCTCTGCGCTTTTGGACTGAACCCCACGGCCGCTTCCATTGATACGCCGCTGCACGGCCTGCTTCCGTATGCGCACGTCGACCATTTGCATCCGGATTGGGGCATCGCGCTGGCTGCTTCAGCCAACGGCAAAGAGCGCCTGGCGGAGTTCAACCAGAAGTATGGCCATAGACTCGTATGGATTCCGTGGCTGCGGCCGGGATTTGAGCTGGGCCGTCTCATTCGCGACGCCGTCCAGCAGAATCCCAAAGCCGATGGCATCGTGCTCGGCGGCCACGGACTCTTCACCTGGGGTGAAACGCAGCGCGCTTGCTATGAGAACACGCTTACCGTGATAGATGATCTGGGTGACTTCGTTCTCGGCTACGTCGAAAAGGCAGGCGACTCGCTCTTTGGCGGAGCGCAATTTACGGCGCGCGCTGATCGGCAGCAGCTAGCCGTCGAGCTGCTTCCTGCGCTTCGCGGGCGTCTCTCGGAAAAAAGGAAATGGATTGCCCACTACTCCGATCTGCCGGAGGTGCTGCGCTTCGTCAATTCGCGCGATGCGGTGGCGCTGGCGCGGCTTGGCACGAGTTGCCCGGACCACTTCATCCGCACAAAAATCCGCCCGCTGCTGATTCCCTGGCAGCCGGGCGACGATATGCCTGCCCTGCTCGCGGCGTTGGATGAGAGCTTGGCGGTCTATCGCAGGGACTACGAAGCGTATTACCACAAATTCGCCACTGCCGATGCGCCGGCCTTGCGCGATGCCAACCCCACGGTCGTGCTCGTGCCTGGCGTCGGCATGTTCAGCTTCGGCAAAAGCAAGACCGAAGCGCGCATCACCGGCGAGTTCTATACCAACGCGATTCACGTGATGGAAGGCGCTACCTCTCTTGGCGATGGCCGCGTGCCTTCTACTCTTCCACAAGCCGGCGTGGCCGCGCCTTCGGAAGCGTTCGCGGTGTACAACAATTACGTCGCCCTGCCGCAATCCGAAGCCTTCCGCATTGAGTATTGGCAACTGGAAGAGGCCAAGCTGCGCCGCCAGCCACCGGAAAAGGAATTTGCGCGGCAGGTGGTGATCGTTGTGGGCGGGGCCAACGGAATCGGGCGTGCCACCGCCGAAGCCGCCGCGCAACGTGGAGCACACGTGGTGATCGCGGATCGTGAAGCGAAAGCGGCGGCAGAGGCGGCCGCGGAGGTGGCGCGCGCCGCCGGAAAAGAAGCAAGTCGTGCCGCGACGGTGGACATTCGCGATCGCGCATCGATTCGGCGCCTCCTGGAAGAGGTCGTGGCGCACTTTGGCGGCTTCGATGTGCTGGTGAACACCGCCGCGATGTTCGCGTCGTCTCCCGATGGCACGGTGAGCGATGAGCAGTGGCGCACCACGCTCGACCTGAACGTGGTCGCCAACCATCTGCTCGTGGACGAAGCGCGGCTTATTCTCGCAAAGCAGAATCTTCCGGCCTCGATTGTGCTGACGAGTTCCGCGAATGCCGTGGTCCCCAAGCACGGCAGTGAAGCTTATGATGTAAGCAAAGCCGCGTTGAGCCATCTTGTGCGCGAGCTGGCTATTTCGCTTTCGCCGAATGTCCGCGTTAACGGCATCAGCCCTGCCACCGTGGTGAAGGGCTCGACGATGTTTCCCCGCGATCGCGTCGTCGCCTCGCTGACTAAGTACAAGATTGCGTTCGATCCCGCGCAGAGCACTGAGGAATTGCGCGATCTGCTCAGTCAGTTTTACGCCAAGCGCACCTTGACGCACGCCGCGATTGACCCGGATGATTGCGCCAAAGCGATTCTGTTTCTCGCAAGTCCCGGCGCCCGCTGCACGACGGGTCATTTGTTTCCCGTCGACGGCGGCCTGAGCGAAGCTTTCCTCCGATGAATGATTCTCCCGATTCCGGCCCAAAGCCACGCCGCGTAGTCGCCATTGACCTCGGCGCAGAGAGTTGCCGCGTCTCCCTGCTCGACTGGCGGCCACAGGGAGCCACTCTGCGGATCGTTAACCGCTTCCACAATGGCCCGCACGAGCGCGATGGACATCTCTATTGGGACATCTCCGGCCTGCGCGAGGGTCTTCTCGAAGGTCTGCGCCTTGTCGCTCGTGAAGCCTCTGGTCCCATCGATTCCATCGGCGTAGATGGCTGGGCCGTTGACTATGTGCGCGTGGATAGCAACCTCCAGCCCCTGCAGGACCCTTTTTGCTATCGTGACCCGCGCACGGAAAAGATCCCTGCGCGGTTCTGGGAAACTCTCCCTGCAGAGCGCCTATACGCAATCACCGGCGTTCAAATGCTGCGCTTCAACACGCTATACCAGTTGATCGCGGATCACGCTGCCGGCCTGCCCGATGGCGCGTGTTGGTTGAATTTGCCGGAGCACATCCTCTGCAGTCTCGGCGGGCGTCCAGTTTCGGAGTTCACGCTGGCGACGCACACGCAACTTGTCAGTGCTACCGATCGCGCCTGGTCGCCGGAGATTTTTCGGGCGGCAGGTCTTGACCAAAGCAAGGCGCCGGAACTTGTGGCCCCCGGCACCATCGTCGGCCAACTTAAGGGAGAACTCGCGCAACTCTCCGCATTCCGAAACACTAAACTGATCGCACCCTCGTGTCACGATACGGGCTCGGCTGTCGCCGGAATTCCGCATTCCGGTGACGATTGTGCGTTCATCAGTTCCGGAACATGGTCGCTCGTGGGCACCGTCCTCGATCACCCGTGCCTCAGCGAGGCAGCCTTCAAGCAGAACATCAGCAACGAAGGAGGCCTCGAGGGCTCTTCCCGCTTCCTGAAAAACGTCAACGGCATGTGGCTGATCGAAGAATGCATGCGCCATTGGCATTCTGAGGGGAAGGAGTGGAGCATTGCTTCGCTCATCGAGGCTTGCCGCTCGCTTCCCGCGCCAAAGGAATTTCTCGACGTAGATCATTCCGAACTGCATCTCAGCGGACATATGCCCCAGCGCATCAACTCTGTGCTAAAGCTTTCGGGGTACGCGCCGCTGCCGGAAGACCCCGAGGCTGCCCCGCAGTTTGCCAACTTGATTTTTCACAGCCTGGCCGCGCGCTACACCGAGGTTCTGCGCATGATCAGCGAAGTGGCAGGCAAGAGATTCCGCAGGGTCTACATCGTCGGTGGTGGGAACCGCAATACTTTTCTTAACCAACTCTTACAGGAGCGCTCGAGGCTGGAGGTCATCCGGGGTCCCATAGAGTGCTCCACGATCGGCAATGCCGCCATACAACTTGCGGCGCTCGAGGGCAGAACGGGCTCGAACTTCGGTGTTTCGCGCGAAGCGGTCGCCGAATGGAGCCACCGCTTAGCCGCACTGGAGGGCTGACGCCACTGCAATGAATGCCGCGAGCCCGCGAGATTCGATTTTTCGGGCTCGAGGCTTGCGGGGTTACTGCTTCGCGCCAGTTTTGGCGGCCTCGGACCGCTTGAACCAGTCCGGCTTGCGGAACATGTCCAGGCCCGGATCGGCGATTACATCATCGCCAGATTTCGCCGATTTTTCGCGAATGTAGTCGAAGTCCAGTTCCACTCCCCAGCCCGGTCCTTGTGGCAAATCGAACTGGCCGTCCTTAACCTCCGGATACGGCCGGCCCGCTTGCTTGATTTCCGCGTCGGAGAAATCGTTGAAGTGTTCCAGGATTTTGCCGTTCCGCAATCCGGCCATCAAGTGCAGCGCCGCCGTGGTGCTAATGATTCCGCCGACATTGTGAGGCGCCACCATCACGGAATACGTCTCCGCGGTGGAACAAATTTTCTTTGTTTCCAAGAAGCCGCCGCACTGCGTCATGTCTGGTTGCAGAATATGAATTACGCGCCTGGGAAAAAGATCGCGGAATTGCGCCGCGGTGTAATAGCGCTCGCCGGTTGCGATGGGAACAGTGGTATGGCGCGCCACCATCTCCAGCGCGCCGGGATCATCGGGCCTGCATGGCTCTTCAATCCAGCCCGGTTGATATTCCTCAATGGCGCGGGCAATCTCCACCGCTTGATGCGGCGCAAAACGCCCGTGCATCTCCACAAAAACCTGAGCGTCGCGCCCGGCCACGCTGAACACGGCCTCGAGAATTTCCAGGCTGCGGTGATATTCCTCACGCGTAAGCTCGAGGTTGCCGTTCCCAAAAGGATCGAGCTTCATCCCGCGATAGCCGCGCGCCAGCACTTTTTTCGCGGCGCCGGCGAACGCTTCGGGCGTGCGATCCACGGTATACCAGCCGTTGGCGTAAGCCGGAATTCTGTCTCGCACTTTTCCGCCCAGCAATTGATAAACGGGCAGCTTGGCTTTTTTGCCGATGCAATCCCAGCAGGCCATCTCCACCAGCGCGAGCCCCGTCATCACCACTTCGCCCGGAAGGCCAAAATCGAAAAGGGTGAATCTGCGGTACAACTCTTCGATGTTGGTAGCGTCGAAACCCACGATGTGCCGGCGTACATCCTTCAGAAACTCGCGGACCGTGTGCGTCTTCGATACGACGCGCGCTTCGCCGTACCCGCGGATTCCCTCGTTGGTCTCCAGCACCAGGTAGGTCAAATTGCGCCAGGGCGTGCGAATGACAAAGGTTGCGTAATCGGTGATTTTCATGTTCGCTCAGCTATGCTTGACGGCAGGTTTGCCGCTGTCTTCCAAGTCCATCAATCTCCAACTCCACGACGTCGCCCGCCTTCAAATAGGTGGGCGGCTTCATGCCGAGTCCCACGCCCGGAGGCGTGCCCGTGGAGATCAGGTCGCCCGGTTCCAGCGTCATGAACTGCGAAATGTAGCGAACCAGCTCCGCGGGCGCGTGGATCATCGTTCCGGTGTTGCCCTTCTGCCGGACCTGCCCGTTCACGCTGAGGCGCATGTTCAGGTTGCTGACATCCGCCACTTCTTCACGCGTGGCCAGCCAGGGCCCCAGCGGATTAAATGTATCGCAGCTTTTTCCTTTGCTCCACTGTCCGCCGCGCTCCAACTGAAATTCCCGCTCGGATACATCATGCGAAATGCAGTAACCCGCGATATGCGATTCCGCCTGTTCGCGCGTTTCCAAATAGCGCGCCTCTGTGCCGATTACGACTCCCAGCTCGACCTCCCAGTCTGTTTTCGTGCTGCGCCGCGGAATCAGCACGTCGTCATTCGGGCCTACCATGGTGTTCGCGGCCTTCATGAAGAGCTTGGGCTCATTCGGCACGGTCACCCCGGTTTCCTTGGCGTGATCCGCATAGTTCAGCCCCACGCAGACGATTTTGCCGGGCCGTGCCACGGGCGCCGCCCAGCGCAATCCTTCCGCCACTTCCGGCAATTCGGCCGGGCTTGCGGAGGAAAGCTTGGCCGCCAGTTTCTTCAGTCCATCGGCCGCGAAAAACGCCGCACCCCAATCGCGAAACCACGCTGAGGCATCTCGCCTCTTCCCTTCAATCAATACGCCGGGCCTCTCCTGCCCCTTGGCTCCAAACCGGATCAGTCTCATCGCGCACCCCGTTTAACGTTTCCACCGCTCCTACTCTAACAGCACCGGCTAATGGTTCAGCTTTTTCTTAACGCAAACGGCGACCCATGGCGAAGCCCCAAAAACGATGCAGGCGAGCTCGCGCCACACACTGATTTTCCTGGAGACGCGGCGTGCGTCTTGTCACCAGGTTCCACCCGCATCACCGGCTTGGGGCAACTTCCAGCAGCATTTTTAGCGTCGCGCCCGGCCGGTGAGCGATGCGTTCCATCGCTTCCTGGCCGCGATCGAGGGGCAATTGTTCCGTCCAGCGCGTCAAATCCACTCTTCGCCGGCAATCAGCAAATCCAGTGCGCGCCGGAAGTCGGCCGGGGTGTACGCGAACGACATCACCACGCGGTGCTCTTTCCTTATGCTGGTGACGAAATCCAGTTCGCTCCGCTGCGCACTCAAGCCCAGGAGAACGACGCATCCCCCCGGCCGGCACAAATCGAATGCCGATTGCCGCGCCGGCCCGCTCCCGCTGGCATCCACCACCAGATCGTAGCCGCGGCCCGCCACGCGGCGCGCTTCCGCCAGGCCCTCAGGCGATCCGGTGTTCACGGTCGCCGCAGCGCCCAGCTTCATGGCCGTTTCCAGCCGCTGATCGCTTACGTCCACCAGTAAAACATCTCGTGCGCCAATGCGATGGCTTGCCAGCAAGGCCAGCGCCCCCATTGTGCCGCCGCCCACGATGGCCAGGCGGAAAAAGGGCGCGGGCGCGGAAATGCGGAAGAGGTGCACGATGTTCGCCAACGGCTCGCACAGAACCGCCCGAGGAGACGGTAGTTCCGCTGGAATTTCGTAAATCTGCCCTGCTGGCAGCGTCACGTATTCTGCGAAGGTACCCGCCGTTTGATCCATTCCCAACAGCCGCCAGCTCTCGCAAAGATTCTGCGCTCCCGCGAGGCAATAGATGCAATGCCCGCAAGTGATCAGCGGATTCGCCACCACTCTGCGGCCGTCACTCAACCGCCCGATTGATTCGTGACCCAGCACCAGCGGCGGCTTTCTGCGCGCGCTGTGCCCCAGAAATCCCGAAATGTCCGAGCCGCAAACTCCGGCCAGTTCGATGGCGACTTCCACTTCTCCATTTTCCGGTTTCAGGCGGGGTCTTTCTTCCAACTTGACGCGGCCCGGCTCCGTATAGACGAGTGTTTTCATATCGGCACTTAGAAGGTCCTTTCTACGATTCCTCGACCGGGTGAATCTCTTCTCGAACTTCACTCTCACGGAAATTCTACTTCACGCAATGGTTCCCGGCCATAGCGGCAATCACGCTAATCACGCCAGCCTTACGCTACAACCGTTGTATATTTGTACGTTCGATATATGAAGTGGTCCTGGTTCTAGATCTGGAGGCGCACCACATGCTCACACCCTGGTTCGGCGAATTCATGGGCACCCTTGTTCTGGTCCTCCTCGGCGATGGTGTTGTCGCCGGGGTCCTCCTCCACAAAACCAAATCCAAAAATTCCGGATGGATTGTCATCACCACTGGTTGGGCGCTGGCGGTCATGTGCGGGGTCTTCACCGCCATCGCCTGCGGCAGCCCCGGCGCGCACATCAATCCAGCGGTGACTCTTGGCTTCGCGCTGCGAAGTCACGACTTCTCGCAAGTCTTGCCATTCATCGCCGCGCAAATCCTCGGCGCAATCGCCGGCGCCACGCTTGTCTGGCTGCACTATTTTCCGCACTGGCGGGAAACGCCCGACGCCCCCGCGAAACTTTCCGTGTTCTCCACGATCCCGGCCATTCGTGCACTCCCCTCCAATTTCCTTAGCGAGGTCATCGGCACCTTCGTGCTCGTGTTCGTCGTTAGCGCGATCTTCTCGAAAAAGGTAGCAGCGGCCGGACCAGCCGCGGGCCTGGGCCCGTATCTTGTCGCGAGTCTCGTGTGGGGTATCGGTCTCTCCCTCGGCGGTACGACTGGCTACGCGATTAATCCTGCGCGCGACCTTGGCCCGCGCATCGCTCATGCCGTGTTACCGATCGCGGGGAAAGGCCCCTCCGATTGGGGTTACGCCCCCATCCCGATTTTTGGCCCCCTTGTCGGCGGCGCATTGGCGGGCCTGCTGGCACGATTACTGGCGATGTAGCGGTATTTTATTGTCAGCAAGCGAGCACGTTTGACCTGAATTGCGGGCGAAGATTCCAGGGGAGCGCAGCGAGGGACTCTCTTTCAACAATGGAAAACAGGCCTCACGCGCTCCATCGCCTGGTTCGACTAGACTCCCTGGGCTAATCCCAACGTTATCTTGTGACCCCCGTCATTTGGCCTTCTGCTGTTTTTGTGATAATCAGAAGAGCAGGGTCATGCCTCCTAAAGTCAAATGGGGAATTCTGAGCGCCGCCAACATCGCCACGCGCCACGTAATCCCTGCCATGCAGCAGTGCGAATGGGCCGAAATCACCGCCATCGCTTCGCGCTCCATCGAAAAAGCGAAAAACGTCGCCGCACAGTTTTCCATTCCCAAAGCCTACGGCTCCTACGAGGAACTCCTCGACGATCGCGAGGTCGAAGCCATCTACAATCCGCTCCCCAATCATCTCCACGTCGAGTGGTCCATTCGCGCCGCCAGCCGCATCAAGCATGTCCTCTGCGAAAAACCCATCGGTTGCAATGCCGCGGAGGCTCGCCGCCTGCGCGAAGCCCGTGATGAATACGGCGTCAGGATTGGCGAAGCCTTCATGGTGCGCACGCATCCGCAGTGGTTGCGCACGCGCGAACTCATCCGCGCCGGCCGCATCGGCAAGCTCCGCTCGGCGTCCGGCTTTTTCAGCTACCTCAATACAGATCCGGCGGACCCGCGCAATATCGCCGAGTACGGCGGCGGTGCGCTGCTAGACATCGGCTGTTACCCGGTGAAGACCTCGCGTTTCGTGTTTGGCGATGAGCCGGAGCGCGTCTTCGCCTGCATCGAACGCGATCCCAGCTTCAAAACCGATCGCCTCACGTCCGCGATTCTGGAATTCCCCACCGGGCAGTGCATCTTCACGTCCAGCACACAGCTCGTTGCCTACCAGAAGATGCAGTTCTATGGCACCGAAGGCCGCATCGACATCGAGATCCCGTTCAACGCCCCCGCGGACAAGCCTGCGCGCATTTTCATTGATAATGGCAAGGAACTCTACGCCGGCGGCAGCGCGATCACCGAATCCTTCCCCGTCTGCAATCAATACACGATCCAGGGCGATCTATTCTCGCAGGCCATTCGCGAAAACAAGGAAGTCCCCAATCCCCTGGAAGATGCCATCTGCAACATGGCGGTCATTGACGCCCTCTTCCGCTCCGCCGAATCCGGCCACTGGGAAGTTCCCGAGCCACTCTAATCCCAATCCCATGTCGTCGCGCGCCTTCCCTCCCGTGGGGGCGCAGCATTGCTGCGCCCCTTTTCGGCAAGGTGTAAACGCTATTGGTCGTCCCGATCCCGCAAAGCGGGAGAGGCATCTGCTTTTCGCACAAGAAAAGCTAAAAAACAGATTTCGAGTCCCGCTCAAGACACGAACGGGACTCGGAATGACATTTTGTGGGGACTTTTCAGCAGCCCGCTAAAGGGAGCACGATTTACAAATCCACGCGATAGCGCGCAATCCCCTCACTGGGGAATCGTTGCTTTTCTAATCGTAATATTCCTGGCCCAGGTGGGTGATCAAATCCTCTCCCATCATCCACCGCAGGGTGTTCTTCAATTTCATGAGCTGGATAAACAGGTCATGCTCCGGATACAGCTCCGGCGCGGTCATCGGCGATTTAAAGTAGAAACTGAGCCATTCCTGAATTCCCCGCATGCCCGCGCGCTGCGCCAGATCCAGGAACAACACCAGATCCAGGACGATGGGTGCGGCCAATATGGAATCGCGGCACAGGAAATCCACCTTGATCTGCATGGGATAGCCCAGCCAGCCGAAGATATCGATATTGTCCCAGCCCTCTTTGTTGTCGCCGCGCGGCGGGTAGTAGTTGATGCGCACCTTGTGGAAAATCTTCTTGTACAGATCGGGATACAAGTGCGGCTGCAAAATAAAGTCCAGCGCGCCCAGTTTGGATTCTTCCTTGGTCTTGAAGGAGCCGGGGTCCTCCAGCACTTCGCCGTCGCGGTTTCCCAGAATATTTGTCGAAAACCACCCGTTCAGCCCCAGCATGCGCGCCTTGAACGCGGGCGCCAGAACCGTCTTGAGCAGGGTCTGCCCGGTCTTGAAGTCCTTTCCCGCGATCGGCACCTTGTGCTCCTGGGCCAACTGCCGCAACGCAGGCACGTCCACGGTCAGGTTCGGAGCGCCATTTCCATACGCGATGCCGCTGGTAATCGCCGCCCACGCGTACAGCATCGAGGGCGCAATCGCCGGATGATTCTCTTTCATCGCCGCTTCAAACGTTTCCGGCGTGGCGTGGACTTCGTGCGTCTTCATGAACACTTCCGTTGAGCCGCACCACAGCATCACCATGCGCGAGCAGCCGTGCTTTTTCTTGAACTTCGCGATGTCGTCCTTCACCTGCAGGGCGATGTCGTACTTCGTCTTCCCCTTCTTCACGTTCTTACCATTCAGCATCTTCACGTATTCTTGATCAAACGCCGCGGACATCGGCTTAATTTTCGAGAGGAACGTTTTCACCAGCGCCAGGTGATGCGCATCCAGCACGCCCGCCTTTGCAGCCGCTTCATAAGAACTGTCAGGGAAAATATCCCAGCCGCCGAACACCATGTCTTCCAGCCGCGCCAGCTTTACAAAATCCTTGATTTTAGGCGATCGGCCCTCCGTGCGTTTTCCCAGGCGGATCGTGGCCATCTGCGTCAGTGACCCGACCGGCAGCGCTTTCTTTGTGCGCACCAGCTCGACGCCGGCCATGAACGTCGTGGCCACCGCGCCCATTCCCGGCAACAGCACCCCGAGTTTCCCCCTCGGCGCAGTAATCTTCGTTGGCTTTTCCATGAAAACCCTCGGTTGAATTGTAAGTGGAACTGCACGGGGCTCACCTGTCTAGTTTCCAGGTTGTAGCCCAAACGTTTCATTTTGTAGGAAGCGCCACGGATATGCAAATAAAAACGCCGGCGCGCGCAAGCTTTTCCTTGCTTCAGGGCTCTTCGGTTCGACTACCGACTCATTTCCTCAAGTAACCCTGTTCTCGATGTTACGGCCTCATTGCCCTTGTTTCCACGCGCCGGCGAGTTCCAAGTCCACTTGCACCGCGGGCTTCACCTTCAGCAGCCAGTTGCTGGGATCCTTCAGGCCCCACCGGATGTACGGGACCTCGAACTTCGCGGTGCCCTTCCATGTTCCGCTGCTCATCACCGCGTGCACGGGCACAGTCAGTTCGTGCTCGCTTCCATGCAGCAGGAAGAGCCCGTGCAACTGCACATCCGAGTTCCCCGAAGCCGCGAGCTTGCCTTCCACCTGCGTGGGCCGAAACGCCGCATCCGGAAACTTCGCGCTCTCCAGCACGACTTTGTGCATCTTTTCGTCGCGCGAACTGTTGCCGCTCTCACCGCTCGTTGCAAACACTACAATCTCTCCACCCGCTTTTCCCGTCTCCGGATCGAAGTGCAGCGCCCCGCTCTTCACCGCAAACGTGCCGTGCACCGTGTGCAGCGTGCTATCCACTGTCCAGTGCACCTTTGATTGCCTCGGGTCCACGATCAGGGAAAGCTCCGAAGTGGTTACGGTCGCGGCCTGTTCAAAATGCATTCTGGGTGGCGCTGCACTCGCGGACAAAAGCACCGCCAGCCCCGCTATCGCGGCGGCTCCAATCCCGAATGACTTCCAGCCTGTTACTCGCATGGGACCCCTTTCCCTTTTGGTCATGCGCTCAGAAGTTGCCAGCCCAGTTCTAGCCCGGTACCTACTATTTGCGCGCGGGATGTGCGGCCCATGTGCATCGCCAGCAAGTCCTCAAACAACTGAGGCTTCGACGCCAGCGCCGCGAACGAGCGGCGGCGCAATCCCTCATTCCGCCCCAGCAGGAGCATCAGCTTCCCCATCCTCATGGGACGCCGCGCCAATTCCCGGTGCGCGCGTTCATAACCCGGAAGGTCGTTGCACTCCATAGCCCCCGCCACCGCCAGCGACTGCCGGAAAGCCAGCCGGAGTCCTTCTCCTGTGATGGCATCCACTCCGCCGGAGGCGTCACCCACCAATGCTACGTTTCCGCGCGTCACCCTCTTGAGTCGGTGCATGACCGTGATCGCTCCGCGTTCCCGGCTCGCCAGCTCCGCCCCGGACAATCGCTCGCGCAGCTCCGGCAACTCCTCCAGTACCTTCGCGAAGTCCGCATCTGCAAGCCTTTCGGCCATCACCACGATGCAGACTTCTTCCCGGCCAATCGGGGTAACGTACGCCTGCGCCCCTCGTCCCCAATGAATCTCCATGTATTCCGACCACGGGCGCACGCAATAGTGCCGCCGGGTGGCATAACGCTGCGTGCGCTGGGCCGTGGCCTCCAGCCCGCTCCACCGCCGCACGCGCGAGCTTCCGCCGTCGGCACCCACAATCCAGCGCGTCTGCACCAAACCGCTTTTCAGTTGCACGCCCTCGGGAGTGATTGCCGCTACTGGCGTCTTCCACAGCAGGCGCACGCCGCTGCGTTCCGCCTTGGCCACAAGCATGGCGTGCAAGAGTGGCCGCCGAAAGCCGATTCCCTTTCCCTCGGGAAAATCCGCCGCGACCCGCTTACTCCTCTGGATAAATTGAACTCCGCGAAACGGATAACCGCCGCTGCCATCCAGCGTGATGCCCAGTTCCCGCAGCGCTGCCTGCGTCTCCGGCAGCAGCCCTTCGCCACATGGCTTATCAATGGGAGGCTCCGCGCCGTCTGCCAGCGCGACTGTGAAACCCTTTTTGCGCGCCGCCATCGCGGCCACCAGACCCGCCGGCCCGCCGCCCACCACAAAAACATCCGTCTTGCCGTTCTGTGTCAAATTCTCAGCGCCCTCTGCGCCTACAGTATCGGGCCTACATTCGCCTTGGACTTATCAAGAATGTGTCAACAATGTGTCAGATTCTGACGGCGCGCCTTGCCAGTCCCAGCGCTTCGCTCCAAAACCTCGCCGAGGAATGCGCCTGCGCCACCACGTCCCGAATCGCCGCCACAAATTCGTCCAGATGTTTCTCATCCACCACCAGCGGCGGCGCTGCCTTCAACACCAGGAAGTTGTTCCCACAAATCTGCGTCAAAATGTTCTTTTCGCGGAACATCCGCATCACTACAATCTGCCCGAACATCGCCGGATGAATTCTCCGGAACGCTTCAAACGGCGCCCGCAGCGATAACTTCTTGGGCGCGGTAAACTCGATCCCTGAAAGCAGCCCCATCCCGCGGACTTCCTTCACCATTTCGAAAGGCGCCAGCGCCGAGCGCAGCTTCACCCGGAACTGCTCCCCTAAGCGCAAAGCCCGCGGCCCCAGTTTTTCCTTTTCCAGCACGTCCAGGGTTGCGATTCCCGCGCGCATGGACAAGCTGTTCTCGCTGAATGTGGAAGTGTGCACGATCGCGCGCCGCAAAGACGAGTACACGCCGTCGTACACTTTGTCGGTCATCAGAACGGCACTCACCGGCATCAATCCGCCACTCAGAGCCTTTGCCAGCACTACCATGTCCGGCCGCACGTCAAATTGATGCGCCGCCAGAAAACTGCCCGTCCGGTACATCCCCGTTTGCACTTCGTCCAGAACAAACAGGCTCCCGTAGCGATGGCATAGTTCCTGCGCCGCTTGCAGGTAAGCTCGCGACGGCACGCGGATTCCCGCCTCCGCCTGAAGTGGTTCCACGATGAAAGCCGCATGCCGCCAGGTGGCCAGGGTCTTCTCAAGCGCGCTGATGTCTCCGTAAGGCACGCCCGTCGTATCCGCCAGCAGCGGCCCGAACCCTTCGCGCCAGAAGGCATCGTCCATCAAGGACAGCGCCCCCGTAGTCAGTCCATGGAAGCTGCTCTTGGCGAAAACAATCCCCGTCCGTGCGGTGTTGGCGCTCGCAAACTTGATCGCCGCCTCCACGCCTTCGCTGCCGCTGCTCCCAAAGTAAACTTTCCTTAATCCGCCCCCCGCCAGCTTGCACAACCGCTGTGCCAGCTCACCGGCAATCTCCGGCACGTGGCTTTGCAGCATCGCCGGCCCGCTCTTGTCTAATTCGTCCTTCAGCGCCTGCACGATATACGGGTGATTGTGGCCCGTATTGTGGACGCAATAGCCCGATAAGAAGTCCAGGATGCGCCGACCGTCCCGCGTGAACAGTTCCGTTCCGGCACACCGCTCGTACTCCACATTCATGTCCAACAGGTTCAGCAGTGCGACCCACTGCGGGTTTACGTATTCTTCGTAGGCTGAAGTAGATACCGCAGATGAAACACTTGTTGCGCGCAGCGTCGTCATATTTGTCTACAGATGCCCGTCACTCGCAACTGGATGTACAGCAACTGCCATTTTTTTCATATTCCTAGACCACAATGCCGGTCGGCGACGCCCGGCAACAGCTCCCGACAGGCACGCGTCCAACCCACCGCAGGGGCAGACTTCCCTATAATCTGCGCTTATTTTCCATAGCATTTCTATTAATTTGACTCATCCCCCTCTTTCCTCCAACCTAGTGAGTGTCTGGGGGCGTACGCGCTGTCGCGTATCACCTCGTCAATTTTGGATGTCGTCTGCATTCCTGGGCAACCGGACGACTTGCCTCGCGCCAGGAAACGGTTCTGCGGTCATTTCCGCTGGCGCATGGCGAAAATCGTAGCTGTTGTGCTGCGCAACTCTGGAGTTTTGGGGCCATCCTCCAGACGGGAAGATGGCCCCGATTTGTTTTTGCTTCTTGCGCGCAGTTTGGAGGGACGCCGCTGTGACCGAACGTTCGCTGAAGTCCCGCAGTTCCGCTCTCGTGGATGGCAATAACCGCGCCCCCGCTCGCGCCATGCTTCGCGCCTCCGGACTCAAGGACGACGATTTCACCAAGCCACTCATCGGCATCGCCAACACCTGGATCGAAATCGGGCCCTGCAACTACCACCTTCGCGAACTTGCGGAGCACGTGCGCGCCGGCATCCGCGCCGCAGGCGGGACGCCCCTGGAATTCAACACGGTTTCCATCTCCGACGGCATCACCATGGGCACGGACGGCATGCGCGCCTCGCTAATCAGCCGCGAAGTCATCGCTGACTCGATCGAACTTGTCTCCCGCGGCAATCTTTTCGACGGCCTGGTCGTACTGGTGGGCTGCGACAAAACGATTCCTGGTGGCATTTTGGCCCTGGTCCGTTTGAATATTCCCGGACTGGTTCTTTATGGCGGCTCCATCGCGCCCGGCAAATTTGAGGGCCATTCGGTGACCATTCAGGATGTTTACGAAGCCGTTGGGGCACACGCGCGCGGCAAAATTACGGATAAACAACTGAAAGAACTCGAATGTTCCGCTTGCCCTGGCGTGGGCGCCTGCGGCGGGCAGTTCACCGCCAACACCATGGCCCTGGTCTGCGAATTCCTGGGAATCGCTCCCATGGGCGCGTCCAGCATTCCCGCCACGGACAAGGGCAAAGCGCAGGCGGGCGAACTCGCCGGCAAGCTGGCCATGGATCTGCTCCGCAAAGACCTCACGCCGCTGAAGATTATCACCAAGAGGGCCATCGAAAATGCCATCGCGGGAGTCGCCGCTACCGGGGGTTCCACCAACTCCGTTCTGCATCTTCTCGCCATCGCCCGCGAGGCAGGAATTCCTCTCTCGATCGACGATTTTGATCGCATCAGTTCGCGCACGCCCATCCTCGCTGACTTAAAACCTGGAGGACGATTTGTCGCAACCGATCTATATGCAGCCGGCGGCACTCCGCTGGTCGCAAAGCG